>JAFVGK010000017.1 GCA_017475035.1 Blautia sp.
ATGATTCAGGCGACAAAAGGTCATGCAAAAATGAGCTCGCTCATTTTTGCATGAGATTGGGTCGCCCACAGACACGAGGAAGTAGCCATTTTGCACTATTTATACTTGACTTTGCAAAACTTTCTGTGCAAAATGAGCGGATTCCGAGTGGCTGTAGGATCGCGAGAGCAGCTCCGCTGCGAAGCGATCCGTAGAATCAGGCTTTTGTCGATGCAATCAAAAAATATAACAGAAAATATTTTCTTTCTCAGACTGCAATTGAGCAATTTTACGAAGAAAGGATGTGGTCTAATGTTAAAAACACACAGAGGAATCAGGCGTTTCTTTTTCTCACTGCTGGGGATTTTTTTATTACATGGATTTACGATCAGGGCTGAAAACATGGCTGTTCCTTATGAGGTAATCCTTCCGGAGAATTATGAACAGGAGACGGAAAGGAGCTATCCTGTTGTCTATGTGCTGCCTGATGACGGAAAAGCCGGTGCAGATGAGGCGATGCTCGAGGGATTAACGCAGGCATTCAGTACCCCGGATGCGATGGATACCATCGTGGTTATTCCGGATCTGAGCGGTTATGCGGCAGAAGATCTTTATAGTGTTGTTTCCGGTCTGGTGTCGGATGTGGACGAGGCCTACCATACAATAGCGGACAGCTCTGGAAGAGCAGCCGCAGGCGCTTATGAAGGAGGTGCTTTGGCTTATCTGCTTACTTATCGCGATGAGAATGGCAGGTTATTGAAACAGCCTTCTTTGTTTGGGATGACCGGAGCCGTCTGCCCTTCCTTTACGACAGAGAGTGAATTTACGGCCTGCTATGGTTCCTTTACCGATTTTATAACCCGAAGCGGGCTGAATAACGCCATTGCCACACAGTTTTTCACCTTTCTCCGCACGCCGACCGAGGCAGTGTCTTCCTTTGAAAAAGGCGGCGCGAATGATGTGATTGCGGCGTTTATTCAGAAGGGAGCAGCGTATGGCGGTTTCTATGACACTTTTTATGGAAACGCGGACAATACCGTCCTGGATCTGACGATTCCGCACGGAGAGGATGATGATGTGTTCCGTACCCAGGCAGGGCGGGAGATGGCGATGGGCTTTTCCAGACGGATCATGTCCGGTCTTGTTTCCGGTGCTCTCCGTATTTCTCCTCAGGCTGCCAAAGCAGATGCAGAAAGTATCGAAGCGATAGCCGGAATGACCTTTACGCCGGAATTTTATGAGTATCTGGGTGAAAAAGAGGGCGAACTTACATTTATTTATGAGATGAGCAATCCGGCGGATGGTTCTTCTTTGACTGATGCCGTGGAAGTGAAAGGCACATTGGAAGAGGCTGCTGCCCAAAAGGCTGCAGTTACGGCTTTACCGAATCTCGTAGAGCAGGAAAGCTCTCAGATTACCCTGAAATGCCGTTTGCTTGGAGCGGAAATTCTGCTTGACACAAAACCTCTGGTACGGATCAATGAAACCGGAACGACACCGGAGGAACAGTTTGTGGATCTGATGGGAGAGTGGAAATTTAAGGCCGAGACCTTCGTAAAAGCAGGTTCTTTCCCTGATGATGAGGAAATTGCTTCCTGGGAAGAGGTGATACCCTGCCTTGGCTGGTGGAACGATGATTTTTCCAAGGTTACACAAATGAGGGCTTTCGCGGGATATGCCTGGTATGTAAAGGATTTCAGCCTGCCCGGGGATTTCCCTGAGGGAACGTATGTCGTTCCGTTAGGCGGCTTTGATGAGACGGATATCGTATGGATCAACGGGGAACAGATCGGATGTACCGGTCTGAATGCGGATACCTGGGATCATGAAGAAGATAAGTGGGATACGACCCGGGTCTATCAGGTGGATTCCTCCGTATTGCATATCGGCGGAGACAACCGGATCATGGTTCTGACGCACAACGCCTCCGGAGACGGCGGATGGTATGGCGGACATCCGGGTATATATACGGAAACAGCTTATGCGGCAAAAACGTCTGTCCAGGGAGGAGAGGAGAATACGCGTTTTCTTTCTGTGACGATTCCTTCGGCTCATAAAGCCGCCGCTGTCGGATCCGCCAATGAGACAGAAGATGAGAACTTCCTGGTTTATCTGCCGGAAGGCTATGATGACGAAGAAAACGCCGGAAAGCGTTATCCAACAGCGTATCTTTTCCATCAGCTGAACAGTTCCGGCAATTCCTATGTTATTGACGGAATCGACAGATTACTGGATCAGGGAATTGCTGACGGAAGGATCCGGGAACTGATCGTAATCATCCCCGACAGCGCTCCGGAAAGCTGGTGGGCAGGAGGCTGGGATACCATGGTAACGGAGGAAATCCTGCCATACGTGGATGAAAATTTCCGCACGATTCCTGACGCGGCCCATCGCTTCACGGCAGGAGCTTCAATGGGCGGACATGGGTCCTACTATATCGGCCTGAGCCATCCGGAACTCTTCTCCGGCATCATCAGTTACTTTGGCGCCATTAATATGGGAGCAAACCCGCTGGGGATCGCAAAAAAAGCAGAAAAAGGATTTCTGGCAGGATACAGCCATTACTTTGTCTGCGGAAACAGAGATCTGTATAAATTCGGCATTCCGGCAATTCAACTGGATCAGCTTCTGAGGGAACAGGGCGTGGAGCATTATTTTGAACTGGGAGAAGGAGAGCACGACAGCGCATTTTATGTTCCGTATGTTATAGATTCCTTCTCATACATGACACAGAGGATGGGAGAGTAAGAAATTAAAAAAAGGTCATGAAAAAGAGTTTACTCATCTTTTCATGACCTTTTTTTATTTGATTAAGAATGATAGTATGATTCAGGCGACAAAAGGTCATGCAAAAATGAGCTCGCTCATTTTTGCATGAGATTGGGTCGCCCACAGACACGAGGAAGTAGCCATTTTGCACTATTTATACTTGACTTTGCAAATCTTTCTGTGCAAAATGAGCGG
>JAFVGK010000064.1 GCA_017475035.1 Blautia sp.
CCGGGATGGACCGGCCGCTGGTGCACCGGTTAGAACGCCAGTTCTACAGCCGGGTAGCCAAGCCGGGAAGGGATAAACGCTGAAGGCATCTAAGCGCGAAGCCCCCCTCAAGATGAGACTTCCGCTCGCGAGAGTAAACCCCCTTGAAGACGACGAGGTAGATAGGGCAGAGGTGGAAGTGTGGCAACACACGCAGCTGACTGCTACTAATCGGGTGAATGCTTGTCCGAGGAAATCTTTTAGAAATCAACACGTGTGCAGTTTTGAAGGCGTGTCCTTCATAATCCTCCTTAGCTCAGTCGGTAGAGCACGCGGCTGTTAACCGCGGTGTCGTTGGTTCGAGTCCAACAGGGGGAGTTTCATATGGCGTAGTAGCCAAGTGGTAAGGCATAGGTCTGCAACACCTCGATTCACCGGTTCAAATCCGGTCTACGCCTCTAAAAAGCCAGAGCATTCCGCTCTGGCTTTTTCAATTTATGGCAGGGCAGCCGTATCCTGACTGCCTTATCAAAGATTTTAAATCAGATATAGACTTAACAGGCAAAATAGGTTATACTAAACAATAAGAATTACAGATGAATTGAGCAACATTCATTGTTATACAACAAGAAGACATTCGAGAACAGATAGCAGTAGGATATTTGCATAAGGGATCAATCTTGCGTTCTTCTTGGAAAAGGGGTAAATATCAGGAGGGTAAATAAGATGAAAGAAAAATTCAGTAAGCTCATCAGAGGTCAGGTGCCGATCGCCGTTATTTTTATTGTTCTTGGTATGTGCCTCATTGGTATGCCGGCAAGCACTCTTAATATTTTGTATAAGGTAGTATTCGGACTGGCTTTGATCGGATCTGGAGCTTATCATCTTTATATTTATATTAAGAAGAAGACCGGAGCCAGCATCCTCGACATGTTTTCCGGCGTAACGACAGTCATTCTGGGTATTTTCCTGTTCTCCAATCCGCAGATTGTGATCAGGCTTCTTCCCTTCACACTGGCAGGTTTCGTTGTTGCGGATATTGCCTGGGTGATTAAGGAGATTCTTAAGCTCAGGAAGGGGGACGGTGGTTTCTGGCAGCTTATGGTTATGGTTTCCCTCATTATGCTGATTCTTGCGATTGTGCTCGCGTTCGATCCTTTCCGCACGGTCCGCACGATGCTTACGTATGCGGGCTGGGTGCTGCTGCTTAAGGGCATCACAGACCTTTTGATCATACTCTTTACATCAAATAATAAGCTTGCAAAGGCTGCCGCGAATAAGGCAGAGACCTTTGCCGTAGTACCGACAAAAAAACCAAAGCATGAGCCTCGCCGCCTCGGCATTCTTCGTCCGAAGAAAGACAAAGAGGAGAAAAAGGAAGAGGGAGCCGCCGCGCATACAGCGGCAGACGTGAATATTGATGACATGCCGATCGTCGACGCTGTTGTTTCGGATTCTTCCGCGGAACATACCTCCTACGATGCGTCCTATGACGACGATATCATGGAAGAAGGCTTTGCGGCCGCGACTGAACAGCAGGAGGGGCATGGGGATCATCAGGATGATCAGAAAGACGCGGATTCCTATGTTGAGGATGTTTATGTGGATGATATTCAATATGCACAGGATGCGGAAGACAGCTATGACGACTCCTATGATGATTCTTATTTAGACGACTTTGACGAAAACGCGGATGATGCAGATGATCCGGAAGGCTGGAAACAGTGAGCTCAGCGTCTGTCGTCATGCTGTGCCTTCAGGATACTTATTTTACGCAGAGCTTTTATCACCGGTTTCCTTATGAACTTGCAGATCTGCGCACGCTGCAGGGTACGAACCGATATTGTGAGGCGGAGGCGGAGGCAGCACTGACCGGCTTGCTGAAGCGGTATCCGCTGAAAGCGATTCATTTGCTGGGGTCAGGCAATTACCATTATCTTTCCGCTGTCTGGACAGGCTTTATCGATCAGCCTTTTCAGCTTTTGGTCTACGATCATCATACGGATATGCAGCCGCCTGCTTTCGGAGATATTCTTTCCTGTGGAAGCTGGGTGCTTCGTGTGATTGACACGAATCCGTATCTGAGAAAAGTGATTCTGGCCGGCCCGGATCAGGCGTCCTATGAGCAGACTCCGGTTCAGGCACGGTCGAAGGTGGCTTTTATCAGCCAGGAGAGGCTTGCTTGTGAGGACGGGAACGGCTGGCAGGAGATCGCAGAGCGGATCGAGCCGGACCTTCCGTTATATGTTTCGGTGGATAAGGACATTCTTGGAAAATTATATGCACATACAGGATGGTCGCAGGGAGAGACGACATTAGAGCAGCTTACCGGTTCGCTGGAGACTATTCTGCGTGTCTGCGCTGACCGCGGCCAGGAGGTTCTGGGAGCAGATCTCTGCGGGGAAGCAGAGCAGGCGGATCCCGATTTTGCCGGCGTCAATGAATATGCAAATGAACAGCTGGTTTCACTGCTGTATCGATATCTCCGTTCGCCGCAATGAACGAATCAAAGCGAAGGATCTGAGTTTTATTCATTGTTTATCGATCCTTACTATACAAATGAAAATGAATGGCGGTTCCTCGTTCCTTCTTGAATGAAACGGGGGACCGTCTTTTTATCACAAAAGCGTTGCAGGGAAATACATTGCCATCGTCGAACGCTGAGGAGATTATTATGAAAAACGAATTGCTGCATATCGGCCCTTTGACACTTTACGGGTATGGCCTTATGATAGGCCTTGGCATTCTCGCGGCCTGGATCCTGGCAGGCATCCGTGCAAAAAGACAGGGGAGAAACCCGGATCAGCTGTTTTCCATGATTCTTTGGATACTGCTGGGCGGATTTGCCGGAGCAAAGCTCCTGTTTCTGTTGACACAATGGAAAAATCTGATGCAATATCCGTCGCTTCTGCGTTATTATCTGTCAGATGGCTTCGTTGTTTTTGGGGGAATCATCGGCGGAATCGCAGCCTGCTTCCTCTTTTGCAGCAGAAAAAAGCTGTCCTTTCTTTCCTGGTTTGATTTTCTGATGCCATCTGTTGCCCTGGGACAGGCCTTCGGGCGAATGGGATGCTTTCTGGCAGGATGCTGCTATGGAAAAGAGTGTCATGGAAGCTTATCCATTGTGTTTCATAATTCGGATTATGCGCCGAATGGGGTTCCTTTAATTCCGACACAGCTGTATTCAGCTTTTTTTGACGCGGCTTTGGTGCTGGTGCTTTTGCGGACAGATGCCGTAAAGAAAAAAAACGGGGAGACGGCAGCTGCTTATCTGCTCCTCTATAGTGTGGGACGTTTTGTGATTGAATTTATGAGAGGAGATGTGGAAAGAGGATTTGTCGGCTTTTTGTCGACTTCGCAGTTTGTGGCCTGCTTCACTTTCCTGACAGGACTTTTTATGATGATTCGTCTAAAGAGAGACTGATTTTGTCTTCGTCAGCCCGACTGCCGAAGCAGCCAAATCGTCATCCGGGACATTGCGTCAACATATAATGATTCATTTTGAGAGGAGGAAAATAATCCTCTCTTTTTTTGTTTTTGATGTCACCTTTTGGCCTCCTGATGTGTGTTATAGTAAATGGGAGAATACGCCAATGGATGAAAATAAAGATCATAATTTGGAACAGGCATTCTCAAGATATTATCAAATGCTATATAAAATCTCAGTCATTATGCTGTGCAATGAACATGATGCATATGATGCCGTTCAGGAGACCTTTGTCCGATATCTGGAATATCACGGCGATTTTCAGGACGAGGAGCATGAAAAAGCCTGGCTGATCCGGGTGAATATCAATGTGTGCAAAAATTTTCTCCGCTTTCATCGTCTTCACCCTATGGAGAATTATGAGAGCCTCACATTAAAATATCACACGGATGAGGAAGCCGGGCTGATGGATGAGCTCTTTGCATTATCGCAGAAATATAAAGAGGTATTGATCCTCCACTATATTGAAGGATATACGAATGCGGAAATAGCCGGTATCCTTCAGATATCGGAAAGCGCGGTAAAGAAGCGGCTTGAACGGGCGAGAAATGAATTGCGGACGAAATATGGTGAGTTAAAGGACTGATATGATGAACTTATCTATTATTGCGGAATTAGCAGGCGATATTACAATATCTGAGGAGCAAAAAGAACGAATCCTTAAAAATTGTAAAAAATTTGAAAAAACAGAGGGCCAGGGGAGAAGCAGCTGCCTATTCTCACATGCGCAGACAGTGCCAGGCGCCAGGACTGAGGAAAAGGCCGTGGCTCACGCCTGATACAGCGGCGTCCCGGAAATTCTCAAAAAACAGGGGCGTGAAGAGAGGGGGATTCTGCGCTTTTTTGCCGTTTATATATGAATTTTTCATCAGAAAAGTATGATTTTTTTCGGCATTTTATCCGTTTCAGTTAAAAGCAGAGAGAAGCCATTGCCTCTTTTTTGAAAGAGCGCAATGGCTTCTCAACTTTTTGCGAAAAGGCGGTGGAGATCGTACGAATCTTCTATCCTGATCTTCTCAAGGGAAGACGTTATGCATTATCGTTTATTCATCATAGAAAGCGGCGCGGGATATTTTTTCCGCCTCAGATACAGCCTCCGGTGAAAAATCAATGTCATCCAGATCACTTTTTCGTCCCTGAGCGGAAGAGACCGGATAATCGGGAGCGGCGGCGTCAAAATCAGGAGAAGCAACGGTTTCCTTCGCGGGCGCAGCGGAGCCGGAAAAGGCGGTTTCTCTTGATACGGAGGCAGCAGAGATGGCCGGCGTTTCATATAGATCAGAGGCGGGGAGAACTGTTTCGGCCGGGCTGCTCTGAACGGAAGCGGCGTTGGCTCCGCTTCCGGTGCCGTTGACATTTACCGTAATATGGATATTGGAGCCGTCAGAAAGCTTTTCGTCTGTATGGATGCGGCTGTGCTCGCCTGGATTCTGGCTATGTCCGGAGCTTTTTTTGGAGCTTCCGTCACCGGATTCGCTGCCCTTGCCTGCAATGGTAACAACCTGCTGCTTAGGGATGACGCCCTCCAGACCGCGGATCGCATAGGTGGCAGTGCTGATTTTTGCAAGCAGCTTTAAGAACTGCGAGATGGTAAAAAAGAAAAGTCCCAAAAAGAAAACGCCAAAGGCAATTCCTATCACAAGAGGAATCGTGAATTCCTCAATAAAGGTGATGCCGATCATGGTAAACATTTCATTGAATGTTCCGACCCCGGCATAGGCAAGGGCGGAAAATGCCGTCAGTACGGCTCCGAGAGTCCAGACAATCAAAGAAAGGATAAAAAACAGTGTGGCCAGACCATTTTTATCATTGTAGGAAACGGGCTCCAGGGATACTACTTGTTTGTCGTTTGCGGCCATAGAGAAACCTCCTTTGTTATTTCACTTCATATGCTGATCGTGATGATCAGGCGGCAAAAGCACACGGATCGTTATAGTATGCGCACGAATTACTGCAGAAAGATACCGCCTGCGCGGCCTGAATCCGGCGCCGTAAACGAATCAGAATGCAGACATCCGGGTCGTATACTATAATTATTGTATCATAAAATGTCGGTTTAGGGAAGAAAAAGGTTTTATGGTTCATCCGGTTCCCTTAACTGTTATTAGTATGCAGATACAGCGGCCGGAAAGACAGACGGGAGACAGGAAAGGTTTAGCTTTCATACTTGACATGATTTGATGATAATGATACCCTAATTGGCAGATTCCGAAAATAGCGAGCGGCTGGATATTTTTTAGAAGGAGAATAGACGCTATGATACAGATGGCAGTTTTAGGCTTTGGGACAGTAGGAAGCGGTGTGGTCGAGATTATTGAGCAGAATGCCCACCGCATTGAAAGGGCAGTACCTGAGGGACTGCATGTCAAATATATTCTGGATATCAGGGATTTTCCCGACAGTCCGTACGGGGACCGGGTCGTGCATGACCTGGATATCATTCTCAATGATCCTGAGGTCAGGCTGGTTTGTGAGACGATGGGAGGGAAGGAGCCTGCCCGAACCTTTACGCAGAAAGCATTGGAACGAGGCATCAGTGTCTGTACCTCCAATAAAGAACTGGTAGCCGCGTTTGGTCCGTCACTGCTGAAAACAGCCAGGGAGCACAACTGCAGCTATCTGTTTGAAGCAAGCGTGGGCGGGGGGATTCCGCTTTTAGATACACTTTTGAGTAACCTGGCGCAGGAGGACATCACATCCGTCACCGGGATTCTGAATGGGACGACCAATTATATTCTGACGAAGATGGAGTCGGAGGGAGCGGATTATAAGGAGGTGCTTTCCCGCGCACAGGCTATGGGCTACGCGGAAAGAAATCCGGCTGCGGATGTCGAGGGACATGACGCGGGGCGCAAGATCGCGATCCTTTCTTCTTTGATTACCGGAAAAAACGTTGGTTATGAAGAAATCCATGTGGAAGGCATCACAGGAGTCACGATGGATGATATCAAAGCCGCTGATGAGCTGGGATACGGTATCAAGCTTCTTGGCAGATGCTGTGTGACGGAGGAGGGGCTGGAGGTGATTACCGCGCCGTTCTGCGTGAAGAAATCCCATCCGCTCTATCCGGTGAGGGACGTGTTTAATGCTGTCCTGGTACACGGAAATATGGTTGATGATATCATGCTTTATGGCCGCGGCGCCGGTAAGCTCCCGACAGGTTCGGCAGTTGTCTCTGATCTGATTCAGATGGCCAGGGCAGACAAGCCGCTTGTGATCCGCTGGGATGAGGAGCCGATGGAGCTTGTGCCCTTTGGCATGCAGAAGCATTGCTTCTGGCTCAGAGTAGAAAACAGTATCGTTGATCGGGTTCTTGCCCTTTTCACAGACAGCACAGAGCTATTGCATCAGGATTTTTCTGATTTCACTGTCATAATGACCGGCCCTGTCCGCGAGGATGATTTTGCTCAGAGGACGGCAGGAGTGGAGGGAATTCTCAGCGTACTGCGCATTCTGGAATCCTGATGCCGGCGTTTTGATTCGTTTGCCGCGGCGTAATTACGCCGCGCGAGCGGCATGCTTCCGTTGAAAATATATGTGGATCCTGTCACGAAATAAAAAAGGCTGATGCCTTGCCGGCTTTGTATCTGCAAAAGCCGGCAAGGCATCAGCCTTTTATTATAGATTATTTTTGCACAGCTCGGAACAGTCAGAGGGGAAGATTCGGAATTCCGGCAAAGCCTTTTTCCAGATCTTCGTCTGTGGGAATATAATCTGTCATATTGCCGTTGTTATAGTTTTCGTAAGCGGTCATGTCGAAGTAGCCGGTACCGGTAAGACCGAAGATGATGGTCTTTTCTTCGCCGGTTTCCTTGCACCTGAGCGCTTCGTCGATCGCGACCCGGATCGCGTGGCTGGACTCCGGCGCAGGAAGGATTCCTTCCGTGCGGGCGAAGGTTGTGGCTGCGGCAAAGACCGAGGTCTGTTCTACCGCGCGGGCTTCGATATAACCGTCGGCGTACAGCTGGGAGAGAATCGGGCTCATGCCATGATATCTGAGGCCGCCTGCGTGGTTTGCCGACGGGATAAAGCCATGTCCCAGAGTGTACATTTTTGCCATGGGGCAGACCTTGCCGGTATCGCAGAAATCGTAGACAAATCTGCCGCGGGTGAAGCTCGGGCAGGAAGCCGGTTCTACAGCGATAAAGCGATAGTCTGCTTCCCCGCGGAGCTTTTCGCCCATAAACGGAGAGATCAGCCCGCCGAGATTGGAGCCGCCTCCGGCGCAGCCGATGATAATGTCCGGCCTGATGCCGTATTTCTTACAGGCCGCCAGGGTTTCCTGTCCGATGATGGACTGATGCAGAAGAACCTGATTGAGCACGCTGCCCAGCTCATAACGGTATCCGGGAGTAGATGTCGCGGCTTCGACAGCTTCGGAAATCGCGCATCCGAGAGAACCGGTTGTCCCGGGATATTCTTCATTGATCTTACGGCCGATGTTGGTATCCATGGATGGAGAGGGAGTCACGGAAGCGCCGTAGGTGCGCATGACTTCCCGGCGGAATGGCTTCTGCTCATAGGATACCTTAACCATGTAGACCTTGCAGTCCAATTTAAAGAAGGCGCATGCCATGGACAAAGCGGTTCCCCACTGCCCGGCTCCGGTTTCCGTTGTGACGCCCTTAAGTCCTTGCTTTTTGGCGTAATATGCCTGGGCGATCGCGGAATTCAGCTTATGACTTCCGGACGTGTTATTTCCCTCGAACTTATAAAAGATATGAGCGGGGGTATCCAGGGCTCTTTCCAGGAATACCGCGTGAATCAGAGGCGAAGGGCGGTACATTTTATAAAACTGAAGCACTTCGTCCGGAATCGGAATCATCTGAGTGGTATCATCCAGCTCCTGGCGGATCAGTTCATCACAGAAAATCGGCTGCATGTCTTCGAAGGAAAGCGGCTGCAGGGTGCCGGGATGAATCAGCGGAGCCGGCTTGTTTACCATATCAGCCCGGACATTGTACCATGCTGTGGGAATTTCCTTTTCTTCGAGATATATTTTGTATGGTACGTTGAGATCTTTCATAGTCAAAGCTCCTTTCAAGGAAAAACCAAAAATGTCTTTAGCATTTTAACACGGTGAAGCAATGGTGTCAACGTCTGCCTGATCATTTTCCGGGCAGGAACTTTTTCTTTTCACATCAGGAAGGATGTGTTATGATAATAATGGTATATTGTTTGTTTTTTCTGAGAGAAAGGAAAGCGCAACATGAAGAGAATGTATTTAAAAAGAGTGCTGGCAGCAGCGCTGGCCTTTTCTTTGGCAAGCTCTTCTGTCACGGCAAATGAGTTTGTCAGTTCAGCTGACGCATATTACGAGGAACAGGATATCGCTTCCGGGCAGGATCTGTCATCACAGGAATTGCTTCCCAATGAAGGCTTTGGCAATGAAGGCTTTGGCAGCACGGACGCGGTGAATGACCCGGTGACGGAAATTCCGGATGAAGAGATGTCCCGGATTGGGGAGCCGGAGGATACGGTTTCGTTTTTTTCCGGATCTGAAGAGGAGAGCTTTGAAGAAGCTCTGACACTTCCGGGGCAGGAAACGGAAGAAGGTTTTGAAGGAATTGAAGAAGCTGACCGCTCTGCTTTGTCTGACCCCCAGGAGTCAGAAGCCGATGCGGAGGACATGACAGATCGTTTTTCGTCGTCAATCGAAACTGCGGATGCAGCTGATCCGGCTCCGGAAGCTTTTGAGGTTGGAAACGCCGGCGAAACCGAGTTCGTAATTGATGATACCGGAAAACTGACTCGATACAACGGAACAGGCGCAGAGGCTGTGCTGCCGGAGGAAGTCACAGTTATCGGCACAGGCGCGTTTGAAAACTGTGTAAACGTAAGAACAATCATCATACCGGATACCCTTGCCGGAATTGAATGGAATGCGTTTAACGGCTGCGAAAACCTGGCGGAGATTTCGCTGCCGGATCATGTGGAAATTGACGGAGGAGCTTTTGACGGCTGTCCGGTCATCGTACACTGCCGCTATGACAGTGATACGGCTCACGCGGTTTCCCGGGCATGGCATGAATTCTACGAGGAAGGGGATACCTGCTTCGGGCTTCGATATGTCGAGATCTATGATGAAAACGAAGGCGCGTCACATGAAGAACTGAGCCTTGACAGTTATGCGGGAACGGAAGCCGTCGTAAGCCTGCCGGGATATATCAGACGCCTGAATGACAGCGTTTTCCAGGGGAATGAGAGTCTTGAGAAAGTGACGGTTGCCAATGGAACCATCTATATCGGGAACTGTGCGTTTGAAGGCTGCGTAAACCTGACAGAAGCCGTGCTGCCTGATACCCTGGAGGCGATGGGGTATCGTGCGTTTTATGAATGTAAAAAGCTGAAAAAGCTGGATCTGTCAGGCTCCCTTCTCACACGATTGGAAGACACCCTGTTTTACGGGGACGAAAGCCTCGAGGAGGTCAGGCTGCCCCAGACGGTTGATCGGATCGGATACCAGGCGTTTGAAGGCTGTATCAGCCTGAAAAGTGTGACGGTTCCGACGGCGCTTGCCGAAATCGACGGGAGGGCGTTTATGGGCTGCGAGAGCCTGGAGGAAATGCATTTTCCGGCAGGCTTTACCCGTATCGGATTTGACGCTTTTACCGGCTGCGTGAACCTGACAGCGGTAACGGTGCCGGACACATTGGGTAAAATAGAGTGGAACGCTTTCTATGGCTGCGAAAATCTGGCGGAGCTTTCGCTGCCGGATCATGTGGAAATTGACGGAGGAGCTTTTGACGACTGTCCGGCTATCGTACACTGCAGCTATGACAGTGATACGGCTCACGAGATTTCCCGGACATGGCATGACTTTTACGAGGAGGGGGATACCTGCTTCGGGCTTCGTTATGTCGAGATCTATGATGAAAACTGGCAGGTGACGCATGAGGAGCTGAGCCTGTCCGCCTATTCCGGTTCCCTGAAAGAGATTGAACTTCCGGGATATATCAGACAATTGGGACAATATGTATTCCATGATAACGAAAGCCTTGAGGAACTGACCTTGCCGGAAGGAATGACATGTTTAGGTCATGGGGCATGTTCCGGCTGCGTAAATCTGAGAAAGGTCAATCTGCCGGCTTCTCTGACAGAAATCCAGGGCTGCGTTTTTTATGGCTGTAAAAACCTGGAAGATATTGTCCTTCCGGATGCGCTCACCGAATTATATGATAACGTATTCTACGGAGCTGAGAGCCTGAGGGAAATTACGGTGCCGGCAGGCATTACCCGGCTCAGAAGAGGGACATTTGAGAATTGTCTCAGTCTGGAAAGTGTCCATCTTCCTGACAGACTGGAGGCAATCGAATACGGGGCTTTCTCCGGATGTGAGAGCTTAAAAGAAATCTATCTGCCGGATAACATCCAGAACATTGATTATTATGTATTTACAACCTCCGAAACAAAGGTATTCTGCGATTACGACAGTGTGACAGCCCGTTCGCTCTCAGAGAGCGCGCAGGAATTCTGTATCGAAGCCTGCCCCGGTTATCGTTTTCTCTACAGGACTGTCGGAGGAGAGGAAGACCAGGAAGAATTTCTCGTTCTGTCATCTTATCAGACCGAAGGAGAAGAAGATCTGACCCTGCCTGACCTGGTTCAGATCATTTCCGGCTATCTCTTTTACGGAGATGATTCCATTACGAGCGTTTATATTCCGGAAAGCGTACAGACGATCGAGAATTACGCTTTTCACGGAAGCGAAAGCCTGAGGGAGGTGGCAGTTCCTCCCAGCGTGGAGAGGATTGGTTACGGAGCGTTCAAGGACTGCCCGAACCTGACCCTGATCCTGGCGGAAGGCAGCTATGCGGAGCAATATGCAAGGGAACAGGGGATCAGCTATGAGTATGGGTACGTTGGCAGGCAGTCCGGACGTGCAGAGGCAAAGATTGCAACCGAAGACGGGCAGATTGTGCCCGATGGGTTTACCGTATATTGGTATTCTCAGGAAACAGGAAGATATATTGGCTCCGGCAGCAGGCTCCGTAATGTGCAGCCGGGACAATATCGCTGCGAGGTATATCTGGATGAGCTGCTTTGCTATCAGTATGAGGAGCCGGAGCCTGTGCTGGCGGATGTGCAGGAAAGCGATCAGATTATCGAAATCAGACTGCATCCGATCGGACAGATCCGGCTGGAAATTCTGGTAACGGGAAAGGATGAAATGCCCCTCGCTGACGCGTCGGTCACGCTGAAGCAAACCTTCCACGGTCTGTATGAAAAGACCTCGACATTTGCGACGGGGGAAGACGGAAAGGTTTCCGTTCCTGCAAGCCGGGTAGATTCCCTGTTGTCGGTTACCGCAGCCTCGTATTATAAAACGGTTTATGAGCTGCCCGTCAGCTCTTTTGCGGGCAAAGACCGGCTGGATGTCCGGACTTCCTTAAAAGAGCTTCCGTCGAACAAAATCAGCCTTACCCTGACAAAGCAGGATGTGACCGAGGACGGCACGGATGGAACGATCACGACGCTCTCGGATTATTCCTCTTTCCGGTTCTCTGCCTGGAATCTGACGCAGGAGAAAGAAATCCCGGATATTACGGTCCAGGGCTCCTATCTGATTCTGCCGGAGGGATCGACGGGCGCCTTCGATCAGGTCAGGCTGTCGGTCACCGATCTGAACGGCCAGGTAAGCGGGAATGACGTCGTCATAACCCTCGATGCGCAGAATTGTGGTTCCGTATCCTGGAACCTGCTGCAGAACGGAATCGTCAGGGTGAATGAGATCAAAGGCGCCGACGAAACCGTCGTCATGGTGTTTGACGCGGAAGGCCGCTGCATCCAAAACAGTGTCGTAACGGGGGCCTACAGCAGTACTCCGATGCCGGAAGGCACGTATACCCTTGTTTTCATCAAAAAGACAGGTCTTCTCAGAAATGTGGAAACCCTGCAGAGATTGACGGAATATGGATTAGCCGCCTCCGAAGATTATGTATTACAGACCGTGAACATACAAAACGGTCGGCGAACGGTCCTGGATGTGATTACGCTGCCGGCCCTGGATGAAACCAAGCTTTATTACACGATAAAGGAAAACACGAATGTCTGGATCAACAACAGTACTGCCATCACCGGGCAGTACCGGGTAGTCCGTGTCAGATATGAGATCGATCCGAAATATTCCAGCTCACAGGAGACGGTGCAGATTGACCTCCCTGAAGGCCTTGTCTTTGTAGAACGAAGCGTGACCCTGGACGGAAGGAAAGCGGTCAATATAGTGGAAGGAAACCGTATCATCATACCGGTAAATAACCGGTCGGCCACGATACGATTCCATGTCCTGCCCTCTTCCACCGGAACGCATCAGATTCATGCCGCTTTGTCCTTCGACAGTACATCCGGAAGCATCGTACAGCCGATCGGCTCCGTATCCCTAAAAACCGAAGCGGCAACGATCCAGGTACCGGGCAAGACAAGCAAAGAACAGGTGACCGTGACAGGCAAGGCAATGTCCAACTGCGAGATCACGGTTTATGACAACGGGGTCAATGTCGGACAGATCACCTCCAACATGAATGGTTCCTGGAGCCTGACCTTTAACCTGGCAGATCCACGCTATTATTCTACCCATATCATTCACGCGGCAATCAGAAATACGGAGTATGGGGTTGATATAGAAACAAAACCTGCCCGGATCCTTTATAACCGGACATACGTGGACGTTTCAAAGGTTACAATGATCAACACGCCTTTTGGCGGAAGAGAGACGGAAACGGTTTTTGATTTTCTGAATCCGTCCCATTCTGTCCCGACCTATGATTATTACGGCGGATATCCACGGTTTACGTTCAAAGTGGAGTTTATCGGAGAGGGCGTGGAAGCCTTAAGCAATGTGAAGGTTGTCACGACGGATTCCTCCGGCAATCAGACCTTCGTTCCCTGCAGCTATGACGAGATCGGGAAAATCTGGGTGGGAACCCATGATTACAAAGATTTTGCAGATGTGCCCGGCAAGATCAATGTACAATTCGACCATTCCAATGACGTTACATATGAGATCCTGACAAATCCGCAGGATTATGTGGAGATGATGGAAGAAGCGACCGCCATCGAATCGGAGCTTACGGACAACCTGAGCGATACCGTTACGATCCTTAACGAGAAGGCAGTGGGAGAGAAGGTATCCTACGATTATTACGTGCAGGATAAAAAAATCGGATCCTATACCCTTGAAGCCCGGGATTACAGTGAATTCCGCCTGGAAGAATGGACCGATTATCTGGTATATGAGGATGAAAACGGCTCCCTGAGCTACGAGATGTCTCTGGCAGAAGGGAATACGTATCTCAAGTATACAGCCATTCCGGAAGAAAACCTGTTTGTCAAGGAAAGCATACTGCTGGATGAGAGCGCCGACAAGGAAATCGCCTTTGTTGCACTCTCTTATATGGATCCGGTTCAGGCAAAGGCACATTGGAGCGAGATCGCTTTAGGCGGATGGGACTTCCTGAAAGGGGTCGGGGAAGTTCTGACAGGCATAGATGATCTGAAAGAAATTCACGGATTTTTAAAGGATGTGAATAATAATGACAGTGTGCTGAAGGATATCCTGTCAACGATCTATAATGAACTGAAATCCAAACGGTATTGCAAATGCTTTAACGCGAACGCTTATCTAAGCGAGCTGTTAAGGTATCAGGTGAATATTGATACTTATAAAAGCTCGGCGATGTGGAGGTTTACCGCATGTATGGCGGTAAACGGCCTGATTAATTTCGGGACGGCAAGATTGGGCGGCCTGATTAAAAAAGGAATTTTTAAAGGGACGAAAAAGCTGTACCGTTATGTACAGAAGAAATCCGGACACAGCGGGAAGGGACGCCTGAAAACCGCGGTGAAGAACGGCATGGAATTTATTTCGGATGAAACCAGCGGCATGATTACGGATGCGATCGGGGGCTGGGGCAAGGATCTGATGTCTCTGTTGGATCTTGAAACCCTTCGGGAAGAAATCAACGAGGAATTCAACGGTTATCTGACGGAGCTGAGCAATCTGATCAAAGAAATACGGAACTGGAAATGTCCCTGTGAGATCACACAGGGGAAATGCGAATGCGAGAAGAAGCCGCTCGATATTCCGGAAAACCCATATGAACCCGAAACCAGAAATGAACTCCCTGTGATTCCCAAGGCGGATCCTTCCGGTTATGTATATGAAGCGGTTCCCTCAAACAGGGTTTCCGGCGTAAAAGCGGAGATCTATTCCTATGAGTACGCGAAGGACGAATACGGAGTTCCTGAGGAGACAAAATCGGAACGGCTGTGGGACGCTGAAAACTATGACCAGATCAATCCGCAGATTACGGACGAAAATGGCTTCTTTGGCTGGGATGTTCCGGAAGGCCAGTGGGTCGTCAAGTTTTCCAAGGAAGGATATCTGGATGCGGACAGCTATCAGGATCCTGCCGTCGACGACGAAGGATATCTGCCGGTTCCGCCGATCCAGACCGATGTGAATACCGCTATCGTCTCACAGGCTTCCCCGGATGTCAAAGCGGTCAGCGCATATCCGAACGAAGTGGATCTTGATTTCAGCCAGTATATGCAGATGGATACGGTCAATCTCACGAATGTGGTGATAAAATCCGGCGGAAAAGTCGTAAAAGGAGAACTGGTTCCCGTAAATGCCGAATATGATTATCATGAGACGGTGCAGTATGCTTCTTCCTTTGCCTTTAAACCGAAGGCCCCGTTGTCCGGCACTGTCACGGTTTCCATCAGCAATGTCAGAAATTACTGCGGCACAAAAATGACCTCAAAGTATGAAGGGACCGCGGCGGTACAGGTAATGCCGGAATCCATCACCATCTCCGGGGATAAAGAGATCATCTTCCATGAGAACGGACAGCTGCAGATACAGATCCTGCCGAAGGAAGCGGGCGCCGGAAAACAAATCCAGGTTACTGCTTATACGCCCAGCATCGCAGACGTAGAGGCTGAAACGGTCACGGCCGACCAGAATGGAGCGGCTGTCGTGAAGGTTCAGGGCAAGCTTCCGGGACAGGGCGTGATTCTTGTGGAGCTGGAGGGGACGAAGCTGTCGGAGACGGTCGTCATCTCCGTGGAACAGCCTTCCGAACCGGAGCCTGTACCTGAGACGATCGTACTGAAAAAACCGGCTGCTCCTGCTGTAGCCCTGGCTTCTGCCGGCGTTAAGCTTACCTGGAAAAAGCCGGCTGATGCAAAGAAATTCAAAGTGTTCCGTAAGCTTGGAAGCAAAACGGTGGCGCTGGGTACGACCACAAAAACGACATTCACGGATACCGGCGTAAAATCCGGGAAAACGTATATCTATTATGTCCAGGCTCTGGGATACAAGACGGATTCTGTCATTTACAAAGCAAGCGCAAAATCGAAGGGTACGAAGGTTACATACAGGCAGCTGGCAAAAATGGCCGCGCCTTCCGTAACGAATCTCGCTGCCGGAACCGTCATCTCCTGGAAGAAGGTTACAGGGGCTTCTAAATATAAGGTGTATCGGGAGACCAAAGGCAAGCTGAGCGTTCTTACAACGACGACAAAGCTGAAGTTTACGGATAAGACGGTGAAAAACGGGACGGCATATAAGTATTTTGTTCAGGCAATCGGAGGCAAAGCGGGGGCGGTCATTTATCAGACCGGCGTAAAATCCGCAGGCACGGCAGATACCTTCCTGGCCGTTCCGTCCAGATTAACCGTGAAATCACCGAAGACCAAAACAGCGGTGGTTACCTGGGCGAAAAATACAGCAGCCGGTGGTTATCAGCTCAGGTACTCGTTAAAGAGCAATATGTCCGGGGCTGTAAGTCTTACCATCAAAAAGGGTGCCACGGCAAAAGCGACGGTTGGCAAGCTGGCAAAGGGCAAGGTTTATTATTTCCAGATCCGTGCCTTTAAGAAGGTGGGATCGAAAACCTGTTATTCTGCCTGGTCCGGTAATAAGAAGGTGAAAATCTCCTGACAGCCGCAGGGCGGGAAAGCCTTGGCGAAATCTTCTGAAGCGGAAGCATGATTTATTCTGAAAACTTCAGACCTGTGCAGTGCGCAAAAAGCGTTCCGTGCTTCGCCGCGGAACGCTTTTTGTGAACTGTCATTGTTTCGCATTGTCCGGGCGGCGCAAAATCTTTTATTTGCAAATATGTCTTGAATATAGTATGATAAAACAATCGTATTTGATTATCGTATGGGAGCATGAGATGTTTGATCAGCATGAGTGTTCATTATTTCAACACAGCTTTTGCGTGATTGCCATCTTATGGAAGGACAAAGCCTGTTATGGAGAAAAACTTTAACCATTCGCTGGACATCCGCAGACGAGTGCTGATTGTTGATGATGAATATGTGAACCGGATGTTGATTGCAAATATTCTGGAGGCTTCCGGCGCTTTTGACATTTCCTTTGCGGAGGACGGCCAGGAAGCCCTCGAGATCCTGAAGGAAAATGTGTATGCATTTTCTCTGATTCTTCTTGATCTCCTGATGCCGCGGATGAGCGGCGCGGAGTTTCTGGAGAGATATAAGGGAGACGAGGAGCTTTCGAGGATCCCTGTGATTGTCATGACATCGGAGAAAAAACGTGAGGCAGAGAGCATTCAGCAGGGTGCGATCGACTTTATCACAAAACCTTTTGGTGATCCTACCGTTGTGATGGCCAGGGTGAACCGCATTATTGAGCTGTCTGAGGACAGGCGGATGATTCAGTCTGCTTCCGAGGACAATCTGACCGGCCTTTATACGAAAGATTTCTTTTTTGAATATGTAGAACAGATGGAACGGGCAGATCCGGACCGGACTATGGACGCGCTGGTCCTGAATGTGGATCATTTTCATCTGGTGAATGAGCTTTTCGGCAGGAAATTCGGAGATCTGGTTCTTCGCCGGATCGCGGAGACGCTGAATCTGTTTGTGAACAGCAATTACGGGATTGCCTGCAGAAGCGAAGCGGATACCTTCTATGCTTATTGTCGGCATCGCGAAGATTATACGGAGATTGCGCAGCAGATCAGTGAAAGCCTTGCGGATCTTTCGCAGTCCCGGCGGTTCCGTGTCCGGGTCGGGCTTTATCCGCGGGTGGATAAGTCCGTGGGCAAGGAAAGGTGGTATGATCGGGCAAAGCAGGCGTGTGACGGGATTAAGGATGATTACACACGGGACATAGGCACGTATGATTCGCTTATGCTTGAAAAATCCCTGTATCAGGAGCGCCTGACGAATGAGATTGACGATTCGATCGCAAATAAGCATTTTATCGTTTATTATCAGCCGAAATATGACATTACAGGGGAGACGCCCAGACTCGTCAGCGCGGAAGCCCTGGTACGGTGGCGCCATCCTGAGCTGGGGATGATCAGCCCGGGAGATTTCATTCCTGTTTTTGAGAAGAACGGGCTGATCCAGACCCTGGATCATTATGTCTGGAATGAGGCTGCCCGGCAGATCCGCCTTTGGAAGGAAAAATACGGCGTGACGCTGCCGGTTTCCGTAAACGTTTCGCGGATCGATATTTATGATGCTCAATTTGAGCAGAAGCTGGATGCGATTCTGGCGGAGAATGGCCTGAAGTCAAAGGATTATATGATTGAGATCACAGAGACAGCCTACTCGGATAACGGTATCCAGCTGATCGAGGTAGCGGATCGTCTGAGAAAAAGAGGATTCAGCATTGAGCTGGATGATTTCGGTTCCGGCTATTCATCTATGAATATGATCGCGGAGCTTCCGATCGACGTGCTGAAGATGGATATGCGTTTTGTCCGCAATATGATGCGTGACGAAAAAAGCAGGAAGCTGGTGGGGATCGTGATGGATATCGCGAAATTCCTGAACGTGCCGGTTGTGGCTGAGGGCGTGGAGGACGAAGCACAGTATCGCGTCCTGAAGGAGATGGGCTGCGCGGTTATCCAGGGTTACTATTTTTCCCGCCCGCTGCCTCCTGAGGAGTTTGAAAAGAGGATTGAGGAGCAGCTGGAGATGGACGCCCGGGCGCTTAAATAACGGTTTGCTGTTTTGGCTGATTCCGGTTTAATGGAGGAAGCAGCATGTCGGAAACAAAAGAAAGACCGGGAGTAGTTTAGCCCGGTACATTATGGAGGAAGTGCTATGCTGACAATAGACGGATTGAAAACATTTGGGGCGAACACAGAGGAAGGGCTGCAGCGCTGCATGGGCTTTGAGGCCTTGTATCTGAAGCTGGTAAAGACGATTCCGGAGGAAAAGCATTTTGGCATGCTGAAGGATGCTCTGGCGGTTCATGACCTGGACGCTGCTTTTGAAGCGGTTCATGCGCTGAAAGGGGTTTTGGGAAATCTTTCCCTTACGCCGCTTTATGATTTATCTGTGGAGATGACGGAGCATCTGCGTGTCAAGGATGAGGCGAACTGCCAGGAGCTGTTGGAGAAGATGTTTGAGAAAAAGGCGGAGCTGGAGGCTCTGTGCGCGGAGTAAGGGCCGCGGGGAATAAAAAAGTAAGGCGGCTTCAGCCGCCTTTATTCCTTTGCAGGTCGTTTGAGTTTATCCGCAGGGGAAATTAAAACAGATAAACAAATAAAAAAAGAGCTTTTCAGCTCTTTTATAATGCCGGCGGTGGGACTTGAACCCACACGTGGTTGCCCACAACAGATTTTGAGTCTGCCTCGTCTGCCATTCCGACACGCCGGCTTTTTAAATGCAAGGTGTAGTATAGCACAGGTTCTGGGGGTTTGCAAGTGTTTTTTCATACCGTCGTTTGGTTTTCAGGGATAAGGCAACTGTTCAGGGGGGTGTGATAAAGTGACGCTCGGCTTCGGGGCTTACGCAGGCTCCCGGATCGGTGTCAGTCTCGTCAATTATTTTTCAAATGCTTCGCTCATTGTGACATCGATCCGGGAGCCCTCTTGAGGGGCATGAGCCGAGCTGGATTACGAAAAAGCCGATATGGGATTTGGAATGCTGAATCCTTATAACAGGTTATGGGTACAGATGTTAAAGTGACGCTCGGCTTTGGGGGGGGCAAGGGCTGCTGGATGGATGTTGCATTTGTTGGGAAGGGAATTAATATCTGGCGATCTCCTGATTCACTTCATCTCATGAGCATCACGTGTACATCATGCACAAAGATATGTGCTTCTTTCCCGGAGTTTTTGTGATATATGAAATTGTGTAATTTTTGTGTAGCGTTTGATTTTCTTTGAGGACTGTGCTATACTTGTAACAAAATGTTAATATTTTAAAAGGCATTGCTGCCGGAGCGGAGTCATCTGGCCTGGCGTGAGGGGCGCGGGGTGGTGATGTACGCGGTCACGGCGGGCAGTGCTGCAATTCATATTATTAAATTTTTATTATTAGGAGGAGTATAAAATGCGGAAAAGGAAAATCCTTGCCTTGCTTATGGCGGGGGTATTGACGTTGTCGTTGTCTTCAGGGCAGCTCTTTGCAGATGAAGGTCTTTTTTTCGCAAGTGATGCTGCAGGTGAAGGTGATGATTCCAGTGATGATTCCGGAGATTTCGTCGTCTATGAGGTTCCCGATGATCAGACGATCTATGATGGGGAGGATTATTCGGATGACGGATGGGATTTCGGTTCCGATGAGCTGCCGCCCGGTCAGCAGGAGGAAGGGGAGGATTCCGAAGGCGACGCTGAAGGCGATGTTGAGGGTGAAGGCGACGTCGAGGGCGAAGGCGATGGTGAGGGAAATGATTATGAAGGCGAGAATGACGAGAGTCAGATCGAATATGGTGAGGATGAATACGGCGGCGAAGTGATCGTCGACGGCGGTGAAGATGATGGTGAGAGGCCGGATGTAGGCCTTGAGGAGGAAGACTTTTTCACCGGAGATGAGGGAGAAGGTCAGATCCCGGTTCCTTCCGATGACAGTGAGGAGGGATATCAGGATGTGGCGGAGCTCCCGGAGGAAGAAGAGACGGAAGCTCCTGTGATCCAGACGGAGGCTCCTGTTGTGGAGACGACGACTGAGGCTACGACAGAAGCCCGTGTAGAAACCACGACGGTTGTGGAGAGCACGACCGAGGCTACGACGGAGTCTCTGGATCAGGTAGGCAAGGGTGATGAATCCAAGCCTGTCCATGTGGTCGAGATCGAAGAGGGGACAGAAGAGGGTGAATTGTCGACGGTTACGGTCATCGCTTCTTATGATTCCCTGCAGGATGCGATTGCGGCAAACACCTCCAGCTCTGAGGTCGTGATCTTTTTATATACGGATTTTATTGAGATTGACTCGACGGTTGGGATTCCTTCCGGCATGACTGTCCGGATCTGCCCGGGTGTTGATACGATTACGATCGACCGTGCCAGCGGGTATATGGGTGATCTGTTTGATGTTTCCGGCACCCTGATTTTTGACGAGGGACAGACGATCAACGAGTTTATCGGAGAGGATGGCGATCCGGAACCTTTCGCCGATGCCATTACGATTACCGGAGAGGGTCAGGAGGATGCAACGGGCTCTTTGATCCGGGTAAGCAATGGTGACCTTGTCCTTGGCGGCGGCGTTATGATAAACAGTGCTGATACCAGCTCAAAGGGCAGTGCGGTTTATATTTCGGAGGCTGCGGGTTCCGTTACCTTTGAGTCCTGTGAGATTTCCTCAAATTACAGCAGTGATGAGACCGGCGGGGCTGTTTACGTTGCCGGTTCCCAGACGATTGATGTCGGAGGCTCGCTGATTTTTGTCGAAAGTAATCTTAATGGAGGCTCGGGAGGAGCGGATATCGTATTTGCGAAACCGGGACCGAAGCTGAATATTACTTCGTCTCTGGATGAGTCAGAGGATGACCCGACCGGAGCCAGGAGGGCAAAACACCTGTCCAGAGTCGGCGACGGCGAGGAGGAAGGCGGCGGTGGCGCCGTTCTTCATGTTGTCCTGGAGACAGGCGAGGAGGACGGCGTCCAGGTCGTAACGGCTGATTCGGAAGAACTGCTGAAAAGCGGCCTGAAGCATATTGTATATGATAATGAGCAGTATACGCTGACCATGGAGGGGTATCTGGGATATTTAAAGGATCCGAACCTTACCCCGACCCCGACTCCGGCAGTGACGGCTACTGTGACTCCGACGGTTACGCCTGCCGGCACGGTAACGCCGACCGTTACTCCCGGCGGGACCGTTACGCCGACGGTTACGCCTGGCGGAACCGTGACGCCGACACCGACACCGATCGTCCCGCCGGTATCGGATTCCTATGTGGACGGTCTGAGCGAGTTGATTCTTCCGAATAAGGTGTATAAATTTACGGCTCATGGAGCAGGGCAGAACAATACGAATCCGAATATCGGAGACGGCAAATGGGAGCCGGCATTCTGGTCTACCACCAGAACGCCCACCACGGCCCAGAGGCATACAGACTGGCAGCTTTCGATCACCCCGAATTATAAGCAGAAGCAGGAATATCAGTTCTATGTATTCTTTGAACTGTGCCATTGGGGAGTGACGGACGACAATAAACTGGCGTGGATTCCGTCAGGCCAGTATGGGTATATTATCAAGACCTTTAAGACGGGCACCTGGGCTACTACTCCAACCCCGACGTTCACGCCGACCCCGGCTGTTGCGACGAATACGCCGACGCCGACGCCGGGCGTTGCGACGAGTACGCCGACTCCGACGCCTGTGGTTGTGACAGACACGCCGACGCCGACTCCGTTTGTCCCGACGCCGACTCCGTTTGTTCCGACACCGACCCCGTTTGTTCCGACTCCGACTCCGTTTGTTCCGACACCAACTCCGTTTGTCCCGACGCCTACACCGGCCAGACAGGCCTATATCCCGGAAGTATCGGAGTGTTATGTGACAGGCTTTGAAGAACCGTTGGAGTTCCGTCCGAATGTGTTCTATGATTTTGAAGCGCATGGAGCCAGCGCAGCGGATAAGTATCCGACTCTGGTTGACGGTGACGGCAGATGGGTTCCGGCATATTGGTCGATGAAGACGTCAGGCGGCAAGCAGGAGACGACCTGGAAGATTGGCCATCAGAATGGTATTAACGCAACCGCGGAATATACGATGTATATTTTCTTCCGTCTGTATACCTGGGGCAATTCACAATGGAACCGCACAGAGACGATTCAGTACATTCCGGCAACCTTTAAGTCTGTAGCCTATTCGGCCACGACGCCGACAAACTCACCCGTGAATCCGACCAGAGGCGCGAACCCCGGTTATGATGATGACGATATGTCCGGTGACGGTACGAATACGAACAGCGGATCGAACAGCAATACGTCGAGCAGCCGTACATCCTCCGGTTCGCAGACTACGACCTACACAACACCGGCGACGACGACGAGCTATCGTTATGTGGATACCGACGGTGACGGTGTCGCAGATTCTTATGTGGCAGTGACGCAGGCGATCACGCCGGGCGGGACACCGGGAGCAGCGGCTGCGGCGAGAAACGCGGCTACCGCGGATGATTCCCCGATCGGCACGATGCTGATGCTGGCGGCACTTTCCGCTTTGCTCGCTTCCTTTGCGATGATTCGCAGACGCAGAGGGTAAGAGACAGATATTACGGAAGCATGATGAAAGCCATTTGGCTTGTCTGATGTTTCCGGCAGAAAATTGATTGTTCTTCATCTGAAAACAACCCCAAAGTTCTTTGGGGTTGTTTTCGTGCATGGCAGAAGGCTGCATAGAAGAAGCGTATATCTCAGAAGGCTATATAGCAGAAAGTTCAATAGCAGAAAGTTCAACAGCAGAAAGTTCAGAAAAATAATCCCTTATGTTTGACGTATGGGAGAAGGATTTATGACGGGTTTATGAAAACAGAAGATAAAAGTTTTGATTTTGATCTGATGGCGCCGGCTCCCCAGACGGAACCGGAACGTCAATATTATTTTATGGCAAAGCTTCGGGAGAAGATTTTTGCCCTGGAGGCAATTCAAAAACAGCCTCCGACTTATTTTCTGGAAACCTTTGGCTGTCAGATGAATGAAAAGCAGTCCGAGGTGGTTGCCGGGATTCTGGATGAAGTGGGGTTTGTCCGCACAGACAGCGAGGAGAAGGCGGATGTCGTCCTTTTTAATACCTGCACGGTCCGGGAAAACGCGAACATGAAGGTGTATGGGCGGCTGGGACTGATCAAGCATCATAAGAAAAGCCATCCCTCCAAGAGAATCGTTCTTTTTGGCTGTATGATGCAGGAGCAGGAGGAAGCGGAACGGATCCGCACACAATACCCGTTTGTGGATCTGGTTTTTGGCACCCATAATAATTACCAGTTCGCCGAGCTGTATTATAAGATGCTGGAGAGGGACGCCCAGCTGATCGAGATCTGGCAGGAACCGAGAGGAATCGTGGAGGAGCTGCCCAGTGAGAGGAACTATTCTTTTAAGGCCGGCGTAAACATTATGTATGGCTGCAATAATTTCTGCAGCTATTGCATCGTTCCCTATGTGAGGGGGAGAGAGAGAAGCCGGGAGCCGGCGGCGATTCTCCGGGAGGTTGAGAAGCTTTCTGCCGAGGGCGTTACGGAGGTGATGCTTCTGGGACAGAATGTCAATTCCTATGGCAAAACCTTGCCTCAAAAGGTTAGTTTTGCCGAACTCATGCGGGAAGTGGAAAAGGTGGAGGGCATTCACAGACTTCGTTTTATGACCTCTCACCCGAAGGATCTTTCCGATGAGCTCATTGCGTATCTGGCAGAAAGCAGGAAATGCTGCCATCATCTGCATCTGCCTGTTCAGTCGGGCAGCAGCAGGGTTCTGAAGGATATGAACCGGCACTATGACAAGGAGCAATACCTGGAGCTGGTCCGAAAGATCCGGGAGGCGGTGCCCGATATCTCATTGACTTCGGATATCATGGTTGGCTATCCCGGGGAAACCGAAGAGGATTTTCAGGAAACGATGGACGTGGTGCGCAAGGCGCAGTACGACACGGCCTTTACTTTTATTTATTCCCGGCGCGCAGGTACCCCTGCGGCGAAGCGGGAGGATCAGATTCCCGAGGCTGTGGTGCAGGACCGCTTCGACAGGCTTCTGGCGCTGGTGCAGGAGGTGGGGAGGGAGCGTTCTTCCCGCTTTACCGGGACGGTACAGGAAGTGTTGGTGGAGACAGAGAGTAAGGAGAAAGGAATCTTTACGGGGAGAACACAGTATAATCTCCTGGCGCATTTTCCTGCGTCAGCTCAGATGCTGGGAAAATATGTCCGGGTGCGTCTTTCCGAGTGTAAAGGTTTTTATTATCTGGGAGAATTGGCTGAATAAAGGATTCTTATGATAAATCTTGAGATAAGGACGGTATCCATATGGCGTTGTCACCGATGATGCAGGAATACCTGCGAACCAAAGAGGATTACAAGGATTGTATCCTGTTTTACCGCCTCGGCGATTTTTATGAGATGTTTTTTGATGACGCCAGGCTGGCTTCCAGGGAACTGGAGCTGACTCTGACGGGGAAGGAATGCGGCCTGGAGGAGAGAGCGCCGATGTGCGGCCTTCCTTACCATGCGGCGGATTCCTATGTGACGCGCCTGATTGAAAAAGGATATAAAGTGGCGATCTGCGAGCAGGTCGAGGATCCTAAGCTGGCTAAAGGACTTGTAAAACGTGAGGTGATCCGGATTGTCACCCCGGGAACGACCCTGGACGCCGCTTCCCTGGATGAGACGAAGAATAACTATCTGTGCGCGATTTTCCTGCAGGATGGAATCTTCGGCATGGCAGCGGCGGATATTTCGACGGGAGACTGCTTTGCCACGGAGCTGGACAAGGAAAGCAAGCTGATTGATGAGATCAACAAGCTGATGCCCGCAGAGATCATATGCAACGCCGGATTTCTGGAGAGCGGGCTGGATCTGGAGGAGATGAAGGAGCGCCTGCATATCAGTGTTTTTTCTTTGGACGCCTCTTATTTCGAGGAAGAAAGCTGCAGAAAGATCCTGCTGGAGCATTTTAAAAAGGAGTCTCCAAAGGAGCTGGAGATCGGGCAATACCGGATCGGCCTTCGGGCAGCGGGAGGACTCTTTGCCTATCTGAAAGCGACGCAGATGAACACCCTCTCCCAGATGACCGGAATCCGGGCTTACCATGCGGAAACCTATATGCTGATCGACGCTTCCAGCCGCAGGAATCTGGAGCTGGTGGAGACGCTGAGGGAAAAGAACAAGCGAGGCTCCCTTTTATGGGTGCTGGACCGGACGCAGACGGCGATGGGCGCCAGGATGCTGCGGCAGATCATTGAACAGCCTCTGCTGGATCCGGATGAAATCAACAAAAGGCTTTCCGCCATTGAGGAATTAAACGCCAATCCCATGGCGAGGGACGAGATCCGGGAATACCTGCATTCCATTCACGACCTGGAGCGTCTGATCAGCCGGATCAGCTTTAAGTCGGCAAATCCCAGAGATATGATCGCATTCGCCCAGTCTCTGGCAATGATACCTCCGATTCACAGCCTGCTGGGTGATTTTTCTTCCCCGATGCTGAAAGAGCTGCTTGAGGAGACGGATAAACTGGAGGATGTCACGGACTGGATTCTGAGCGCAATCGACGACGATCCTCCTATGGCGCAAAAAGAAGGCGGAATTATCCGGGACGGATATAATGAGCATGTGGACACCTTCCGCCGTTCCCGGACAGACGGAAAGAAATGGCTGTCGGAGCTGGAAGCCAGGGAAAGGGAGAAGACGGGGATCAAAACACTTCGGGTTAAGTTCAACCGGGTTTTCGGCTATGCGATCGAGGTGACAAATTCATTCCGCTCTCAGGTGCCGGAGAACTATGTGCGGAAGCAGACCCTGGCGAATGCCGAGCGGTATATTACCCAGGAACTCAAGGAGCTGGAGGATGTGATCCTGGGGGCGGAGGACAAGCTGTATGCTTTGGAATATGAGCTGTTTTCCGAGGTGCGGGACAAGGTCGCGGGAGAGATTCTCCGGATTCAGCGGACGGCGCGGGCGTTGGCTTTTGTGGACGTATTCTGCTCTTTGTCTTTGGTGGCGGAGCAGGGAAATTATGTCCGGCCGAAGGTGGATTCTACGGGAATTGTTGATATCAGGGACGGACGACATCCGGTGGTGGAAAAGGTTTCTTCCGGAGAGATGTTCGTCGCCAATGATACATACCTGGACCGCAGGAAAAAGAGGATTTCCGTCATTACGGGACCGAATATGGCCGGGAAATCCACCTATATGCGGCAGACGGCCCTGATCGTTCTGATGGCGCAGATCGGCAGCTTTGTGCCGGCGTCCGAGGCCAGGATCGGGATCGTGGATCAGATTTTTACAAGGGTCGGCGCTTCGGATGATCTGGCAAGCGGGCAGAGCACATTTATGGTGGAGATGACAGAGGTCGCCAATATCCTGAAAAACGCGACGGCAAACAGCCTTTTGATTCTTGATGAGATCGGCAGGGGAACCTCCACCTTCGACGGGCTGGCCATCGCCTGGGCGGTGATCGAGTATATCAGCAATGTGCGGCTCTGCGGGGCGAAGACGCTGTTTGCGACGCACTACCATGAGCTGACAGAGCTGGAGGGCAAGATCTCCGGGGTGAATAATTATTGCGTTGCGGTGAAGGAGCGCGGGGATGATATTGTGTTTCTGCGCAGGATTGTCAAAGGCGGCGCGGATAAGAGCTACGGGATCCAGGTGGCGAGGCTTGCGGGCGTGCCGGAGCCTGTGATCGAGCGGGCGAAGCAGCTGGTACGCCAGCTGGCGGAGTCGGATATCACGGATACGGTCCGGGATATGACGGAGAAGAAGAAAGTCCGGGAGGATAAGGCGCAGCTGTCCTTCTTCTCTTTTGCGCCGAATCCGAATGTGAACCCGCACGCGGATGTGATCGAGGAGCTGCGGGGGATGGATCTGGGAAATCTGACGCCTCTGGAGGCCTTGAATACGCTGTACCGGCTGCAGGAGAAGGTAAAGAAGTAAGCAGCAAAATTGTCATCTGAAGACATTGAGCCGACGTACAGAACTGCGTTATAGGAGGGGTGTGTACGGTGAGAGAGATAGCGGTGCTGGATCAGCAGACGATAGATAAGATCGCGGCAGGAGAGGTGGTGGAACGTCCGGCTTCGGTGGTAAAGGAATTGATTGAAAATGCCATCGACGCCGGAGCGACGGCAATTACCGCCGAGATTACGGAGGGCGGCAAAAAGCTGATCCGGATTACGGATAACGGCAGCGGAATTCCCGCGGATCAGGCAGCCCTGGCTTTTTGCGCGCATGCCACTTCAAAGCTGGAGAAAATCGAGGATCTTTCCGTGATTGACTCTTTTGGCTTTCGCGGTGAGGCTTTATCCAGTATTGCAGCGGTTTCGGAAGTGGAGATGATCACAAAAACCTCGGGAGATATCACAGGCACCAGATATGTGATCGCAGGAGGCGCAGAGCAGTCCCTGGAGGAAATCGGGGCGCCGGAGGGAACCACTTTCCTGGTGAAGGATCTGTTTTTCAATACTCCGGCGCGTCATAAATTCCTGAAGTCCGATACTTCAGAGGCGATGGAGGTGGGCAGCCTGATGGAGCAGCTTGCCCTGTCTCATCCGAACATTGCCTTTAAATATATAACGAATAAGCAGGTGAAGATGGCTACCTCCGGCAACGGAAACGGACGGGACGTGATTTACCATATCTACGGGCGGGATATCGCAAAATCCCTGATCGAGGTATCTTTTGAAAACGAGTTCCTCCGGATCACCGGTTATATCGGAAAACCGGAGATCGCGAGGGGAAACAGAAGTTTTGAACATTATTTCGTCAATGGCAGGTATGTGAGGAACAATATTGTGACCAAGGCCATTGAGGACGGATATAAAGGCTTTCTGATGCAGCATAAGTTCCCGTTTGTGGTTCTTTCCCTGACCATGAACGGGGAAGAGGTGGACGTCAATGTTCACCCCCGAAAGCTGGAAGTACGTTTTTCCAGAGGGCAGGAGATTTATGAGGCAATCTGCGATATGGTTTCCAATGCGCTCCGGCACCGGGAGATGATTCCCAGCGTGACGCCGGGGAAGCCGGATCCGGTTTCACAGCCCCGGAAGCTTCAGCGCAGCCAGGTGCCGGAGCCCTTTGAGACGAAACGCCTGGAACAGCAGGCAAGGCAGACGAAAGCGGATGACGACTGGCACGTGGGGGAAGAGAATTCCTACGAGAAGAACACTCTTGCCGGAGCGGTACACAGAGAAGAAGATCCCTTCTTTGCCAGACTGGAGAAAGCTCCGCCCGCTGATTCTCTTATGCCGCAGGAGGAAGAGCTTTTTGCGGGAAGCCTGAAAGGAGCGATGAGGGAAACAGAGTCTGAGAAGGATGCGGATATTGAGGGGAACAAGGACAAGCCTGAACTCTTACAAGGGGCCGGATCAGGGAAAACGGAACGAGCTGCCGGGGAAAGAATAACGGAACGCGGAGTGAGTCCGGAAAAGAGATCGGAAGGCGAGAGCTTAAGCGCGGAACCAGACAGATACGCAAGGGAGACTTCCGGAGAAGGATCAGCAGTTGAAGTCTCCGGAGAAGGACAGTCGGCTGTTGTTTCCGGAGAAGGATCGTCAATAGAGAGCTTCGGAGAAGGAACGTCGGCAGAAGCTTCCGGGGAAGAATCGTCGGCTGAAGAATCCGGAGAGGCATCGTCAATAAAAACATCCGGAGAAGCATCGTTAATAAAAATATCCGGAGAAGCATCATCAAAAGAAGTTTCCGGAGAAGCATCGTCGGCTGCAGCTTCCGGAGAGACAGAGGAAGTCGTACCTGCGGGTTATGGAAAGGATGCAGCGGTAACATCTGCGCCGGATCAGTCGTTTGCTTATATCAGCAGTAAAAAGGCGCGGCAGATGGAGCTTTTTGAGGAGAAGCTTTTGGATCCGAAGTCCAGGGTGCGCCATCGGCTGATCGGAAAGCTGTTTGACACATACTGGCTGGTCGAATTCGGCGATAATTTTTATCTGATCGATCAGCATGCGGCTCACGAAAAGATCAACTATGAACGACTGGTGGCTCAGTTTCGCAGGCGGGAGATAGCGTCCCAGCTTCTGGCGCCGCCTCTTATGGTGACTCTGAGCACACAGGAGGAAGCGCAGCTGAAGGAAAACCTCTCCTGGTTTACGGATTTCGGTTTTGACATTGAGCATTATGGGGGAAAGGAATACTGTATCCATGCCGTTCCGACCAACATTTACCAGTTTACGGAAGAGGAATTGTTCCATGAAATGCTGGACAGTCTGTCTGTATCCATGCGGAAGGATCCGATGGGTGTTTTTGCCTACCGTCTGGCTTCAATGTCCTGCAAGGCAGCCGTCAAGGGCGGCAATCGAATCTCCTTTGAGGAGGCCAATGCCATGATCGATGAACTGCTGCAGCTGGAAAATCCCTATCATTGTCCCCATGGAAGGCCGACGATCATCTGTATGACAAAGGCGGAAATAGAGAAGAAGTTCCATCGGATCGTGTGAAGCAAAGCGATCCGATGAAATCAGGTTTTTCCGGAATAAACAAAAAGGCAATCTGCGTTTGGTGAGGACAGAAAGGTGTGAGAAGGATGGAGAAAAAACCGCTGATTGTTCTGACGGGGCCGACTGCTGTCGGAAAGACGAGTCTTTCGATCAGGCTGGCTAAGGCTGTGGGCGGGGAGATTATTTCTGCGGACAGCATGCAGGTCTACCGGGGCATGGATATCGGCTCGGCAAAGATCACTCCCTCGCAGATGCAGGGAGTTCCCCACCATCTTGTGGACGTCCTGGATCCGGAAGAGGATTTCAATGTTTTTCTGTTTCAAAAGCTGGCTTTTGAGGCGATGGAAAAGATTTATGCGGCAGGCCATGTGCCGATCCTGGTCGGGGGGACAGGCTTTTACATTCAGGCTGTGACCAAAGAGGTGGATTTTACGAAGGAAGCCGCGGACGGGGAATACCGACGTTCCCTGGAGGAGCTTGCCCGGCAGCAGGGGGCGGAGGCGCTTCATGAAATGCTTGCCAGGGTTGATCCGAAAAGCGCGGAGGCGATCCATGCGCATAATGTCAAACGGGTGATCCGGGCTTTGGAGTATTATGAACAGAATCACAGTCCTATTTCGGAACACAATCAGGCGGAACGGGCGAAGTCTTCTCCTTACCAACTGGCATATTTTGTCCTGAACGCCCCGCGGCCTTTACTGTATCAGCGGATTGACGCCCGCGTAGATGAGATGATGGAGCAGGGACTGCTGCATGAAGTGGAGTCGCTTTATGAGCGGGGCTGCCGGAGGGGAATGTCATCAATGCAGGGGCTTGGATATAAGGAGATTCTGGATTACCTGACCGGGGATATCGAAACCCTGGAGGAAGCCGTGGATACGATCAAGCGGGATACGCGGCATTTTGCGAAGAGACAACTCACATGGTTCCGTCGGGAAGGAGATGTCATCTGGGTGGATAAGGACCGCTTTGATTATGATGAGGACAGGATACTGGATTTTATGCTGGAGTGCATAAGGGCGGAATCACAAGAATGAGGAAGAGTAGAGAATGCAGATAGAGAAGATTTATCAGCAGCTGGGGATTTCCCCGGAGGTATATGCTTTTGGCAAGGAGACGGAGGCTTCTTTGAGGGAGCGGTTTGCCCGTCTGGATGAGATCGCGGAATTTAACCAGATGAAGGTATTGCTCGCGATGCAGAAGAATCAGGTCAGTGAGGACTGTTTCGGCTCCAGCTCCGGTTATGGCTATGGGGATCACGGGAGAGATACCCTGGAAAAGGTTTACGCGGATGTCTTTCACACGGAGGCGGCTTTGGTCCGCCCGCTGATTGCCTGCGGCACCCATGCTCTGGCGATTGCCCTCTTTGGTAATCTTCGTCCGGGTGAGGAACTGCTGGCGCCGGCCGGCAAACCTTATGACACGTTGGAGGAGGTCATCGGGATCCGTCCGTCACGTGGTTCTCTGGCGGAATACGGGGTATCTTATCGCCAGGTGGATCTGCTTGCGGACGGCAGCTTTGATTATGAAAACATTCGGAGGGCGATTACCCCGAAAACGAAGCTGGCAGCGATCCAACGGTCGAAAGGGTATCAGACGAGGCCTTCTTTTTCCGTGGAACAGATCGGACAGTTAATTGCTTTTATTAAAGATATCAAACCGGATATCATCTGCATGGTGGATAATTGTTACGGAGAATTTGTCGAAACAATCGAGCCGGGCGATGTGGGTGCGGACATGGTGGTTGGCTCGCTGATCAAAAATCCGGGAGGCGGTCTGGCTCCGATCGGCGGTTATATCGCAGGAACCTCTGATTGCGTGGAGAACGCTTCCTATCGGATGACCTGTCCTGGGCTTGGCGCGGAGGTCGGCGCTTCACTTGGAGTCAACCGTTCTTTCTATCAGGGATTGTTTCTCGCCCCGATGGTGACAAAGGGGGCGCTGAAGGGGGCGATTTTCGCGGCGAATGTATATGAGCGGCTTGGCTTTGCGGTGGTTCCTGACGGTTCTGAGGAGCGGGCGGATATCATCCAGGCAGTGACCCTGGGCAGCAGGGAGGCCCTGGTCGCTTTCTGTAAAGGAATCCAGGCAGCGGCTCCAGTAGACAGCCATGTGGTGCCGGAACCCTGGGATATGCCGGGCTATGACAGTCAGGTCATTATGGCGGCAGGCGCCTTTGTCCAGGGTTCGTCCATCGAGCTTTCCGCTGACGGACCCTGCCGGGAACCATATGCGGTATACTTCCAGGGAGGGCTCACCTATGAACATGCCAGGTTTGGCATTATGAAATCCCTGCAGGGCCTCGTAGATGAAGGAATTGTGAAGCTTTGACAGATGTGGATAAACTGATCTGTTGAAAACATACGGCTTCAGCAAAAACATGATTATATATTATATAGTTGAGGGAATAAAACCGTTCCTCCGGTAATACAGCAGGCAAAGAAAACGTGTGCCATAGTATCGGGTCAGGGAAAACTGATTTGTGAGGCGGGCAAAGATAACCGCGCCTTGAAGCGGAAGGGAAATAATCATGACACGAGAAGTTAAAAAAGAGGACAGACGCCGGCATGTTTTTGTGATCGGTGCAGGGGCCTCCGGGATGATGGCTGCGATCCGGGCGGCGAGGGAAGGCGCAAGGGTAACCGTTCTGGAAGCGAATGAACGGGCAGGGCGCAAGCTGGCTGCCACAGGGAACGGCAGGTGCAATTTTACGAATCTCACTGCTGTGCCGGATGCTTATCGCGGAAACAACCCTTCGTTTATTGAGACAGCCTTACATGCTTATTCCGTGGAAGATACGATCCGTTTTTTCGAGGAGCTGGGGCTTTATCCTGCTGAAGAAGACGGAAGATTGTACCCGCGCAGCATGCAGGCGCAAAGCGTTGTGGATCTCCTTCGGCGGGAAATGGACCGGCTGGGGGTGACGTGCAAATATCAGGAGCATGTGGAGTCGGTTCGGATTCTGAGGGAAGCACGGAAACAGGAACTGCAAAAGGAAGGCGCGGCTTCACGGAATTTTGAGATCAAGACGGGAACCTGGCAATATCAGGCGGATACGCTCATCCTTGCCTGCGGCTCTAAAGCCTCATCCATCGCCGGTTCCGGGGAGGACGGCTACAGGCTTGCAAAGTCCCTCGGGCATACCATATGGAAACCTCTGCCGGCTCTGGTTCCGCTTTCATTACGCGGTGTAAAATTTTCCGCCTGGGCGGGAGTACGGACGAAGGGAAAGCTTACTCTGTTGATAGAGGATGTGCCCGCTGCCATTGAGACGGGGGAGCTGCAGCTGACGGATTACGGGATTTCCGGAATTCCCGCCATGGTGATCAGCAGATATGCTGCCAAGGCTCTGGACGAGGGGAAAAAAGTATCCGTCAGCATTGATTTTCTCCCGGAAATTTCCCTGCAGGACATGCCGGGCTTCTGGAAACGCAGAAAAGAAGCCTGTCCGGATAAGAATACCAAAGAACTCCTTGTTGGTCTCTTTCCGGATAAGCTGATCCGGGTCCTGGCGGCTCAGGAGGATGTATGCAAGGCAATCAAGGGCTTTTGCCTTGACGTAGAAAAAACACTGTCTTTTTCTCATGCCCAGGTCTGTCAGGGCGGCGTCGATACCAGGGAGATCGATCCTCTGACAATGCGTTCTTTGCGCTGCCCGGGTCTTTATCTTACTGGAGAGCTGCTTGACGTCGACGGCACCTGCGGCGGCTATAACCTCCAGTGGGCCTGGACAAGCGGTACACTCGCGGGAAGAGCTGCCGCATGGGAATCATTCGAAGCGTTCAGGCATCCCGGAACGCCGTCTGTTCGATAGTGACAAGTCCGACGGAACGTGTTATACTACATCCGATGAAAATATAGACTGCTTCATCTAAGGATCGCCCCGTAAATAAATGGAACATCTTTTGCGTCTGAATCGTCGTCTGCTGCGTTGTCGTCAGTCGTCGATGCCCGCATCGACTCCATTCTCCGCCTTGCATACGGCGATTTATCCTGCGAAATCTTGTTCCATTTATTTACGTTGCAATCCTAAAGTGAAGCTAGTATTGAAAACGGAGGTAATCATCCTTATGGAAAAAAGAAGACAGAGCGGCGTGCTTCTGGCTGTCAGCAGTCTGCCGTCAAAATACGGCATCGGCTGTTTTTCTGAAGAAGCCTATGATTTCGTCGATATGCTCAAAGAAGCCGGTCAGGCATTCTGGCAGATTCTGCCGTTAGGACCGACGAGCTACGGCGACTCCCCGTACCAGTCCTTCTCGACGTTTGCGGGAAATCCCTATTACATCAGCCTGGACGACCTGATCGAAGAAGGCGTACTCACAAAAGAAGCCTGCGAGAAGGTAAACTTTGGCACGAATCCATCCTATGTGGATTACGGAAAGATGTTTGACGGACGCTATGAATTACTGCAGACGGCTTTTGAAAATACGGATCTGACCAAGGACGAGGATTACGCGGCATTCTGCAAAAAAGAGGCGTTTTGGCTGGAAGACTATGCTCTCTATATGGCAATCAAGACTGAGCGCTTTGAGAATAAGGCCTGGACAGAGTGGGCAGAGGATATCCGCCGCCGTTGGGATTATTCTATGGACTATTACCGTAAGGAGCTTGCCAAAGAGATCGAGTTCTGGAAATATCTGCAGTATAAGTTTTATACCCAATGGATGATGCTCAAGCAGTACGCCAACAATCAGGGCATCAAGATTATCGGGGATATCCCGATTTATGTCGCCATGGACAGCGCAGATACCTGGGCGAGTCCCTGGCTGTTTAAGCTGGATGACGTGACTGGCGAACCGAAACTGGTCGCCGGATGTCCGCCGGATGGGTTCTCTGAGACGGGACAGCTCTGGGGTAATCCGATCTATAACTGGGATGCTCATCGCAACACGGGCTATGACTGGTGGGTGAAGCGTGTCGCCCACTGCTTTGAGCTGTATGATGTGCTTCGTATCGACCATTTCCGCGGCTTTGACGAATACTATGCGATTCCCTTCGGCGAGGAAAACGCAGTGAACGGCTGGTGGGAAAAAGGACCGGGCATGGATCTGTTCCGCACATTAAATCATCGCCTGGGCGAGAGACCGATCATAGCGGAGGATCTGGGCTATATGACCCCATCCGTCAAGCAGCTTGTAGCGGACAGCGGCTACCCGAATATGCGCGTGCTGGAATTCGCCTTTGACGCCCGTGATACAGGCAATGCGAATGACTATCTGCCGCACAATTATGAGAGAAACTGTGTCGTCTACACCGGCACCCATGACAATGAGACTCTGATGGGATGGCTTAAGAGCATCACACAGGAGGAGCGTGACAAAATCTGCGATTATTTCTGTCTTCCACGGACCACAGAAGACGACAGGATCCGCAGGGAGCTGATCCGCGCGGCGATCAGCAGTGTTGCATGGCTTGCCATTATTCCGATGCAGGATTATCTGGGACTTGACAATTATTGCCGTATGAACAAGCCTTCTACATTAGGCGGAAACTGGGAGTGGCGTCTGACCTCGGATCAGTTTACAAAGAAGCTTGCCAAAGAGATGATCGATCTTTCCCATCTGTATGGAAGATGGATCTGATGTCTGATCTGTTGTGAATTCTTCGGCGGCAGATCGGGCTCCCGGTTTCTTACAGCCGCCAAAGATGTATTCGGCGGCGACTGATTTTGGCTTCGGCAGCCCGACTGCCGAAGCCAAAATTGTTATTCGAAACCATCGGGTAAATTTTTAAAATTCCGTTATGGAAGGAGACATATTTTGCTCGCGGCTGCTTTTTTGCAGGCATGGCCGCAAAATAGTCATCTGTGATCATTGAGTCAACCTACAAAACTTCGTTTAGGGAGGAGACATATTTTGCCCACGGCTGCGCTTTTTGCAGGCGCGGCTGCAAAATAGTTATCCGTGTTCATTGAGTCAACGTACAAAAACTTTGTTTTGGAAGGAGGTGTTAGGATGAAAAAAATCGGTTTCTGCGGCTGCGGGAATATGGGGTCCGCAATGGTGAAAGGAATTCTGGATCAGGGAATCTGCGGGAAAGAGGATTTGATCGTTTCGCATCTGACAGAGTCAGGATGCAAAAGAAGCCGGAGGGAATTTGGCGTTGAAGCGACGACAAATGTGGCTGATGTCGTGAAATACAGTCCGCTGGTCTTTCTGGCTGTGAAACCTCAGTTTTATGAGGAGGTACTGACAGAGATACGTCCTTATCTGACCACGGAGCATGTGCTGGTGGGAATTGCCCCGGGGAAAACCCTGGACTGGATCCGCAAACGTGCTGTTACGGGCCTGAAGGCTGCGAGATTTATGCCGAATACGCCTGCCATGGTGGGAGAAGGCATGACCGCCGTCTGCATGGATGAAGGAATGCCTGAGGATAAAAAAGAGATTCTGCTGAAGATTGCCGGCAGCTTCGGGAAAACCCAGGTTGTGCCGGAGCGGCTGATGGATGCCGCCGGAGCTGTCAGCGGCTGCTCGCCGGCTTTTGTCTACCAGTTTATCGAATCGATGGCAGACGCCGGCGTACTGATGGGGATGCCGCGCGCCATGGCTTACGAATTTGCTTCCCAGACCGTTTTAGGGAGCGCAAAGATGGTGCTGGAATCCGGTCTGCACCCCGGAGAACTCAAGGATATGGTAACGTCTCCCGGCGGAACCACCATCGAAGGCATCCGCACCCTGGAACGGGAGGGGATGCGCGGCGCTGTGATGGAAGCCCTGATCTCCTGCTGGGAGAAGGGGAAGAAAATGTAAGGCAGGAAAAAAATCTATCATCATAATGGATCAAAGTAAGAACTTCAATGTAGTTCACTATAGCATGAAATAAAAAACACTCTTCTGGAAACAGAAGAGTGTTTTTTATTTCATGGGAATACTATTCTTCAGGCAGCTTCACACCCTTGCTTAACCGGCTGTTCTGATAAGCGGCTGTGTAGGTGACTTCCTCGCCGAACCATTCCGGCGGCTGATAGGCCAGGGCGGCCTCTTTGGAAGGAAATTCGACCTCGGCGAGGTACAATCCTTCATAAGGGGATTCAAATACATCCAGCTCGATGGAAAGCCCGTCTTTTTCGGGAATGACATATCTGCGTTTGGCGATAATCAGGCCGTCAACCTTGGCGCGAAGATGCGCATAGGACTCGGCCGTCAGAGGAAGATTCTCCTCCTCCCGGGCAAGAAGGCCGCCGGATTTGTAGGTGAGATAATAGGTATCATTTGACCGGCGGATACGGACCACCGGGTTCGTGCACAGGTATCCTTGCTCAATAACCTGGCAGGGATACGAATCATAGCCATCAGGCAGGTGATCTTTCGGGATCAGGAATTTGCGTTCAATTTCCATGTGGTCACTTCCTCTCTTGTCAATGATGGGTGCAGTGGGAATTGCGCTGTCCTCGGGAGCAGGGCAAAAAGACTGGCACACATTCTTGGCTGTTGTTCGGCATACCGGATACCCAGGTATGATCAAAATCAGTATACCATAATATGTAATAATTTAACATAGTATACCATAAGTTCCATTATCTGTCGTAAACTGAATTGCAACAATTGCGCGAACAATTCTCGGCTGGTTTCCGAATTTTCATGAAGCCACAGGGGCAGAAACTCCCATATACCAAAATTGCCTGATTTAGACATGCAAAAAGAACAGCTCACCTTTCGTTTCTTCAGAAACCGTGTTTTTTTGCGGAAACAGTACTTTATTTTTGTGTAAAAATGAATTATAATAGAAAGGGCTCGATTTAGGTAAAAACGCGGATAATGTTTTTACTGTGCATACAAAAGAAACATATTAGAATTCAGACCATTTAAAAAAATATTAATCAAATGTGAAGATAATAATGTAAAATAATAAAAGACTGATAAATCAGTGCTTTAGGGAGGCGCAATCATGACAGGGAAGAGGAAACAAGGTGTGACGTATGAGATTATGGCTAAAATATATCATAAAAAGCCATGGAATCGAGGAGTGACGGCAATTGCGGCGGTAATTGTCTTTATCACGACATATCTTCTGATCCTCCCCGCCATTACTATGACGATAGACCCGGTATGCGGAAAAGAGGAACATACGCATACCGACAGCTGCTATCAGATTTCGTATCAGCGTATTCCGGATTGCCCTTATGCGGAACAGCATGAAGGTGTGCTGGTCCTGCATAAGCATGACGAAAACTGCTATGATACAGATGGCCAGTTGATCTGTCCGCTGCCGGAAATCGAAGGACATGTGCATACCGCGGAATGCTATGACGGGTCGGAAGCCGACTTTTTCAGCGCTTCGCCGGAGGGCGGCTTTGGGGCTGATCTGTCCTTCGAGGCAGCAGACGCTTTTACTTCAGAGACAGACGATGAGTTTTCCCCTGCGTCCGCTCCTTATGTGAGCTGCGGAAAAGCAGAGCTTATTGAGCATGCCCATACGCCGGAATGCTTTGACGATTTTGGAAACCTGATCTGCGGGAAGCCGATGGCAATTGCGCATCAGCATACAGACGAGTGCTTCCGATACGAAGAAGGACCTAAGGTTCTGGCCTGCGGCAAGGAAGAGCATATCCATGATGACTCCTGCTATACGAAGTCTGAGGAGGTTCCGGAGGCAGTGGGATCCGATGAGGATCTCTTTACGGCGGGACCGGCTGACGGGGATGCGGCTGTACCGGCACTGCAGATGGAGGAAGCTGCGCCGGAATCCGACATGATGGAGGAAGCAGTCCCCGAAGCAGGACAGGTCGTTTCCGACCCTGCCGGAACGCAGCAGGATGAACTTACGGACGTGGAAGCATTGTTCAGCTCGGAAGCAGGGGAGCCGTCTGCGGAAATCGTATCTTCTGCTGAGGAGCAGACAGCCGTTGAAGATCTTTTCGGCTCCGAAGCCGCAAATGAGGAAAACGGACAGGCTGATTCCGGACGGAACTCTGCCGTTGGCGCATCGGATGACGCGGACGTGCAGGAGCTTTCCGGTGAGGATCTTTTCTCCTCCGAGACAGAGGACATGGATGTACCGGATTTTGAAGAGGTCGGAGAAACTGACCCGCTGGATTCCTTCAGCGACGGAGAGGAAGAGATAACGGTACAACTGGATCCGGAGATCGGGGCGGGAGAGACCACGGAAGCAGAAAATACTGCGACCGCCGTTCTGGATTATCAGGGTCCGGATTATAAAGTACACCTTACATACCTTGCGTCTGCCGGCCTCCCCGATGGCGCAAAGCTGGAAGCGGAAGAAATCGATCATGATTCGAAAGAGTATGCACAGTACCTTTCCCAGGCAAAAGACGCCCTTGGCATCGGCGAAGATCAGGAACTTCCGAAGGAATTTGCCAGATTCTTTGACATTAAAATCCTCACAAAGGACGAGAACGGAAACCGACAGGAATTTGAGCCGGCAGGAACGGTACGCGTAGAGATCATTTATGACGAGCCGGTCAATGTGGCAGGCGTCGAGATGGCCTCCCCCAGCGTCGTTCACTTTGATGAACAGGATGATGAGGTTAAGGTAGAAGTACTCGCAACGATTGATCCCGCCACAAAAGAAGACGAAGAGTTTGAGGAAGCGGACAGTGAAGACGTAATGGACGCTGTGGGTGCTTTCGGGGGAGAGACAGAGGAAAACATCATTCCGGAGATGCCTGTACAGGCGCAGGGCGAAACGAAAGTCATTTTTGAAACGGACAGCTTCTCTGTATACGGTATTATCTACACCTTTGATTTCGTGACTGAGGATGGCGGCAGATATGATGTGCTTGGAGGTAAAGATGTATATCTTTCAACGATTCTGAACACAATGTTCTCAGATAATAGTGAGAGACAGATTGCTAATGTACAGAATGTTCGGACGGAAGTAGCGGACACCATCAATGGTATCGGAATCCTTGGTGTACAGGATACCGTAGATGGGAATGGAAACAGAGATTGGGTTTTTAGTACTAATGTTGCAGGACTGGATGCAGGGGTGGATCTCGCCAGCCTGGGACTGAAGATTGTTGTTACGTATAAAGACGGGACGAGTGTGTCCTTTGATGTGGTGGTGACCGGAGTAGAAGAGGCTGCGACTGTCGCTGAGGACGGAACGAGTGTGGCGATTTCTGCGGCGGATGGGTCTTATCTGCCGGAAGAGGTGGAAGCAAAGGCTGAGGTAGTTTCTGATGAAGGGGCGGAGTCTGCCCTGGAGGAGATTGCCGATCCAAGTGAAGAAGAAAAGGGATATAAGGTTTTTGATATCAGTCTGGATGGTGTTGCTGCCGAAGACTACGCAGATGGCTTCAACGTGCAGTTGACCCTGCCTGAAAATCTGATTGGTAAGGATTTTGAACTCTACCATGTTCATACGGATGTGTATGGCGTGGAAACAACCGAGAAGATTGAAAATGTAACCTTCACCAGCAGAGAAGTAAACTCTGAGGCTGGTTTAGTTGCTGTGTCAGAAGCACAGTTCACAACAAGTGGATTTTCAAAGTTCATTGTGAAGTACACCGTGGATTTCGAGTACGTTGATCCTGAGACAGGAGAGATTTTCGCCTGGTCCTGGCCCGGCGAAGGTTCCTACAGCATCGAAGATATTCTGTGGATGTCCGGAGTGACCGACGCTGACATCAGCAGCGTCAGCCTCACCCGCGTTCTGGACATGGGTGCCGCTGACAACGCCCTGTATCTGGAACAGAAGGACGGCAGCTGGTATCTGACCAGTGATGTGTCGTTCTTCGATGTCTACGAGCTGACTGTGATGGCCGGCGGCGTGAAGTATACGATCCTCGTGGCCGACGCTGCGGAGGTCAACCTCACAACGCTTACCAATTCGACAAGCAACATTACGATTTCTGAGGCCAGCACGCCAACCGCGGATGGATACTCCCGCACGGGAACCTATTCCATCCACATGACATATGTCATCGATAATAACCAGCTGCCCCTAGCCCGCGCAAACAACACGTGGGTGTATGACCTGAGCAGCTTCTTCAGTACCCCTGATGTTCCCTTCAGCAGCTTCCCTGAGGGTGTGTCCCAGAGCGGTCTGATCATGGAAAACAACAGGACGAGAGGCCGTTACTATATCTCTGGCGACAAGGTCTATCTTGAAATGGACCAGAAGTATATCGATAACAGCACTGACATCACCGGTACGCTTGATATTACGCTTCAGATCGACGAGACGAAAGTCGGTACCAAGGACTCCAGCACCTTTACATTCCCCGGCTCCAGTAATGAGCTGACCATCCCCTACAAAGTTGTCGATGTCAGCGACAGCTGGAAGGGTGTCAGTAATTCCGAAACCGGCAGGAAAGAAAACATCCCGATCGTTGCGGTCCAGCAGGAGAACGGCAGTTACAAGCTGAACTATACTGCGTCGGTGCGTCCCAATGCATCTCTTGACACGCTGAAACTCGATGACACCCTTGGCATTGGTCAGACTGTGGACAAGTCCAGCTTCGTGATCACCACGGAGAGTGGTAAGACCTACACTGTTCCCGCAAGCAGCATAACTGACACTGTGGGCGGTTTTACATTGGACATCGCTTCCGTGGTCAAGGCTGCGGGTGATACCATCAAATCCGGTACGAAGTACGAGGTGAAGTATTCTACAATCGTCGATTCCGATAAGGTGTCGGGCGATACTCAAATCACCAACAGCATTAATTGGAAATGGACCGGCGGTGAAAAGCCGACCAATGAAACCACGGTCATCCCCCACCGTGCCACAAGCGTGAAAAAGCTTGTCAGCTTCGCGGAAGATGCCAACGAGGATTACCTGTATACCTTCAATTATACCATCACCGTGGGCGACACTACCAATAGTGACGTGTCTGGCGTAACGGTGACGGACTCCATGATGGATTATCAGGAGCTCTATGGCGATATCGTCGTCAAAAACAGCAGTGGTCAGACCGTTGCGACCATGAGCGGCAGCCAAGTCAAATGGGTGAACGACACCACCTATGGCGAAAACCAGAAGCCCGTGTTTGAGTACACGTTCCCGAATAACTCCGCTGATGGCCCCTATACCATCACCTACACCACCCGCGTGCCCAAGAATGTCGGCCGCGGCGGTTCAGTGAATGTTACCAATAACGTTAATACGAATGATGGTGGTTCCGACGGTACCGGTGTGCCCGTTGACTTCCCGAATCCGCCTTCGCCCGGTGCGAAGATAGATAAGGCCTTCGTGGGATGGGATTCCGTAGACAATGAAGGCAAGGTGACCTCCAAGTGGAGCATCGATGTGAATGTCGACGCGAAGGAAGAGGATCTGCCGCTTGAAAATGTCGTGGTCACGGAAAGTGACTGCTACACTGCAACTGCCGGCTGGTATCCCAAGGTCCCAGCGACCATCAATTACAACAGCATCGTGGTCAGGAGCAAGGAGACCGGCGCAGAGCTTAACAAGGGCAGCGATTATACTGTAAACGAATCCACCGGCTCCATCAGCTTTAACACGCTGAGCAACAGCGTGACCATCGAGCTGACGGCCACCGGCACTGAAGCTATGCCCGAAAACGGCTGGTTTGAGAACAGCGCAAGCTTGACCGTTAATGGCAAGCCTGCAGGCAGTGATAAGGACAACCGCCAGTACGGCACCATGACATTCAACAAAAGCGTGTCCTACTCCGAGGAGGAGGACGTGTTCACCTGGACCGTCAAGCTTAACGAGTTGGCGAATGAAGTTTCCCCTGATACGCCTGTGTACTTCTCTGACCTGCTGCCTGAAGGCATGCAGCTGCTGAACTGGTCCACCGGCATGCCGGACAATCCGTCCATCAACGTCAATGTGAGTGGTCAAGTGTATGACAACTGGAACCAGAGCGTCATCGTGCAGGGCCGGGAGGTCCAGCGCGTGAATATCACTCCTTGGACGGATTACACCAAGACCGTGCACATGGAAAAGGGTTTCAGCGAGAACACTTATACGATCACATACAAGACCAGGCTGACCGATGCAGAGCTGGCCTCTTTTGCCAACGACGAAGACGGGGTCAAGAACTATATTAACACAGCCTACTATTATAAGACTGAGGATGATCCGTTTGACGGTCAGGCGACCCGTGACGTCACATACGAATACAAGACAGTCGATAAGACCCTTGTGAGCGTTAATGACGACAATATCTACTATCGCATTGAAGTCAACCCCAAGGGTGTCAGGCTGAATGACGGCCAGGAAATGACTCTGGTGGATACCCTCATCAGCACCAACGTCGACCTGCGGCTGGATTCCGTGCTTATCAAGGATGAAAAGGGAAAGGGTGTCGCCGGTGCTGCCGCGGTTTACAACGACGATAATCGCACGCTCACGATCACCGTTCCGGACGAAACGCGCGTGTTCGTGGAATATGCTGTCGTAGCGCAGAACATCGGAGATCTGACGCTGAAGAACAAGGCTGAACTGAAGGGCAACAAGACTTGGATCAAGGAGGATACCTCTACCCGCACAGTGGCCAAACATGGCGGCACTATTTCGAGCAGCACGAATATCACGCTTTCTAAGATCGACGAGAACTACGAAGTCAATCCCGAGGATGGCTCTACTTCGCCCAAGGAGCTTTCTGGTGCGGAATTCGCGGTTTATGAGCAGCCGATCAACTTCACCATGACAGTTAATCGGCAGGAAGTTGGCGAGGACAATGACAAGCACTGGGAAGTTGTTCTTGACGGAGATCCAACGGGTGATGGTACGTTCCGAGGCGATCCAGTTCGTATCAATCGTGTTAATGAGACCGAGTCTGTCTATACTTCGAATAATAACGGTATTGTCGATCTCAATGAGCTGATCCTCGACAAATACAACAAACTGTACTACTGGGTGGAGACGAAGGCCCCTGATGGCTATGAACTCGACACCACCAAGCACTACTTCGTGCTGTATGACTCTGATAAGGATTCTGAACGCGAAGGTGCCAACAAGGCTATTGCCGACAAGCTCGACAAAGCGGCAGAGGCTGCCAATGGAATCATCGTCAACAAGCTCTCAACCGGCTCTACCTGGACCGTTGTCAACCGCACCGATGGTCTTGCCGTCGATGTGACCAAGGTCTGGAAGGACAGCGCAGGCAATGACAAGGAATTTGACACTGGCAAGAGTGTCTATTTCAAGCTGTATCAGGTGATTGGTGATGGCAGCGGCACCGTCTTTGATCCTACGTCCGAGGATCCGGATTTCACTGATGACCACTACAACGCCACGAAGCATGTCTGGAGGATCGACTATGATACGGTCGAGAAGAAGTGGGAAACCGTTGATATCAGCGGTCTGCCCAAGGAAGTGGAAGGCGTCCCGTGTAAGTACTATGTGGTCGAGGTTACCCAGAGCGGCACGCCGCTGAGCAGCATCAAGGATTATCTCGTCACCTACAAGGCGGGCTCCAACCAGCCGAAGCAGGATGCCACCGAGGCTACCCTTGGCCGTAATGGCAGTTTTGTCATCAACAACAGTGACCTGATGAGCATCAAGGCCAGGAAGGTGTGGCGCGACGGCGGCAATACCGACGGTCTCCGTCCCACATCCATCACGCTGCATCTGGTGCAGGATGGCAAGCAGATGGATATCTCCTATGACCGCACCGTTGAGGATGATGGCTCCGGCAAGTGGGAGACCGAATGGACTCGTCTGGAATCCGGCCACACTTATACTGTGGTCGAGGATGCGCTGGACATCTACGACGTCACCTATTCACCCGCGGCAGGCCTGACCGACGAGGGCACGATCACTGTGACCAATACGGACAGGCGCAAGACCCTGACCGTCAATAAGGCGTGGGTAAAGAGAAATAATGAAGGTAAGTATGTGAACGCCACGGCGCCCGCCAACAGCAAGATTGCCGTTCAGCTGAAGAAGAACGGCGAACTCATCGATGAACAGTTCCTCACCGGCCCTGAATGGACCTATACCTGGAAGATCCAGGATTATACCGATACGGATGTCTTCACAGTGGAGGAAGTACCTAACGCTGAGCTCTTTACTCAAGTAGTAACTGAAACCGAGTTCTACGATGCGCAGGGTTATAACTATTACCATGCATATAATGAGGTACAAGGTAAGGAGATGCCTTGTAATCCGAATTCTACTAACGAGTGGGACTACTGGATCGATATCAATAATACTGGCGGCTATATAAAGTATACTCAGGCGCAGCTCGGTGGTAAGGTGGTTCTTAAAAATACGCCCTTTGAGCCCGATAAAACCAAAACGCAGGTTGTGGTTCGAAAGCTGTGGGTCGACGACGAGGGCAACGAGCTGCCCAGCAAGGATGTGGCTGACAAGACCGCGACAGTGAAGCTGATGAAGTATCGCACCGAAAAGGTAGGGACGATCATTCATTTCATCAATCTTTCGGATGGTAAATCTGTCGCAGACGATGTCAAGGTCGGAGATGGTTTCTTTAGAATAGAACATACGAACCAGGTCGCAAAAGGCGCATCTATGAATGTCGCTAATGGAGACAAAAATGCAGCGAATGATAATAAACCCGACGAATTAAGCAGCAACTGCAACCTGTATTACGCGGATCCCCTTTTGTATGTGTCTTTTAAGGTTGATGGACAGAGTGATATATATGTTTATTTTGATGGCAATCCTGGTAATATAACGGTAACTAATTCTGAGCATGCTGGAGATGATATCGTAACTGGTCCCTTTGAGGCAAGCAAATCCAAAATCCTCTCTGCGCCGAATTTCAGAGACCAGTTCTATGATTTGCCGCTCACCGAGACGGAGGGGGACAAGACCTATGAACTCTCCTATACTGTGGAGGAGGATCCCTCCGTCAGCGGCTTCACTGTCAGCTACAGCGCCGATGGTGAGACGTTCAAGTCTGCCCTGACTGCAGACGACGCAGCCAGCGGAGCGGGCGAATCGACCTTCACGGTGAAGAACACCTTTATCTCCCTGGACAATAAGGTGACCGTGGAGAAGCAGTGGGTGATGTCTGACGGCGCCAGTTGGCCCAGCGACGTGTCAGTGAAGGCCACGTTGATGCAGTCCGTCAACGGTAGCGATCCAGTCGCTGTGACCCTGCCCGACACCTGCTCAGAGCGGAATAACCCCGCCACTCTGTCAGCCGGAAAGGCCAGCACGACGTGGGACAAGCTGCCTCTGAAGGATGGAGAGTATGACATCGTCTACACGGTAGAAGAGACCTCAGTCGAGGGCATGGCCGGCTATGCAGAAAGGTTTACCAGTACTGAAAACGTGTCAGCAAACCATAGGCACGTGGTCATCACCAACCATGAAAAGCCGGTGACCATTCCCATCGAAAAGACCTGGTCGCCTCTGCTGTCGGCTGAAACGACCTGGTCGGCGACCTTCCAGCTGCAACGCCAGCTGCGTCTGGCGGCCGTGGACGGAATCGCCGCAACCAGAGAGCAGTATATGACTGTGGAGGGCGTGGATGACAAGGGCTGGAGCCCCGCAGAAGATGTGACCGGTAAAACGGTCGTCCTCACGCAGGATACCGACAGCGATAGCTCCACTTTTGCGGATCTGCCCACCGTCGTCAAGATCGACAACAAGACCTATATCGTCAAGTACACCGTCAAAGAGACTGGCCTGCTGGTGAACGGCGACGATATGCTCCTCAGCTATGAGGCCACAGTCAAGGGCGCCAGCCCGGACGACGGTTATGACATCAGCGTGGTGAACAAGACCGCCACCGTGGATGTGCCCGTGGAAAAGACCTGGGAAGACTTCAGCGGCGATGGTATGGACTGGTCCGCTGTATTCCGTCTACAATGGGCGCCGGTTTATCTGGATGAGAATATCAGTGTTTCTGGCAGCTTCATGGATGTGCGTCCCATAAAGGAAATAACCATCACCAAGGAAATGATGGAAGAGGGCGATTACTCCCTGGGTCAGCGCACCTTCAAGAATCTGCCCAAGTATGGCAAGGATTCCTATGGCATCTATCGCATCCAGTATTCTCTGGAGGAGATGTCCTACAACGCCACGGATGGCACGACTACCTATACCTATTCCAAGGCAGACGGCTATACACCACAAGAGGAGGATAAGCACTACGATGCGTTCTATCCCCACGACGCGGGCGAGCTGAGTGAGAACAACGACGACTACTACATCGAGGTGAGCAACCGGAAGCACAGTTCTTCGGATAAGAGATATATTGACATTGGCCTTAACAAGATTTGGGAGGAGCAGCAGAACAACAATGATGCCTGGGCCAAATTTGAGCTGAAGCGTTATGTACACACTGAATATAGGGTCCTTGATCCCACTGAGCAGGGAACCGTAAAGGTTACGCTGAAGCGGGCAAATGGCACCACCATCAGCGAACTTGAGGTGCCGAAAAAGAGTTCCGTGCACTTCGCAGCGACCTTCAAGCCCCATGACAACGAGGAGTTCGTTGCCCTGCAGGTGAACGACGATGCAAGACCGATTAATCTGCAAACGCCGACCCAGCACAATACAGGCGACGAGATCGTCCGCTCTGGGGTTTACTATCCAGAAAACGACATGACGGTTACCGTTGTGCAAGGCGAGCAATATCTGGTCGGTGGGTACTATGGCGTGCAGATCATGAACACGACCGGCAATCCAAGTCCAGTTGAGAAGGATGAGTCATATGAAGGACCGGTTTTCACGCTATCAAAGGAAAAGGGATGGAGCAACAGTTTTACTGTTTTAGAGCAGGAAACCATCGGTGACGCCGAGTCTGATTTGCAGAATGTCCGTGTCTACAGCTACTACTTTGAGGAGATAGGCTGCAATCCTGTCGGCTATACGGCCAAGTTCTATGAGCATGGCACCACCACCTATGCTGGCGATGAATCGCATAGGATTTATAACGACAACATAATCGTAGACGCTGTGAACGGTCCCGCATCACAGTTGATTGTTAAGAAACAGTGGCGTGGCATTCCTGACACCACTGGCTATCCTCCGGTGAAATTTGCACTGTATCAGACCACGGTAGAAGGCAATACTATCAATTCCAATGGTGGTATGAATTCAAGCGGTGGTGTTGCACAAAAGGATCAGTCCTGGCCTTATGGATGGGGTTACCAGGGCAAAAATGAAGATATAAGCATGCCCTATGGTTATTACGGCCTGATAGAACTCAACCAGGAAAACAACTATACCTGGGTGTGCCCTGATAATCTGCCGACCAGCATCCAGAATCCGGACAATCCCAGTGAATGGAAAAAAGTAGGCTATTTCGTGGCAGAGTATCCAAGAAGCGGAGTTTATCCCGAAACAGGGACACAGACGAATTGGGAATTCTACAGCTATTATAACGACAAGGGCAACATCACTACGAATGGTGATGGCAGCAACCACGACAATGCAGGCGTGGTGCCGAACAGCCAGGACGAGATCAACGGCACGATTACCATCGTCAACAAGGTCTCTGACTACTATCAGATGGACATCAAGAAGCAGTTCTTCATGATCCATGACGATGGTGCTTGGGACAACGTGACCGCGCGCATGTGCCAGAATGTGGTGCTGGGCTTCAAGGTCATACGCAGAGTTGTGTTCCCGGATGGGAGCAAGTCGAAGTGGATGGACTACGGCGACGAGATGTTGGCGGGTTACGATGCTAACGGCAAGGCGATTTTCGATAATGGTACCAATGGCTTCTGGCTGCACGACGGCGGCGGCGACTGGCATTTCCGCATTGAGGAGAACGCGGGCGACAGGAGCTCGCTGGAGGCTGGCGGTCCTGGTCTGCCGAAGAAGGGTCTCTATATCGATGAGCATGGCGACTCGATCTCGGTGACTTATGAGTATTCCTTCCGTGAGACAGACGTCTATAAGGACCTTGCAAGGACGCCTTATCCGGATTGGGAGTGGTACAGCACCATCACACCGGACCGCTACATTGGCGCAAGCGGTCAGCAGACCGGCGAATTCGGCATAGCGTTCGCCAATCAGGACGGCGAGCGCGTGGCGAACTATCAGGCATCCAACATTAAGATCGACAAGCGCTGGGCCGGTCAGCCTAACGCTAAGGAGGTCTATATCAAAATCTGGCGCCAGGCTGGCGACAAGACGCCGGAGGACTTCACCGAGGTCATTGCAAAAGACGTGGTCGGCGACTATCCCCCAAATCATCCTGCCTATGGCAACAGCAACTGGCAGGGTTACGTGGAGGATACCAGCATCGTCGACACGACACACAACTGGCTGATCCTCAAGGCCAATCGCTCTGGCGACTGGACGACCACGGTCAACATTCACAATGCGCTGATTGGAGAGGCCGGCGAGGATCAGGGCGAACACTATACCTACTATACGCAGGAGGTTGGCTACAAGGACAAGAATGGCGTGATCCATCTCATCGCTGGTCTCGATACTGAAACCATCAGCGATCTCGTTAATGCAGGAGCTACAGTTGACAGTGACGATGCTATTGACGATCTGGAAACCCATTACTTCTACTGGAAAGGCGGCTTGTTTGGTGCATGGGTGGAGCGCGGCGATCCCAGTTGGGTGAAGAATGCCATCTCCATCGGAGAGAAGGACACCAACAAGTTGCAGACCGTGAACGTCCCGAAGATGGACCTGACCGTCGACAAGAAGTGGTTTGATGAGCAAGGCCTTGAGACTGAGCCATGGCAGGATGAGATCCACTTCCAGATCGAGCAGGTAAGCACCAAGTGGGTCGGCGGCGAACCGACCACCGAGACTCGCAAGGCGAATGTAAAGATCGGAAGCGAGGATGTGTTCACCATCTCCAAAAATGCGACCGACAATACCCACGCGGTCATTGATCTCGTCAATCGCGCGGAAAACCATTACGCCTACAACATCAATAACTCAGGCGAGGGCAAAGCGTGGCAGTTCTACGTGGACGGCCTGTACGAGGGCTATTTCGACGAGAACAACGACGAGTGGCACTGCGTGTATACCATCAAGGAGGTCGACACGCCCAAGAGTGAAGTCACCATCGACAACAACGATGTTTCCACCGATGGCGAGACCGTGACGATCAACAACAAGAAGACCAATACTGGGTCTGTCAAGATCACTAAGGTGTTCAGCGGCATCGAAGCGCTACCGGATAGTTTTGTGATCAATGCGAGATGGACGGACAATGAAGGCACGCATAATCTTGGCCTGAAGGTGACGGGCAGGCAGCCCAATAACGTCACGCTGACCGGCGATGGCTCTGAGGGCAATCCCTACGTGTGGACGATCTCGAAGATCCCGTTCGGCACCGATGTCGAGGTGACCTTTACCGAGAACGCCTTCAACGTCGATGGCTATGTTGTTACTGTCAGCAGTAAGACTGATACACTGGTCAGCAATACCAACGCCACCACGACGGTTGAGGTTGCGCAGGATGTCATCAAAAAAGGAAACTTTACCAACGCTTACCGTGCTGTCACGGGTGGTATAAAGGTCGTCAAGAAGGTGACCGGAAACAAGGTCCTGCAGGATGGTCAGCTGTCTGCAGATGGCGTACTGATCACCAATGATCTGGCGGATGGCGAATACTTCTTCCGTCTTTTTGCAGAGGATAAGAAGACAAGGGCCAAGTATGCAAATGGCAAACAGGTGGAGGATTTCAGTATTATCATCGCCGAGGGCGAATCTGAACCGTTCGTCATCGATAATCTGAAGCCCGGTAAGTATTATGTGATGGAAATCAATGGCAGCAACCCCGCTGTGGAGCTGGATTATACAATGCAGGAAGTCACCGTTGTGGGCGACATTAACGGGGAGGACATCGAGAACTCCAGCAATTCTGCAGGTTTGGCTACGGTGACCAACCGGATGCCGATGATCGAAGTCCAGGCCGACAAGAAGTGGGTCAGGATGGTTGGCGAGGAAGAAACTGATCTTGGATGGCCTAATGGGGCAAAGGCGACCTTCGGAGTGTTCGCTGGAGATTCTACGACTCCATTGGCGAGGGTTGAACTAGTTGGAATCCCGACACCGGCAGAGGATATCCCGGAAGATGGAGATACGCCTGAAGGCTATGAAGCTGTTAAATCGACCACTGAAGCTGCTACAGAAACTACAACATCTGAAATTTCTTCTACTTCGGATAGCGGAGGCCAGACAGAGGATACAGATCAGAATACTGAAGTAGGTGGACTTGCAATCTTCAAGAACCTGCCGCAGAAAGACAAAAATGGTAAGACTATCGTCTACACCATCAAAGAAATCGGAGATCCAGAAGGTTTCATCAACCAGAACCCCGATGGTGTTCCAAACGGCGGCACTATCAAAAATAAGGAGGAAGACAAAGTCGCTTTGCCCCTGGATATTCTCAAAAAAGAGAAGGGTTCTGAAAAGACTCTGGATGGGGCAACATTTACAATCACGAAAATGAAGGATGAGATTACAGGCAACATTCCTAATGTTGATGATACCTGGGAGATTCCTACTTCGACGACGGAAAATGGCGGTAAGGCTTCCTTTACAGAACTTCCCGCAGGATACTACGAAGTGAAAGAAACTGGTGTCCCAACAGGATACATTATCACAGGCGATGATCATTTTTATGTGAAAGTTGAAAAGAGTGGGATCAAGCTTGTAAAAATCAAGGAAGAGAGTGGCCAAAAGAGTTGGGAGGAAGTCACTTCCATAGAAAATGTGCAATTTACAGCAGCACATGCTGAGGAGAACGCATTGGCTACTGTTGAGAACACCCCCGGCGCCGCCCTTCCGAATACAGGTGGAATGGGAACAACCATCTTCTACCTGATCGGAGCGGTTATGACGCTTGGTGCTGGCCTGCTCCTTGTTCAGAAAAGAAGGATGGCGGGTTAAAAAACGCGGGATTTGGAACTCTGTTCCTGAGAAACAATAAAACAAACATCCCCATAGGGGGGGTAAGTGTCCTATGGGGAAAGAAGGAAAAAAGGGAGAAGGAATAAAACCTTCTCCCTTTGATGGTAAATGGGTATTATTTCGTTACTGGTCTGCGGATTTGATTTATTATTTCCATACATAAGAGCGCAAGCCGATTGTGTTTTTATGTATGGGAATGAGAATTTCTCCTTCCTTTTCGGCGGAGAAACAAGACTTTTGATTGATGAGAAAGTTGCCAGCAGAAACCCTTGGCGCAGCTGTTAGAGAGGGGAAGGATGAAGAAAAATAAGGCATTACTATTTGTAGACATAACCGCAGCCATATTGATGCTGGTGAAGGCGGTTTTCCTGTATAGGAAAGAAGGGAAAATCCGCTTCACCAAGGCTGTGATTGAAGAAGAAATAAGTTGAGGAGAACCATGGAACTGCATTTTTTATCCCCTGATGAGATCGATCTCATAAATTTAAAGCTAGCTAAGAATCATCGTTCGCAGAAAGATTACCAACTGATCGAATCCCTCCTTATGGACAAGTACCTCTATGTGGTGGAGTGCTTAACTGCCCATCCAGAAATCCAAAGCTGTTCAAGCCTTATGTGCGTAGGTGGAATGCTGCTGGCTTATACCAATAAGGAAGGCTGCTCTCATCAAATGGAAATCTTCGCGAATAATGTGGGGCGAGATCTTGAATATAATTTGAAGGCGATGGCGTTTGAGGGGGTTGCCGCATTGGCTGATAAAGAAAAGGTGAAACTTGCGATTGACCTTGATTCAACTGGAGAGAGGTCCTTCTTGCTTTATGGGGAAGGAGAGTTTGATGTGGTGAGGATGTAGGTACGAGATTGCCCACTGATTTTTCCTTTTTGAGAGAGGGAAGAGCTGCGAGAAAAGCGACTTAGTGAATTTTTCCTCTTCAATCCTTGAAATAGCCATTTTCTTCTCCAAATGTCCCCCATAATATGATATACTCTAATAAAATATACACCCGAGGAGGTGGTCGACTTGCGAAAATCGATCATGTTGTTTTTGATTTTGTTTTTAATGATTACTCTTCCTCCCCAGGTGCGGGCGGGAGATGACACATGCGGAAACGTTGTTGAGTTTGACGCAGAGAGTTTTTCCGTGTATGGAGTGGTCTACACTATCCAGTACGGGGAATATAGTTATGAACTCCTGGGCAACCAGGAAGTAAATCTATCGGAATTATTGGATATATTGGAGATCGGGATTGGGATTGGTGAGGTAGAAGAGGTTGTTTCCTCTAATGAAAAGATCCTGACAGTGACAGAAGAAGTTGACGACTGGCTCATCAAGCTGCTTGGTGAAGAAATAGACACAGAAGAAGAGGAACTGGAACTTCCGGTAGAAGAAGCGGCATCTCTGACAGTGAAAGCAACTTCCGGGAAAAGTATAATAATATCTCTTTCACCAACCGGTCTGAAGGAGCTTGATCTGGATGGAACTGTGATTAGAGCAGCTGATGGGATGTATCTCCCTCTTGATGCAGAAGGTCATTCCTTCATCCAGGAGGATGATGAGGAAACCATCAAGGCTGTCGAGGATTATATCACCATTCAAAATCCTGATTCGCCAGAAACATTAGAGACTAATGAAGATGATGTAACAGAAGAGAGTTTCTCAGATATTTCTGAGGATAAGGAATCCGCTTCATTAGATTCTGGAGAAGAGATACCGGATTTTTCTTCTGATGAAGATGACCAAAACGGACAAACTCATTATACCGTTTTTGAAATCGGATTGGATAATGTCGATCTGGAAAAATACGAGAATGGATTCGATGTAAGCGTTCCTCTTCCGGAAGACATTCATGGAAAGGATTTTAAGCTTTATCATGTTCACGATGGTGAGATAAGCGAGGTCCAAGATCTGTCAGTTGATGATGGAATTGTTTCTTTCACAACTGATAGTTTTTCTGAATTTGTTCTATCGTATCTTGTCACATACGTCCTTGCTGCAGATGGAGAAACTTATAAGATCACAGTCACATATGATGAAACGGCTGGGATTCCGGATGGTGCAAAACTACGAGCGTATGAAATTTTACCGGAGGTGCTTGCCTATCAGGAATATTATGATGAATCGGTACAGCTGCTTGGTATAGGAAAAAGCAATTCAGGAGAAAGCTTTATTTCATCATCGGCAGAAATCGGGACGGCTCGCTTCTTCGACATAAGTATTTATAATGGAGATGAGAAGGTTATACCGGCTTCTTCTGTCACTGTAAAGATAGAATATGCAAACTCGATTCCGGTAAAAGAGAATGAAGTTTTTAAGGTAATTCACTTTGGTGAGGATGGTACGGAAATCCTTGAATCACAGACAAAGAGTGATGATAATGGTGTTTCTGCCCTTACTTTTAAAACCAACGGTTTCTCCGCTTTTGCCACGATCAGCGAGAGAGTAGGAGCTGATATAGCGAATGACTGCATAGCGTATTTCTCCTTTGATGATGCATCAACTGGATTTAGCGGTTCAGGAGCAAGGGCAGATTATAGGAATAATTCTGATAATTCAGTTACAGTAAGTAATTCGATATTAAGAGACGGCTATAGCAGCCGCGGTATATATTTGGATGGGAGTCACTATTTGAAGGTGACAAAAGACGATGGAAATAGTCTTTTAACTGGCCTTGATGAATTTACGGTTTCTTATTGGGTTTATCCTGATGCGAACAAGGATAAGACTTGGGGCTATTTTGCGGCACCAGATGGACATGTTCCAACAAACTATGGCGCTTATGGAAATGACGAGCACTACATAGGCGTATTGCACAACTATGGTGTAACTACGGCCGAAAGATTTAATACTCATAATTCACCCAGACAACAAACTGTTGTTACAGATGAAACTTCACTTGATGAATGGCATTATATTACTGTGGTTTACAAGAATAATAAGACTATAGTATATGTAGACGGGGTGGAAAAAGGTTCGGCAAACAGCGATGTAGATCTATCGAATCTTCTTGGAAATAATAGCTACTTTAACATTGGAAAAGCTACCTGGGGCGGTGGTGAATATTTCAATGGGTATATAGATGAATTTTCTGTATATAAAAGAGCCTTGAATGATGATGAAATCGCTAAGCTGACGAATAACGCCTATTTTCATCAGGCTATTAAAGTACCGGTTACTGATTTACAGGTTGGGGATAAAACCATCATTTACAATAAGGTCTGGAATACTTCAAAAGAAAGATATGATTATTTCGCAATAGCTGGTGATGGAACGCTTGTACCAGTAGAGGATATCAGTGACCGAATCCATTGGAGAAATGACACCTCGATAGAATGGGAGTTTGTTGTTCATTACGAAGTTGAAAGGGATGCAAACGGAAATATAATTTATGAAGGTGGAGAGCCTAAATACGTACTTGATGGAAGCGGAAACAAGATAGAATCTGGATATTATGAGTTCCGAAACGTAGCAACAGGAAAATATCTTTCCCCTCAGCATAATGGGTGGTCATCTGAAAATGAGGCAGGCCTGAATTTAGAAGGTAGGCGAGATGGAACATATTCTTCCACCATAGAGCAATGGGATAATTATGAATGGACATATTATGGTTATGAATACCAAAATGACCAGTTAATCACAGCTCCAAGCAATGCAACAGAATCCGCCCGCGACTGGAAGTTCTTCTTTGCTACGACAGAAGTACAGAAGGCAGGAGAGTTGGAGACAGTTGCTACGGTGGAAAATCCGGATGGTCTTACCATCAAGATGTTCGATTATGACACTTCTACTTCCTATAATGGAGAAACTTTTAGTAATGGGAATTCCGAAGTTGATAAAAATGATGTTTGGCAAAATGGAAGATATTATGATTTAGACAGTTCAGGAGACCCTACAAAATCGGCATCAAGAACGGCTATTCAGCAGTATGTCATGAATCGGAATGGCTGGGTGAAAGGCTTGGGTAGTGTTACGCAAGGCTTGTTGACTCCTTCTTTTGGAAGTGATGGATACCCACATGTACTATTTAGAGATCAATATGCCACAAAGTCCTTAAAAACCTTATTTACAGGTAATAATGAACGAGAAGCTGATCATTTGTTTATAAAAAGCATTTATGATGAAACGGGCTATTACGAATATAGTGCGTTCAATAATTATGCGTACTTACCTAATGGATCAAGAGACTTTAAAGTATACAAACAAGTAGGAACAGCACAGGATATTTACAATGATACCCAAGAATACTACAGAAGAGGTAATTTCCTTCCTTATAACGACCTAGAAGCATCAACTATTTCAAATCATGTCGTCTATGAATTTGATGAAGAATTGAATGCATTGTCTGAGGATAATTCATTTTATGGTAAGACCTTATATAAACCTGTAGGGAAGGTCAATTACTTCTTTGGAATGACGATTGAAGCGGATTTTAAGATGCCACATAATGGAATTGATGATCGTGGAAATCCAGTAACTTACGAGTTTAAAGGTGATGACGACCTTTGGGTTTACATAGATGGAGTTCTTGTACTTGATATTGGTGGTATTCATCATGCTCACTCAGGTGCTATTAATTTCGCTGACGGGTCTGTATGGGTAAATACAGGAGAAGGAATTGTAGAGACAAATATAAAAGATTGCTTCAGGGCTGCTGGAAAATTCCCTGATGGTAGTTCCTGGGATGAATCAAAAGTAGATAACTATTTTAGAGATAACACGTTCAAAGATTACAGTACTCACACCATGAATATGTATTACATGGAACGTGGTGCAGGCGCATCCAACCTTCATGTGAAGTTCAATCTGCCTATCGTCAAACGTGGAGAATTCACATTGGAAAAGGAACTGGATGGCGCTAATCCTGATTATGCAAACCATGAGTACACATTCCGGGTAAAGGATGATTATGGACAGATAATTCGTCCCGGTAATAATGAAGTTACGGTTACGTATACTGGGACAACCAACCCTGTCTCATTTAACAATGATGGTACATTTAAGTTAAAAGCCGGTGAATCCGTCACCTTCTCCGTCAATGACAGAAGCATAAAGTATTATATTGAAGAGATGAATGTAGATACTGGAGAATATGATGTATTCTATAATGGTGAATTAGTCACTACTGTAACTCAGGGGATTGCTGCAAGCCAGGCAGATACCGTCCGGAATAGAGCCTACGTAAAAAGTACGAATAAACACAAAATACCGGGCGATCTTCAAATAACTAAGCACATAGATTCACCAGAACCCGAAACAGATAAAAAGTTTGAATTCTATGTTTACCTGGAAAGCACAAGTGGCGTTCTCGTTCCTTATTCCTTTGGCAAATACTATATAAAAAAAGGAGATAAATATTACGAGTATAGAGACGGAAACTATGTTGAGACTGTAGATCAGTTAAGCCCGAAGTCATACCAGGCTGGTCCTTTTGGTTCGATTGGTAATATTCCAGATGGCTATACAGTTTTCATTCCTGACCTGCTTCCAGGAACGCATTTCCTTGTGACAGAAAGACTGGATAACATGCCAGAGGGATACACGTTTGTATCGAAAACTCTGACGGCGGAAACATATGATGAGAATACGGATCATATGGCTTATGGTGGAACCCAATCTGATGGGAAAATTAAAAACAATACAACAGCCGATGTTCTCATCACCAACCGGCCTACAGGGGAACTGAAAGTAGAAAAGAACTGGCAGAGTGGTGATTTTGTATCTGGTCATGGCGAGATTTATGTGGCACTGTTTAAGAATGATACTCTTATAGACGGCTCCGTGCGAAAACTTGACTCATCAAATGAATTCAAGACAACATACTATCTTCCAAAGACGAGTCTGACTAATGCATATACTGTAATGGAAGTGAAGGTAACTGGAACAGATCCAGTAACCGTAAATCAGGCAATTCCCGTTAACGGCAGGATTCCTGTCTCAGGGGAGACAACTGTGGATGGAACAGGAACTGATACGTATATCGTTACTTACCAAACTGGCACAATCGAAGATTATTCCATCCCCATAAGTCATGGGGGTGGAAACGGAAAAACCAGGACAGATAAGATCACGAATACCTTGCCGAAAATCTCTTTGTTTAAAACGAACGAGAACTCAGATGCTGGTAAGAAATACCTTTCTGGTGCGGTATTTGCTTTAGAGGATGAAGCAGGAACCCCGATAAAGGATGGCTCAAACCAGGCGATTACATTTACTTCAGGAGCTGATGGGAAGCTGTTCGCAGATAAGTACTTCAGCAATGGTACATATTACCTGCGTGAGACAAACGCCCCAGATGGATATATTCTTCTTTCGGGTAGGATTAAGATCATCGTAAATGATGCTGGTATTAGTGCATATTTGGTTGGAGAAGAGCCTGCAACTACTACTCCGTACACAGACATTGATACCTCATCAGACGCGGTGTTCCGCTTTGAAGTTATGAATAATCCAGGAGTTGAGTTACCGGCAACGGGGGGAGAGGGAACGACCATCTTCTACCTGACGGGTCTTTTCTTGATCCTCTCATCAACCTTCTGCCTGCTCCGCATGAGAAGAAAAACCGTAGCATAAAGGCAAGGCCGGAAGAATCGTTATTTCCTTCCTGGCCTCGCTCGGTTATTTGACTCTTCCTCCGTGGAAGAGAGAAGGGCTTCTCCCCTAATCCTCTCATCAACGGGCTGCCTGCTTTTGTGGGATTTCGCCGTGCAGAAAACAAAGGCAGGCCGGGAGGGGGGAGCTTCGCCCCCTTCAATATGAGGCTCTTCTTTTGGGAGAAGGAGAAGCAGTCCGCGGAAAGTAAAAAACAAAAGCCCTGTGTGAGGAGGGGGAGTGAGTTCGCTCTTCCCCTCACACGGGGCATAAAAATAGTGCGGGACTTTAGCAAGGTAAATTTATACCGAAGGAAAGCAAATTTAATGTTCTCGTCCGGAGGTAGGCAAGAAACAGTAGCGGAGATTGATGAGAAGAACAGCTATTACCGTCCATCACCCAGGCAGTTTTAAGCGCCTTGATGAGATGGAGCGAGAAGAAAAGAGAGAACCCTTTTCACCTTCTACAGAGCTATGCTTTGAGACGAGGACTTTAGCAAGATAAAGTCATACCTGTTAGAGCCGAGCGATTTCAACCACTGGAGAGTCAGAAGAATTTGACCATTTCCAGCCAAACCAATTTGACCAATATGTCTTAATGGAGATCAAAAAACAGACCAACCGAAATGTGAATCGACATTAGAAACATGCAATATGCGCTTGATTACATTTGTCGATTCACATGTAGGGCGGTAGGCCAAGCGGAAGCGCGGCAGGGGTGGCGAAAATCGTTAAGGCTTAATTTGGCTAAAATCATCTGGCTCTGAATGGTTGAAATCGACTGGCTCTAACATACCGAAGAAAAGCGACTCAAGTATACCGAAATAAATATGAATATTTTTGTGGAAATCTTATAGTTGTTATGATACAATACAAAGAAGTAGTTGCGTTGTATTGGTACTTACAGCTGGCGTATTTTACCAGATTGAGGGCTTGACAATGATACAACGAAAAGTTAGTCTTGGACAGACAGACAGATAGGATAAATCTGTCCTTTTTTGATGGGTTAAAATATTATCTATAGGCGTATTTTGTTCACAGAGTGATTTGTGGATGAGGTACGCCTTTTTTATTGCGTTTTAGAAAAGTGTTTAACAGAAGTTTGACGTTGTAAAAAGAAATAATGTTTCAGTTCCAATAAATTAAAATGAGACGAGAGCTGATATTAAGGTTGCAGCAGTTGAAGAATGGAGGGCAGACGTGGAGGCTGCATTTGTAGAGAACCGGGGGTGCCAGACTAAAAAGGTGTTGAATTATTATTTTTTTTTAGAGGAGGTTTAATTCATGAACTACGTAGATTTTAACCCAGAAGAAGGTCGGTGGGATGAAGACAATGCCATAAATCGGGATATGTTATTGAATCAATCAACAAGTGAAATATTTTGTTATTCTTTTTTTGCAATGGGGAATGGGTTTTTCAAGAGAGTTATAAACTCGTTAGCTGAAAAGGATAAAAATTATCTTGACGAACGAAAACAGGTCCAGGATGTTATTTGCAAGAATGTAGTACAATGTATTACTAAAGAATTTGATTTAAAATACATAGTAAATGTAGCAAAACAACGTCAAAGTACTCGGGTAGTGACGGTTGAGGTGACAAAAGTTCGTAAAAAAGGACTTTTTGGGAAAGAAACATACATAGATCACGAACAGAAAAGTGAACCATATATGGAGACTTATTATGAAAGTGAAGAGGTGGTTTACAAGGGATGGTTGCTGGATAGATTAGTTATGATTCAAAATGATGTAGATCCTATAGTGTTTGATTATTGCTTAGGGGCTGATGGTAAATTATATGTATTATATTCCTTAGATGATAGGGGAAGTATAAAATGCATTATCCCAGTTGTGTACTCGCCAATCTTTTTGACAGATAAACATTTAAATATATATACCTCCGTATTTTCAGGGGTTGTTGGTGCATTAGATGCTATTCCGATAGATACAAAGAGTGAATTACGAAATTTAAAATTTTCCGATCAATACAACAATTATTTCTGTAATTTTCCTATCGAAATAGCCCCCAATGCTGATGGAAGTAATATGCCATATCCATTTCTGGGAGGTGTTCTCACAAGAATTGCGAGATTATTGGATGTAAATGGAATGAATAAATTGAAAAATCTTAATCCACCAGTTTATAAAATTTTATTTGGAGAGTAAAGATACTTGTTTATTGTTTGGCTTTATACAGGAAATATGCAGCAATATTACCGGCAGTTTTGAAATAAAAGGATATAGGGAAAAGGGATATGATGAAAAAATTAAAATTACTAATCGTTACCGTATGTTTTGCAGTATTATTTAGCGTCCCTGCTTTAGCTGTTACAAGAGATGAAGCAGTAAACTGGTTAAATGCTCAAAACGGCTGCACTTATGATGTTGATGGTATATGGGGAACTCAGTGTGTTGACTTGGTAAGTGCTTATATGAACTGGTTAGTAACAGGAAATCCATATAGCGGGACTTATCGGACTTACAATGCAAAAGATTATTACATGCATGTGAACAATGACCCTGATAATTGGGAACGAATAAACAATTATTTAGAATTTGTGCCTGAACCAGGTGACATCTTTGTAAGCACAGGTTTGGATACTAGTATAGGTCATACTGGGATCGTTATTTCGAGTCCCGATCCATATTCGGCTGTAGTTGTTCATCAAAATTACATAAATGCAAATGCATACTATGGCAGCCCTGGAACAATAAATACTACAAATTGGACTGGCGCTATGACACCGGTTTATTTCATAAGGTATAGGCATTTTGGTTCCGCTCAACCACGAATATCTGTCTCATTTGGCCCTTGGGATCGTGAAGGAACTACGTATATTTATGAAACAGATGCTTCAATAGGCCAAACCATTACTACAAATAGCGGAACGTTTTCTGAAACAGGAATGTATCTGTATGATGCACAGGGCAATTATTTGGCAAAGGGCGTAAATGGACAAAACAACAGTAATTATGGGTATGTTTACTTCAAAATAAATGAAGAATGTGGTGTTAGATTAAAACCAGGTACATACTATAAATATAAGTTCTATGCTATTTTAAATGGAACTACATATTGGAGTGGAGAAGGGACTTTTAAAACTGCTGGTCAAGCTCCTCGTCCAACGGCAACGCCGACACCAAGGCCTACGGCAACACCCAGACCAACGGCAACGCCGACACCAAAGCCCACAGCAACACCGAAACCTACAGCTACACCGACACCAAGGCCTACGGCTACACCAACGCCTACCCCATCATCACCTGATAATTCTTATACCGTAGGTTCATCTTTCGTCAAGTCGGGTGCAGTCTACACGGTAAAGAAAACAACAGCTGTCGAATACACTATGCCGATGTCTAAGACATTGACAAAAGCTACTGTTCCCACAACTGTGACGGTTGGCGATAAGAAATTCAAAGTAACATCAATCGGAGCAAACGCATTTAGCGGAAATAAGAAACTTACAACTGTAAAAATCGGAAACTACGTTACCTCAATTGGAAAGTTGGCATTTGCAAACTGTACAAGACTGAAAAGCATTACTATTGGATCCAGGGTAAGCACTCTAGGGGCTAGAGCTTTCTTTAAATGTACTGCCTTGCAGCAAATCACTCTACCATCAACCGTAAAGAAGATAGGTACTCAGGCATTCTACGGGGATAAGAAATTGATGCAGATGACGATTAAGAGCAGCGTGATTTCAACAGTTGGTAAGAAATCTTTTACAGGAATTCCGGCAGGTGCGAAAATTAATGTTCCGAATTATGTTATAGCGAAATATAAGAAAGCATTCCAAAATGCCGGATTGAATAAGAAGGTAAAGGTCTATTAAAGAACCGGAAAAAGTATTTGTTATGTAGGCGGAAAGGGATAACGGTCGGGTAGAAGGGGGCATTACCGCCTCCCTACTCGATTTGAAAATATAAAAGTTTTCGTGAAAAAAATTGATATTGAATTATTTTCAATATAAGTCAATGTGGACACAGGGTATTGAATAGTATTTTTTAGGAGGATTTAGCTATGAAGACAACATTAAAAGCCAAGAATACCTCAAGCGGATTTGTTGAACTGGTCCAGGATGGTGATACCTATTATATTTATATTGATGGACGCATTAAATCATATTCCAAAGATCTGATGTTCATGATGAAGGAGTTTGATAATATTTATTAACAGAACGGCATTCATGACGAGAACTATTAAAATACCTGCTCCGAATATATGGGAGGACGTTTGATTTTATATGAAGACTTCTGAAATGCAACTAACAACCAGATTGTCATTAAATGATATTGCTTCTGAAATCAAAGCATTTGCTTCTGCGCATAAATATGTTAGTATTGAAAAAACCGTCAATGATGATCCTCTTGGCGGTTTTGGAGGACCTGACCCTGATATTTCTTTGGTTGTTATAGGCGAAATTACTGTAGCTGCACAATGGGCTTTTCAAATTCATGTATATAATAATGGCGAAAATAGAAGTGTTGATTTAATTGCCCTTGGAGATGATTGGAAAGATACATTTTCTATTGGAGCGACAAATTATTACAGAAATAAATATGGAGGAGAAAAGGAAAAGACCACTAACCTTAAAACTGGTCAAAAGAAGATGGAAGGCTTGTATTATAGGTTAAAGAACCGAGCACTCGAAATTGACGAAGATGAAAACTATAGACAACAAAAGGAAATGTGGATGAATGAAGGCCGCTGTAATATATGTGGCGGACGATATAAAGGTTTGCTAACAAAAAAATGTGAATCATGCGGCAATGCTAAATAGGGTTAAGTAAAAATTATATATCCCCGCTAATACTTATGGGTAGAGGCGGGGATTATGTTTGTTTTGAAAACTTTAACGAGGTATAGTGCAGAAGTGAAATAACCGGTGTTAGAGCCAGGCGATTTGAACCATTCAGAGCCAGACGATTTTAGCCAAATTAAGTCCTAACGATTTTCACCACCCCTGCCGCGCTTCCGCTTGGCCTACCGCCCTACATGTGAATCGACAAATGTAATCAAGCGTATATTGCAGGTTTCTGATGTCGCTTCACATTTCGGTTGGTTTGTTTTTTTGATCTTCATTTGAGAGGGAAGTTTCACGGCACGCGTGAAAAAAAACGTGAAAAACTCATTTGGGGGGGAAGACTGATTAAAGCAGTGCGTGAAAAACGTGAAAAACTATTTGGAGAATCTTTGACTTGGTGTATCAGATTACCAAGACATGCAGTA
>JAFVGK010000065.1 GCA_017475035.1 Blautia sp.
CCTTGCCGGAAAAAGCGGCCTGAAGTGCCGCACTTGCTTCTGCAATCATGCTGTTTTTCTTGAGCATTTTTGTATTCCTCCTTATGAGAATAATTTGCTAAAAAATTCGAGTGCTGCGTTAACAGTGTCTTTATCATCATCCGGATCTTCCTCGTCCTGATCGTCGTCAGGCTCTTCGGTGTCATCCTCTTCGGATTCGTCCGCATCGTCCGGAGTATCGTCCTGATCGTCAGGCTCATCCGGGCTTTCCGGCTCTTCATCCGGGTCGTTTTTGGCGTCCTTCTCTTCCGGCTCTTCTTCATCTTCGTCGTCTTTAAGAGCTTCAAGGATTTTTGCCAGTTGCCGGTTAATCTCCGCCAGTGTGTTGCGCTCACCTGCGCGGTTTAGGACTGCCTCGCGGATGCTGCCGAAAGCGGACTGCTGTGCCTTGTCGCTCTCTTCCTCTTTGGCGATGTCAGTAGCAAAACCGTATTCCAGGCATTCCTCTGCGGTCAGCCATGTCTCTTTTGCCATCAGGCCGCGGATCTCTTCCTCTGACAGATTCGACACAGCCAGATAGGCGTTGATGCTCGACTGGTTGATCTTGTCATTGTCTTCAGCTGCCTTGCGCATCGCCGCGCTGTTGGCATAGCCCAGATAACTCATGCAGTCGTGGATCATCATGAGGGCGATGCTTCCCATCGTGCGGACATCACCGGCACAAAAAACGATGGTCGCTGCAGAGCAGGCAAAACCATCGCAGTAAGTGTGTATGGATGCACTGTGACGCTTCAGTGTCGAGTAGATCGCAAGCGCTTCCGCGACTTCACCGCCGTAGGAATTGATATAGACATTGATATTGTCCACATCGAGTCCCTGGATCTCAGAAACAATGCCGTGCGCGGAGACCATGCCGGTGTCTTCGCCGACAATAGCATTGAGCGTTTCCGCGTCCTGAGTGATGTTCCCATAGATGTTTATCTCAGCAGTGCGCCCAGAGGTCGCAATCTGATAAAACTTTCTCACCCGTCTTCACCTCCTTTCTCGGGATTTGCGAGGAATCTCTCGATCTCCTCAAAATTCTTTGTGATAAAGTGCTTTCGGCTCCAGTCCGTGTTAAGTGGCGCATCACCTAACATTTCGCGGACCTCATCGATGCACTTGACACCGGAAGAAATTAAATTGGACACGTCAGCAGATACTCCAAAGATGTCTCTGTGGATGATCTTGCTCGTGTCCACTGCGTAATAATTGCCGGCAGCGTAATTCTCCATACCGGCGCGTTTGTTGAGAGCTTCCGTGATCATGTCTGCGTATGGGTCAACGCCGAAAGTCAGGAAACTTCCCACAATCTCATCCATTGCCGTGATATTTCCGGTCATCATGGACTCAGGTATGTGAAAAGCACCGGCAACGGTCGAGAACAGATCCTTTTTGAGGTTCAGGAAGCTGTCTGAATTCCCATTGCCTGAACCATAGACCGGATCACTCTCCAGTTTGTATCCGTCAAACTCCGGATAAACGGCATTTTCAGATTCCATGTAAGTCTTCAACTGCTTGGTAACGAAGTTTTCAAATTCTGTGTTGAAATCTTCATCACCAGCCTTCGCGGCTTCGATGTGGAGCTTGTATTTCTGGCTGTTCGCCTGCTTCAGTGACTTGGCGGCGGCTGACAGTATCTTTCCGTACTGGTCATACATACCGTCGATCAGGCGCTTCACCTGGATGTCATCGAGCCGGAACACATAAACATCGTCCCACTGGAATTTACGGTTGAAAGTGAAGTTGCCGATCTGGACCCCGCTGTAAACATCTCCCAGAATAGGGCGCTCCCATTCCCGGACATACGAATCAGCGCAGTACAGACATCCGTTGATTTCGACAACAAGCGCCTCGCCCCGCCGTATCACTTTGTTGATGACCTTGTGCCAAAAGACACTGGATGTCTCGTTGCGGTTCGGGCTGACGTTGAGCAGGTAGTAATCTGTATCCTTCACCGGAAGCCCGTCCCTGAACGTCCGTATCTCCGACCGGCTGATGCCGTTGCTGATCAGGGAGGACGCTGTATAGATTGCCAGCTCCTTGTAATAGAGGTCTGCGGGTATATCGATGACGATTGTCGATGCATCTCCGCCATATGTCTCTCTTACGGGGAACAGGGATTCAAGAAAATCACTAATCCATGCCATTCACACGCTCACCCCCTTTCTAAAATGCAATCACGTTTACTTTGGTCAGTTTGGGCCGTTCCTTGATCTCACCTTCTGCACACATGGAAGCAACAAGAGCCATGAACGGATCTGTTTTCCGGCTCTTGGCTTCGATCTTGGCATAAACAAAGGAGCCTTTGTCGGCTCCTGCGTCTCGTCCATATCGAATTGTCTTGGTATTGTTTGTCGCCCACCTGAGGACAGGATTGTTCCCCCAGTGGAAATACCTGTGCAGGAAACAGTGGTCTATCACCGGAACGACTTTGATAATGTCTGTTTGTTTTACGAGCATCAGATTCCCGCGCTCTTTGCTGATGCCGACTTTTGCGAGCGCGTCAGACAGCAGTGAATAGCGGTATGAGTCGATGCAGACCATCTGAATACTGTATTTTTTGCCGACTTCCTGAATGTAATTGGCGATGATGGAAGGATGTATCTCAACATCGTCAACGTATTCGAGCGCGTCCGTCTTCAACCATTCGCGCCATGGGCATTTTAAGCGAGGGATGTCGGCAGAGTCCCTGCAGATCCACGCCTTATTGATGTCATACCGCTGGTCACCATGCTTAAAGTGGAAATTCACAGCCGCCCAGTCAGTGGTCTTCGAATAGTCGATGCCGACTGTACAGCTCCATCCGCGCAGGTTCGGTATTTCCTGATTCGTGGCAGCTATGGATTCCCAGTCTGCCACGGCTGATTCCTTTGCGCTCTCTGGCAGGTTCATGCGCTTTGACATAAACGCTGGCAGCCGGTCCGGGTTTTTCTTCCATTCGCGGTACTCTTTGCGGATCTCCAGGAGCAGATCAGGCAGATACGGTAGTGAAGGATTCGCTTTTGACCAGTTTGTCTCATCGTCTACCTCTGCCTTGTCATCCAACTTGCAGATAAAAGGCAGCAGGCCGTTGTCGTCGGCTCCGGTCCTCAGTATGTCCTCACCATCAGCCAGGATGTCATCCAGAGGTCCTTCCCTCACATCGCCGTTTGTCGTGTAGTAAGATCTCCTGGGATGTTTCTTCTTGCCCAGGCCGGTCGTGAACACATTGATATTGTCATAATTGGGATACTGGTGGATCTCGTTGAAGATGACGATCCCGCTCCGGAGTCCGTCCTTGCCCTTCGGACTGTTGGTACGGCCTTTGATGACTGATCTGGTCTTGATACACGTGATCTTTTCCTTCGTCCAGTGGTAAAACTTCTTGATCTTCTTTATGACGGAAGGCGCTTCAAAGAATCCGGTCAGGTCCTGGACCGGCCTCACGGCCTGTTCCTCATTGTTCGCGCAGATATCCACATCATATTCGCGTATCCCGTTATACGGACTGGTCAGGAGGAAGCTCTCTGCAGCGATCGTGCCGTCTTTCCCCGCACCACGCCCCAGCATGCAGAACAGATCCGGCCACCGCGGCTGTCCGGTGTCATCCCAGTATGTGCAGTCATGCAGTGCTATCACAAACTTCTGCCATGGAAAGAGCTTAAAAGGCAGATATGTGTCAGCCAGGTGCATGTATTTCGCAAGCTGTTCCTCGTCAATGTGGATCGCTTCTGTCTCAAAGCAGTGCCGGACATACTCAATCAGCAGTTTCTGCTCTTCACAGCAGCGAAATTTTTCCTGCTCGACAATATTGATCCATTCCTGTACCTCCGGCGGGAATCTACAGCTCGTCATCGTCTCCCGCTGTGCTTGCGTCCGGCTTGATTCCGAGCATGTCAAGGAGCTTGAGCATCTGGGCATTGGTCTTCAGGACCTGATCAACAGAGTCGTTCTTTTTGGAGCCGTACTGAGTCTCTGAATTGCTCCATTCAACGAAGGTCCCGCGTGTCTGTACGTCA
>JAFVGK010000066.1 GCA_017475035.1 Blautia sp.
ATATGATTGTAGTTCTGCCGCATCAGGGCGAGCTCCACCGTCTTCTCCGCGCTCCTGGCCTTAAATACAGAGAGGTTGATGGTGCAGTAGAACGTGAAGATCAGCAGGACGGATAGAAACAGGGAAAAGGGTATATAGTACGAAAAACCAAGCTGGAGCGTGTCCCTGAGCTGGACCCAGAGCGCTGAATACAGCACATTCAGGATCAGATACAGCATGAGAACCGCCGCCAGGAAAATAAGCTCAAACCGGGAACCGGAGGCAGAATCAAGTGTGCCAAGGTACTGCTTCAGCCTGCCACGCATGAAAAGCGCCGTGGGCGGCAGGATTACGGCGGTTACGATCAGGTAAGCGGCAAGCGTGGTATCGTTATAGATCATGGCCTGTCTGGCGAGGGGGAGGAACTCCATCAGCATATTGGAGAGGAAATACTGGACGGCGGCATAACTGATCACGACAAACAGGACAGTGAATTTGCGCACAAGGCTCTCTTGCGTAATCCAGACAAAAAGGATCGTGCAGCCGGCACCCGCCAGAAGCATAAAAAGATTGTCATCCAGATTTCTGTCCGGCGCATACATGTTCCACCAGAAAAGCAGCATATAGCACAGGGAAAAGCCGATAGAAAGTGCCGTAAGATACACAACGGCTCTGTGTTTTCCCTTTATAAAAGCCTCCTCCCGGAAAGGGAGCAAAAGGAGCAGAACGCAGGGAACCAGCTGCAGGGCAAAGCCACAGAAGCTGCGTAAATAGAATCCGAATGTCATGATGGTATCGTCCCTTCCATTTTTTCTACACATTATACACATACACGCAAGATATTTTCCATTATGATAACATACCACTCGTGCCAAAAACAATACCACTCGTGCCACCAGGCTTGAAACAGGGGGCCATTGGTTCTATTTTGGAAAGGACGAAATCTTTGAAAGGAAGGATATGCATATGAAAAAAATATTGTTGTTTACACTGTGTCTGGTTCTGGCAACGCTGCCCGTGATGGCCGAAGAGAGCAGTGATGCGGCAGCGCTGGTGGAACAAGCGCAGGCGCTTTTAGAGGCTGAGGATTACGAGGCCGCTGTTCCGATCCTCCGGCAGGCTGCAGACCTGGGCGACGCTTATGCTCTGAACGCTTTGGGAAACTGTTACGGATATGGGCTGGGCGTGGAGCAGGACGATCAGGAAGCGCTGAAATGCTACCAACTCGCCGCTGATCAGGGCTATATCTCTGCGACCTTCAACCTGGGCTTAACGTATCTGTATGGTATGGGTGTGGAACAGGATACCGAAAAGGCCTTTGAATACTTCAGAGCCTGCGCTGACCAGGGCGATACCGAAGCACAGTTTGCCCTTGGCAATCTGTATTTTGGCATGGAGGGCATAGAGCCGGATTATGAAGAAGCCTTCAAATACTTTAAGCTGGCAGCCGACCAGGAATACACTCCGGCCTATCTCTATCTGGGGCAGTGCTATGAAGGCGGAAAAGGCACAGACCAGGATTATGACAAGGCGTTTGAGTATTACAGCCTCGCAGCTGCCGAGGAAAACGAGAGTACTGCATTTGCGTTGTTCAGGCTTGGTCTCTATTATGATTTCGGCTGGTCTGTTGAGCAGGACTATGAGAAAGCGGCTCAGTATTACAAGCAGGCGGCCGATCGGGGCTTCGACGCTGCGCAGTTCAATCTTGGCAATCTGTATCTGACCGGAAAAGGTGTGGAGCAAAATGATGAGAAGGTGTTTGAATACTACAGCCTTGCCGCAGAACAGGATTTTACGGATGCATTGACAGGATTGGGCTATTGCTACGGAAACGGCGTGGGCGTAGAGACAGATTACGATCAGATGATAAAATATTACAGCATGGCTGCAGAGCGCGATGAACCGATGGCGCTGTTTAACCTTGGCTGCTGTTATCGCGATGGCTGGGGGGTTGAGCAGGACGATAAAGAAATGCTGGAGTATTTCCAGCGGGCTGCAGATCTGGGAAACGCAAACGCACAGTTTAACCTTGGTTTCTGCTATTATATCGCACAGGGTGTGGCGCAGGATTATGACAAGGCTTTTACACTCTTTGAGCAGTCGGCGAAACAGGGCTTCCCTGACGGCATGTTTGCATATGGCGACTGCTACTGCCTGGGAACCGGCGTGGAAAAAAACCTGAAGACCGCGGCGGAATGGTATCAGAAAGCCCTCGATGCAGGTTATGAACCGGATGACACCGACAGGGAGCACCTGGATGATGTGCTGGGAGAAGGCTGGGAAGAATGAAACAACAGGGCTTTTCCATTCTATTTCTCCGGAACACTTTTATAGTCCTGAACATCGACCATCCAAATCTTCATAGTATATTTATCATACCCATCCTTCGTGGTTTTTTCTGCCTTCAACCGAAAAAAAGGCGCTTCACCTCCGAAGAAGTGAAGCGCAAGTTCTCAACCCCCATTAAGCCTTAGCCTCCTTTGAATAACTCGTGTACCGGGGCTGAAAGCCCCGGAAACACTGCATTCTCTTCCGGCGTGCCTCCCCTCAGATCACTTTTTTCACAGCTTTCCATACCGAAATCCTCCGGCTTGATTGTATAAGTCTTATACCAGCCATCTTTTGATGCCTCATCCAGAGTTGGCTTTCCTGAAGTGGAAAACATCCCCGATAGCACCTATGGGCATCTATTACCGCAAAGGAGCTTTGAAAGAAAACCGGGGCATGTTGGATTACGCAAAACAAGCCAGAACCATATATCATTCTGGCGATAGATCATTTTCAGGTTCTTGACCGGTTTTGTCTGCAGGATACTCCGTGAGCTTCCGCAATGTTTCATTTTTTCAGCAGGTATGGAAACAACAGTTCAGGATCGGATGATTTTTTCAGTGAAACGCCGAAGGTTTCCCGGAGTGTCTGTTCTTCCTGCATGAGGGCCTGCGTTGTGAGGAAGTGCTTCATGGTGCGGTTCTGAACCAGGGCGATCGTGTCGCTGAAAGAAAAGCTTTGCTCCAGATCGTGGCAGACCATCAGGATTCCTTTTCCCTGCGAAGCCAGTTCCCGCAGGATTTTATAAAACAGAGATTGATAAGTCAGATCCATATAGGTGGTCGGTTCGTCCAGAAGCAGCATGGGAGTATCCTGAGCGATGGCCATTGCAAGCCAGGCACGTCTGAGTTCTCCGCCGGACAGCTGGGAAAGATTGCGTTTTCTGAAGCTTTCGAGCCGTGTGAGCGTCAGCGCGTAGTCGATCCGTTCCAGATCCTTCCGCGTTCTCCCACCATGGCTGCCATGATAGGGAAACCGCCCGTGGGAGACCAGGGTTTCGACATCCATATTTACGGTTTTGACCAGCTGGGGCAGGTAGGCGACCTTTCTGGCTCTCTCCATCCCTGTATAGTCCCTGGATTCCTTTTCACAGATCCGGATACTTCCACGGTAAGAGGAAAGGCCGGCGATGGTACGCAGGAGTGTCGTTTTCCCGCTGCCGTTTGGACCTATAACGCTGGCGATCTTTCCCTGTTCAAAGAGCGCTTCTCCGATGGTAAAGCTTTTTTCGGATCCATATCCCGTCTGCATTTCTCTGATTTCAATCACAATGTTCTATGCCTCTGCTTAATACTAAATTCCGATTAACGGGTGCTCAAAGCGTCGTATGCTGCGTTATTCATCAATCTGCGCAGGACTTGTTGCTGCAGCGACTGGCAACAACACAGCCTGGACGGATTCAGACACACCAGATGTAAAGGTTCTTTAGCACAGATCCTTACCGTGTGCCAAGTCTTCTTTTCTTCGTCAGGAGAATCCAGATCAGAAACGGTGTTCCCACAAGGCTCAGAATCAGCCCGCAGGGCAGCTCGTAGGGAAAGGCCAGCAGCCGTGCGGCGGTATCGCACAAAAGCAGGAAGGCGGCTCCGGACAACATATTCAGTATCAGATCTTCACGGCTTTTACCGGGGCAAACCATACGCAGCACATTCGGAACGATCAGCCCCACGAAGCTGATCTGGCCGCAGATACCGACGGCGGCTCCGGACAGGAGGGCAGCGCTTACGATACTGAACCCCCTGTACCGGTGGACATTCAGGCCCAGACCCAAAGCCGCCTCATCTCCCAGCGCCATCACGTCCAGGGCCGGCGCGATCCAGACTGCCGCGGACAGCACGACTGCTGCTACCGGGAGCCCGATATACAGGGAAGTTCTGGAGACAGCAGAAAAACCACCAAGCAAAAAGGCCGTCTTGTCGGCAACAGTCTCCGGTTTCAGAGATATCAGCACGTCAGTGACAGAGCTGCACAAGGCAGAGATCGCCACACCGGCCAGGATCACCGCTGTTTTGGACATTCCGGCCCCGTAGGCCAGCAGGCCCACAATCCCGGTAACCACCAGGGCACCCAAAAAGGCCATCAGGCCTTTCATCCTGATCTGATAAGGAAAAAGAATGGCACTGATCAGCACAAAAACGCCGGCACCGTGGTTGATTCCCAGAATGCCGGGAGACGCCAGTACATTATCCAGGCTGTTTTGCAAAAGATAGCCGGCTGCGGAAAGCGCAGCCCCCGTGGTCATGGCGGCGAGAATCCTGGGCAGCCGGATCTGAAAAACGATCAGCCGGGCGGCCGCGGTTCCTCCCCCAGCCAGCACACGCAGAATCTGAGATGTACCGATCGCCTTATTTCCGGCAAACAAGGAGACAGCTGCCGCCAACACCAGGATCCCAAAAGCCGCCGCATATCTGCGTTTCATGATAATTCCTGCAGCCAAATGACCGCCTGCCTGTAGGCTTCTCCCCAACGGGCATTGGGCTTCAGGCCAAAAAGTTCTTTGGATAGCAGGACATAATGTCCGTCTCTTACCGCTGACAAGGATTCCCAGGCCGGCTCTGAACTGAATAAGGTTTTAAAGCTCTCCAGGGCCTTCTCCTCATCTCCTCTCGGCACGACAAAAATATAATCCGGGTCCACCGCCACGATTGCCTCGAGCGATAAATCATTCAGGGAGCTGTCATCGTCCGCGATATTGACCAGACCCAGGTCACTGAAAATCTCACTGGCAAAATAATCGTTTTTCTCCACCTTGCTCTTGGTGGCAGAGACATGCAGCAACAGGAAGGTTTTTCCTTTCAATTCTCCTGGAGCCGTACGGATGGCTTCCCCGATTTCATCCCGGACATTTTCCACATGCTTCTGATAGAGATCCTCCCGGCCGGTAAGCCCGGTAAAGAACCGCATCGCGGCAGCGTAATCCTCAAAATCATCGATATTCTGACCGGAGACCGGAATCCCGATTCCCTCTGCCGCTTCCCCCAAGGCTTTCTGAGCCGGCTCCGTGGAAAACAGGATCAGCAGCTCCGGCTCCAGGGCTGCTACTGCCTCCAGGCTCACATGATCCATATCCCCCAGGTTCTGCACATCCGGATTCATTCCCTCAACCCCCATCGCATCGTCGGAGGCTGCGATCAATGTTCCGCCGGCGAGAATCCAGAGCTCGGCATTTGATTTTGAAAGGGCAATGACTCTTTCCGGCCTTTCAGCCACAACAGACTCCTCTGCCGCAGTCTCCTTTAAAGACAAATCCTCGCCGGCTGCCCATACGTCGACTGAGCAGGCCAGCGTAACCAGGAAATAAAACAACAGCCCTTTCCATCTATGCTTCACCTTTGAAGGCACGCCAAATACATGCATCCAGTTTCTCCCTTCCGACCCGTTCAATCGTAAATTTAAACCGCTCCCCAGGTCTGGCGTTCTGACGGAAAAAATCCAGCGCCGCATCGCAAATCCTGAAAAGCGCCTCCTTATCCTCAACAAAGGGAACGATAGCTTCCCCCTTACTGATCCGGTTGCCGAACAGCCCGCCGAAGCTGAGCAGATAGCCCGGCACTGTCTCATAGGCATCCGTAGGACAGCTGAGGGCACATCGGCCGCAGTAATTGCATTTTTCCCGGTCTATGGTCACCCTCCCGTCTTCGATCCTGACGGCTTGCCCACGGCAGACCTTTTCACAGACCCCACACCGGATACAGTCCGTTTCCTTCCAGGTTACCTTCAGGCCTCCTTTGATTCCCAGATCATTCTCTTCTGCTTTCAGACAGTTGTTCTGACAACCGGTAATTCCGAATTTGAATTTGTGCGGAAGCTCCTGTCCGAAATAACGGTCATTCAGCTCCTGTGCCAGGCCTTCGGTCTCGATGCAGCCATTCGGACATACCTCGGATCCCTGACAGGCCGTGATAGTCCGTACCCTTGGACCACATACTCCAGGCAATGCGTCTCCCTCTGCCAGCGCCTCTTTGACCTGATCAATGTCCTCCAGACGTATGAAAGGGATTTCCACGCCTTGTCTCGAGGTCAGATGGATATAGCCATGCCCGTACGTCTGCGCGACCTTCGTGATGGCTGCCAGCTGTCTGGCATTGAGCTGTCCGCCTACCACAGCCAGACGGAGAGAAAAATGATTCTTCTGCTTCTGGCGCATGAAACCGCCTTTTTTTAAGGCTGCGTAATCTGTTCCCATCTTCAGTCTCCCCGCTTTCTGATATACAGCTCATAGGTACCGTCATCATTCTTGTTCAGTTTCAGCACCTGGTGACCTTCATCCTTTATGCTTCGCGGTACATTTTGTACCGATTCCCCATCGTTTAAGTGTACCTGTAGGATCTGACCGTCCTCCAGCTCTTCCAGCGCCACCTTTGTCTTCACAAAGGTAACCGGACATACCACGTCCGTAATATCCACCCTTTCATCTACCTGAAAATCCATGGCTTCCTCCATCCTTTCCAGCTCTTCTTTTCTGACCTTCCGCGCATGCGCCGGTCCCTCGATATGAAAAGCGTGTAATATCGGTTTCCCGGGATCTGCCAGGGACAGGATCAGGTAGCTTGCCTGACTGTCGTTTGCCAGACGCTGATCCTCTATAGACGGCCTTGCCGGGGACTGGGGGTGAGAATGCCAGTTCCCCAGAGGCTTCAGCCCGTTGGCGCGCATATCCCTGATGGCGTTCAGCTGTTCCCTGGGATCGATTGTAAAATGTTCCCGGGCATGATCCATATTGGTCAGCAGATAGACCTTCCGGATCTGCCTGACCCCGTCAGGCCGGTCTTCTCCGGCGATCAGCCCGCAGGCCTCCTCGGGCGCCAGGGTGACCGCAAATGCGATAATCCTTTCAACATCCGACTGATTGATGATGATCCTCATTGTTTTTTCCTCAATTCACAGGCTGCCTGCTCATAGTCGATGAGGGTCGTAATAGAAGGTGTATCCGAGCATACCGCGCAGCCTTTTCCTCTGGGGGGCAGCTTGATCCGGCGAAATTCCATCGTCAGCGCGTCAAAGGTCAACAGATAGCCGGCCAGCAGGTCTCCGGCACCTGTGAGATACTTTACGGCTTCCATCGCCTGCAGGGAGCCGATCACCCCGCCCATGGCTCCGATCACGCCTGCCTGTTTACAGGTAGGGACCGCATCCTTCGGCGGTGGGTTTTTGAAAATACACCGATAACAGGGACTGACGCCTGGAATAACTGTTGTCAGCTGTCCTTTGAACCGGATGATCCCGGCATGCGAAAAGGGCTTTTTTTCCATAACACAGGCATCATTGATCAGGAATTTGGCAGGAAAGTTGTCTGTTCCGTCCAGAACGAAGTCATATTCTCTGATCATTTCCGCGATATTTGCACTGCTGACAAAGGTATCATAGGTGCGGACCTCCACCTCCGGGTTGATCCTGCGCATGGTATCCGCAGCCGAATCCACCTTTCTGCGGCCGATGTCTGCGGTCGTGTGGATAACCTGCCGCTGCAGATTGGAAAGATCCACGGCATCCGCGTCGGCGATTCCGATGGTTCCGACACCCGCTGCTGTCAGATACAGGGCCGCCGGCGCACCCAGGCCGCCAGCCCCGATGATCAGCACCTTTGCGTTCATCAGCTTTTTCTGTCCCTTGACACCGATCTCTTTTAAAATAATATGCCTGGAGTATCTTTCCAGCTGCTCATTCGTAAATGCCACGGATTTCCTCCTTCCTGCTGCCTCCACCCATAAAATACAGAAACTCCACTTCATCCCCATCCTGAAGGATAAGTCCTGCAAAGTCTCCCTGATCGATGAAATTTTCATTCACAGAAACGGTCACATATTGCGGGTTTTCCACCTTTTCAAGCCAGATCAGCTCCTCCACGGTCAGACCATCCTGAAACTCCTTTTTCTCTCCTGCTACGGTAATAATCATCGTATCCTCCTTCAGGTTCCGTCATACTGTTCCGCTTTTTTCACGGCACAGATAAAATCCTCCACCAGATCCTCCGCATCTTCAATGCCCACACTGACACGGATCATATCTTCATAGACTCCGGCTGCTTCCCTTTCCTCCTTTGCGTTGTGGATATACAGAGTAGAGGCCGGATGGATCACCAGTGTCCGTACATCTCCAATGTTGCTGGCAATGAGGCCATATTTCAGTTCATTCAAAATCCGGAAAGCCTTTTCTTTTGTTCCGGCCCTGAAATTCAGGATGCCGCCGCCCAGGCCGTTCAGCTGGCTTTCCACAAAGCTGTGGTAAGGATGAGCAGGTAAGGTCAGATAATTCACCTCCAGCTGCGGCAGCTCATTCAACGCATGGGCCAGTACATCCGCATTATGGCAGATTCTTTCCATGCGCAGCCCCAGTGTATCCAGCCCAATATAATTCAGGAAAGCATTCATCGGCGCCATGCAGCCTCCAAGGTTTTCCCATAGATCGGTCCGCAGCCTGACAGAAAAGGCCATCGATCCGTATCGGGCAAACTCCTCAAGTGCCGGATACCGCTCAGGATCCCACCGGATATGTCCTCCGTCCACAATGATGCCGCCAATCGAGTTTCCGCCGCCGTTCAGATACTTGGAGGTAGAATGGATCACCACATCCGCACCAAGTGTCAGAGGCCGTACCAGGCAGGGGGTGGCGGTCGTGGCATCCACAAACAGCGGTATGCCTCTGGCATGTGCGTAAGCTGCCGTCCCGGCAATATCCAGGACCTTCAGAGACGGATTGGAAATCACCTCGGCAAAAATCAGTTTTGTCCGCTCCGTCACCAGTCCATCCAGTTCCTCCTCTGTCATCTGCTCGGCAGAAACCGTATGGATGCCCAGCTTTTCCAGGTCATGAAACAAACCGATCGTTCCGCCATACAAGCCGCTCCCGGCCACGATTTCATCTCCCCCGGCCAGAACCGTGAGCAGAGAAGCTGTAATCGCCGACATCCCGCTGCTGCAGCATATGGCATCCGCTCCGCCCTCCAGCTCCTTTACCCGCTGTTCAAAGGCCGAAAGCGTAGGATTCCCGATTCGTGTATAGGCATAGCCCATACGTTTGTGCTGAAAAATCTTTTCCAGTTCTTCCATGCTTTCGTAGCGAAAGGCACTGACCTGAGAGATCGGAGGAAGGATTTCTCCTTTGCTGTTCTTCTGTATGGCCTTGCCATGCAGAAGTCTGGTATTGAATTTCATCGCAATTCCTCCTCCCTAAACGAGATTTTGTACGCTGACTCAATAGCCACAGATGACTATTTTGCAGCCACACCTGCAAAAAGCGCAGCCATGGGCAAAATATGTCTCTTTACGACGGCGCTCAGATATACTGCGCCGCATTGGAAACCTCGTAATCGTAGGAGGATATCTTCTTTACGAAGGATACGATCCGTCCCACCTCCTGATCCTCCACGGAATAATTGACCAGACGGGAGAAGCCATCATAGGTTTTTTCGGAGCCTCCCCCGGATTCCGTCAGAAGCAGTACAATGATGCCCGCCTGGTTCAGATGGCTGGTTATCGGCCACAGCAGCCCGCCGGTACAATCCGCGTCCGCCTCCAGAAGGTACGTATGTCTTCCTTCCATGACCAGTTCCTTTTCCGTGCGTTCCAGAAGCTCTCGGGTAAAGCCCCTGTCCCGCCGAAAAATTACCGTCACGGCCCGCTGACCCATCAACGCGCTCCGGGTCTTCGGACTGATCTTCTGCTCCAGCAGACTGTCGTTCACATCGTACTGATCCACCACTCCGCAGCCGCTGGTCATGAAGCTGATCCGGTCGATCAGGATCAGTTCCCCCAGGCTCCTGTGACTTTTGAACCGATCCAGCACGATCCGTCCTGTAAGGGACAGTCTGCAGACCGCAATTTCATTTTTATTTACTCTTTTTCCATTCCTGAAAGCCCCGGAATTAATGTCGATGGTGTACAGAATCCGGGATACGACGCCAGAAATCATCCTCGTGCCAAGCTTGATGTAATAGTTTCCGCCCTCGCTTAAGGGTTTGTCGTCCATCCAGATCAGCGTGGCTGTTATGGAGTCCGCCGTATTCAGACCGGCCTCCCTGGTCAGAACAGAACCCCTGGATATATCGATCTCCCTGTCCAGCGAAAGGGTCACCGCCTGACCGGCCACAGCCGTCTCCAGGTTTTTTTCTCCGGACAGGATTTTTTTCACCCTGGCTTTTTCCGAACCAGGAAGCACGGTTATTTCCTCTCCCACGGAAACCGTTCCGCTTTCAATCTGTCCCTGAAAGCCACGGAAGCTGTGATCAGGCCTGCAAACCCGCTGGACTGGCAGATAAAAGCCTTTTTCTCCCCGTTCATCCTGCACCTCCACCTGCTCCAGCCAGGTCAGCAGCGCTGTTCCTTCATACCAGGGCATATGGGGGGATTTATAGGTGACATTATCTCCCTCTGTAGCCGAAACCGGGATGACAACCAGCTCCTCCAGCTCCAGCTCACGGCCAAGCTCAATGATCTGCCGTCTGATCTTTCCGAAAATCTCCTGGCTGTAATTGACCAGATCCATCTTGTTGACGGCAAACACGAAGTGACGGATGCCCATGATGGCACAGATTCTGGCATGACGTCTGGTCTGGGTCAGTACGCCTTTGCTTACATCCACGAGAATCACGGACAGATCCGCAAAGGAGGCGCCGACCGCCATATTTCTGGTATATTCCTCATGTCCGGGCGTATCAGCCACGATGAAGCTTCTGGCCTCCGTGGTGAAATAACGGTAGGCCACATCGATGGTGATTCCCTGTTCCCTCTCCTCTGTAAGGCCGTCCAACAGAAGGGAATAGTCAATTTCCCCACCCCTGCTGCCAATCTTTGATTCCAGTGCCAGCGCTCTTTTCTGATCCGTGTACAATAGCTTGGCGTCATATAAAATGTGGCCGATCAGCGTAGATTTTCCATCATCCACACTTCCGCAGGTAATAAACTTCAGAAGATCTCTCATGTCAAAAATAACCTTCCTTCTTCCTTCGTTCCATGCTGCCTGTTCCGCTGTCCGAGTCAATCACACGGGTCGTCCGTTCAGACTCCACCGCACTGAGTGTCTCCTCGATGATCTCATCCAGGGTCGTGGCCTCCGATTCAAAACCTCCTGTCAGGGGATAGCAGCCCAGGGTTCTGAAACGCAGCTTTTTCATCCGAACCTTTTCGCCAGGTTTCAGCCGCATACGGTCGTCGTCCACCATGATCAGCTGATTGTCCCGCTCCACACAAGGTCTTACATCCGCGAAATAGAGGGGTACGATATCGATCTGCTCCTGCCTGATATATTGCCAGATATCCTTCTCTGTCCAGTTGGAAAGCGGAAAAACCCGGATGCTTTCTCCCTTGTGTATTCTGGTGTTATAAAGCTTCCACATTTCAGGCCGCTGGTTTTTCGGATCCCAGGCCTGTGCTTCGTTCCGGAAGGAAAAAATTCTTTCCTTGGCCCGGGATTTTTCCTCGTCCCTGCGGCCACCCCCGAAGGCAGCGGTAAAACCGCCTTCCTTCAGCGCCTCTTTCAGCGCCTGTGTCTTCATGATGTCCGTGTAAGAGGAGCCGTGGTCAAAAGGATTGATCCCGTTTTGAACCCCTTCCTCGTTCCGGTGTACCAGCATCGTGAGACCGTACTTCCTGGCAATCTCATCCCGGAAACGGATCATCTCCTTGAATTTCCAGGTGGTATCTATATGAAGGAAGGGGAAGGGCGGTTTTTCGGGATAGAAAGCCTTTAAAGCCAGATGAAGCATGACGGAGCTGTCTTTCCCGATGGAATACAACATCACCGGTTTTTCGCACTCCGCGGCCACTTCACGCATGATATAAATCGCCTCTGCCTCCAGAACATCCAAATGTGTAAGTTTATGATTCATCCGCCTGATCTCCCACTATCTAATACCCTAATACCTGTTTGCCTCTTTTGTATCTGTGATAAGCACCCTTTGCCACTGTCCCTTCCGGATCACCCACCCGGTCTGCCCGGGTGTGTAATTCACCGACAGCCTGGCCCCTCTGCCGCCCATCTGCGGAGAAAGCGTATAGGATATCGCCTGCCTGCGGCAGGCTTTCATACAGGCGAGACAGCTCCAGCAGTCGGAGGGTCTTCTCAGAAGGGCATGCCTGTTCTCATCCAGCCGGATCAGATTACCCGGGCAAATCCTTGCGCAGCTTCCGCACCCTGTACATTCCGTCTGTTCGATGATAATCCCCATGGCTGTATGACCTTCCTTTAAAAACGCAATTTTGTACTTTGACTCAATGATCACGGATGACTATTTTGCAGTCACGCCTGCAAAAAACGCAGCCGTGGGCAAAATATGTCTCCTTTCACGCAATGAATCTGTTTCTCTGTCAGTCTCTGGTCCGGTCAGCAGGCTGATCGCTCCAGAATCCGGACTGAGCCTTCTGTTCATCATCAGCGGGAACACTTGGGACAAGCTCCCGCCGGATCATCCGGATCCGTCCGTTCTCCATCACGGAATTCACAAAACGCCGGTATTCCGGTTTTATTCCCGGGTAATCCGCGTTCTCCTGAAATCCGCGCCAACGGGTCTCCTTTCTCTCCTGCAGATGATGAATCAGCACCAGTGATACGAACAGCCGCTCACGCACCTCATAGACCGCCAGCAGATCATAAAGATCCTTTGCCTTTACCCTCGGCAGCAGCCCGATCAGCTCCTCGATCCTGTGCCTGGCAATTCTCAGGCCTGCCTCATGGTATCTGTAATCTGTCCGGATCCCGCCTGCATATTCGTCCATCACGGCCTGCATGGCTGTCTCCAACTCATAGGGGGTATAAACCGTCTCATTTTCCTTCTGAGCTGCTGCCTGCAGATATTTTTCATATTCTGCTTTCTTTTCTGCCGCCTGCCGGTCCAGCCCGTATGATGGCTCACCATTCACTGCAGGCGGGACGTTTCCGGTCTCCCTTTTGCCGGCTGAAGCCGCTGCCAGATAGCGCTGTATGCTTTCGGCCGCGATTTCTCCCTCCGCCAGGGCACCCGTCACATATTTCTGGGGGGATCCGCCGGCCACATCCCCTGCCGCAAACAGACCGTCCAAGGTGGTTTTCCTCCCCTGGTCTACCCAATAGCCGCTGGCCGCATGGCCGCCCACAATATAGGGTTCTGTCCCCTCAATCTCCACGTCCTGTATGGCCGGTCCCCGGCCGGAATCGATCCATCTCAGGGTCTGTACAGGCGCCATGTTCAGATAAGCCTTGTACAGCTCCTCCTCGCTGGCCGGACTGATCCCTCTGGTTCTGAGATAGCAGGGACCCCGGCCTTCGCGGTTTTCGGTGACCGTTCCCCATAGCCGGCCTGCTGTCGTATGATCATATCTGTCCTCATAATCCTCACCCACGGCATTGACCTGGCGGGCACCGATTCCCTGGGCAATGGTTCCGACAGGTGCAATGGTATCCTTACATCGGAGTGCGATAAAACGCATCTCAAAGGTCGTCATTTCCGCTCCGGCCAGAATGCCCATACAGTAACCGGCACCTGTATTGAAGGGCGGATACCACAGCTGATGGGACTGCAGCCCTGTATGGTTCGGGCGGTACAGACCAGCAGCGCCGCCTGTCGAGATCAGGATGGCACCGGCTCTGAATTCATAAAACACGCCATCCGTCATTCCGAAGCCGTAGGCTCCCCGGACTTTCTGATCCATCCTGAAGTCCGTGATGTTCACGTGCTCATATACCTGAACATTTTTCTGTTTTCTGACCTCTGACGCCAGAATGGGTTTGATATTTTCCCCGTTGATCTTCAGGTTCCGCCATCCTCTGGAAACATATCTGCCCTGCGAATCTTTCAGAATGGTCAGTCCCCTTCTTTCCATGTCATGGGTCACACGGTTAAATCTGCAGGCCAGATCCAGAAGCAGATCCTCCCGTGCGATTCCCTGCGCGTCCGACATGGCGTAGCGTACATAATCCTCCGGCTGACAGCCTTCGGGAATATAAGCATTCAGTGCATTGACGCCTGCAGCCAGACAGCCGCTCCTGCGGATATCCGCTTTATCCACCAGCGCCACCCGAAGTCCTGAATTCTCTCCCAGCCGGATGGCCGCGTAGCAGCCTGCGGTTCCGCCCCCTATGATCAATACATCCGATTCGACCGTTCTGTGTTCCAACTTCCATTCCTCTCCACTTTTCGTCTCTGTCCGGGCTGCTTCAGATAACCACGGATTCCTGTTTCAGTGTCAGATTAGGTACCAGAGATATCTGATCCTCCTGAATCACAAACAATCTGTGGATAAAAACATCGACCGTTTCTCCGATTTCAATCCGTGGATCATTGATACTGCGGATGGATGAAATCAGGTTATCGTGCAGCCGGACCCGGATCTCCAGGCTGCTTCCGCGGAAAATGATGTCCTCCACGACAGCCTCCTCCGCTGATCTGGAATACTGGACCTTTTCTCCTTTTTTGAAAACGCTCACAAATTCAGGTCGGAGGATTGCCGTAACATCCTCGCCGCTCTTCTCAAAAAACCGGAACCGGTCGAAATTTCTGACCGGAATGGAATTTCCGATGAACCGCGCCACGAAGGGTGTCGCCGGATTTGTGTACAGCTCCTGAGGCGTACCGGTCTGCTCCACCCGTCCGAGATTGGTGACGATAATGTCATCCGCAACTTCGATGGCTTCATCTTGATCATGGGTCACGAAGATACTGGTAATCTTCAGCCGGGTGATCATCTCCTTCAGCCAGGTTCTCAGCTCCAGTCTCACCTTCGCGTCGATCGCCGCAAAGGGTTCATCCAGCAGCAGGATCTGGGGATCCGGAGCCAGAGCTCTGGCAAAGGCGACCCGTTGCCGCTGCCCGCCTGACAGCTGGCTCGGATACCTTTTTTCCAGTCCGTCGCACCCGATAAGACTCAGGAGTTCCGACACCTTTTCCCGGATCTTTTTTTCCGGCATTTTTTTTACCCTCAGCCCAAAGGCGATGTTGTCATATACCGTCATATACCGGAACAGGGCGTAGCTCTGGAAAACAAAACCAATCCCCCGTTCGCTGCCCGGTACATTGTTCACAACCTTATGATCGATCAGGATTTCACCGGAATCCGGCTGCTCCAGGCCGGCGATCATACGCAGGATTGTGGTTTTTCCGCTTCCGGACGGACCGAGCAGAGCCACCAGCTTGCCCTTTGGGATGGTCAGATTTACATCCCTTGAGGCATGAAAATCCTTGAAGTGTTTGTTGATTCCTCTCAGCTCCACATAGGAATCCATCTTCGTCTTTGTTTCACTCATCTCTGGCTCCCCTTCCGTCACTTATCCATATCTGCTTCTTTTTTTCCTCTTTTTTCCAGCAGCAGGCGGAGGATCAGAATAACCACCGCCATGACCACCAGGATCGAGGAGGCTGCAAATGCCCCGGTAAAATCATAGCCCTGATAAAGAAGCTCGATATATAACGGCAGGGTATTGGTCTTTCCTCTCAGATGTCCCGAGAGTACGGATACGGCTCCGAATTCTCCCATGGCCCTGGCGCTGCAAAGCACAACCCCATACAGGAAAGCCCACTTGATATGGGGAAAGGTCACTTTCCGTAAAATGGTCAGGGTACCGGCACCCATCAGGGCCGCTGCTTCCTCCTCATCCGTCCCCTGGGCATTCAGCACAGGAATCAGTTCTCTTGAAATAAAGGGGAAGGTGACAAATATGGTCGCCAGAATGATCCCGGGGACAGCGAAAATCACCTGAATCCCATGGCTGTCCAGGAAAGGATACAGCGCGCTCTGCCGGCCAAAGGTCAGGACATAGATCAGACCGGCAATAATCGGAGAAACCGTCACCGGCAGATCGATAAAAGTTGAAAGGATTTTTTTTCCTTTAAAAGCATATTTCGTCAGACACCAGGCCGCGGCAAGACCGAAGATGGAATTGATGATCACCGCCCAGAAGGCTGCTTTTACCGTCAGCAAGACGGCTTTGAGCGCGTATTCGTCCGTGATCGCCTGCACATAGACCCCAAGTCCTTCCCTGAGCGCTGTCGAGATGATATAGATCAGGGGCAGAAGCAGGAAAACCGACAGAAAAGCAAAGCAAAGCAGGATCAGCATCCATTTTAATGGTCCGCTGTCTTTTCGGATGTTCATAGCTTACCCTCCTCCCAAAAAGAAGTTTTGTACGCTGATTCAATGGCTACGGATGATTATTTTGCAGCCACTCCTGCAAAAAAGCGCCGCCATGGGCAAAATATGTCTCCGTTTTCAGCTCAAACCGCTGATCCTGCGGGAAACCATGCTTTGAAGGTAACCGTTGACGGACAGGATTACAAAGGACAGCGCCAGCAGCACAAGGGCGATCGAGGTTGCAGCGGCATAATCAAATTCCTGCAGCTGGGACATGATGAGCAAAGGCGCAATTTCTGTTTTGTATGGGGTATTGCCTGCGATAAACACTACGCTCCCATATTCTCCGATACATCTGGCAAAAGCCAGGGTAAAGCCGGAGATCAGGGATGGCAGAATCTCAGGAAAGATCACTCTTCGAAACACCATTTTTCCGTCTGCCCCCAGGAGCATCGCCGCCTCTTCATATTGCAGATCGATCTTTTCCAGAACAGGCTGTACGGAGCGTACGACAAAGGGGATCCCGATAAAGATCAGCGCGACGGTGATGCCCAGTCTCGTATAGGCGATCCGGATGCCGAAACGGTCAAAAAAGAATTTTCCCACCCATCCGTTGGGTGTCGTCATATGCGTCAGGGAAATACCCGCTACAGCTGTAGGAAGGGCGAAGGGCAGTTCGATGATCCCATCCAGGAACCGTTTCCCGGGAAATTGGTACCGGACCAGCACCCAGGCCAGGATCAGACCCATCACCGCATTCACGACCGAAGCGATGAAGGCTGTCGAGATACTGACGAAGTAACCGGACAGGTTCCTGGGGCGTGTCACCGTGTGCCAGAACTGGGCAGGTGACAGCCTGGCGGAAAATATGACCAGAGAACAGAGGGGAATGAGCACCACGATACTGAGCGTTGTCAGTGTGATCCCCAGGGATATTCCAAAACCGGGTATGATGCTTTTTCTTCTGGCTTTTCTCATGTCTGCCTTCCCCTCCTCCTATAACGCATGTTATAGATTCTGACTTTATTTTGTTATCTATCGCGCTTCGCGCTCTAGGACAAAATATGTCTCCTCTCAAAACGAAGTTTAGTACTTTGACTTTTTGTATTTTCTAAAGTGTCTGAGACAAAGCTTTACTGCTCGTAAATCCGGTCAAAATTGGCTCCGTCCGCAAAATGGACAGCCCTGGCTTCTTCCCAGCCGCCAAAGTGAGTGATATCGGTCAGATTGATGTTGTCGTTGATCCATCTGCCATCCTCCGGGATTTCCGTTATGGTATTGGAATCCGCGGTAAAGACATATTTGTCATAGACAGTCTTGCTGCTGGGGCGATAGAAATTCTGCGCTTCGATCTCCTGGGCCTCTTCGGAATACAGATAGCTTAGATATTCCCTGGCTACCTCTTCCGTCTTGTGCTTCCTGGCCACCTCATCCACGACTGCCACCGTCGGCTGGCACAGGATGGAAATAGAAGGAACCACAATCTCATATTCTCCGGGATACTCTTTCAGGGAAAGGAAGGCTTCGTTTTCCCATGCCAGCAGAACATCGCCCTGCTTGTTTTCCACAAAGGAGGTTGTAGAGCCCCGGGCACCGGAATCCAGGACCACCACGTTGCTGTAAAGCTTGCTGATGGCATCAAGGATTTCTTCTTCACTCAGCCCCTGCTGTTCAAAATAGTACCAGGCAGCAAGATAATTCCACATTGCGCCGCCGGAGGTCTTCGGATTCGGGGTGATGATGCCCACATCATCCCGAACCAGGTCGTCCCAGTCGTAAATCTCCTTCGGGTTGCCGGACCGGACGAGAAATACGATGGTCGAGGTGTAGGGTGAGCTGTCCAGGTCAAATTCCGAGGTAAAGCCTTCGTCGATCAGTCCGGCGTTTGCCACCACCTGTACGTCTCCCTCCAGGGCCAGGGTCACCACATCAGCCTCCAGGCCATTGGCTACCTCCAGGGCCTGCTTGCCGGAGCCGCCGTGAGACTGGGTGATCGAGACCTCCTGTCCGAATTCTTCTTCATAATGTTCTTCAAAAAGCTTATTGTAGGATGCATACAATTCTCTGGTCGGATCATAGGATACATTTGTCAGTTCAATGGTGTCGGCATGGCTGACCGCCGTTATACTTAAGGTGAGAATGGATGAGACCAGGAATATTACTGTTTTTTTCATTTATGTTTCCTCCCTGTGTTTTTGATTGTTCAAGAATAATCGATTTTTCCCTGTACGTAAAATACCGGGAATTGAGATTCATTCATCAATTTTTTTTATGACTCTTTTTTCACGCAAAACAGGACCGTGGATACTCTCTTCCACGGTCCTGTTCATTCTTTCATCTCAGTCGTAAACCGGAGCTTTGTTGATACATGGGGTGTCATTCTTCACAGACAGTATCCAGGAATTTCTTTAATTCCTCGATATAGATTTTGCCTGTTTTACTCAGGACACAGTTCTTTTTTGTGATATAACCGATCTCCATGATACTGTTGGGATTTTCTTCGTCCTCATGGAAGGGGATGGCCACATATCCGTCTCCATTCAGGTCACTGGAAATAATGCCGGAGCACAGAGTATAGCCGTTCAGTCCCACCATGAGATTGAGCATGGTGGAACGGTCGCTCACCTTCACGGTCTGGGGATAGATGTTCTCACTGAGGATCTCTTCAGAAAAGAAAAAATCGTTTTCTCCCTGTTCAAAGGACAGACACGGATAAGGCTCCAGCTGGTCGAAGCGAATCGACTGCTCGCCCGCAAGCGGATGCTGTCCCCAGAGATAAACATAAGCACGGCATTTAATCAGTGGATGAAAGTCCAGTTCCTGCTCAGTCAGGATTTTTTTCAGAACCTTCCGGTTCAGGCTGCTCAGGTAAAGAATCCCGATCTCGCTTTTCAGACTTCCCACATCTGTGATCACCTGTCGGGTCTGGGTTTCCCGGATCGAAAAATCAAAGGCGGCCATATCATATTGACGGGCCATCTCCACAAAGGCTTTCACAGCAAAGGAATAATGCTGGGTCGATACGCCGAATTTTCTTTTATAGTTTCCCTCTTTGGCATATTTATGAAGGATTTCCTGGTATTGCTGGTAAAAGCTCCGGAGATCCTTCAGGATTTCGCTGCCCTCGGATGTCGGGATAATCCCTTTGTGTGTCCGCAGAAAGATCGGAATTCCAAGCTCATTCTCCAGTTCCCGTATGGCGCTGGTGAGCGTCGGCTGTACAATAAAGAGTTTTTCTGAAGCTTTGTTCATGGAACCGCATTCTTCGATTGTAATTGCATAAAGCACCTGCTGAAGAGTCATACCTATCACCTGATTTTACTTGATCTCGTTTCATGCTGTCAAAACCGGTTATCATACCCGCGAACGAAACTGACTGCCGGTTGTATACTCGCTGAAACAATTAAATGATTGCATCGACAAAAGCCTGATTCTACGGATTGCTTCGCAGCGGAGCTGTTCTCGTGTCTGTGGGCGACCCAATCTCATGCAAAAATGAGCGACTTCATTTTTGCATGACCTTTTGTCGCCTGAATCATTAAATCATTTCGCTAGCGAGTATAATAGGGATGATAGCATCTAATACCAAGTATGTCAATAGGTATTATATGTTTTTATTCACCTTCTGTTTCTATTCACGACCTTGACCGGGCTCATATTCTTAACTTCCTGAAAAAAGATCCCGTCTGCCGGTCATCATCACCGGCAGACGGGATCTTTTCATTTTATTGCTTTACTCCGGCTTGTTGCTTACTTCTATCAAACACTCTAAGGTCTGAAGCGCTTTCCCGCTGTCAATCAGATCCGCCGCCAATGCAATGCCGTCCTGCATGCTGTCAGCTTTACCGGCTATATAAAGGGCTGCCCCGGCGTTCAAAAGAACAGCATTGCGTTTGTGCCCTTTTTCTCCTTTGAGAATACTGCGGGTAATCTCTGCATTCTCTTCCGGCGTGCCTCCCCTCAGATCACTTTTTTCACAGCTTTCCATACCGAAATCCTCCGGCTTGATTGTATAAGTCTTATACCAGCCGTCTTTTATCTCGCAAACCAGGGTCGGCGCACTTAAGGAAATTTCATCCAGTTTCTCTGTGCCGTAAACCACCATGCCCCTTTTCACGCCAAGTTCTGCCAGAACCTGTGCCAGCGGCTCCACGAGATAAGCGTCGTAGACGCCCAGCAGCTGCATGGATGGCCTGGCCGGGTTCGTCAAAGGACCAAGGATATTAAAAACCGTACGAAATCCAAGCTCTTTACGGATCGGACCGACATATTTCATGGAAGTGTGATATTTCTGGGCAAAGAAGAAGCACATTCCCGCTTCTTTTAACAACTCCACACACCTTTCCGGACTTTGCTGAATATTTACTCCCAGAGCTTCCAGACAGTCTGCCGTCCCGCAGCTGGAAGATGCCGCCCGGTTTCCGTGCTTCGCTATCTTGACACCTCCTGCCGCGGCAACCAATGCCGAAGTCGTCGAGATATTAAAGCTATGGGCATTGTCACCGCCGGTACCGACGATCTCTAATACCTCCATCCCGGTGTCCACACGAATGGCATGATCCCTCATCGCTGCCGCGCAGCCGGCAATTTCGTCCTTCGTCTCCGCACGGGCGCTCTTCGTCGCCAGCGACGCAAGGAACGCCGCGTTTTGCGTCGGAGTACTCTCCCCGCTCATGATCTCATTCATGACAGCATATGCTTCCTGATATGTGAGATCCATTTTATTGGTTATTTTTTCGATCGCTTCTTTAATCATAGTCCCTGGTGCCTCCTCTTTGATGTAAGGTAAAACCAAATGGGAAAATCTTTCCCGCATTACCGTTTTAGTGTGGTAAACTGTGAAAGAGATTATCACATTACACCTACCCTGTCAAGAGGAATGTCGCACCATTTATTATTAACAAAAGAAGCGGTTAACATTCACGACGCATCATCCATGAACAACAACAGGCAGAACAACAGCAAAAATACCAACAGCAGAAAGAGCAGTGTCACGCCAGCAGTCTCGCGAGTGTCTCATACAGATACTCCGGTTCAATCGGTTTAGAGAGATGGGCGTTCATGCCTGCCTGCAGGGATCGCTCCACATCCTCGTCAAAGACATTCGCGGTCATGGCAATGATCGGTATCGTCTTTGCTCTTTCATGGTCCAGCGCCCGGATCGCGCGGGTTGCCGCCAGGCCATCCATCACAGGCATCCTCACGTCCATCAGAATGGCGTCATAATACCCCGGCTCACTCTCGGCAAACATTTTTACGGCGATTTCTCCGTTTTGGGCATGCTCGGAGCTGATATCCTCCAGATCCAGAAGGTCGGCAAGAATCTCGGCATTCTGCTCCACATCCTCCGCCATCAGGACTCTGCGCCCCGCTAACCGGAACTCTCTTTCTTCGCTGTCTTCACTGACATCCGCGGCATACTCTGTTTCACCTTTGTTCAGCAAAACGGCATGGATTTTTCTCAGCAGACTGTCAGAGAAAAGAGGCTTTACCATGATCCCATCGATGCCTGCCTGATCTGCGTCATCCGCGATTTCATCCCAATTATATCCCGTGAGCATGATGACGGCTGCCTCTCCATGATCAAAAAGACGAACCTGACGGGTGAGATCCAGTCCATCCATTTCCGGCATCTTATAGTCCGTGATCAGCAAACGGTAAGGTTTTGACTGCGCATATGCTTCCCGCATAAGATCCAGGGCCTGCTTCGAATCCATGACAATATCAGGCTCTATCCCGATGGCACGCAGAACAGCCTGCGCATGTTCACAGGCGATGCCGTCATCATCGACCACAAGCGTCCGAAGCTCCTTCGGCAGATGAAGCCCCTGATCCTGTGAGACACTGCGCCCGGATACCCTGAGGGTCACCGTAACCGTAAAGACAGATCCTTCTCCTTTCCTGCTTTCCACCTGGATATCGCCATTCATCATTTCCACATAGTTTTTGGTGATTGCCATACCCAGCCCGCTGCCGCCATACCTGTTTGTCGTCGTCGTATTCTCCTGCGAAAAAGCTTCAAACAGCCTTGGAATATACTCCGGATCCATACCCACGCCGGTATCCCGCATGATAAACCGAAGCGTACACATTCCTTCAAACTGTGTCATCTGTTCCACGGTAAGCGTCACGGTTCCCGGCGCATCTGTAAATTTCACGGAATTACCCAGGATATTGATGAGAACCTGCTTCAGCTTCAGGTCGTCACCATAATAATATTCCCCGACCTTCCCCACGATATGACATTCATAGCAAAGCCCTTTATCCAGGCATTGACCATTAATCATGATATTGATCTGGTCAAGAAATTCCCGGAAGGAAAACTCCTCGTTTTTTACAGAAATCCTGCCGGACTCAATCCGGCTCATATCCAGAATATCATTGATCAGACCGAGGAGGTGCTTGGCGCTGGAACCGATTTTCTCCAGCTGCTCCCTGGTTTTCGGCGAAATATCAGGATCTCTCAGGGCAATATTATCCAGTCCGATAATCGCATTCATCGGCGTCCGGATCTCATGACTCATGTTTGACAAAAAACTGGTCTTGGCGCGGCTGTTTTCTTCGGCAAGCGCTTTTTCAACCTCCACCTGGCGTTCCCTTTGCTGCATCACGGAATACATGTCAAAGAGGATCAGAAGCGACAGCACTATCAACCCGATCTGTACCAGGCTGCTGAAGCCCAGATCGTCATTGATTTTATCCAGGATATCCCTCAGATAAGAATATGTGGATCTGGTCGCGCCGCTGGCAACGTCAACCCCTTCATTCTGAAGCTTTTCCGTATAATACTCCTGGATCGGCGTAACCGCCTTCTCGATAGAAGCCTCCGTTGTCTGCCGCATCCACACACTGGAGGTAAAAATGATCAGTCCCAGCAAAACCACCCATGCCACGATCGAGCGGCCCAGACGCCTTTCTTTATCTTCGTGAAGGATGTGCCGGAAATATATAAATCCCAGAATACCCCAGGCAGCCAGGATCAGATAGGATTCCGTAGAAAGCGTTTTTACCGCGATGATATTCGGGATCAGAAATTCCAGCGCAAAAAGAAGCGAAACACAAACCCCTGCGATTCCCAGCCTGTACATCCACCGGTGATTGTTCTTTCGGGCCGTTTTTGCCGCCGATCCGGCTGCAAAGGCATAGGCAATGGTAGCTCCTACCGTCGTTACATCCACGATCCAGCCGATCGCAGTCCGGCCAAAGAATGGAAAAATCACGGATATCGCCAGAATACAAAATATAGCATGCTTTGGCACATGATTTTCATCCAGTTCGCCGACCCAGCCGGGAACCATGTTATCTTCAGCTAACGCCGCGATCAGTCGGCTCAAGGCAATATAGTTTCCGATCAGTCCGGTAAAGATGGCGCACAGGGCAGCGATCCCGAGGACGGCAGAGCCTGCGGTTCCCATAGCGGCATGAGCAGAAAAGAATGTCGGCTGAGAGGCAATTCCATGATATTTCCCAAGGCTGAAAATATAGTCTGTCCAGGATGCGCAGTTCTCCGGCAAAGCCGTTACTGCCAGCAGTCCGAGAAAAATATAGGCGATGGCGCCTGCAGCCAGCGCAGCTGCCATGACGGCAAAAGAACGTTTCAAAGGAAAACGGGCTTCTCCGGCAGAATGTGAGATCGATTCAAAGCCGACATAGGCCCAGGGAGCCAGAGAGAAAATCGTAAATGTTTCACCAAAGGCTCCGCTTCCCGGCATAAATGGAGGTGTAAAAGACTCCGCGCCCGCCTGATGTCTCATTGCAAAGAAAAAACAGACAACGATGCCGCCAAACAACAGCACAGCCATCACGATCTGCGTTATTTCCGCCTGCTTTCTATGTGTACAGATCAACGCCGACAGCAGAAGCGAAAACACTGCCAGCAGGATTTCCCCCATATAGACATGAAACCCTGCAATCACATAATCAAACCCAAATTGGAATGTACTCCCGAGCAATGTCCTGGCGATCAGCGGCAATGCGGAAGCATTGGCCCAGATGATTGCAACATAGGTCAGTACCAGAAACCATGCACTAAGAAATCCCTGGTCATACCCAAAGCAATATTTTGTGTAAGTATATGTTCCTCCTCCATCCGGAAACTGATTCATCAGATAATGAAAATTGACCGCCAGAATCATCATCACGATTCCGCCGATCCCCAGACCTAGCGCTGTACCCGCAGGACCCGCCACCGGCAGAAAAGTAGTTCCGGGCATGACGAAGGATCCCCAGCCCACACTGCAGCCAAACGCAAGTGCCCAGGCCCCTGCAATAGTCAGATATGGTGCCGACGACGATGTATTCATACTATGTTTTTTTTCTTGTGTCATACTTTCCTCTGTTTCCGGCTCAAGAGTACGGCCCTGCTTTCGTGTCTGTGATCCGTACAGACTCAGCCCTCATACAAGCGAATCCCTTCCTTGGCTTTTTCATAAAGGCTTCGAAGTTCTGTTACCTTTTGTGCAACTTCCTCTTCCGACAGCTTCCGATTGCTGCCCGGGCGGTACTCTTCAGACAGTACGTCCGCAATCGCCGCTAAATTTAACAGACCCAGGTTCGAGCAGATTCCTTTTAAGGCATGGGCGCTTTCGAACATCTGTGCCGCATCCATATGGTCTGCTGCCGAGAATAACTGTTCCACAACACCGTTTTTTGCCAGTTTGCGAATATGTTTGTCTACCAGCTTTTCCATCCTCATAACACGGATTGCCGCATCATAATCTCCACCAATATACTGATACAATTCCTGCAAAGTCATAATACCGGCCCCCTTCTCCTATCCAGCTCCTTCTGGATTAAAATCTCAAATTCCTCCGGCGGCAAAGGCTTTGAAAAATAAAATCCCTGCACCAGGTCACAGCCCGCCTCCTTCAGAAGTGCCAACTGGCTTTCTTTTTCCACTCCTTCGGCAACGACACGAAGCTTCAGGTATTTCGCGATATCAAGGATCAACTTTACGAGGCGTCTGTCTGTCTCGCTCTTCTCAATGTTCCCGACAAATTTCATATCCATCTTTAACACATCAATCGGCATAGAAGAGAGCATATTCAGGGAAGAATAGCCTGATCCAAAATCATCCATCTCTATTTCAAAACCGATCTCCCGAAGATTTTCGACCAGCGAAACAACCTGCTTGACGTTTTCCGTACATGCGGATTCCGTAATTTCCAGCTTCATTTCGTCAAAGTCCAGATGATTCTCCTTCATGATCTGAAGCAGCCTGTCCGTCAATGTCAGATCAAAGATGTCTGCCCGGGATACATTAACGGAAACAGGCATCGTAAAATGGTATTTTTCTTTCCATTTTGCGACCTGTCTTGCCGCTTCCTGCCATACAAAATTGTCCACCACTCTGATCAGGCCATTGCTCTCAAACAGGAAAACAAAATCCACAGGATTGATCAGCCCCAGCTCCGGATGTATCCACCGTATCAAAGCTTCCGCGCTGCAAAGCCTGGGCGGATCACATTGTATATCATACTTCGGCTGATAATACACCCTGAAATGCCCTTCTCCCGGAGCTACCCGCAAATCATTGAGAAGCTTCTGGTTCAGCAGTTCACGAAGCAGCATTTCCTCATCATATATCATCAGAGAATTCTGATAATCTCCCCGCACCATATTGCAGGCTGCTCTCGCCCTGTCAAAGAGGATGACCGGTTCTATGCCCTCACGCCAGGGCTCTACCCCCATCCGAAGATGAATGTTGACGTTTGGCGCCAATCCATCCAGCTTTTTCTGAAATCGTTCCAGGATGCTGCGGTACTCCTGGTGATACGTGCAGAAAATCTCAAAACGATCCGCTTCAAAACGGCACGCGATCCCATCGGTCTCCTTCAGAAAGTCCCGGATCTCCGCACCCAGCAGTCTTAAAACCTTATTTCCGAAGTCCCGGCCATTCAGCGCATTCACAGAATGAAACTGATCGATGTTAAGAACAATCGCATCCATATGAAGGTCCGGATGATAGCGAAAAAGACGGTTCGCGTATTCATAAAAAAAATTCCGGTTATACAGCATGGTCAGCGGATCGTGTTCTGCTGCCGAAATCAGGTTTCTGCCTTCGTTCAGTTCAATAATCCTGTTGACACGCGCAAGGACCACCTCATGAAGATCAAAGGGTTTCGTGATAAAATCTGACGCGCCAAGCTGAAGAGCTTCCAGTTCCGCGCTTTTGTCCGCGGTCAATACAATGATCGGGATGCGTTTCATAGCCTCATCCGTACGCACGTATTTCAGAACCTCAATTCCATTCATAACCGGCATCATCAAGTCAAGAAGAACAATCGTCAGATCTTCTATATGCTCCCTCATGATTTCCAGCGCTTCAACCCCGTTCTCAGCATACAGAACCTCATAATCTTCCGTCTCCAGAATTACGCCGAGGGCGTCACGGTTGATCTCCTGGTCGTCGACTACCAGCACCAGCTGCGGGCGTTGGATCTGTCTGGATCTGATCATGATACTCCCTCCTTTTTTCCTCCCCCTCGCACGTTGCCTCATCACGTTATGATAATTGCATCGCCAAAAACCCGATTCTACGGATCCGATCTCATGCAAAAAAGAGCGAGTTTCATATTGCATGACCTTTTGCCGCCTGAATCATATGATTATTTCGCCAAAAGCCGGATTCCATCCGAACCCTTATTGAAATAAAGAATTTGTACAATCTTTACAGGATTAACCAGGATTATAACAAGATTCACAAATATTATAGACAATCCGTATAAGAAATGCAAGTGAAACGGAATGATATAAGACTTCAGATATATCTTTTTCCCAATTCCTTCAGGCGTTTTTTGCGTTCCGGATAATCGGGAAAGACAGATGCAACAATTGCCCAAAAACGGGGTGAGTGATTCATTTCCTTAAGATGCGCGAGTTCATGAACCACAACGTAATCCAGAAGCTCCTCCGGCATCAGGACAAGTTTCCAGTTAAAGTTCAGATTGCCCTTCGAACTGCAGCTTCCCCAGCGGGTCTTCTGTTCACGAATAGTGATGCGGCCAGGATTCACGCCCATGATTTCGGAATAATACGCTGTCTTTTGAGGGAAAATGCTTTTTGCCTTCAAAATGCCTTCCTTCCTCATCTGTTCCGTGATTTCGATCCGGTCTTTTTTCCGGTGCCGCATCTGTTCCTGACATTTTTTTATCCATTCATAGTGCTTTCTTATTAACGCTTCAATTTCTTTCTTTTCCGTTCTATAAGGCGCCTTGACGACAAGAACTCCATCCGAATCGATGGATAGCGATATGGTTTTTCTCCTGGAAAAAATCAAAGTATAATACATGGATTCCACAGGCAATCCCTTCTTTCCTTTTCATCCATCTGTCGCAGCAGCTTTTCAGGTTCCGGCCTGGTCTGCCCGGTATTTCGCCGCCAGAGGAAAAAGATCCGTTTCTTTCTGCCGGATTCATTTTTGACAGTTCCTTTGGGCAACGCAAAAAAAATCACCGCCCCCACAGCTTACAGCTGCAAAAACAGTGATTTAAGTGCGCCCTCAGGGGCTCGAACCCTGGACACCCTGATTAAGAGTCAGGTGCTCTACCAACTGAGCTAAGGGCGCTCTTCATATGATTCCGATGTGCTTTCGGAACATGATGTATTATACTCAAATGAATCTCTTCTGTCAAGAAAAATATAAAAAAATATTGCACATTTTTCTGTGGAGTATAATTGTCTGATTTGTTTATCCTGTATATATTTTAGATGAGAAACAACTAATAACAGATCGGCCAAGCCTCACCTGTTCCTTTGGAATGAATCCAAAAGGATCCACACCCAAAGCCGGCCTTGCAATGGAAGGAGGACGTAAGGCAAGCCCTCCTCCCCCCATTGTGAAGTTTTGTACGCTAAATCAAAGACCATGGATGACTATATTTAGCAGCCGTGCCTGATTCCTTCTTCAAAAGCAAAAGATAATCACACCGAGGATAACCAGAATACCGATGCAGGTCATCATCAATGCAAAAGAGAAATTCCGCAGAATCGGCGTTGCCGCGTCATTGACTTCTTCCTGCAGGATCATCCAGCCGGAGACTTTCACATCGTCATCCGTACGTATTTTTTTCTCTCTCGCAACAGTGCGGCGGATCAACACAATCAACGCATCCAGACTGGTCGTAAATACCCTGCCGATAAAGTTCGACGCCCACATGACTGCTTTGGAAAGCGGAATCAGCACTCTGTTTTCTCCAAAGAAAGAAGCGATTGCTTTACCTCCGGTCAGACTCCCCTTGCAAGCCGTGATCAAAAGCTTCTGTTCTGCCGCCACCGAAGCAAATTTCTTTCCGGCTGCCAGAACAGCTTTGCAGACGGGAATCAAAACCGTATGCTCCGCATAAATCGCGACCACATCTCCAAAGAAATCCGGGAGATAACGCGTCAGCACCGGTCTGTAAACCAGATCCTCCAGATCCAGCTTTTCAGGCCAGAGATTGACATAGGAACCGTTTCGGAAGAGAACCCTGCGAACAAACAGCACATAAACAGCTCCGCCGATAGCCAGCGATATCGCGCTGCCGGACAGATTGACCAGTGAAAAGGCATGAAAATGAGCGATCTCATGATATGGGATCTCCAGGATCGGAACGCCGGTATAGTTCATCATGAAAGCAGCCAGCTTCTTCATCACAAACGGATTTCCCAGAATCACCATAAGCAAAGAAGAACCGAAGATCGCCGCGGTACTTGCCGTATTCATGCATCGGGCATCCGAATCAAATTCTGCCTGTCTGGTGGGATGCTTCTGTATAAAGACCGCAATGAAAAGCTTCAGCATATAGGCAAAGGTCATCCCGCCCGTAAAGAGGAAAACCCACTCTGCCACATGTAAAAATACTGCAAGCCGGGCAAGATGATGTGCGCCTTCCACAATTCCTTCATGCAGAAGTGTTTTACTGATATAACCGTTAAAAAGAGGAACACCACTGATGCCCAGCGCGCCAAGGGCAAATGCGATCTTTAAAAACAGCTTATTGCGCCCGTAGCCCCGGATATCATCCAACGTCAGAGTCTCAAGATTCATTACCACAACGCCTGCTGCCATAAAGAGCACCAGCTTGATCAGGGAATGATTCACCATATGCAGCATCGTACCTGCCAGCGCCAGCACGACGCCTTCTTCATTGACCTCAAACAAAAGAACCGTCATACCGATCCCTGTCAGGATGAACCCGATCTGTGACATGGACGAACAGGCCAGGGTACGTTTCAGATTTACGGAAAACAATGCCAGCAAGGCACCCAGAAACATTGTAATCAACCCCAGAATCAACACCAGAAGGCCAAATTCCCTGATTTCCAGCATTGCCTCAAGGGTAGTCATCAAAATTCCGTAAATACCTACTTTCGTCAAAACACCGGACAACAGCGCGGAACCCGGAGAAGGCGCCACCGGATGCGCCTTTGGCAGCCATACATGAACCGGGAACATTCCTGCCTTACATCCGAAGCCAAATAAAATGCAGATGCCTGCGGCAAGAATCACGCCTTCATTCCCCGTCACCTTTACATAATCCTCTACAGACGGCGGAAGCTCCGCAAACTCCAGGGTGCCCGCAGCGTGATACAGTAAAGCCAGCCCCATAAAAAGAACCAGGCCGCCGATCACCGCAATGAACAGATAAGTATACCCGGCTTTAATCGCTCCGGGGTTCTGTTCATGGATGACCCAGGTAAAGGAGGTAAAGGACAGAATTTCGAAAAAGACAAATGTCGTCATCAGGTCTGCCGACAGCATCACGCCCTCGGTGGCTCCAAGGGTCATCAGTACAAACATATAATACCGGTTCAGTCCGTCCCTCTCATGCAGGAAATACTCCCTGGAAAAAAGAGTCGTCCCCGCCCACATCAAAGCCGTGATAATTGCGTAAACCGACCGGAATCCATCTGTGATGAAATGCAGACCGCTGCCAAATACATAAGGAATATCCAGGGACGGCTTCAGGAACGGCAGGCATAGGCTAAGCGCCAGCTCAATCGCCGTAATCGCCAGGATAAACATATCCCTGGATTTCTCTGACTCCCTCCCGGCGATATACGACGCGATCGCCGCCGCAAAGGGTAGGAATACAATCAAAATGAGCATGAATCAGCCTCCCATTATTCGTGATACCAGAACATCTTCCCGTCCGGTACGGATATATCGTATTATTTCCTGTTCATGCCCCGCGTGTCCCGGCACGGCAGTCACGGAAACAGATCCGGGCATCAGGTGTCATGGATTTACAACCCCCACAACGGAACCGATCAGCCGCAGGACACCGCCCGGCCACATACCGAAAGCATAGGTAAAAAACACAAACAGGCCCATCGGAACAAGCATGAGGAGTCCCGGCTCACTGATCTTTTCCCCATGGGCAAATCTGTCCTGTCCCTTGGGCGGGAAAAACGCTCTCACACTGATGGTCAACGTATAGATCGAGCACAAAACGGCAGAAATAATCAGGCAGACCACTCCAACAACGCCAAAACCGGTCCCTTGCTCAAGACCTGCCATGACCAGATGATATTTTGACACAAAGCCACTCGTCATCGGAAAACCGATCAATCCGATGGCGGACAGGGTGAATAATCCGAAAACCCATGGCATCTTTCTGCCCGCGCCATTTACCTCGTAAATATATGCCTTGCCCGTCTGCGTCATAAATGCGCCGGCGCACATAAAGAGCACCATTTTGATCATCCCGTGAAACAGAAGATGAGACAGTCCTCCTATAAAGCCCTGAGCTGTCATGCAGGAAAAGCCAAAAAGCATGTATGACAGATTGCTTGAAGTCGAAAACGCAAGTCTCCTCTTAAAATGTCTCTCGCGGAGGGCCTGCAAAGCGGAAAAAGCGATGGTAAAGGCCGAAAACAGTAATGCGATATTCTGCTCCCACGTTCCGGCTAACAGTTCGGTTCCACAGCTGTAATAAATCAGCCGCATCACAGCAAACGCCCCGGAGTTTACGACTGCCACAGCATGCAGCAGGGAGGTCACCGGAGTCGGGGCAATAGAAGCAGTCGGCAGCCAGTCATACAAGGGAAATACGGCGGCCTTCGTACCAAAGCCAAAAAAGCCACAGAGAAAAGCCAGCCTCAGCAGATCCTTGTCATAGTTTCCCGCAAGGCTTCCGCCGAGGATAAAGACGCCCTCATTTCCATTCAGCGTAACTAAAATGACAGCCACAAAGGCAAGCGCCGCTCCGACCAGAAGATAAGCCGCATATTTCTGGGCAGCATAAATGCTGTCACGATCCCGGTAATGAATCACTAAAGGCAGCGTAACAAGCGTCAGCATCTCATAGAAAACAAACATGGTGACGATGCTGGCAGAAAAGGCAAGCCCAAGGGTAATGCCGTAGGTCATCAGGTAAAAAGAAAAGAAGGAATTTTTATGATGCTCATGCTCCATATAGGCATAACCATACAGAAGCAGAAAGGGCCACATGACCGAAACCATCCCGGCAAAAATCATAGCCGGAACGTCCACGCAAAAGTCGATCGAAAAGCCCTGCACAAAGCGGTACAGAGTATATACCCCTGTCGGCCCGTGCAAAAGGATTACCCACACGTAGATGCTGGTCACGCAGGCCGAGGCAAGCAAAAAAATGCGCCTCGTCCGCTCCTCCATTTCATGCTGGGAATACAAAAGCAGTCCGCAGGCAATGGGGAGCAGAATCGGGATCAAAACCATCTGCGGATTCAAAACAGCACCTCCACAATACTGCCGCCAAAGACACCGACGAGCAGAGAAACGGTACACAGACAAATCATCGGAATCGTCATCAGACGGGTCGGTTCTGCAGGCTCCAACGCGGATCCGTCAAAATCCTTCCCGGGGAAGAAGGCGTCAATCACAATCGGAAGCAGATAACCTGCCGTCAGAAGGGCTGAGATAAGCAGCATAACCGGAGCGGCAATCGCGAACCCACCCGGCGCGTTTCCGATCGCCGCGCCTGCGATCAGCCATTTACTTGTGAATCCGCCCAGCGGCGGTATGCCTACCAGGGAAAGACCTGCAATCAAAAAGCACCACATTGTTACCGGCATCTGTCTGCCGATCCCCTTCAGGCTGTCCACGTCCCGGACTCCCAGCTTATAGATAAAGATACCGGCGACAAGGAAGAGCGTTCCCTTTGCGCTCGCGTGAGCCATCATATGGACAAGCCCGCCGCGAAGACCGTCCAGGGAAAGCGTAGACAGTGCCAGCATAATATAAGAAATCTGGCTGACTGTGGAATATGCCAGCCTTTTTTTCAGAATCTTTTCCTTAAAAGCCATCATGGATCCCATGAAGATCGTCAGCATCGCCAGACACATCCACAAGGTCTGTACCCACGTTCCACGTAAGGCATCCACGCCAACGGAAAAATAAATCAGGCGAATAACGGCAACGATGCCGGCCTTGGCAATGACGCCTGACAGCAATGCGGATGCCGGTGCCGGCGCAATCGGATGTGCAGCCGGAAGCCAGCCATGCATCGGATACATACCGGCTTTGGTGCCAAAACCAATCAGCGCCGCAAAAATGGCAAACAGAAAAGCCCCTTCATGGCCGGCCAATGCCGTTCGATCCAGAAAGCCTCCCAGGACAAAAGCTCTTTCGCCGCTGCCGTAATAATATGTAAAGAACACTCCCAATAAGCCAAGCAAAGCACCTGCGATGGAGTAAAACAGATATTTTACGGCAGCCTTGATGGATTCCTCTGTCTTTTCGTGCAAAACCAGCGGAACCGAAGTCAAAGTAGCCAGTTCAAAGCACAGATACAAGGTGACAAGATTTCCGGAAGCGCAGACGGCAATCATGGCTCCCATTGACAGGAAATAAAAGGCAAAGAACGAATCAACCTCCTCTTCCATCGTCATATATTCATAGGCATAAAATGTCACCGCCGTATAAAGGATCAGCACTGCTGCCGCGGCAAAACGTCCGACGCCGTCGAAGGCAAACAGAAACGTAACATTCTTTGAAAACACAAAAAGGGTTAAGGGACGGCTGAAGGCAATCGCGAGAATGCCGAAAAAATCAGTCAGCATGACAACCAGCGTATAGGCGTCATTGCGCTTCTTCCCCTCCGGAAATTTCTTCAGGGCTACATACACTCCCGCAACAGCGGGAAATAAGACAGCCAGCATCGTCAACATCGTGGAACTCCTTTCTCTATGTCAGGCATCGGCTTAAGAGGTTTACAGATCCGCATCAGCTCATCCCAGCATTGCGAGACCTGCCTGAATCCATCCTACTGCAGCCCAGGAAAATACTCCCAGGAAAAAGTTCATCAGACTGAGTACAATCATCGGAAGAAGATAATCCATGTGATGGAATGTTCTTGTCTTAAAGGCGCCCGGCAAAGCCGCCTTTTGTTCTTCTGACGGTTCTATGTATATCAGAAGCAAGGTCCGGATAAAATAGAGCGCATTCAGCAGGGAACTGACTGCCAGAACAAGAAGCACCGCAAAAACAATATCTTTTTGTCCCGTATCCACAGCTGCCACGCCAAAAAGAATTTTGGATGCAAACCCCGCGAAAATCGGCAGTCCGACCATGGACAATGCGCCAATACCAAAAGCCTTGCCGGCATCCCGGTCACGCAGCGCGCTCCCCCGGAGATTTCTGAACAAAAGACTGCCGCCGGATACTTCAGCCAGGCGCGGCGTCGTCAAAAAAATCTGCGATTTCGTCACGGCATGAGCCAGGATATGGAAGACCGCCGCTGTATATCCGGCTGTGCCTCCGATGCCGATTCCCATAAAAATATATCCGATCTGCGCCGCAGAAGAAAAAGCAGCCATCCTGTTGATATTGTCGGCACGGATCGCAGCTACGGATCCAAAGACAATCCCGCACATTCCCAGGATCATCAAAACCCTGCCAAGCGGAAGCCTTTCCAATACATCCCATCCCGCCACACGGCAATAAATCTTGATCAGAAGAAATATATAGGCCTTGGAAACCAATGCGGACAGCAGGGAGGCCGATGTTGGGGTCGCCCTTCCGTAGGTGTCCGGCATCCAGTAGTGAAATGGGAACAGACCGCTTTTGATGGAAAGGCCGATTGTCACGATGCCAAGGGCAACGGAAAGCACAGGAATATTCCGCGAATCCAGAATAAGCTCCGCAATCGCGTCATGCATCGGTACCATCAGGAGATTTCCCGTGATATTATATAATAACACAACTCCCAGAAGGAACAGACCGGATCCCAGCAGATTCAGAATCATATATCGCATTGCCGCCAGGGTCGTCCGGCCGATTTCCCTGACAATCAATACGCCGATACTGCTCAGCGTCAGAATTTCCACAAAAACATAGCCTGTAAAAATATCATTTGTGTAGATGAGAGCCAACAGCGCAGCCGTCATCAGATTTACCAGACCGTAATACAGATTCACCTTGCTTTCATCCAGATCTTCCTTCACAAAACGTCCGCCGGCGAGGATGGAGCAAAGCATCACGATCAGAAAAACCAGGGCAAGAAGAGCCTCCAGGACGCCCATACGGATTTCGTTTCCCCAGGGCGCGGGAAATTCCCCCATCACATAGGTAAATGCCTGTCCTGCCCGCAATGTCATCCGCAGCACCGCAGCGGAAAAGACAATCAGAATCCCTTCCAGAATTATAGTGTACAGCTTAGCCGTCTTTCCCGAAAGCAGCATGCACAGTGCTCCGGAAAACAGGCTTAACATGATCGCAAAAAGCGGAAAATTCCACACAAATCCCAATTTACCTATCCTCCGTCTCATGCTTGGAGATCGCGTAAATCTCATCGATGTCCAAGGTGTGATATCGCTTGTACAGCCTCACCGTCAATGACAGGGAAAGGGCAGTCACAGACACGGAAACCACAATCCCGGTCAGAATCAGACCTGCGGGTATCGGATTGATATAAGAAGAAGCCTCATAGACGCCGTCCGTCATGATCGGCGCCTTACGCCCATAGATATATCCCATCGAAGCGAGGAATAAAAATGTGCCTGTATCCATGATATTCAGCCCGATCAGCTTCTTAAAAAGGTTGCGGTGGAATAACAGCATCGAAAAACCTATGCCGAAAAGTATGACCGCGCTCGCCTCTACATAATTATTCAGCAATGCATCAAGCATAATGACCTGTCTCCTCACTTTCCCCCGATACTTCCTCTGCGGTACAGACTGTAGAAGCCAAACATCGTACAGCACACAACCAGACCCACGGCGATATCAAGCGGGAGAATCAGTCCCCCGCTCAGGATCGTGCCCGGCCAGCCCTTCGGAATATGGTTTTCCAGCCCGTTCGCTCCCATAAAAAAGACATAGCCTTTTGCAAAGCTGTAAAAAGCAAGAGCCACGAGACTCAGCCACGAAAACAGACGCCTGGTAAAAAACCCGTCAACCCGGTCAAACCCAAATACGGCTGACATCAGGATCAGGCCCGCTCCCATGATCGCGCCGCCGGAAAAGCCGCCTCCGGGAGAATTCTGGCCGTTCAGCAGAACATACATGCCGAAAAGAAAAATAGCGGGAATCAGAACCGTACCGACCCGGTACAGAATCGGATCCCGGTACAGATCATGGTAGCGGTCATTCGCTATTTTATAATAGTCCTCATAATCCCTGCGCATATTTTTCCTGTCTCTGCCAAGGAGAACCATGACACAAAGCAGAGCCGTAAAGAGGACGTGGGATTCTCCCAGGGTATCAAACGCACGATAATCCAGAATCATCCCTGCTACGGCATTTATCGCGCCGGTCTCTTCCACTCCCTTTTCGATATATCTTGTATATACCTTTGATGCCCTCGGATTTTCCTTTCCGTAATAAGGCAGGTTTCCCACCGTATACAAGAGAACGCCGATCAGCATCACACAGCTTATAACCGCAACGATATTATAAAGCTTCCGGAAACCTTTGTCCGTGGACCGGATAAAGCTTTTTGTCTTCTCATCCTCATCAATCTGCCGGTTGATCTCCTGCCGCTTCTGCTCCACCTTTTCGATCGGGACATCATATCCTTCGGCGGCATCCGGCATCAGGTCATAAACCTCAAAGCCGCCGTCCAGCCATTTTCGAAATCGCTCGCTCACTCCTCGGCCTCCTTTTCCTCCTCGCCGGGAAGAACCGCGTCTCCGGCATCCTCGGCCTCGATCCTGCGCAATGTCATCAAAAACAGAATCCCGCTCACGCCGGCGCCGACAGCAGCCTCCGTAATAGCCAGATCCGGAGACTGCAGGAGTATCCAGACCAGACACATCATCGAGCTGTACGCCAGAAATATGACGACCGCTCTCAGAAGGTTTCCGGTCAGGTTGACACAGACCGCGCAGAAAATGAGTAGAATCAACAATACAATAATCACAGCCTCCATAGCTCAACCTCCGCACCCGAATACGCTTTCCTTACCATTCCTCACTCAAGATCCGCACTCTCCGCCCGATCCACATGATCATAGAGATCCGGATTTGTGAAATACTCGATCTGGCTCAGAAAATGCGTGGAAACCGGAGATGAGAACCACATGAAAAGACACAAAAGCACCAGCTTCAAAGTATCCATGTGAAAACCGGAGCTGAATGCCAGGGAAAGCATAACCAAAAACAGGGCAAGCGTATCTCCGATCCCGGCGGAATGTATGCGGTTCAGGATAAAATCAAATCTCCATACGCCCAAAACAGCCGCAGTAAAACAGGCAAGGCCGCCAACGAGAATGACAGCGGTCAAAGCAAAGCGTATCCATCCAAGAACAATCATGATGCCTCGCCTCCTCCCTCACATGCATGCTGCTGCAGTTCTACATTCCCTTGTTCAGCACCATCGTCCGTCTCAAGAAGTTTTTTCTCTCTGCGTTTTCCCGGATCATAGTACATGTCCCGTTTCGGTTTTGAAGGAATATAGACCATAGCAAAGACCAGCACCGTAACAAAACTGATCAGGGCGTAGATCAGGGCAACATCCAGAAGATATCCTTCACCGAGAAGCTGAGAGAAAATCGCGATGCTGCAGATCACCATTGTGCCGATCATATTAATCGACAGGATGCGATCCGTAACACGAGGGCCGATCACCGCGCGCACAAGCATAACCCCGATCAGGATCGCCAGAACGATCAGCGCAACATTATACAGCACGCGGTAGGCATTATCCAAAGCCGTCATATGTTCCCCTTTCCCGACATGTCTGCAGCATGTCAATCACGGTAGATGATTCTACCTGCCACTTTTTCTCTTCACCGCGCTGCCCAGCTCTGCCGCGCGGTTCTTTATGGATGAAAGATCCGGTTTTTTCCACTGGGATCCCGGAGCAGAAAGCTCATCCAGGAGTCTCACAAAGGAAGATTCTTCAAGTCCGTCAGCATACTCACGCCGCAGACAATGAACAACAAAAAAATCTCCCTCCTGAAACATGGTATATGTTCCGGGCGTCAGCGTGATGGAATTTGCCAGCAGCACATTTTTAAACTGTTCCGCAAAGCCGGAATGAAATTCCACAATAACCGGATCCGGGTGCTCTGTAAGGCTGAATACCAGTGAAGCCACATTAAGAGCCGCTTTGATGATCTCCATAAGCAGATTTCCCACATATCTGACCGCCCACGGCAGATATCTGACCAGCAAATGATCAGATCCTTCGCCAAATCCCAGCACCTTCCTGGCAAACCAGCACAAAGCTCCCGAGATCAGAAGTCCGATCAGAACCGTCTGTATGCTGAAGCTGCCATTTAATATAATCCAGAGCAAAAAAATCAGAATAAACATATGCCCTCGCCTTTACAATCAGAGATTTATAAGGATCATGTCCGTTGAAATGCCAAAAATACCATTCAAATGTATCATCTTATTCGGTAAAAGTCAACGAGGACATGCGATCAATTTGCAGATAGGATTCCCCAGGGAGGAAAATTTTTCTTCATACTCCGTCATGATATTCCCCTTATTCAGGACAGGATCCGTATGAAGCTCCCAGGTCCGTGCAAGAAGCCGCCAACCGGCCGCCTCAACCTCTTCCAGAGAAAACCGGAAAAGCTCCCTGTTATCTGTCTTGAACTCGATTTGTCCATCCGGCGGCAATACTTTTTCATATCTTTTCAAAAACCGCTGTGACGTAAGACGACGGTCCGTATGTCGGGCCTTCGGCCACGGATCCGAAAAATTCAGATAAATACGGTCCGTCTCCCCATAAGCAAAAACATCCGCCAGATCCCTGGCGTCCATACGCAGAAAAGTAAGGTTTGCAAGCCCCGCCTGACCTTTTTCCGAAAGCTCTTTTTCCAGCTTCTGCCTTCTTTGCAAAGCGCGCAGCAGAACGCTGCTGTACATCTCAATCCCGATAAAATTGATCTCGGGATGGATCTGAGCCATTTTCATCAAAAACTGCCCTTTTCCCATGCCGATCTCTATCCGGATCGGATTATCATTTTCAAAATAGTCCTTCCACCTTCCCTTCCAGGCAAAGGGATCCGGAACAACATAAGGGCTGATTCCGATCTCCTCCCTTGCCCCGGGAATATTACGAAGACGCATAACGCCTCTCCTCCTCTCATATCATAACGAAGTATTATGCTTTATACCGACATACAGTTTCGACGCGCCGCGGTACAGGCATTCCATAGGGCGCTCTTCGATAATAAGAGGGGGACCGTCCCTTGTGTTCCTCAGAGAAACACCAAGAACCGTCCCCCTTAGTTTAAAACCGTTCTCCGTCTTTAAGGACTATGCCTGACGATTACGACAGACATCGCCGGAGACCGCCGATGTCAGTTACAGATAAACCTGAACAAAAGACAGACCGATACGACAGATTCGAGCGGATCCTCGATTATGTTGAATATTCTTCATCGTAATCGTAGTCCTCTTCATAATCATAGTCTTCCTCATAATAGGTATCTTCGTAGTCGTAGTCTTCCTCATAATAGGTATCTTCGTAGTCGTAGTCTTCCTCATAATAGGTATCTTCGTAGTCGTAGTTTTCCTCATAATCGGTATCTTCGTAGTCGTAATCTTCCTCATAGTCATAATCATAGTCTTCATCGCCCTCCGCGTTATCTTCAGACGCGGAATTTCCCGCCGCGGCAGTTCCGAGCTGGGCGAAATACTGATCTGCCGAGACTGAATCACGATCCTGTACACGAATGCCGGCGCCGTCATACATGTTGCCTTCACTGTCAAACGTAAAATCCAGCATCGTGTTTTTTTCCGTGGCAGTCCATTGCAGGAGCTGCGTCTGAGCAGCTTTGTCCTTCAAAGCACGGACCGTAAAATCATTGCCATACGTCGCCGCAAGCGTATGCGACATAGCCAGCGTGTCTGTATAATCAGAAAGCTTATAGACCGCATGGTCTCCGTTGCTGATATTATAATGCATCACCAGAGGCTCCAGATCCGGATTGATAATCTGAATCTGTGAATTTTCCCCGCTTCCGGTCTTCTGGATGGTAAACCGCGCCAGACCGCCAAGCATAGCCTTGTCTGACGACTGGCCGGAGACAAAATTGCCCAGTCCGTAATAAATCAGCATCTTATGTCCCTGCTGATCCGTCATGGTACAATATGGCGACAAAACATGGGAGAAGGTACCGATCGTAACGTCAACGCCCTGGGAAAGCAGGTAATTCGCCCACTCCTTTTGATATTCCGTGGGCATCGACTCCTGGTCTTTGCCAAAGTGGATGCAGAAAATCACACAGTCGCTGATCTCCTTTGCCTGCGCAATCATCTGAGCCACTTCCGCAGTCTGCAGAGTAAACAGGCTGTATCCTGCGGCAGTGTCCGAGCGCACTGTCACGCTCTGGATCGGCATACTGTAATCCAGGACCGCAATCCGGATCCCGTTGACCTCTCTCACAATGATCTGTGCCGAGGCATTTGCTTCCCTGATGCCTGCAAGAGACACGCCCGGCTGAGAGTTTTTCATAAAATCCATGGTCTGGGCCACGAATTCATCTCCTGCCGAGAGCATGTGCTCGGTAGAAGCGGTAAAAACGTCAAATCCTGCCGCCGCCAGGGCATCAGCCACCTCAACCGGCGTAACATAGGGCACATATCCGCTGGCCGAGGTATGATCCGTGGTGAAAGGGGTCTCCTGATTGACAATCGCAAGATCCGCCGCCTGAATATCTGCTTTCACATGTTCATATAAGTGATCATAGCTGTAAATCCCGTTGTCCCTCTGTCCTGAAGTCAGAAGAGAGCCTTCTACGATATTATCCCCGACAGCCACAATCGAAGCGGTTCCTGTCACGGCTCCGCCGCTGCCTGCATCTGTCCCTTGTATCGCCTCAAGGGCAGCAGCTGTTTTCTCCGCCTCCATCGCCGGCCTTTGTACCATATTATAATCGATCCGGTTAAACAACACGCAGATCAGAACCAGAACAACAGCAGATACGATCATGCTGATCCGGCTATTCATCTTTTCTACCAGATTTAATGGAAGATTATCATTTCGTTTCATAATCTTTTTCCCTTGCTTTTTTATTTCGACGAGCAGTTCTTAAAATCCACATCTCTCAAAGATTAAATGCGGTATTTTTCAGAAATTTCCAGCATACCTCTGATACTGTATTTATTACAAAATTTTTTCTGCTTCGTGTTTCCGATTATACCAAAGACGGCGTAACCTGAATAGATGGCAAATTGCACAAAGGTTAACGAAACATTTCGCAGTTATCCTCTTTCCACATTCGCTATCCACTTTTCGTGTGGAGAAAAACAGCCCCGAAAATAAGTTATTCACAAAGTTATCCACATTTTCCACATTTATTCGGGGTGGAAAATAAGTTTTCCACATTTTCACAGAATGGACAAACTTTGTAAAAAACTCCCAAATCGATCAAATTCGGAAGAAAATCCGAGAAACCTCTTGACATTTTTGTCGTCAAACAGTTACAGCTTGAAAACTGGATTTAACATTTCTGTAATATTTGTGCCTGAATAGTCTGACTTTTTTTACCAAAAACTTCCTTTGCCCGATTCCGCGGTCAAAGGACGGAAAGAAGCGCCGTCCCCGGAATCATGCTATTTCGAATAATCTCTTCGCATTCTCCTCTGTCACCGCAATCACCGTTTCTTCATCTATATTCTTCAGTTTTGCCATGGTTTCCACGACATGCGGCAGATATTTAGATGAATTTCGTTTCCCGCGATAGGGAACCGGGGACAGATACGGGCAATCTGTCTCCAGAACCAGCTGACTTATGGGAGCCTTTTCTACGACCTCCACCAGTCTGCGCGCATTTTTATACGTAAGTACACCGCCGATTCCAAGGTACAGTCCCATCTCCAGATACTCCCTGGCAATCTCCCAGGAATAAGAAAAGCAGTGAATAATGCCGCCGTGCATGCCTTTCCGGCAATACTCCTTCACAATGTCCAGGGTATCCTTTGCCGCCTCACGGCTGTGAACGATAAAAGGCTTGCCTGTCTGTCCGGCGATTTCCATCTGATCACGGAAAACCTTTTGCTGGAGCTCATGTTCGCCGGCATCCTTGTGCCAGTAATAATCCAGGCCGATCTCGCCGATCGCGACGGTCTTCGGATCTCTCGTGAGATTACGGATCGTTTCGGCTGCCTGCCCGTCATATTTTCCGGCATCATCCGGATGCAGGCCTACAGCCGCGTATACATGGGGAAATTTCTCCGCCAGGGCAGGCGTCGTCTGCAGACTCTCAACGGAAGCGCAGACATTTACCACCGTCCCGACTCCAAAAGCAGGCAGGGAGGAGACAAGCTCCTCCCTGTCCGCGTCAAACGCGTCATCATCATAATGAGCGTGCGTATCAAAAATCATTCAGCAGACCTCCGCCCCGGCAGGCATCTCACGGTCCGGCACCATCAGGGAAAGATTTCCCTCTCCGTCCTCGGCGCAAAGGATCATTCCTTCACTGTCAAGTCCGGCGATCCTGGCTGGCTTTAGGTTTGTCACAACCATGACCTTCTTTCCCACCATCTCCTCCGGGCTGTACCCGGATTTGATGCCGGAAAGAATCTGCCGCACCTGGCTGCCGATCTTCACTTTGGAGCAAAGAAGTTTTTTCGACTTCTTCACCGCTTCGCAGGCAATGATCTCACCGATCTGAAACTGCAGCTTCGCAAAGTCATCATATGTAATCTCCGGCTTTGCATCGATATCGATCCCGCCCGCTTCTTTCTTCTCTTCTCCGGCATCCGCAGCCGAAGGAGCTGCAGGATGCAGCTTTTCCACCTTTTCCATGACTTCCTTGAGATCCTGGCGGGCAAAGAGAATTTCCGGTTTTTCTGTCACCTTATTTCCGGAAGGATAGCCGCCAAAAACGGACAGCTGCTCTAAGCCGCGCTTTGATACGCACAGCTGGGCAAGAATTCTCTCGCTGGTCTCAGGCATAAAGGGCTCGAGAAGCTCCGCGCCGATGGTGATGCCTTCCGCGAGATTGTAAAGCACGGTGGCAAGACGGTCTTTTTTGGCCTCGTCTTTTGCCAGCACCCAGGGCGCGGTTTCATCGATATATTTATTGCAGCGCTTAAACAGGGTAAAGATCTCCGTAATCGCGTCGGCGACACGAAGCCGGCTCATCTTCTCACTGACCTTTGCGCTCGTTCCCGCAACCACCGCCGCCAGCTCATCATCCACGGGCTCGTTGACCTGTTTGTTCTCCACAATGCCGCCAAAGTACTTATTGGACATGGAGATCGTCCGGTTGACCAGGTTCCCCAGGACATTTGCCAGATCGGAATTCATGCGTTCCACCATCAGTTCCCAGGTGATCACACCGTCATTTTCAAAGGGCATCTCATGCAGGACAAAGTAGCGTACCGCGTCAACACCGAAAAGATCCACCAGCTCATCCGCGTAGATGACATTTCCTTTGGATTTGCTCATCTTGCCGTCCCCCTGCAAAAGCCAGGGATGACCGAAGACCTGTTTCGGCAGCGGCTGCTCCAGAGACATTAAGAAGATCGGCCAGTAAATCGTATGGAAGCGGATAATGTCCTTTCCGATCAGATGAAGATCAGCCGGCCAGTATTTTTTATATTGGTCTGTGTGATTCCCATCGCCGTCGTAGCCGATCCCGGTGATGTAGTTTGTCAGGGCATCCAGCCAGACATAAACAACGTGATTGGGATCAAAATCCACAGGGATTCCCCACTTAAAAGAAGTACGGGAAACACACAGATCCTGGAGGCCCGGGAGCAGGAAGTTATTCATCATCTCGTTCTTCCTGGATTCCGGCTGGATAAACTCCGGATGCGTATTGATATAATCGATCAGCCGGTCAGCGTATTTGCTCATTCTGAAGAAATATGCCTCCTCGCTGGCCCTCGTAACCGTTCTGCCGCAGTCCGGGCACTTGCCGTCCGCAAGCTGGGTCTCGGTCCAGAAGGATTCGCAGGGAGTACAGTACCAGCCCTCATATGCGCCTTTGTAGATATCACCCTTGGCATACATTTTCTTAAATATCTTCTGTACCTGGCGCTCATGATCTTCGTCCGTCGTGCGGATGAACTTATCATAGGACGTATTCATCATATTCCAGATATCTTTAATCTGCCCTGCTACGTCGTCTACGAACTGCTTCGGCGTCACCTGCTTTTCCGCGGCCTTCTGCTCGATCTTCTGCCCGTGCTCGTCCGTCCCGGTCTGGAAGAAGACGTCATAGCCCTCTGCCCTCTTATATCTGGCAATCGCGTCCGCCAGGACGATCTCATAAGTATTTCCGATATGCGGCTTGCCTGATGTGTAGGCAATCGCCGTGGTAATATAATATTTTGGTTTTTCCATGAATTCCTATTACCTCCACTAGATATTTATTATGTAGTATATCAGCCTTGAAAAGATTTGTCCAGAATGCAGGGAGCTGTTATCACGGATGTTTCGCAAATTGAGTACCCTTTCAAGCAGACCTTGACGCTCGGCTTCAAGGTCTGCACCGGCTCCCGGAGATTCTACCAACAGTCTAAAGAATAGTCTTGACTAACTATCCGGAATTCTTTTATAATTTACCCATGCAGCTTAGTTAACAGAACAGTTTTCAGAGGATGCGCACGAATTACTGCGAAAGCGGTAAACGAAGTGGTATGCCTTTTATGCATCAGAAAGGAGATCCATATGGCAAAATGGGTATGTAATGTTTGTGGTTATGTTTATGAAGGTGATGCTGCTCCGGAGCAGTGCCCGGTATGTAAGGCTCCCGCTTCCAAGTTCACGAAACAGGGCGACGAGATGACATGGGCGGCAGAGCATGTTGTCGGCGTGGCTCAGGGTGTAAGTGAGGATATCCTTGCTGATCTCCGCGCTAATTTCCAGGGTGAGTGCTCTGAGGTAGGTATGTATCTTGCCATGGCACGCGTTGCCTTCCGCGAGGGTTATCCGGAAGTCGGCCTGTATTATGAGAAGGCTGCCTATGAGGAGGCAGAGCATGCGGCTAAATTCGCAGAGCTGCTCGGCGAAGTCGTCACCGATTCCACCAAGAAGAACCTTGAAATGCGTGTGGAAGCAGAGAACGGCGCTACCGCAGGAAAGACTGACCTTGCCAAGAGAGCAAAGGCAGCGAATCTTGACGCGATCCATGACACGGTACATGAGATGGCCCGTGATGAGGCAAGACACGGCAAAGCGTTCAAGGGACTGCTGGACAGATACTTCGGGAAATAAAAGCAGCGCACAAATGTAGAAATATGAATATGTCACAATCAATACAGTGAACGGCCTTTTCAGCAGCAAAAATCAGGGCTGCCGCGGAGTCTTCGATGCATATGCGTCTAAAGGATACCGCTGTGCCGGCTGGTTTCCCGTTAAAACCGGCAATATCTTTGAAGACGCATCCCGGAAAGCAGATCTGATCTTTGAAACTGATGGATAAGAGCGTCATGCTAAGTTGATAAAGCTTTTCTGAAGGAGCAGGAATTATCCTGCTCCTTCTTTTTATCCCCGGCCGCCCAAAGGAGGAACCGCCTCTGCATATCGTTTATCTGTTATTGATATATCTGTCAGTTTGGTTTATACTTTATAATACAGGGGTTTCATCCTGCAATATTTGACAAAGCGCCTCCGTTCCAACGGCTTCATGAGAGGATGGATTAAAATGCGTAAAAGGATCTGTTCTTTATTTATTTTAATACTGGCATTTCTGATCTCCCCGGGTTTGTTCCGGATCATAGTCAGAGCCGAAACATCCAATGAGGATCAAAGCTGGAGCTTTGTGCTGTACAACAACAATAACGGCATGCCTTTTTCAGAAGCGAACGCTCTGCAGCAAACCTCTGAAGGGTTTATCTATATCGGATGTTATGGAGGGCTTCTGCGTTTTGACGGAGAGTCCTTCTATCGCTTCGAAGATTCCAGGCTGGTCAATGTGATCAGTCTCTTTGTAGACAGCCGGAACCGGCTCTGGATCGGAACCAACAGCAACGGTTTCAGCATCATGGAAAATGGCGGTTTCTCTTTTTATGATAAAGAAAACGGATTGGATTCCAGAAATATCCGCTGCTTTGCGGAAGACGGGAACGGCAATGTCCTGATCGGAACCAGGCGCGGTCTCTATTATTTTAATGCTGAGGGAAATATCGTCCGGCTTATGGATCCGCGCCTGAAAGATGTCAGTGTAGACGCGATGGATTCTGATCAACACGGAACCATCTATGCGCTCACCGCGAATAGCGAAGTGTTCGCCATAGACGATCTGGAAATCAGTTTATGGCTCAGCGGAACGGAAATATCGAAAGATATCATATCCAATATTTACCCGGATCCGGAAAGGAAAGGATATGTCTATTTCGGCCTGGATGTGGAAGGGCTTCTGTACGGGAATCCCTGGGCCGGGAAGGAAAATCTCCGGCATATCGATACCCCCGGTCTTTCTTTTATAACCGACATGCTGTATTCCGACGGCAGACTTTGGATCGCCTCTGACAAGGGAATCGGTTTTATCAATGAAAATCAGGAGTTTATCCGTCCCGATAAGATGCAGCGGAGCAATGCCGCTCAGTCCCTGATGGCAGACATGGAGGGGAATATCTGGGTTGCTTCCTATCGGCTGGGCGTCATCAAGATGAGTCCCAGCATCTTTACCAACATCAACAGCATGGCAAATCTCGCTCCCCGTGTAGTCAACACAACCCATATCAAAGACGGCATCCTTTACATCGGCTCGGATACCGGGCTGGTCTGTCTGGATCAGGACTACAACAGGGCAGAAACACCCGTTTCCACTCTGCTTGCAAAAGAAAGAATCCGCTGCATCACCCAAGACCGGAATGGCAGTCTGTGGTTCTGTACGTTCGGAGAGCAAGGTCTGGTCTGTCTGGATCAGGACGGAACCATTACGCAATATACGAAAGAAAACGCCTTTTTTTCCAATTATGTCCGTGATATCCTTGAGATGAACGATGGTACGCTGGCTGTCAGTGTCAAGTCCGGACTCTATTTTATAAAGGATAAAGAAATCGTCAGCTCTCTGGAGGACAGGAAGCTGCCAAATCCCGAAATCCTGTGCATGTATGAGGACAGACCCGGAAGACTGCTGCTGGGTACGAATGGGAACGGCGTCTATACCCTTGAGAACGGAAAGCTGCATCCTTTGCCCGGTGCAAACGCACTGTCCACCAGTCCGATTCTGCGAATCAGCAGCAAGCCGGGAAGCAAAGGACTGTGGATCCTGTCAAGCACCTCCCTGTTTATACTGGCAAACGGGCAGCTCAGGGAAGTTTCGGATATTCCTAATCTGCACAATTATGATATTGTATTTGATCAGAACGACAATGCCTGGATCCTGGCCGCTGACGGAATCTATATCGGAAATGCGGACGACATCCTTGCCGGGGAAACGATCCGCTATACACACTATGACTACAAAAGCGGCCTGCCCTTTGTCGTCACGCCCCATTGCAGAAATTATCTTTCCGGCGAAGGACTGCTCTATATGTCCGGCAACGACGGAGTGGTACGGATCAATATCAATCAGGCCTCCGAAGACCACTCTAATGTGCAGCTGACCGTGCCCTATATTGAAATCGACAACGATACCGTCTATCTGACCCCCGGAGAAAAAGTCATTCTCTCCCCCCGAGTCAAAAGATTATGGGTCCATCCCTTTGCGCTTTCTTATTCTCTGAATGAACCGATTCTTTCCTATCAGCTCGATGGCTTTGATGAAGAAATGATCACTGCAGGCAGAAGTGAACTTCCTTCTTTTATTTATACCAATCTGAAAGGCGGATCTTACACCTTCCGTTTTGCTTTGATTGATCCCTCCACGGGATCCGTGAAGAAGAAAATAGAAATTCCGATCATCAAACAAAAAGCTTATCATGAACAGATTTCGTTCTGGCTTTTCTGCATCGCCATGACTGCCGGGATCATCGTTCTGTGTGTGAAGCTTTATCTCGTGAAAGAAACACGTAAGCTCGAAGAGAAGCATGAACAGAACCGGATCCGGACTGAGCTTTCCGTAGCCAGGGATATTCAGGCTTCCGTGCTTCCCAGGGTGTTCCCGGCTTTCCCGGACAGGACAGAAATTGACCTTTACGCTTCCATGGATCCGGCGTTGGAAGTAGCCGGGGATTTTTACGACTTCTTCTTTATCGACAGGGATCATCTGGCTCTGGTCATTGCGGATGTATCCGGAAAAGGCGTCGGAGCCGCTCTTTTCATGATGGTTGCAAAAAACGCGATCAAGAACGTCGCTTTATCCGGCAATTATTCCAGCCCTGGCGAGATCCTCGGAAATGTCAACAACAAGCTTTGCGAAGACAATGAAGCAAATCTCTTTGTCACGGTCTGGCTGGGCATTCTTACTCTTTCCACCGGAAAGCTTGTATCGGCGAACGCCGGTCATGAGTATCCGGTTCTGTTCTCCGTCGAAACCGGTTTCTCTCTTGTAAAGGATAAGCACGGTCCTGCTTTGGGCGTAGTGGAAGGAGTGCGTTACAAGGAGTTCGAATCGACTCTCAGACGGGGCGATGGGATCTTCGTCTATACAGACGGGGTGCCGGAGGCAACAAACGCCTATGAAGAAATGTTCGGAAATGAAAGAATGGTTGAAGCTCTGAACCGGAACACAGACAAGGACCCTGAGGGGCTTCTTCGGGGAATCCGCAAAGCTGTCGATCTTTTTGTCGGAGACGCTCCGCAGTTCGACGACCTGACAATGCTGGCTGTAAAATATTTCGGAGCTCCCGCCCCTGATATTTCGATGGTTTCTTACAACGATGACTGACTGGAAAGTGTGCATAAATAACCTTTACGTCCGGTGCGTCTAAATCCGCCCAGGCTTCGTTGCTGTCACTCACCGCTGCCCGCTGCGGCTCCTTCCGCCGTCTTCCCGGACGAATTTATCCTTCACCATCTGTACAGGTTATTTCTGCACAGCTCCTAAGAATCGAATGATAGAGGTTCTCATGATAATTTGGTTAACCAGACATGGACAGACAAAACTGAATAAGGCTCATCTGATGCAGGGACGCACCGATGAGCCTCTGAACGAAACAGGTATCCGGCAGGCGCAGGAAATGCGGCAGCTGCTTCTGGCGCGTCACAGCGGCATTACTTTTGACGCCGTATACGCCAGCCCCCTTAACCGCGCCATCGTAACCGGATCGATCATCGGAGGCGTTCCTCTGAATGAAGTCATGATTGATGAGAGGCTGATCGAAGCGGATTTCGGCCGGTTTGAAAAGAAAAAATACTATCTGATGGGACCGAAGATGTCTCTGTACTGGGCGGTTCCCGAAATCTTCCCCGCGCCGGAAGGCGTAGAGACGATTTCTTCCCTGGTTTCCCGAAGTCATTCCTTCCTGAAGGACCTGGAGAAAAAAAATTACGAAAATGTCCTGGTTGCCTGCCACGGAGGTATTCTCCGTGCCCTGTGCGGATATATGGAAGATCGGCCGGACGGGATCAGATGGCGGCCCAAGCCTCACAATTGCGAAATCCGCGTCTATGAATCCTCCGGCGGAAAACATCGTCTGCTGGATACTATGACAGGCAATACTTCTGGATCAGGCGACAGCCGGGATAATAAAACCTGATTACCAAAGATTTTCGACCTGTGCGGTGACCGCACAGGTCGAATTGATTTACGCATAGAAACACCGTCGTTTTCACAAAGCACGTAAAGGCAACGTCCGAACACACAGATTCATTCTTTTAAGTTCCCCTGGAACTCATCCAGCTGCCTCTGATTTTTCAATACCACAACCTTTTCCGGATACTTTTTCTTAAGATCATCAAATCTTTTCCGATCTGTCTTTTTTCTTCCTTCCCATAAAATCCAGGCGACAAATTCCCGGTCCAGCTTTTCACTGCATCCCTCCGCCATATCCGGACGCGTCGTGTTTTGATATCTGCGAAAGCGTTTTGAAACACGCCACAGACAATCCAGGCGCCGAAACAGCATCATGATAATCATGTCAGCCTCTTTCATCCTTCGCTCAAAAGACAGTTTCGAATAATTCCCGTCAATCACCCAGGCATCATGGCCGGCCAAAAAATCATTCACAATCCGCTGCTCGTCTTCCGGGCTTCTCTCCTGCCAGTCCGGAAGAAAATGAACGCTGTCGAGGTGAAGGACAGGCAGTCCATAGAGCTCGCCAAGTTTATGAGCCAACGTCGACTTCCCGCTGCCGCTGTAACCAATGACCGCTATTTTCATGCCTTTCCCACAATGATTCTGCGCGGTTCCGGTTGAATCTCCGATGCGGTCAGCCGCCTCACCGGTATGGTATGCCAGCTTGTCAGACTCAGATTTCTTAAACAAAAAAAACACCTTCCTTCTGTAAGAGTTTTCCCCCCGCCTTTAACCTCAATATCCTGTGTTAGCATAGTACCATCGAAGACAGAAAAACACACAACCTGTAGTACGTGAAGAAATCAGGAAACGCTTTTCAAAATGAAAACCCACTGCTTAAACTCACTGCTTTCAAGAAAGGAAAACCGCTTATGAAAAAGAAATTATGGAACATCTGTCTGCTTTGCCTGTTTCTCATTTTTGTCTTTGGCGTCAGTGCATCCGCGAGCGCCGCATCCTTCAGAGTTTATACCATCTCATCAGGAAACACCCGTGTCTACGGCAACGCCGCATTGTCCAGCGCATCCGGATGGATTTACGGTTCGGATGAAGTGACGGTACTTGAATTCGGAAGCAATTATTGTAAAGTCAATTATCCGATCTCCGGCAACAGAACGAAAAACGGCTACGTGCCCTTTCATACCTTATTCACATCCCCAACCGGAACCTTCTACACATCCCGGGCCAAGATCACGACGTATCGCAGGCCAAACGGTTCCGCCTACGGTTATATCGCAAAGAATGATTCCGTTCTTGTAATGGGAACCAACGGTTCTTATACGCAGGTCCGGTATCCGGCAGGATCAGACACTTACAAATTCGCTTTTATCAAGACTTCGGACTGCAATAACTACATCAAGCCTGCGCCTGCGCCCGTTCCTCCTTCAGGCGGCTCAGCAGGATCCCATGTTATTCCGGATGGCTGGTACATGATTGTCAGCGGAAACAGCGACAACCGGGTGCTGGATATCAATAACTGGAATCAGAACAACGGCGGAAATCTGGAGACCTATGCCAAAAACAACAGCACAAATCAGCGGTTCCAGCTGGTTTATCTGAATAACGGATATTATGCGATCAAGGTGCTTCATTCCGGAAGATATCTTCATGTAGCAGACGGAAACAATAAGACGTCCAACGTTCACCAATGGCAGGGTTATAACACCAGCAATGCGCAATGGGCTCTGAAATCCGCCGGAAACGGCTATTACTATCTGCAGAACCGTGCGAACGGCAGTTACCTTGACAACAGCAACGCCAGTACATCCCTCGGCAATAACGTCATCACTTATCCGTACAACGGTTCCTATGCCCAGAAGTGGAAATTCCTCTCTACAAGCGACGGTTACGACGAAAGAAGAACCCTTCCCGACGGGTGGTATGAGATCCGGTCCGCAAATAACAACAGCTACGTCTGGGATATCAATGCCGGCGTAAACAGCGGACTTAACGACGGCGCGAATCTTGAGATTTATCCGAGACACGGCGGTAATAACCAGAAGTTTTATCTCAGGTATCTGAATAACGGTTATTACGCCATCATGGCAGGACATTCCAATAAATATCTGCACAAGGAAAACTCCGGTTACAAAGAGAACGTTCTGCAATGGACCTCCTACAGCACTTCCGCCATTCAGACACAGTGGGCGATCGCGTCCGCAGGCAGCGGTTATTATGTTGTAAGGGCAAAAGCAGGCAACTATGTGGACAACAGCGGCGGCACCGTCCGAAACGGCAACAATGTGATCACCTATATGTGGAACGGTTCCAACGCCCAGAAATGGAAGTTCGTCTCCACCGGCGCGCCTTCTCCTGCTCCACAGCCATCCTCCAATGTCCTGGTTGCGGAAAGTGAAATCAATAATGCGGCAGGCAGATACGGAATCAGTTCCGGATCAAACGCCTACAAAGCGTTAACAATGATAAATTCAAAATACTATTCCAGATTATCAGGCAATAAGAACGGAATCAACATTTTCCTGTTCGAAGGCGTCGGTAATAATGCTTCTGCCGGAGCAAGAATGAATGCCATGTGCGTCGTTGTTTCCGGTGGAAAAATAGTATACATCAATCGCAACAGCAGCACAATCCCCGATTATCCTTTTAATCCTTCCAAGAACGACGGCACGCCGATGCCTACCCTGAAAGACGGCATTTATGGCTTTACAACCGTCAATCACAGAGGAAAATACGCTGCTTTAAATGTATCCGGAGCGAAGGTTGTCCGGTTTAAGAGCAGATCAGATTATTATAATGATTCAAGCTCTGCAATCAATGTCCATCGAAGAAGCACAGATTATATCGCCCCGTCGGACGCCGGCTGGGTAAACTCTTCCGGCTGTCAGCTGATCGGCAGAAATTCGGAATATCTTTCTTTCATCAAGGCTGTCGGCATCGTTTCCGGCAATTCCGTAACGAAATACACAAGATCCGTTACCGGAAAAATAATCATTGACCGAAGCTTCGCTTCCACCTACCTGTCCAATGTCGGTTATTACGCAAATGCAATCAATATGATCCGTGGTTAATGCCGAATACAAGGCTGCCGCCACCTTAAGCTTCTCGGAGACATCTTCCTTTGAGCGGCCCGGGGATAATGAAAAAGCAGGGGGGACGGTTCCTTCGAGGAACCGTCCCCCCTGCTTGATTCCATGTATTTTCAGAATCTGAAATCTCTCCGGTTGGAGGAACGGATTGCTTCGATATTCTCTTCGGCGATTTTCCTCACCGTTTCCTTCGGTATCCGTTCCAGTTCCTGACGGATCATTTCCCAGCCCACCTGTTTCGTGCCGTCCGAAGCATAATCCACCAGATATTCCGCCAGAGTCATCAAAGCATTCGGATGACAGCAATTCAGGATCTGTCCGCTCTTGCAAAGGCTCATAAAGCGATCGCCGGTACGGCCGGCACGGTAACAGGCCGTACAGAAGGAGGGTATATGCCCGGTCTCCATCAGCCAGCGCACCACTTCATCCAGGGTCCGCTGATCGGAAACATCGAACTGTTCGGTATCATGCGGGCGTTCTTTTTCGGTATAGCCGCCTACGGATGTTCTGGAGCCGCCGCTGACCTGGGAAATACCCACGCGAAGCATTCTCTTCCTCACTGCTTCCGTCTCCCGGGTGGATATGATCATGCCCGTATAAGGAACCGCAAGGCGGATGCACGCGGCAATCTTCGTAAAGGTTTCATCGTCAATCCCGTTATCAAACATATCGGGATCAATGTCATCCGCCTTTTTTACCCGGGGAACGCTGATCGTGTGCGGTCCCACGCCATGAACCGCCTCCAGATGTTCCGCATGCATGATCAGACCTGCGAACTCGTACCTGTACATTTCCAGTCCGAACAATACGCCCAGCCCTACATCATCGATTCCTCCTTCCATCGCGCGGTCCATAGCCTCCGTATGATAGGCATAATCATGCTTCGGTCCTGTCGGATGCAGTTCTTCATAGCTCTTTTTGTGATAAGTTTCCTGGAAGAGGATGTAGGTGCCGATCCCGGCGTCCTTCAGTTTACGATAATTTTCCACTGTCGTTGCGGCAATATTGACATTCACCCGGCGGATATCCCCATTTTTGTGATGCACGTTATAAATCGTATCGATACACTCCAGGATATACTCAATCGGATTGTTCACCGGGTCTTCCCCCGATTCAATCGCCAGCCGTTTATGGCCCATATCCTGCAAGGCAATGACCTCTGCCCTCACTTCCTCCTGGGTCAGCTTCTTACGTACAATATGTTTGTTTTTCAGATGATAAGGGCAATACACACATCCATTCACGCAATAATTGGAAAGATACAGCGGCGCAAAAATGACAATCCGGTTGCCGTAAAAAGCCAGTTTGATTTCCTCTGCGATCTCATACATCCTCTCGATTTTTTCCGGGATCTCGCAGGCGAGAAGCACCGAAGCCTCCCTGTGGGTCAGTCCTGCACAGGTGCATCCGTTTCCGGCTTTTCTCGGACGAGCCTTCTCAAGGATCTCGTCAATCAGCGCAATATTGTCCTTATTAGCCTCCGCGTAAGCCAAAGTGGCCCGGATCTCTTCGTCGTTGATAAACTCCTCTGCTTTCAAGGATTTCGGGTCATAAACAGCCATTTGATTTTTCCTCCTCATATAACTCGGTTTTATACTGACATACTTTATCTGATGAAAATTCTGTTTCTCAGGCAGCCGGCGCTGCCGAAGCAGCAAAATCCGTCTCCCTTATTTTTTGATATCTCCCCGATCCACAGCCAGGTAATAGCCGATCGCCCGCATTCTCTGGTCGAGGCAGGTTCTGCACTGGGCGGATTCGTCTCCGGTACAGATTTTATTATCATACAGTTCATATTTCTTACGTACGCCTGTCGGTGAAAGGTTCGGCATGACAACATTCGCCCCGGCTAAAATCCCAAGCTCCCTTCCCTTTGGGTGAATGGTGCCCAATGCGGTTGTAGCCGGCAGAAGTACCTGCGGATAAATCAGCCGTATCATGGACAGCAGAAACAGGGTCAGCTCCAGGGTTCCCGCCGCCATGCTGCCAAAGGGCGTGTCATGATGCGGGATAAACGGGCCGATTCCACACATATCCGGGTGAAATTCTTCTACAAATTTCAGATCCTTTGCCAGTGTCTGTGCGGTCTGAAAAGGTGAGCCGACCATAAAGCCGCAGCCTGTCTGATATCCTGTCTCTTTCAGATGATACAGACAGCGGATCCGGTTCTCAAAAGACATCCGGGGCGGATGGAGTTTTGCGTAATGAATGGCATCCGCCGTCTCATGTCGGAGCAGATATCGATCCGCCCCGGCATCATGGAGAAAGCGATAGCTTTCAAGGCTGCGTTCTCCCATGGAAAGAGTCACCGCGCAATCCGGAAATTCCGTTTTGATCAGGGACACGATATCTCCCAGTACCTCGTCCGAATAAAATCCGTCCTCTCCGCCCTGAAGCACAAACGTACGGAATCCCAGTCCATATCCTTCCCTGACGCAGGCGAGAATATCCTCCCGGGACAGGCGGTATCTCTGCACATTCGTATTACTGCGGCGAATTCCGCAATACAGACAATCGTTCCGGCAGATATTGCTGATCTCAATCAGGCCTCTTGTATATACGGCGCTTCCGTAAATCGATTTGCGGACCTCCACAGCACGCTCTGCCAAAAGAGCGGCCGCTTCCTCATCTCTGTTCTCAATCAGCCGGGCATATTCTTTCTCTGATAAACAGTGATTTTCAGCCAGACATTCGATCAGTTCATGTATTTCCCCTGTCATTCCTTTCTCCATTTCAGCTCCGGAAACATCTTCGTGCTTCGTTCCAGGATTCCCGTCATACGCGCGATGGCGATCCCATAATTCGTAAAAGGTATACCCTGGCTTACCGCAAGCTTCATGCGGTATTGCACAACGGTTTCCGTGAGCATACAGCCGCCGCAATGGATCACCAGGCTATAGGGAGAAAGATCCTCCGGGAAATCTCTGCCGGTACAGGTTTCGATCTGAATATCTTTTCCTGTATAACTGCGCAGCCAATTCGGAATCTTTACCGTACCGATATCGTTGCACTGACGATGGTGCGTACATCCCTCCGCCATCAGCACACGATCCCGGTCCTTCAGCCGATCCACAGCTAAAGCGCCTTCCAGAGCGGGGCCAAGAAACCCTTTATACCTGGCCATCAGAATAGAAAATGAGGTCAGCGGGATTTCCTCCGGGACCATGGCATCCACTTTTCGAAACACCTGACTGTCGGTGACAACGACAGCAGGGGGCTGCGCCAGCTTTTTCAGTGCCTGCTCCAGTTCCGTCTCCCTTGTAACAAGGGGCAGCGCGCCGGCATCCAGAAGATCCCGGATCGTTTGCTGCTGGGGCAGGATCAGACGTCCTTTCGGCGCGGACTCATCCATGGGACATACCAGAACCGCCACATCGCCTTCCTTAACCAGATCCCCCACCAGTTTTCGTGTATTTCTCTCCGGAACAATCCTGGCCAGACGCTCCTTCAATTCTCCGATATTTGCCCCTGTACGGGCGCTTACAGGAAAACCGCCTTCCCGGGGAGGCATGGCTTCGGGAGAATCCGCTTTGTTCCAGGCTATCAGATACGGCAAAGACCGTTCCCTCATTTTCTCAAGCAATTCCCGGTCTTCCTGCCGCAGCCCCACTGTCCCGTCCACAACCAGAACGGCAATATCACAGCGGTTCAAAGCATCCATCGTACGCCGGATCCGCAGTTCACCCAAAGCTCCTTCATCGTCAAAGCCAGGCGTATCAATCATCACCACCGGTCCCAGAGGCAAAAGCTCCATCGCTTTCAGAACAGGGTCCGTGGTCGTACCCTGGATTTCTGACACAATTGATAGCGATTGACCGGTCACCGCATTCACCAGGCTTGATTTTCCCGCATTCCGGCAGCCAAAAAAACCGATGTGCGTCCGCTGCCCTGAAGGGGTTTCATTTAAACTCATCTCTATTTCTCCTCATACAATGCTGATTGTAAAACGAAATACCGACCGGATGACTATTTTGCTGCCTGTCACGCTCCGGAACAAAATATGTCCCCCGAAAGTCATTCCTCAGATACAAAAAAGCCGCCATATCTCCTGGTTAAGATACGGCGGCTGCTTAAGCATACCTATAGAAGCGCACGGACAGCATCGCTCCTTTTCCGGATCAGACACTTGCTCTCTGACACACGGAACGCGAAAATCAAAGCTTACGTATGCGTGCGCGACTTACATCGCAATCTTTCATCTCAAGCCAAAAGCAGGAGGCATCCATCCACCTCTTCCGGATTTTGACGTCAGGATATATCAATATAGTATTTTTAATATTATTTGAATTACAAAAATTTATAGTATGCGCACAAACTTATAGCATGCGTATGAATTTACTACGGAATCATGCCGCTTGCAGCGGCGTAAATCCGGCGCAGTAAACGAATCAAAAGGCAGGCATTTTATTCGTTTACCATAAATGTTTCCGCATGCCCGGGCACAGCTGCCTTAAGCCTTTGAATAAGTCGCTTTTGCGCTGATGCCATCCAGACGGCCCAAAGCTCCCGTCAGGGCATTAATTTCATCATTCGGCGCATCGATCGCTACACAGATGATATTCATATTTTTCTTGCGGTAAGGAATGCCCATACGCCCGATAATGTACTGTCCATATTGATGAAGTAGTTCATTCAGTGCGCCTGCTGCCTCTTCGTTTTCTACAATAATACTGATCACTGCAACTCTATCATTCATCTTGATCCTCCTCTTTCAGAGCTTTCCTTCCATAACACGGTTTTGTACGTTTCACCATTGTCTCCGGATCCTGATTTTATCGCTTCGGCAATTGAACTGCCAAAAACAAAATCAGTCTCCTTTTCTTTTGGAGTTTTTCTATCGTAACATATCCCCGGGGCGAATGCAAGAAAAACAAATCAAAACCATCTATCCATTCCATTTTATATTCAGATGCCTGTCTTTCACCAACGGTTTATGCGCATACTCTGATTCAGTGATTCGTCAAAGCAGACTGCCGCACCTTATACATCCGTGATATAGTGGAATTCATCGATGAGCCTGCGTCCGCCGCCCCACATCCGGGGCTCGTAACAGGGATTAACCTTAACAATCTGCTTTTTCATAATTCTCCTTGATATCACCTTATTTCTCTGCAAAGGAATCAAAAGGCAGACATGTCTGCCCGTCAATCCATGATTTTTGAGGAACGTCGTGGATTTTATCGCCATCCATATAATTGCCGATCAAGAACGGTGATCCGGGATCGTGCAGGCTGCTTTGCGCCAGCACCTTTTCCGATTCCGCATTTGCGTAGCAGTATCTGCACAGATGCCTGCAGGTGTTGTAAGCGCCGATGTCACAGGCAAGGTAACATGCGCATTCCGCTCTTGCGCCTTTTCTTTTCGGTACGTTTAACCGCCTGCCGATCGCCTTCTCATAGTCACTGATCCGCATACAGCCGCCGCAATCGGCTCCGAAGGATGCAAGCCCGTCACCCTCGGCGCAGGGCTTAACCGTCATTCCGTGGTCAGAAGCGATCATTATAAGCTCCTTGCCCAGCGCCAGCCGCTGTTCTTTCGTGACCTCCCGTGCTTCCGGGAAGTTTCGCCTGACCTTCGGATAAAGATCGATGAAGCTGATAACCGCTGTTTCTGTACATCCGTCCAGTGCAGAAGAGATCCGCTCAAAAGCGCGAATATGATAGTCCATCGTGTACCGCTCTGAAATGAAGATCGGATCGTACCGCCAGCCTATGGAATTCAGACCAACTATTACCGAAAGCCTTTTGAAATCGTCAAGAAGACGATGCTTGTCGGGCACATTCGGTTCAATGTCCCGTCCATAGGGCGTGATGGTAACGAACCAGTACTGCCCATAAGCCTTCAGCAGATCCATGTACGGAAACATTGGAGAGGGATTCTTTGTGCAAAAGCCGATGACATCCACCACGGACGGATCAAGACGATAACGGCTGACCTGATTTGGATTATAGGGATTGCGGACACAGACAAAGCCTTCCTTCAGCCTGTTTGCAAACCATTCCGCATAGAAGGCAGGGATGTCGGTTCTCTGCCCGGTATTGATAATCATTTCTTCTCACCGTCCTGGTAACTGATCGTAATGCTTGCCGGCTTCTTATATGCCGAAAACTTATTCAACCGCTTCTTCGATGCGCGGAAAGTCACGCAGATCTGAACCACACCTTCACGAACAACATCCCTCTGTGTAGTTCCGGCTTCCGCAGCACCTCCGCTGTCTGCCTCCACATCCGATAAACTCACAGAATAAGAGGCAGGCATCGGGATATTCTCATAATAAAAACAAGATACTGCAGATGAGCCATCTTACCTGCCTCCAAAACAAGCTGTTTTTCTTTTGTCTGATTGAATTATACAAAATGTCTCTTACAATGTCCAATCGAAATATTCTATACTTAATTTAATAAAATAGCGAGGTTTTTTTCATCCCATTTGCTTTTTCTTACATTGACAATATCCCTATGGGTCTCCAATATCATAATATCGTCGGTTCATACCTGCTGTTTCTTCTTACGAATACGATATTGATAATCCGGTATTCCCCGTATTCCATCATTAAGGATTTTATTTCCCAGGTACTTAAAGCTTCCATCCTCCGCAAAACGTACTGTCAGTTCGTGAGTTATGACTGCATCATCGCAGATAACCATGTCACAAACTGCCTCAACCGTTAATGTCACCGTTCCATCACCATTTTCTTTAATATCAGTAACTTCCGGCAAAGCAGTTCCAAAAAATGTGGGAGCATAATTGAAGCACCCGAGTCTCACCCAGAAGTAAGTCTGATTTTCCTCATCAAACGATGCATATTCCCGTATCTGCTCCACTGTTATTGGCAGATACTCCATAATCAGACTTTCAAATTCCTTCTTTGGAATTCCAACCGGGTAATCCTCCGGATCGAGCTTAACTCCATATTTCATTGCATACAGATATTCATACACCCCGTTGAAGTCTATTTCGTTCATATGGTCTGCGTCCCAATTCGAACATAAAAGATTATTTCCCTGATAGCCAAGACCCCTCACGCATCTTTCAGACATTTCACGCTGTTCTTCTGTCATTGGCTTTACTCTGATCAGGCAGCTTCCATCCATGATCTCATTGACCGCCGGAGGCTCCGGCACGCATAACTCATAACAGAACCAACCTTTATTCGTATATTTCCAGGTCTTTATTCTGGTGTGGGATATGCAGGACATTTCCGGCTTACCCTTCTTACTCCATATGCTTCTTGAACTTACAACATACATATCTGTACCATCAAAACAGAATTTCATTCTGCCTATGCCACCATCATCATGTATCTCGTAAATTACCACAGAACCGCTTTCTCCGGCTATGCAATTTACAAGAAAAGTATTCACGCTTTCATAATTTTCCATATTTGAGTATGTCACCAATACAGCAACAGGATATCCTGTTTCCTTCAGTTTTTTCTGTAATTCAAAAATAATATCATCTGTTAAAACGACATTGGATGCAGTTCCTTTATCTGCTGCGTTGTATATCTCATAAATATGTTCCATCATCGCGCTGCAGTCATTCTCAGCTTCTTTCCTTTCCTGCTCGTCTATCGGAAGGTCATAGCCTTTTTCCCATTGTTCTTCAGCCTCTTTTTCGCCAGCTTTTGTTTCCACTATGGAAGATACTTCTTCCGTGGATGCATCACCGCACCTGAAAATGCTAAATATCAGTACAAAATTAATTACTGCCAAACCGCCTTTCCAGAACCAGGCTGTCCTTCCCGACAACATATCCGCTTCCCCCTTTTTCTTTTACATCTTCTACCATACTAATGATCAATGTAGGATATTTTACATCTTTCTGTGCTGTGCAGATAGCAAACCATCCTAATTCTGTGCCGGACATATCCTCTTTCGATGCCTTAATCTCTGCTGTTCCTGTCTTTCCTGCCAGCACTATATCGTCTCGATGGGCTCCATATCCGGTTCCGTCAGGATCATTTACAACCTTCTTTGTTCCTTCCAGAACAAGATTCGCTGTTTTTTCTGAAAATGCTTCTGCAATCCAGTATTCAGGCATTACCTCTTTTTGATAAACCAGATACGGTTTTATGATGTTTCCATCATTACAGAAGGCAGAATAGATGCAGGCCATATGTAGCGGGTTCACCAGAACCTGGCCCTGCCCGTAACCGCTGTCAGCTAACTGTATTTCTGTTTCAATGCCCTCTGTATTAGAATACTGAGATACTGACATTTTAATCTCAAAAGGGAGTTCCTCATTAAAACCAAGCCGGCTCAAAAAACTTTCAAGTACATCCGAACCGATTTTTAATGCTGCTTTCGCAAAATAAATATTGTCAGAATAAATCAAAGCATTCTCTAAAATAACCGGCTCATATGCATGAAGCGTTGTTACATAATAGGAACCCCACGAAGCATCATTCTGCCAGCTCATGCCTGCGTTCCCATAATCTTCCATCGGATCGATTGCTCCCGATTCCAGGCCGACCGCCGCGATAACAGGTTTGAATGTTGATCCCGGGCACCACACTTGTCGGAATCGATTATACATTGGCTTATTCTCATCTTCATTAAGCGCAGTCCACTGTTCACTCGACAATCCGATAATAAAAACGTTATTATCATAAGATGGCGTGCTGACCAAAGCCAATACCTCGCCGGTATATGGATTCATGGCTACTGAGCAGCTTTTATCTTCCTTAAACTGTTCATACAGGGAAACCTGCAAGCCGGCATCAATCGTAAGCTGAATATCCCGCCCATGCTGCACCGGAATATATGCCAGTTCTTCCTTTTCTTTCCCCTCCGGATTCACAATATAAATTCTGCAGCCATTTTGACCTTTCAGCTCGTTCTCGAACAATCCCTCCATTCCACTTCTCCCGATTACACTATCAGCTGTATATCCTTCCCCTCCATGTTCCTCTAAATCCTCCGCGGTAACACTCTGAACATATCCGATCAGATGTGCAGCAGCTTCCTTTAATGGGTATTCACGCACTTCAACATCAGATATCATTACTCCCGGAATCTCCAGCAGTTTTTCATGCCTTTCATTCTCCCTTAGAGTTTCTTCATCCGGGCAGAAAGACATTAAGGCAATTTCTTCTACTTTTGGAATCGTCTTAACAGGAACGAAGTAATCATCCTTTACCCACTTTGCAGTCAGTTTCTTTTCTATCACTTCCGGTTCGGTTTCCAGCAGCTCGGCAATCTGTACTATTGATACCTCTTTGTTTACCAGCTTGCCTGGAACGATTCCAACCGAAGACGCTGTACCCTTTCCTGCAAGAACACGTCCATTCCTGTCCAGAATTTCTCCCCGCTCTGCCTGTGTAGTAGAAACCCGTACTTTATCAGACGAAGTCAGATTCGGAAAAATCAAGGAATCATCCCAGATCAGCTTATATCCTTCTTTGCTCTCCATAAAAGCTGCCTTGTTCTCAAAGCTGATATTTCCTGCTATTGTATCGAAGGAGGTCTGATAGGTTACCGTCTTTTTTTTCTTATCAAATGCAAGAATATCAATCATTATATCGTTCACCTCAATGCCTTCATAAATCCCTGAGTTACGTTTTATAAAATCCTCCAGGCTGATGTTGTCAAAATCCTCAGTGTATATAATTTCATACATCTTCCCATATTCCTTTTCCGGGATATAATTCATATACTCAACCAGTAATTCCTCCGGTGTTTTTCGATTATCTTCTTTTTTTAATATCCCTGCAGCCAAAAGCAATAAAAAAAACAATCCAATAACACTGATCGTGATTCTGAGAAAGATTCCTTTTATTCTCCTTCTCCTATATCTGTGATTTCTCATAGCGTGTCTCCATTTTTTCTGATTGCAGCTGTATTTTAATTATTACATGCGTAAGATATCTGGATAAAAAAAATTCCCGCATCCCGTTCAGTTATATATTACATCTGTAAGATATAAAAATCAAGTACATTCTTCGCTTTTCACGTCCGCAAACATGAACGAAAAGGTTTTCGGCAGTACAGCCAAAATCCTGTGAAACGGTTTCCGGTTCCCTCTGACAGGTTAAGAAAAACTGCGCCAGTTGATCCCGGTCATCATAGACCTCGAGAATCCTGACAGTATCGGCAAGTGAAATGCCTATATGTGGAGACTGTTTTATCACTTATTGTAAGTTCTACCGCAAGTGTTTTTTTCTGTGCTGCCACGAAATAAGCCTGCAGGCATCAGGTTTTTTCCCAATTCTGCAGGCTTGGTAACTATTCGTTATTCAGTTTATAGTCTCTTGCAGAAATCTCCGAACCAGATCAATAACCATGGTTACTATTCCCGCACCATGTGTTGATTTTTTCGATCTCATCCGGCTCCGGGAGCTGCTCAATGTTTCTTGTGATCCACTTGCTCAGCCTGTAATCGACATCACGGCTTTCTGCCAGCTGTACTTTTTTCATGAGTGATTCCTCCTTTCGCTGTAAGTACGTAGGATATTACCGTACTATTGAAAGAATATCCACTCATTTAGTCATCAACCCCCCAGATTCTTTTCCAGAAGAACAAGGTCGACACCGGGGATCCCATTGAATGTAGTCGGGATGATTCCGATTTCTTTATAACCCAGTTTGCGATACATGGTTCTCGCTGTCGTATTCCTGGCATTCGTATCAATCCTGAGTTCCGGAAGGTTATGTTCTTTTGCCCACCATTCATAAAACTCCACAAAGGCCCTTCCATATCCTCTCCCGGAAGCACCTGGTGATATGACAAGTGTATGAAGAACACAGACGAGATCTGTATCATGTTCCCATGGAGCGCCAAAATAGACATCTACCTGGGTCCTGTTTATGATCCCAGCTCCGAGGACCTTCCCATCTTCCAGCACAAACATATCACCGCGCAGAATGGATTCTTCCGCTGTTTTTCTTGTCGGATAAACGCCTCTTATCCAGCCAATAGTCTGACATCCGTTTTCTTCCGAAAGGTGGATATCATCGTAAATTTCCTCAATGGAATCGAGATCTGTAAGATTTGCCTCTCTGATATTCACAATTTATCTCCTGAATACTCGAATCAACCGTACATGTCAAACCCGCATTGTACCTGATCAGAAACTGCATTCCTGTCTCCTTCAAATCTGTTTATACCGTGCTGATCCCGCCAATACTCTTCACTTTCATATATCCCATCAACACCATGCAGGAAAGGGTGCGGGAATTGTTGAGCAGACACTACATAATGGAGAGCTCTGATAATCCAGACAAGAATTCCTGTCTGAGAACAAGATGCGCTCCACCAGACAAGTCAGGTCAACTGGATTGATACTTAAGATTCGTTTTATCCTCTGATCTCATCCGAATATCTGCCCCGGCAGTTTCTTTTTTTCCTTTGCCGGGAATTCTTTGTCAAACTGTTCCACATCTTCATCCTTCACATAGTAGCCCTGTGGTGTCTGATATATACCGGTTATATCATCAAGGTATCCGGGGATCAGTTCCCTGCAGAGAAAAAATGAATCGTCCGCATCCTCAGGCAGATCATGATAGCGGATGCCAAAGTTACGGGCAAAAGTAAAACCGCACCTGCTGTAGAAACCGATATTACCTTCAAACAGAACTGCGCCATAACCAAGGATCGCCGCTTTCTCCAGGGAATAATCCAGCAGCTTCTTTCCATAACCCTTGCGCTTCAGCTCCGGAATGATTCCAATCGGTCCCATCGTGAGAACCGGAATTACTCTTCCGTCATCCCCCTCAATAATTGTCTTCATAAACATATTCTGGCCAATCAGTTCTCCGTCTTTCTCCATGACAAAATCCAGTTCCTTCACAAATGCCGGATCATCCCTCAGTACATGGATCACATAATGCTCACTGCATCCCGGACGGTAAACATTCCAAAATGATTCCCTGACAAGACTCTCAACAGCCCTGTAATCTTCTTTCTTCTCCAATCGTATCGTATAATCGTTTGTATTCATCTCATTTTCTCCATAAACTATGTATCTGGGGCCTTCCTCACCAGTTTTTCCATTTGGCCGGAACCCGCATTTCATAAGTACCCTCTGCGATGCTGCATTTTCAGGATCCGCTTCAGCTTCAACAGCCTTTACCATCGGATGCTGGAACGCCCATTGCAGCGCCAGCTTCACTGCTTCAGCAGCGAAGCCCTGTCCCCTGTATTCTTCCCGAATGCCATATCCGATCTCCGGATTATGGCCGGTTTCTAATCCCTTGAAACAAAGATCCCCGATATGTGTTCCATCCACTTTCTCGATCATCCACATCGCATACCAGTCCCATTGGCAGGGATGCGCCAGGCAGCCATCCAGCATTTCTTCATACGCCTTCTTCAACTCCTCATCCATTTCTGAAGCGATATACTTTTCCATCTGTTCCTGACTTGCAGGGTATATCTTTATTCGTTCATTTTCGATCATAATAAACCCTTTCCCCTGGCCACCATCAATCCCTTTACAACCAAAACTGCCAGACAGATGATACCTGCATACGGCTGTCTTGTCAGAATGAATACCGCCGCGCATGCTACGGAAAGCACCATCCCCGTCATAAGCCTGTGTCGGTTCCAGACCGGCTTATCAAAATGGCTGATAATAACACCGCAGATACCATTCAGGACAGCCAGGCTAATCAAGGCCGCAAACACCGTTTTAATCCATGTGCTTAAGCCCGTAATCGCATAAAGTGATACCGAAACCGGATGATCAG
>JAFVGK010000067.1 GCA_017475035.1 Blautia sp.
ATAAACAGAAGCACGTCCTGATTTTTCACGTCACGGAAATACTCCGCCATCGTCAGGCCTGAAAGGCCTACTCTCATACGTGCTCCGGGCGGCTCGTTCATCTGCCCGTAAACCAGGGCAGTCTTCTCGATAACGCCGCTTTCCTTCATTTCATTATACAGGTCATTTCCCTCACGGGTACGCTCTCCGACGCCGGTAAATACAGACAGGCCGCCATGGGCAGTCGCCACATTGTGGATCAGCTCCATGATCAGAACGGTCTTTCCTACTCCGGCTCCGCCGAACAGGCCGATCTTTCCGCCCTTTGCGTAAGGACAGATCAGATCAACGACCTTGATGCCCGTCTCTAGGATCTCCGTAGCCGGCATCTGCTCCTCATATACAGGTGCCGGACGATGAATCGTCCAGCGTTCCTTCGTTTCAGGAGCAGGAAGATTATCCACGGGATCTCCGAGCAGATTGAACACCCGGCCCAGGCACTCCTCGCCTACAGGCACCGTGATCGGTCCGCCCGTATCCAAAGCCTTTGTTCCGCGTACCAGACCGTCGGTAGAATTCATAGCGACGCAGCGCACCTGATTGTCCCCGATCTGCTGGGCCACTTCTGCCGTCAGCTTCTTTCCGTCAAATTCGATCTCGATGGCATTCAGCAGTGCAGGCAGCTCATCGTGCGCAAACCGGATATCCAGAACCGGTCCGGTGATCTGCACTACCTCGCCAAAATGTTTCTCACTCATCTTTACCTCTCTCCTGGCATGCAGATGCATGCCATCGTGGTATATCCGTACAGCACTATCTTTTCTCCGGCGTCTTATACACCTTCTGCGCCTCCCACGATCTCTGTGATCTCCTGGGTAATGCTTGCCTGTCTGGCCCGGTTGTAATTGAGATTCAGCTTTTCTATCATCTCTTCGGCGTTATTGGTAGCCGCCTCCATAGCCATCCTTCTGGCTGCCAGCTCGCTGACGGCGCTTTCACACACAGCACCGTAAACAAGACCTGCCAGGTATTCCGGCACAATCGCGTCAAAGACCTCCGTGCTGTCCGGCTCATACAAAATCAGATCCCGTACAGGCTCATTTTTTTCCCCGGTCGGAAGATCCATCAAAGGAAGGGCCGGGATAAAGTCCGGCTGTTGTGACAGCATGGAAAAAAATCTCGTGTAGCATAAACTGATATGGCCAAATGTCCCTCCTTTAAACTCCTTGCAAAGGAGGCTCGCCATCTCAAAACAATCACCGACTGTCACATGGGCAATCATCTCAAATGCTTCCGTGACAATCGGGATATTTTTCCGTTTCGCATACTCTACCGCTTTTTTTCCGATCGGAAGGACAACAAAATCTTTCCCTTTTCCTTCGAGTTCCAGACGTTTGAACAGATTTGAGTTATAACCGCCGGCCAGACCCCTGTCTCCGGCGATCAGGACATAGCACCAGCGATCTGTCTTTGCTTCTTTTGCATAGACAGAAGAAAAGTCTGTATTTCCCTCTGCAATCGTCCCTAAGGTCCGATGCAGCTCCTGGAAATATGGTCTCGCCGTATCAGCCCGGTCTTTTGCCTTGCGCAGCTTCGACGAAGCCACCAGCTCCATAGCCCTGGTGATCTGCATGGTATTCTGCACACTTTTGATCCGCAGCTTGACGGCTTTCATATTTGCAGCCATACGCGCCCCCCTTTATGACAGCCGGTCCGTAAAGTCGGAAGTATATCTTGCCAGAACGGCTTTCAGTTTCTCCTCTGTCTCTTCCCCAAGCGCCTTCGTATCACGAATCTCCTGCACCACTGCCGCGCCTTCTGCATCCGTATCCAGGAAGGAGAATAAGCCTTCCTCATAGGCACGTACCTTATCCACAGGAACCGAAGCAAGAAAGCCTCTCGTTACGGCATAAAGTATTACAACCTGCTTTTCGACAGCCACAGGGGCATTCTGATTCTGCTTTAAAACTTCAACGATACGGGCGCCCTGATCCAGACGAGATTTTGTATCCGCGTCCAGGTCAGATCCGAACTGTGCAAAGCTTTGCAGTTCACGATACTGTGAATAAATCAGCTTCAAGGTACCGGCAACCTTTTTCATGGCCTTGATCTGCGCGTTTCCGCCTACACGGGATACGGAAATACCCGGGTTTACCGCGGGCATAATACCGGAATGGAACAGCTCCGTCTCAAGGTAAATCTGTCCATCCGTAATCGAAATAACGTTTGTCGGAATATAAGCGGATACATCGCCTGCCTGTGTCTCTATGACAGGAAGAGCCGTCAGAGAACCGCCGCCATGCTCGTCATCCAGCTTTGCGGCGCGTTCCAGCAGCCTTGAATGCAGATAAAAGACATCACCGGGATATGCTTCACGTCCAGGCGGCCTGCGAATCAACAGGGAAAGCGCACGGTAAGCTACCGCATGCTTACTTAAATCGTCATAGATAATCAGGACATCTTTGCCCTGATACATAAAATACTCTCCCATCGCGCAGCCAGAATACGGCGCGATATACTGCAAAGGACTTGCTTCTGAAGCTGTCGCCGCAACTACGATGGTATATTCCATCGCTCCGTTGCGGTGCAGATTTTCAACCAGAGCAGCAACCGTTGAACGTTTCTGCCCTATGGCAACATAAATGCAAATAACATCCTGACCCTTCTGGTTAATGATCGTATCAATCGCCAGAGTGGTTTTTCCGGTCTGTCGGTCGCCGATAATCAGCTCACGCTGGCCTCTGCCGATCGGGATCATAGAGTCAATAGCCTTTATGCCGGTCTGCAGCGGCTGATTCACGCTTCTGCGCTCGCAGATACCGGGAGCCGGGCTTTCGATCGGACGAAATTCAGTCGTTTCAATCGGGCCGGCACCGTCGATCGGCTGACCCAGGGCATTCACAACACGTCCGATCATGGCTTCGCCGACAGGCACGGATACAACCTTGCCCGTCCGCTTCACTGTCTGGCCTTCGCCGATTTCCTCGTCTGAGCCAAACAATACGATAGACACACTGTTCTCCTCCAGGTTCTGTGCCATCCCGAAGCTGCCGTCCTCAAATTCCAGCAATTCCCCGGCCATGCAATTAACCAGTCCGCTGGCTCTGGCTATACCGTCGCCTACCATGAGAATCGTTCCTGTTTCGTTCTGCTGAATCGTATTCTCATAATACTTGATCTGACTGCGTATAACCTTGGATATTTCTTCAGGTTTCAGTTGCATAGATCTATCTCCATTTCCATCACACTGCGGCTTCCTTCAACCGGCGGGACATTTCGTTCATTCTCGATAATAAGGTCCCGTCCAGCTGCCGGCCTCCCAGCTCCACGCGCAGGCCGGCAAGTACTCCGGACTCTGTTTTAGCGACAAGCCGGATTTTCTTCTGTGCGATTTGTTCCAGTTTCGCGGCAAGCGCGTCCTTTTGTTCTTCACTTAACGGTATTGCGCTGGTAACGACTGCCTCGACAATCCCATTGTCCGCATCGTAGCGCCGTGCGTATTCCTCGCAGCAGCCTGCGAATTCTCCTAAAAGTCCCCGCTCACATAGTAATTTTAAAAAGTTGATCAGATAACGCTCTGCCTGCTCGCCAAACGCCTGCTCTATCATTCCCAGACGATCGGACAACGATATAGAAGGCTCGGACAAAAGCCTCGCATAGTCCGGATTTTCCCAAAAAAGACGGCGTATTTCACCGATCTGTTCATGGATTGTATCGGATAGCTTTTCGTCCACGGCAAGCTCATACAGACTTCCTCCATATAATCTGGCTGTGTCTGTCATTTGAATCTCCTATTTTCCTATCAGCCTACATTCGCGATAAACTCGTCGATCAATTTTGCATGATCCTCCGCGTTCAGCTCTCTCTCGATCACCTTTCCGGCAATCTCCATCGCCATATCCCCGATCTCGTCTTTAATCTCATTCACGGCTTTTCTCTTTTCCAGGGCAATATCGGACTGAGCCTTTGCCTTAATCTGGGCTGCTTCTGCCGAAGCTTCACGAATGATTTCTTCGCTGCGGGTCTCCGCCGTTTTCTGGGCGGAGGACAAGATCTCACCTGCCCGTGTCCTGGCAGACAGCATGTCTTCTTCAACTTTCGCTTTCATCGCCATGGCTTCTTCATTTGCCCTGGCGGCGTCCGCTATCTTAGAATCCGCTATCTGTCTGCGCTTTTCGAGGACTTCATTGATGGGTTTAAATAAAAAACGTTTAATCAAATAGATCTGGATAAAGAGGTTACAGATCGTTGCCACAAAATTCCATGGAATAATCGTAACCAGATCCTGTACCTGCATGTGTAATCACCTCCTGTGGAACCTGCCTGACAGAAGAATCAATTAGGAAAGGAAGTTCATAAACATACCAGGCGCTACAAAGATCAGCAGAAGGCCGGTAACGAAACCGTAAATACCGGTAGTCTCTGCGATAGCACAGCCCAAAAGCATCGTAGACGTCACATCACCCTTACATTCCGGCTGACGTCCGATCGCTTCAAGCGCCTTTGCGACTGCGTTGCCTTCGCCGATACCAGGTCCGATACCTGCAATCAATGCACATCCTGCGCCGATCGCGCAGCCTGCCAATGCAATACCTTTTGCCAAAATCGTGAAATCCATATTGTCTTTCCTCCTTAATAAAACAACACCCTATATTGATGATTCTGATGCAAAAAAACTTAGCTTTCCGCAGCGTTTGCAATATACATAACCGTCAGCATACTGAAGATGAATGCCTGCATGCATCCCGAGAACCAATCAAAATACACGCCTGTGATCGCGGGGAGACCGACTGAAAGAAACGGGACCTTTGACAGCACATTTCCCAAAGCGCCAGGAAGCAGCCCGAAAAGAGCGGAACTGGCCACTGCCAAAGCTCCATAAATCAGGGTATCGATAACGACGCCTGATAAGATATTTCCGAAATGACGGCATGCCATGCTGATCGGCGTCGCCAGCTCAGAAAGGATATTGAAGGGCGTCAGTACAGGAATCGGCTGGGTAAATCCCTTTAAATATCCACCGATGCCGCCCGCTTTGATTTTCTCCGAGGTGATCAGTATAAAAACAACAACGGCCCAGGCCGCTTCTGTTGAAAGATCGGCCGTCGGACTCCTCAGACCAATCAGACTAATCAGGTTTGATACAACGCTTGTGGCAAACAGGGCTGCTACAAAAGGTATCATATACCGAAACCTTTCACCCATATTGCCTACGACAAAGTGGTCTGCTGTCTCCACGATCAGCTCAGCCAAAGCCTGCCTCTTGGAGATATTTTCCACTTTCAGATCCCTTGTCAGGAAAATACACAGCAATGTGATAACTGCCATGACAATCCAGCTGACGAGCATCGTTTCAGAGATGCTCAGTTTTCCCAGTATCGGGAAGTCGAAGGGAAATGTGAAAAATATCCTCGCTCCCGATATGTCTATATCCATAGACGCTCCACCTCCTGTTTCGTTGTGACCGGCTTTTTGAAAGCTTATCTGCACTCGTGCCGCAGCGTTTCTTTTGTTTCTACAGCAATAAAGAATATGCCGCGTTAGAGCCAGCCAATAAGAAAACAGAACAGATTGCAGGAATTTTTCCTTGTATGTTCATCAAAAAAACGCACACGGCGACTTCGTTTATTATTTCAATGAAATCGGAGAAAAATCAGGCAAGATGATCCATTTACTTATGGCTCGATCCTTAGGATCTGTGCTTACAAAACAGCATTGTAAGATAATATCGCAACGGTTTTAAGCTGGAAGCGCTTAAAGCCGATTGCTTCACGAATTGTGATTCCGGACAGCCTCTTCAGGACTTAATGATGCATCTGTTTTATTTTTTGTCTGTAATCGCCTGAATCATACCGGCCAGCTTAATCCCGGCTCCCGGAAAAAGAAGGGGAAGAATCCCCGCAACGAAATGAAAACAGGGGGCTGCAATCGCCGCAACCACCCACAGAACCTGCATCATCATACGTCTGGCATAGCTCGCCCGCATATAACCGGCAGCCAACGCCTGATCACTGGTGTTTGCAACCTTTTGTACGGTCAGCCCCATAAGAAAAAAATTTCCGACAGCAACGATACCGCCGCATATACTGCCAAGAACAACCGTATAATCAAAAGGAACCGCTTCCGGGCGAATGGAATGCGCAATATAAAATATAAGCAGACTGACCAGGACGCCGATCAGCGTATAGATCGCCACATTTTTTGTCTCCTTGCGAACCGCAGGTGAGATCTTCTCCGGCCCCATAAAAAAGCCCTCCTCTTATATCACAGTTTTGTACATTGGCGTAATGTCTTCGGATGACGATATTTTATGACTGCATTGTCAAAAGCCTGATTCTACGGATCGCTTCACACCACGGTCTTACACATGACGATTAAAACCAATCCGTCGGTCCTTGTTTTCCTTTTTATCTTTTTTTTCTTTTTCATTACAGGAAAGATAGAATTTGTATAATACCATAGAAGATCCTCCCAGCCCGAAAAAGAACCCGGGAATAAAGATCCATCCGCCGAAGTTAAAACGAGAAGTAAGATAAGCGCAAATCCCGACACATATCAAAAGAGGAGTGATAAAACTAAGACCCAGCTGTGTAAGCATTGCCAAATGTTGGAAAATATCTGTGTATTTTTTGAACATACGGTCCACCTCCTGACCCATAGTGCCATCTTACCATATCTTTTTCCTAAAGACAAGAAATTTAAGATAACAGATAGTCTGCCAATGAGGGATCTTCTATGTTGTCCCTGGTAATCCAGACAGGAGGAAGCAGAATCTGATTCGGAAGCTCTTCAGCCTGCATCCGGGAAGCCGCACATACCGCAGCCCAGATTGCATGATATCCGACAGCATAGGAGCTCTGGGCGATCACGCCGATTTCTTCTCCTTTTTTGACGGCTTCCTGCTGTCTTTGGGTAGCTTCTACTCCTATCATAGCCACGGCATCACGGGTTTCTTCCTTCTGGATGGAAAGGTATAATTCTGATGTCTCCGCATCCGTGCAAAAAACACCGGCAAGTGTGGGATACTGCTCCAGGACTTCCTGGATCGCCATTGTCATATCCTCCACCTCATCCTTTGAGACAATACGAACGACCTCTATGTCTCCATATGCCGAGATAAAATCCTGAAATCCTTTGATACGGGCAGAATTACTCTGATTTTTTCTGCTGCCGGAAAAGACGGCGACCTTGCCCATTTTTCCGATTGCGACAGCAAGCCGGTATGCCCCTACTTCTCCGATCCGGTGATTATCTACCGCACGATATGCCGTTACCAGGTCTGAACTCTCAACATTAGAATCAAATGCAATCACGGGAATATTATTCTCTGCGGCAACCTCAAGCTGTGCCTGACAGGATTCCTTATCAATCGGGGCGACACACAGTACATCAGGATTCTCCGAAAGCACGGCATCCAGAATATTGATCTGATTTTCCACATCCGTGTCGGAATCAGGTCCGTCGAAGGCCAGTGTAACCTGCTTATCTTTATCAAAGCCATAAGCCGCATTTATGTCCGCCACTGCCTTTTTCATGCCATTGCGAAGCTCCTTCCAATAAGCTCCTTTTTTGGTCCTTCCCACAACGGCAATGGATATTCCTTCTTTTATTCTGATGGAAGTGTCTATTTCAGGGATCAGCAAAGGTTCCCCGGACTCCTTTTCTTCTTTTTTCTCATCAACCGCCCCTTCCTGCGCATAGATTTCAGCAGTCAAAGGAGCAACCCATTCTTGCATCTTTTCTTTTGTGCAGCCTGTGATCAATGTACTAACCATTCCCGCAAGCAAGATAAGGGTAACCAATTTTCTCATGTCAAACGCTCTCCCTGTATTAACCTTTCCGACTTTCATGACCCAGAAATCCCTTTACCTTTTGCCATTTCCGTTTTTATGATATCAAGAAACGGCAGAAAAACATCATTCTGAGGGATCATCACTTCCTGAACTTTTTGTCCTGTACCCGGATGTATAAATGATAATGCCGCAGCACACAATGCCATTGCTCCGCTTTCCGGCGCGCATCCGGTTTCCCCATATCTGGTATCTCCCAGGATCGGCAGTCCGATATGAGACAGCTGTACTCTGATCTGGTGATACCTTCCGGTCATCAGGCGGATATGTAAAAGCGCCCTTGGATCAGGCTTTTCAGCTCTTTTTATAACGTCATACTCCAGTAAGGCACGTTTTGCGCCCGGGGTACCCTTCGGCACCACCATGGAAGTATGGTTCCTGCCGTCCCGGAGCAGATAATCCTCTAAAGTACTTCTCTCTTTTTTCATAGAAGGATCCTGACAATCCGCGCACAAGGCAAAGTATTCTTTTTTCATTTCTCCTTTGGCAATCTGCCGATCCAGAAACGAGGCGGCTTTTTTATTTTTCGCAAACAGGATAAGCCCCTCTACAGGCTGATCCAGACGATGGACAACTCCTACATATCCGCCCTTCAGATATGCTTTTGCAAGATTTTCCAAATCCATCGCAGCAACACTCGCGGACTGTACGGCTATGCCGGAAGGCTTATGAAGTATCAGAATATCCTGATCCTCATCTATGATCCACTTTTCAAACTCTCTTTGTGTATAACGCGGCATCTGTACTACTCTCAAATTTTATCGCTGGTGACTGTGTATCTATAAAAAATTGACGCGATGATTATACCCTAAATGAAGAAAGATTTCAACACACAAAGACGGTCATCATTTTCGTTTTCAAAAATGATGACCGCCTCAGCAATCTTCTTTATTCAATTTTATACCTCGTACTATTCTTTATTTATATATCTTTCTATATTCAATTGTTCTTGGGCTTCTTTTTCTTTCTTTTCTTCTTATTTTCCTGCTTACATTACAGTTAAACCTGTATTGTTATGAGAATTTTACAGAGATCGGTCTGTGTTTTCACAACTACACGAACCTTTCACATTGCCTTGCAGTAAGAATACAAATCTTCTTTCTTTATATCTTACATAATATCTTACGAATAATTACTAGCCATATGACATATCTGCAAAGCTCTATCTCAATAAACGGCGAAGCACTTACCATCTATCGAATCTACTGATGCAAAGCTTTGATTCACATTTTCTGTACTGTGGATCGCAAAGTATCATATCGGAATCACATCTGCTGCTTTTTCTTCTTTTCTCTTTTCCTTCAAAGCTTCTGCCCAAACTTTGATTTTCTCTGCTGCAGGATGCTTCTGCTGATATACTTTTTCATCTGTCCGTTTCTTTACACGGATTATGAAATCTTTGTACCAGGCTTGCGGTAATACCCAACATAAGGATTCCCTCTCTTTATACTCCGCATGCATTTGCTCTTTTCCATTCTGAGCTTATTTTTATACAATCGGCATGGGGTTTCTCTCGCAGGAAAACGGAATCACCGCTCTTATGTTGATATCTGAAAGCTTCTTATTTCAACGGAAACGCCTCCTCTCAGCTCACTGAAGTGATACCCTGATGTATCATGCTTCAATTTCTTTTCTCTCTTGCTTTCTCTTTTGTATTTTTTACAGTACAAAGAATAACATGGTTTTTATGTTTTGTCAAGAGGTTTTTTCAATTTTTTTCATTTTAATCGCGCTAATTGAACGAATTTTATATAATTTATGTTCAATTTCATCGACTATTAATTCTTTTTGCATAAGAAACAAACGGTAAAGAAGTCCGGCGGCAATCCAAAGGAGACCTCCGGAAAATCATAGATTGATTCAGCCAGCAAAAAATCATGCAAAAAAGAACGAGTTCCTTTTTGCATGACCTTTTGTTTCTTTTTACTTCTTTTTCTTACCGCTGTATCCGATGACAGCCTGCTGGATCACGATAAACAGCAAGAGGAGCGCCCCGGTAGCGATCTTGCCCCACCAGGAATTGAGATGCCCGTTAAAAGTGATCAGCGCAGGAATAACAGATTTCAGGAGTACGCCAAACATTGTTCCCAGCATAAAACCTACGCCGCCGGTCAGCAGGGTTCCGCCGATGACGGCACAGGATATGACTTCCAGCTCGCCGCCCTGCAGCGCCATGTTCCACCCGGATTTTACCACAAGGACATAGGCAATTCCCGCGAGCGCAGAGCAGAAACCATTAAACGCGTAAACCATCACCTTCGTCCTGGCCACGGGAAGTCCCATCAGTTTTGCGCTTTGTTCATTGCCGCCGATCGCGTATACATTTCTCCCGAAACGGGTGTGCTGGAGCATATAAGTGCCCAGGGCAATCATCACAAGAAAGATGATAACATTCAGGCTGATGGAAGTGATCGGTTTAATTTTGACCCATTCCCCGTCCGAAAGCTTGTACAGGGTAATCTTTATCCCCGCCAGTTTGTTGATGAGAGGATGATCCACACTGATGGACTCACGTGATATCAGACTGCACACGCCTCTCGCAAGAAAGTTCCCGGTCAGGGTCATGATAAATGGGGGCACATTCAGATAATGTATTCCCAGCCCCATCACGGTACCTAAGCCTACACCGATCAAAATCGCAATGATCATCATAATGACAGGCGATATTCCCAGTTTCGTATAGCCATACGCAATCAGCATTCCTGTCAGAGAGGCAACGGAGGCGACGGAAAGGTCAATACCGCCTGTGATCAGAACCATGGTCATGCCAACCGCGGAAATCCCATAATATGCATTATCCGTAAAGAAATTGACAAACGTGCGCAGTGTGGTAAATCCGATGTTGCCATAACGCACGGCTCCATAGCAATAGATAATCAGAAAAATCCCGATTGTGGCGTAGACCATGATGTACTTCGGATTCATGATCCTGCCAAACAGGCTCTGCCTGGAATAACCGGCTTCTTTTTTCATGATCACGCACCTCCCTTCGCCATTGCCCTGGCCTGTGCTCTCTTGGACATCCAGTTTCTGACGGGCTCAGACTGAAGCACAATTACAACCGCAATAATCATTGCCTTGAAAGCCATCGTCGCTTCAGCGGAAATACCGAAATAATAAACGAATGTAACGATTGTCCGGATAATGATGGAACCTATGATCGTGCCCGCAAGGGAAAACTTACCGCCGGCCATATTCGTTCCTCCGATTACGACCGAAAGAATCGCGTCAGTCTCATAGTTTAATCCGGCATTGTTTGAATCACAGGACATGATGCGGCTGGAATAAATCAATCCGGAAATACCGGATAAAAACCCTGTCAAGGCAAAGACAATCATTATGATTCTCTTTGCGTTAATGCCGGAAAGCCTTGACGCGCTCCGGTTGATGCCCACAGACTCTACAAATGTGCCGAACGCCGTTTTCCGCACAAATATCATTACAACCGCAACGACGATGACCGATATCACAATCGGGGTCGGTAGGAAGAGACAGCTGCCCTGTCCGATCCAGCGGAAAGGAGAATACAATGTCGTATACTGCTTCCCGTTTGTCAGGATCTGCGCCACACCTCTCCCGCTGACCATCAGGATCAAGGTCGCGATAATCGGCTGCAGGCCCAGCTGACCGATCAGGAAGCCATTGAACATCCCCATGGCAAGGCAGGTTATAAGCGGCAGGATCAAAACCAGAATATATGGCTGCACCGAATAATCGCCCGGCGTATTATAGATGGTAACATCCCAGCGCAGAAGCTTCAGAGCGAAAGCACCCGATACCGCGACAAGAGCTCCAACGGAAAGATCCGTGCCTCCCAGGGCAATAACGAGAGTCATGCCCATGGCAATAATCGTAATCTCCGAAGAACGATTGATGATATCCACAAGGCTCCCATACAGCATGCCTGTAGATGGCTGATAACTGATCGAGAAAAAGTCAGGGCGGACTACGAGGCAGACAATCAGGATCAGGATCTCAGCGATAGCAGCCCAGGTAATCTTTGACCGCATCACAGCTGAAAAATCAAGATTCTTCGTCCGCATATAAAGGAAAAACGCCAGGATAAAAAGAACAACCCCGGCAATCAGAAAATAAGGCTGCAGCCGATTCGCTTTACGAAGAGCCTCGATCCTGGAAAATCCTTTCGGAAATATCGCGTCAAAGCCTTCGTCATCTGTTTTCAAAGCTCTTTTAACGTTCTCACGAACCGTGGCTTCGTCGTCTTCATTAAAAAAAGCCGATCTCATATTGGCGTCTGAGAAACTCACCTGCGTTTCTTTATAAATGGCATCCTTTACCATACAGACGTTCGCAAAGCAGCCAACCCCCACAGCGAAAAGAATAAGTCCCAGAATGAGCGGGATCAGATAACCTTTTTTCTTCATGAAGCCGCACCTCCCCCTGCCGAACCTTCCGCGATAATCTGAAGGATCTTGTTCTGCGTATCCGAATCAAAGGGGCCTTCCAGTTCTCCGGCCTTCTCACCATCACGCATGATCACGATACGGTTGGAGCAGCGGATAACCTCCTCCAGCTCAGAGGAAATAAAAATCACGGATACTCCATCCTCGCACATCTTCAGCATCAGTCTCTGGATCTCTGCCTTGGCCCCGACATCGATACCACGCGTCGGCTCATCCAGGATCAGCAGATCCGGCTCTGTTGCCATCCACCTGGCAAGAATGACCTTCTGTTGATTTCCGCCGGATAACTCTCCGATCTTTTTCTCGGCGTCAGGCGTCGCGATCGAAAGGGCTTTGATATACTTGTCGGCCAGCTCATTCTGCTCCTGCCTGGTCAGCGGATGCAGGAAACCCCGCTTGGCCTGAACCGCGAGCATGATATTTTCACGGATCGATAAATCTCCGATGATACCGTCTCTTTTTCTGTCTTCCGAACAAAACGCCACACCGCTCATAATTGCGTCAAAAGGCTTTTTCACTTCAACTTCCTTTCCCGCAACGGAAATCTTTCCTTTTGTCGCACGATTTGCCCCGAAAATAAGCTGGGCCGTCTCTGTTCTTCCTGAACCCAATAAGCCCGCAAAACCAATCAGCTCACCCTTACGGATTTCCAGCGAAATGTCTTTTACCGGTCCCGGCGCGCCGACATGATCCATCACCAACATTTTTTCGGCGCCTTCGGCAACCTCTACCGGATGCAGATTGAAGATGACATCCATATCCTTGCCGATCATTTTCGTAACCAGTTCAATCTTGCTGATTTCATTGATCCCATATGATCCGACAAGATGTCCGTTACGAAGAATGGTCATTCGGTCTGAAATCGCATAAATCTGGTCCAGGAAATGAGTAATAAAGATAATACCCAGGCCTTCCTCTTTCAGTTCCCTCATTACACTGAAAAGAAGCTGTACCTCATTCTCATCAAGAGAAGAGGTCGGTTCATCGAGAATGAGAATCCTGGCATCAATATCGACCGCCCTGGCTATGGATACCATCTGCTGAATAGCCGTGGAATAATAGGAAAGCGGCCTCGTCACATCAATATCCAGATGAAAGCGCTTCATCAGCTCTCTCGCTCTTTTGTTGATCACACGATGCTTAAATTCCTTTCTCCCGACGAAAATGTTTTCCGCCACCGTCAGATTCGGGCATAAATTAATCTCCTGAAAAACAGTAGAAATTCCCATTTCAATCGCATGCAGCGGGCTGACTGGTGTAATTTCCCTGCCCTCCAGCAAAATGGTACCGGCGTCTTTATGATTTACGCCAGTCAGACATTTGATCAAAGTGGATTTTCCTGCTCCGTTTTCTCCCAGCAGGGCATGAACCTCGCCGCGGCGCAGGGTGAAATCCACACCGTCCAGTGCCTTGACACCCGGGAACTGGATCTCGATCCCCCTCATTTCCAATAAATTTTCATTTGGCAAACCTTTCACCTCCTCCTAAAACGAAGCATGTACGTTGACTCAATATCTCCGGATGACGGTTTTGCTGTTTCGGCAGCCGGGCTGCCGAATACAAAATCCGTCTCCTTTGAATACCTGTGATCCCGCATGTCTAAGGCTCAAATCTTCCTTTTCGCGGCTCTGTGAGCACACGGAAGAAGACTCATCTGAATGATCCCTGCCAACAGGGTAAAAAGAAGGCGGCGCCTCCTGTCCTCCCCCGAACCGCCCGTCACCGACAAGAGGCATCTTCCTTCGGGCGGGTGACATCTTCCTTTGGAAGGCCCGGGGATAAGAAAAACAGGGCGGTGCAGACAAGCACCGCCCCGTTCGGTCATATGGCAGCAGATACTGCCATCATTATCTAACTATTACCAGAATCAATACAGACGCTCGTCGATAACGTCAGCTGCCAGAACAGAGGTCGTGCCTTCTACTTCGATACCGCCTACGCAGTCAAATACGCCTTCATCCGGATGGATGATCGTCTTATCAAAGACTTCGCCTGCCTCAAGAGCCTCGATCGTCGGTACAACGAAGCTGCCATACAGAGGTGTGCACTCAACTGTGCAGTTCATGTCGCCTGCCACGATCGCTTCGAAAGCAGCCTTTACAGAGTCGCAGCCAACAATAACGATATCTTTGCCCGGTACAAGGCCGGCAGCCTTGATGGCATCGATTGCGCCAAGTGCCATATCATCATTCTGAGCAATCAGGACATCGATCTTGTCAACGGATTTCAGCCAGCTCTCCATCAGGGCCTGGCCTTCTGCACGTGTGAAGTTACCGGTGTTCTGCGCAACAACCTTCATGAACGGATAGTCAGCCAGAGCAGCCTCATTGCCTTCGGTACGTCCTACCTGAGCATCGGACCCTGTGGTGCCTTCCATGATGGCAACGTTAACATCCTCTCCGTCACGGCCAAGGCTCTTCATATACTCGCCTGCCCACTGGATCTGACGACGGCCTTCCAACGGGAAGTCTCCGCCGAAAGCAGCGACATAGTCAATGCTGTCTGCGCAATCCGGAATACGGTCCAGAAGAATCAGAGGAATCTCGTTCTCATTTACCTCTTTGAGGATCTCATCCCAGCCGGAGGTAACAACGCCTGTGAAGAGGATGTAATCAACACCCTGGGTAATAAAGTTATTCAGAGCCTGAATCTGGTTTTCCTGTTTCTGCTGTCCATCGCTGTAAACAAGTTCCCAGCCCTCATGCTCCTCGATCGCCTTGCAGACATCGTCTGTATTAGCCGTACGCCAGTCAGACTCCTGTCCGATCTGAGAAAAGCCAATCGTAATGTCAGCATGGGCAACTGCCGTCATCGATGCCATCATACCTGCTGCAACAGCGCATGCAACCATCAACTTAACTGCCTTTTTCATAAACAAACCTCCTTTTATGGAAAATGCCCAAAGGATATAAGTATAGCCCTTGGTTTGTCAACGATTTTATTCTATCACTTTTTTTGAACTTGTCAACGGTTTATTCAAAAATAGCAATTAAGTAGTAAATACTTGCACGGCTTCGTTATAAGTGGTAGACTGAATTTACAGTTCTTATCAGAATGGCTGTAAGTATAAGAGGACAGTCCTGCTGCCGAAACAGCAAAACTGTCCTCTGAAGGTATTGAGACAATATTTTGTAATCGAATAAAATGCCTGCATTCTGATTCGTTTACCGCGCCGGATTTACGCCGCAGCAAGCGGCATGATTCCGCAGTAAATTCGTGCGCATACTATAAAACCGCGTTATGGGAGGCACCGCAGGAAAATGCAAAAAAGCAACCTGGTATTGATCGGCATGCCCGCCGCAGGAAAAAGCTCGGCAGGGATTGTAGCCGCAAAGCGTCTGGGCATGAGATTTATCGATACAGATCTTGTGATCCAGGAACAGACCGGACTTACCCTTCCGGAACTGATTGCGATTCATGGAAATGACGGTTTTCTTTCTATTGAGAACGAAATCTGCGCAGCCCTTGACGCTCAAAAAACCATCATTGCCACCGGAGGCAGTGTTGTCTACGGGGCAGAGGCGATGAGGCACTTAAAGGAAACCGGAAAAATCATCTATCTTTCCATTGATTACAACAGCCTGTGCGGCCGGCTGAAGGATCTTGCAGGCAGAGGCGTCGCGCACCGTGAAGGACAGACTCTTTTCGATCTGTACAAGGAAAGACAGCTTCTGTATGAAACCTATGCCGACGTGACGATCCATCAGGATCACACAGAGCTGAACCTCACCTGGCTGGTAGATCAGATTGTCTCCTGCCGTACCGGCGAGACCTGAATACCTGTTGAGAAACCCGCCTTTCCGACATTACGTCATGGCTGCCAATCGACGATGCCTGTCAGAACGATCTGCGGTACAATTCAAATCCCAGCTCCTTCAAATTGCGAGGCAGCTTTCTCACCACAAGACGGATCTGCTCCTTTGCAGGTTCTTCAAGCTCCTCATAGGCAACCATCTCCGGATTCGTCATCGCTTCAGGATCCGCAATACCCGGTCTCCATCCCTCCTGCTCCAGTTCCGTCACCCAGCGTAAATGTTCCCAGGCAGCAAGCTCTTCCAGTGCAGGACCATACAGTTCATTGATGGTATCCGCTGCGCCGGGCATGATCGGCCTCAGTCCGATCGTTGACTTGTAATCCTGAAGTCTGACCCCGATATTATAAATCTGGGAATAGTAAACAGCACGTTCCGTCTCGGAAAGTTCTTCCCAGGAAACAAATTCTTCTTCCTTTATAATATCCTCTTTTGAACTTCCCTCCGCTGCCATCGCAGATATAGCTTCTTCAGCTTTATCCGCACAGTCATTTCGATAAGCAATGGCGACATACCGGTCCAGATAGTCACCCATCATCTGCTCAAAGGAAAGTCTCTTTCGAAAATCCTGGACATCAAGATGAATATCCAGCTGTTCATCAACCGGCAGACAGGAAGGAGTAAAACGACTCACTTCCGACAGCCGGCTCATCTCCAGAATGAATTCCAGCGAGCGCGCGCCATGACGATATTCCGAAACCGCCAGAAGCGCGGCCAGCATACCTTTTGAAATATTCACAAGGCCTTTCGTCTCATCATAGATGCCGGATGAGCTTCGGATAATCTGACCCCGCATCAGCATCGCGCGGCGGATAATGTGGCTGCGGTCTGAAGGAGACAGGGGATTTGCCCCTTTGATATTCAGGATTCCCTCCAGGCGGCTGACAAAATCCGGTCCCTTAATCGTCTTGAAAGCTTCCTCCTCATCCGATGTCTCAGGAAGAAAGCCGTGGAAAGAAAAGGCCGTAGCTCCCGCAAACACAAAAACAGCCGCCTTGATCCTGCGTAGTTTACCATCCAGGGTATACTCTCCGTCCTGCATGGGAGCCAGGAAATATTTCAGCCATCCTCTCGCCGTACCGTTTAACTCTGAATCAAATTCATCAAAGAAAATCAGAGGTATTTTCCCCTTTTCACACTGCAGTGCTTCATCCAAAGCCTCAAACAGATCCTCTGCGTCATCATATTGTGAAAGATTCAAAGAAGTCAGGGAAAAGTGCCCCATGCTTAAGGCAATCTGTTTGACCCCAAAGGATTTTCCCGATCCCGGATGGCCAAAAACCGCAATGGAAAGCGGACGTAAAAGCTCTTCGTCCTGAAGCGTGCCATATCGGAATATATAGTCTTCCATAAGCAGACGGATGGTATGGTAATTTTCCACCTCATCCTTATCCACAGTAGCAAGGGCGTTATAACGGCAGACAGGTACATGCCTGTACAATTCTTCCGGTCCGGCGATTACGATTTTCTCTGCCACAGAAAGATAACCGCCCTTTTGGTTCTTACAATATTCATCCAGAATGCAAAACGGAAGAAGGCCTGAAGCCAATGCCTTCATGCTTCGCTCCGGAACTTCCACCCGGCAGACCAGACTCTGGGACTCCTTTTTCAGAAGCATTTCCAATACAGGATAAAGAGGGGCGTCCTCTGCCAGCGTCAGCATTTCCTCCTGTTCCGGCGTAAACAGAAGAGTCCACCTTCCATCCTCTCTCATCAGAGCTCCCTGGGCATCCAGAAGAATCACCATCTCTGCCCTGTTCCGTAACGGAAGCAAAACATCATTTACTGCCATCTGAAGCAAAAACTCATCTACCGTCCGCTCATACGAAATCCTTCTCGTAATCGGGAAATCCAGATCCCTGAGATGTCTCATCTGAAGAAGCGGAATCTTGTCACTATCAAAAAAAGAGGAAAGCGGCTGCCCCGGAATATATTCCTGATAATATTTTTTTGCTTTCGCCTTCATATTTAATCATTCTAATCCTTATGTCGTATAAGGAGTTGCCTTTCTGAAATCAGGATCTGTGCATAAATAACCTTTGCATCCGGCGCGTCTGAATCCGCTCAGGCTGCGTTCTAGTCAGTCGCCGCAGCCCGCTGCGTCTCCTTCCGCCGCCTTGCCTGGACGAATTTATACTCGTGTACGCAATTAACTGCCGTTTTATATTGAACTAATCGAGCGTTCACCCGTTATACGATAATCGTATCGGCAGACATTTACGTTATCGAGTATATATCCTGCATCATCCGTATAGGCTATTTTACACAGCTCCTTACGATATCTTTAAGCCGTAAATTTCACTTGTATACCAGTCTGTCAGATTTCGGTCAGGGATTATAATCCATTTCACTTCTGGATCTGTAAAATGAAATGATTCCAATAGATTCTTCCTTTGGACGGTTCTGCGATAAAAGATATAGTAAACGAACAAAATGCCTGCGTTTTGATTCGTTTACCGCACCGAATTTACGCCGCTGCAAGCGGCATAATTCCGGAGTAAATTCGTGCGCATACCATAATAAAAGGTCATGTAAAATGGGCAAAAACACTTTACATGACCTTTTATCTTTTAATCATATTTTAAAAAATCAATAGTGAATCACGACCGGGGTTCCCTCTTCTACCATGCCGTAAATCGCCTGCGCGGTAGAAAACTCCAGGTTAATGCATCCCTGGGACCCATCATATGTATAGATATCTCCGCCGAACTCTCCATTTCTCCAGGAAGCGTCATGGAGACCTACGCCCCAGTCCGTAATCACCATCCAGTACACCACGTCATGGGCATATTCTCCGTTGGAACCGATGCCGCTCAGTGTTGTGGACATCGTCTTATACAAAATCGGGAACGTACCTGTCGGCGTATCCGTGACGCCGGCGGTGCCGGTTACACAGTAATCACTGAGGATTATTTCATCACCATCGTAAACCGTGACGATCTGATCCGTGATGCTTACATCAACCCAGATATCTGAGAAGGATCCCTGATAATATCCCTCTTCATCATAACTGTCGTCATCATCGAAATCATACCCGTCGTCATCGTAGTAATCATCATCGTAGTCATCACCATAGTCATCATCAAATTCGTCATCGAATTCATCTTCGTACTCGTCGTCAGATTCATCCTTCTCAACAAGATTGCCTTCTTCGTCATAGACGAAATCGTTGGGATTTTCATACTCTTCATCCGTGCCGCCATAGATATAAACAGATGCTACCGTTCCGTAAATATCCGCTGCCGGATAATAAATTTCGCTTCTGGATGGATTATACTCACAAGTACCAAGCACCTCTACTTCTTCTCCGACATCGATCTGACCGATAACCTCCCCTGCATCGTCACGAATCAATGCCCAATGGCTCATCTCCATTGCAGAAGCGCTGACGCTAAGCATCAAAGCAAGTGCCGCTCCGAACCCAATAATTCTCGTCACTTTCATGTTTTATACTCCTCTTTTTAAATTCTCGCAATGCTCCCCTCCGAGCATCGCGGCAACTATAGATCCGTCAGCGCAGGAATTTCCCCTTTGCAGCCGACAACAACTGATTATACCTCATATATGTTACAGAACAACTACAAATTCGTTAATCTTTTCAAAAGTACAAACCATCCATTCATGGACACAGAGCAAACCATGATTGCGGTAAAAACAGAAAAGTGTTATACTGTCACAGACATTCAGAACAGCACAGAAAAGGAACCGTATCTTATGAAACAATACTCTCTGGAACGTCTGATGGAGATTGCCCTTGCACTTTCATCAGAAAAAAACATCCACAATCTCCTGCAGCGCATCCTGGAAGAAGCCATGGATATCACAAACTGTGATGCCGGCGTTGTCTACACTTCCCGTGATCATGTCCTGCACTCCCACCAGACCGTGATCAGATCAAAGCAGATCCGTTTTGTCTCAGCGGATGAAGATTACCTGTTTCCCTCTGTGCCGATGGAAAAAAGCCATGTCTGCGCCTATGCCGCCCTGTTTCACAAGAAAATAAACATCCCTGATATCGATTCCTGCGACCGTTTTTCCTTTACCATGACCCATGCTTTTGACCGTCTTCACGATTACCGTACGATCTCCATGCTTATCATTCCTATGGAGGACGAACGCCGCAAGAACATCGGGGTTCTGGAACTGATCAATGCGACAGATGAAGACGGCAAAATCATTCCGTTTGATCCCGCATGCGAATCACTGGTCTCAGCCCTTGCTTCCCTCGCCGCTGTCAGCATCACAAACCGCAGGCTGTCAAAATCCGTCCTGGATCTTCTCCACTCACTCGTCGCGGTTCTGGTCGACACGATTGATGCAAGGATGCCTTATAATGCCAATCATACCCGCAGTATGGTGCGTTACGCAGAACGCTTCATGGACTGGCTGGATCTGAAAAACCACCCTTTACGCTTTTCCGAGCAGCAAAAAGATCCCTTTTTGATGAGCGTATGGCTCCATGATATCGGAAAACTGGTGGTTCCCAGCGAAATTATCGATAAGCCCACCCGCCTTGGCAGCCTTGAACAGCCGCTGATGCATAAAATTGATATTGCCATCCTTATGGAAAGGCTCCACGCCGCAGCAGAAAACAGAGATTTCACAGAGCAGGAAAAGCGTCTGGAAGAAGCCAGAAAAACAATCCGCCGTATCAACACGGTTTCCTGTCTTACAAATCAACTCCTTGACGATATCACGGCACTTGAAAAAATCACCTGTTATACCATGAATGATGAACGGATCCCGCTTCTTTCTCCCGCTGAGGCAGAAGCGCTGCGCGTAAAAAAAGGAACACTCACCGCACAGGAAAGACTGGAAATACAAAAACACGTTGTCTACACTTCCCGTCTGCTTGCAAACGTCCAGTTCCATGATGACTACGAAAAGGTACCTGTCTGGGCGGGAATGCATCATGAGCTTCTCGACGGTTCCGGCTACCCCGATCATAAAGCAGGCAATGCTCTGCCTCTTGCTGTACGGCTTCTGACTATTTTTGATATATATGACGCCCTGACTGCGGAAGACCGTCCCTACAGGCCGCCGGTAAAACCGGAAGAAGCCTTTGCCATTCTCGGAGAAATGCGCGATGAAGGAAAAATCGACGGAAGACTTCTTCGCCTGTTTAAAGACAGCCGTGCCTGGCAGCATTGACATCTGCTGCCGGGCACGGAAACATCATGTCGGCAGAATCGTTGCTCTGAAAGTCAGCCCGGCCCGCGAGGCGTGTGGCTGTAATGGGATGCACCCATGCCTCAGTTTTCATTCCCGGCAATACCAGACCTGCGGTGCATGGGGATTTATTTTATAAAAGTAAATCCGTAAAAATCAAACCGGCTCCCCGGAAGAAATACAAAAGCCACCGAACATTTCTGATCCGGCACCTCGATTTCAAATTCCTGTTTTGTCCTCGTCCCGCTGTTCCGGAAGGAACACAAGGATATTTTTTCCTCCTTTGTCTCATCTGAAAGAATTCTTACCGTAATTGCCTGCGCATGCAAAGGCGTTGCTCCTTCCAGGCAGATTGTCACAATCCCGCTCCTTTCAAAATCCATTTCTTCAAACAAAAGAGTGACATTATTACCGATTTCCCGTACTGCTTCATCGTCCCTGAAAAAATTATCTCCATAGATCCTGTCAGCGTCCAGGGCACGATTCCACCGATACGCCCGGTATTGCCTTTCAAAGACAAAGCCCTTTAAATGAATCTTGCGGTTCATGGAAAACCATAAGGCATGATTTCCCTTGAGCACCTGATCCAATACCCAGGTCTCCTCCTGATATGTATTCCATATGGATTTTTTCTGATATGGAAGTTTTCCGACGAGATTCCCCTCCTCCGGCGGACCGTCCCAGACACATATCTCATAAGCATCGTCATCCAACGCAAATACAGGCAAGGTCATAACATCCGATCCTGTCTTGCCAAAATCCACAACGGAAAACCCGACTGCGCTGAAACCATCTCTCGCAAAAGCGACCCCCTTTTCATTTCCTGAGGTAATCTCACCTCTCTCCTGGTCATGTAAAGCCGCGGAAATAAAGGTATAGGGATCCAGCCCCGCATCCGGGAATCCTTCTGCGTAAAGCTCTAGGGAAGAAAGGATTCTTGGATGAACGGCTCCGTTATTCACAGACGCGCGAAGATAAAAAGCTCCGTTTCCCTTCACCGTCACCTTAGCCATACATATTTTGCGATCCTCCCCTTCCTTTACCCCTGCCCCGGGAATTCCTTCCATCTGAAACGCCTCTGCCGGCTCTGCTTTGGCCCATGGAACATCCACTCCTGCCGCATTGATCACGCGAAGGCCGATTGCGGCGGGAACTGCGTCCTCCGGCAATGAGCGCAATATAAAAAAGCTTTCCGGATGCTCAGGGGTAAATTTCGTTCCCGCTACCGGCCTGATGTCGATCCGCCTGACAAGAATATCGTCTTCCGTTTCGAAAGAGCTGCATACATCGTCAAACAGCCTGCGCTCCACAGAAAGTATCTCGCTTTGTGTATCACAGATGGGGTCTTCTTTTCCGGGGAAAGGGGCTACGGGCAGTTCCATCCGGGCACCCGACAGCCCTTTCCCCGTGACCTCAGCCTGAATCACCCCCTCTTCGCTGCCTGCACCGATCATCGCCAGCAGCCTGCCGGAAAACAGCCTGCGGCTGGTCACCTGATAGCCATCCGGGTCCGTGCTGTCCCCGTTATCCAGCCCAAGCAGCATCCCGGCTCCCTTCACCTTTACATGAACCCGGTTATTTGCGTTTTCTACAGGATATCCATCCGGATCAAGCACGGTAATCGTCAAAAAGCAAATATCCCCGGTGCCTGCAGTCAATGTGTTTTCCTCAGCATGAAGAAAAATCCGGCTGGCTTCCCCAAAGGAATGTCTGCGATCCTCACAGATCAGATTTCCTTCTCTGTCATAGCCTCTGGCAAGCAGCTCCCCTTCTTCATATGGCACCTGCCATACCCGGAGAAAACGTGCTGTTTCCGTTTCATCGGTTTCTTTTATTCCCAGACTTCTTCCGTTCAGAATCAATTCCGTCCTGGCGAGATTTGTCATGACCGGGACATCAATCAACTGACCCTGATTCCAGTCCCAATAGATGCCGATGTGCAGAACAGGCTGATCGGTCCAGGCAGCCTGATACAGATAAAAAGAATCTTTCGGGAAACATGCCGTATCAGCCTGTCCGAAATAGCTGTTTCTCGTATGGTAAGGGGTCGGTTCACCGATATAATCAATCCCCGTCCAGATAAACTGCCCAAGTGAATATGCGGTTTTAAGATCCTCTTCCAGCATCCGGCAGACATCCTGTGTTCCCCAGCTTGTATGACTGTTAAGAAGTGAAGAGCATTGTTCATCCTCATCAGAAAGTATCTCCGCTCTCATAGGGAAATGATAGATCCCTCTGCTCTGTACGGTCGAGGCAGTTTCACTGCCATATATGATCCAGTCCGGATGTTTTTCATGATGCTCCGCATAATATTTCTCCGCGTAATTATATCCCGGGATTTTCACAATATCCGCGCATCTCTGTGCCCCGTCCCAGGGCATATAATTGCTGGCAAAAGTCACCCGGGCATGACAAGGGTCATGCTTTTCCACTTCCTGCTTCAGAAGAGCCGTATACATTTCCCCTTTGCCTCCATCGATCAGGTCCGGGATTTCATTTCCTACAGACCAGAGTATCACGCAAGGGTGGCAGCGATCCCGACGTACAAAGGCTTCTATATCCTCCTTCCACACGTCTGTAAAAAAGCGCGCGTGGTCATATGCCGTCTTGGGAATCTCCCACATATCGTAGATCTCATCTTCCACCAGAATACCCATCTCATCACACAGATCCAATAACTGTCTCGCCGGAGGATTATGGGAAGTGCGCAATGCATTTGCGCCCATTGCCTTCATCAGAAGAAGCTGTCTGCGGGCGGCTTTTTCCCGGAACGCGCTTCCCAGTGCTCCCAGGTCATGATGCAGGCAGACCCCCTTCAGCTTTACATGCTTTCCGTTCAGGAAAAAACCATCGTCTGCCGTATAGCATATCTCGCGAAAACCGACACGGACACTCGTCTTTTCTCCTTCCCAGGAAAGAGTAAGGGTATAAAGAACGGGATCCTCCAATGACCAGGGCGTAATTCCCGCAAAAGCCATTTCCCGGCGTACCCTGCAGATCCGTTTTCCGTTACAGTCATACGCTTCCTCTTTGACAGAATTTTCTTCCGGTTCCATAACGGCCTGTCCCAGACAGGTTCCGGTCCGGTCCCATACGGACATCACCGGCAGATCGGAAACGTCAGAATCCCACCCTGCCAGCTCCGCCTCTGCCTCCAGAATCCACATACCGTCCTTCTGCCTGGTATCAACCCGCAGCCCGTCAGGAATCAAATGACGTTTCGGCATAACAAGCAGTCGAACATCCCTGTAGATCCCCGCTCCGGAATACCAGCGGGAGTTCGGGCTCTGATGACGGATATGTACTGCAATCTGATGTCTTCCTTCCGAGAGCCGTTCTGTCAGATCTATCCAGAAAGACGTATATCCATGGCGGTGAACACACAACAGCATGGAATCCAGCCAGATTTCAGCATCCATGTATACTCCGTCAAAGCCCAGGCAGACGGCTTTATTCCCCATATCATGTGAAACCATCAGTGTTTTAAAATACCAGCCGTCAGAATCTTCATAAAGGTGGTTCGCATCATGAATCAGATAATCATGCGGCAGGGTTACGATGACCTTTTCTGCCGCCCATGCTTGTGATAACGTACTGTTAAGAGGAAGCTTCACAAAAGCCCAGCCTTCATTCCATAATACATTCATTTTTCCTTCTCCCATAACGAAGATGTGAACGTTGACGCAAAGTCTTCGGATGACGATTTTGCCGCTTCAGCAATTGGGCTGCAGAGGCAGCAAAAATATCCGGCCTGTTCCTCGTAAGTATGTGATGTTCGGCCCGGATAAATCCGGCCATGGCATCGCATACTTACGGCCGCCGCACAGGTCAGAAACATTTCTCTTCACAGCCGTCAACCTGACAAATATTAACATAAAATTCAAAAAAATACTATCCTTTTTTCTTCTATTGTGCTATAGTAAAAAAGTAATCTATGTTTATTTTTCACAATCATTGTTGAGTTAAGGAGGCGATTTCTCATGGCTTCACCTAAAGCCAAAGTGCAAAAAGCCCAAAACAAAGCCGGTTTTCGGGTTTATATGCGCAAGTACTGGCAGCTTTATCTGCTGCTGGCTCTCCCCATGCTATATCTTTTGATCTTTAAGTACATCCCCATGATCTACATCCAGATCGCTTTTAAGAAATATAGTATCGTTCAGAGTGTATGGAAAATGCCTCTTGCAGCGAATCATGGCTTCCAATATTTTATTCAGGCATTTTCCGACAGAGATTTCCGAAACGCCTTGCGTAATACCATTGTATTAAACCTTCTTGATCTTATTATCGGCTTCCCGATTCCGATCATCTTCGCGATTATCCTGAATGAACTGCCATTCATGAAATTCAAGAAGTTTACCCAGACTGTTGCTTATATGCCCCATTTCCTTTCCTGGGTCATCATCTATGGTCTGGCACTGCAGCTCTTTGCGCCGAGCACCGGTCTGATTAATAACCTGCTTACAAATATGGGACTGGAAGCCATCCCGTTTTTGAATGAATCCCACCATTGGGTCGGCACATACATTTTCCTGGGAGTCTGGCAGAGCTTTGGCTGGAACTCCATTGTGTATCTGGCCGCAATCGCCGGCATCAACCGGGAGCTTTATGAGGCGGCAGCCGTTGACGGCGCAGGACGCTGGGCTAAAATCTGGCATATTACCCTTCCGAGCATCAAACCTACGATCGTTATTCTGCTCATTATGGCTATCGGCAATATTCTGGGCAGCAACTTTGACCGTCCTTACGCTCTGCAGAATAATCTTGTCATGGACTGGGCTAACGTCCTCTCCACATACATTTACCGCCGAGGCATCAAAGGCCTGCAGTTCTCTCTGACCACCGCAGTCGGCTTCTTCCAGTCCGTTGTCGGCGTATTCTTCCTTCTCGGTGCTAACTGGCTGTCACAAAAGCTCGGCGAACGCGGCTTATGGTAAGGAGGTGCGGGGATGAATAACACAAAGAAATTCAGCGTAGGTAATATCGTACTGGTCATCCTTTGCGTGCTGATCTGTGTGGTCTGCCTGGTTCCGATGATCAACCTGCTTGCCAGATCTTTAAGCTCCACCGATGCCCTGGTCAAGCATGAAGTTTACCTGATTCCGAAAGGCTTAAATTTTAACGCATATTCTCTGGTATTGAAGGATTCCAAATATATCCACGCATTTTTCTGGACTGTCTTTCTGACAATTGCGGAAACCTTTATCTGTCTGTTCATGACAACGATCTGTGCTTATCCATTGATTTTCAAAGATCTCAAAGGACGCGGCCTGATCAATGTCCTGATCACGATCACCATGTTTTTTAATGCCGGCACCATCCCGAATTACCTGTTGATGAAGAGCCTTGGCCTCTTAAACAGCCCTCTTGTACTCTTGCTGCCCGGCGCGCTGTCTGTGTATAACATGATTATCATGCGCAGCTTTTTCTATGGTATTCCGGATTCTTTAAGGGAATCCGCCCAGATCGACGGAGCGAGCCACATGCGGATTCTCTGGAGTATCTATGTGCCGCTTTCCAAACCTGTTTTCGCGACGCTGGCTCTGTTTTACGCCGTAGGCAGATGGAACGGGTATTCCGATGCATTGATGTATATCAATGATAATAAACTCTACCCTCTGCAGCTTCTGCTGTATAATATCCTGAACAACATCAACAGTGTAGAGGTTGCAACCCAGGAAGGCTTTTCCGCACCGGGACTTACCGAATCCCTGAAGATGGCCATCGTTATGTTCTCAACGATTCCCATTCTGTGTATCTATCCATGGCTCCAGAAATACTTCATTCATGGCGTCATGGTCGGCGCAGTGAAGGAATAAAACCCCATTCACCCAAACGGATCAGAATCCGTACATTCAGGCGAAGGATCGCCAAAAGGAGGATGAACATGAAAAAAAGGTTCCTTGTCTCACTTATGATTGCCTCTCTGGCTGTAACGGCAGCAGCGGCTGTTAATGCTTCGGAACTGACGGACGGTAAATTTGCCGAAACAAAGCATATCACCGTCGAGGTATACGACCGCGGCATCGACGGAGGCTCCGATGTCACCAACAACATGTATACCGAATACATCAAAAAGGGCATGCTGGAGGATCATAATGTCGAGGTAGAGTTTGTCGCTGTTCCCCGCTGGACAGAGGTTGAACAGATCAACAACCTCCTCGCTGCCGGAAGCGCTCCGGATCTGTGCGTAACCTATGACCTTCCTACGATCAAAACCTATTCCGCTATGGGCGGCGTCATCGACATGGCAGAATATGTCGATACATATAAAGATGAGCTTCCAAATCTCTGGAACTGGCTCACCGAGACCAATATTAACTGGGATCGTGACCCGAGCACCGGAGAGCTGTATGATATCGAAACCAAGCTTGCAAATCAGAACCGTACCAACTGCTTCGTGCGCAGAGACTGGCTGGAAAAGCTCGGTCTTGAAGCGCCCACCACAAAAGCAGAGTTTTACGATATGCTTTGCGCATTCCGTGACAATGCAGAATTGCTTCTCGGCGATGATGCCGCAAAGATGATTCCTTTCTCTGTCAGCTATGATGTAGGCTGGAGAGCCTCTACCCTGATCGAATCCTTTATCGACCCGGATATGACCGACAAGGAATTCTACATCAATGGATTTGATGACAGAAAACTTACGGAGAACGGTGTAAGGGACGCCGTCGAGCTTTTGAATCAGTGGTATAATGAAGGCCTGCTCTGGAAGGATTTCGCTCTCTATACCGCAGGTGATACGACAGAGGATGATATGATGAAAGCCGGTTATGTCGGAGCATTCATCCACAACTGGGATTATCCGTACCGCAATGGCACAGATTCCATCCAGGCAAACCTCCAGAGACTGGTCGGCGAAGACGCGGCTTATGTTTCCATTGATCCCTTTGAAGACAAGAACGGCAATCATACCAAATGGGTTTCCGGACCGATCGACCGCAAGGTATTCTTCCCGATCACCAATCAGGAACCGCTGGCCTGCCTGCTTTATCTGGATTGGCTGAGCGTACCGGAGCATCTGGAATATCTCCAGATCGGCGACGAAGGTGTGACCCATGAGGTTCTGGAGAGCGGAGCAGTCAAGATTATTGCCGCGACCGGTGATGCTATCCAGAATTCCGGCTTTAATATTGACTATACCCTTACCTGCAATGGACTTCATCTCGCAGATGACGAAAGAACAGCTCTTTCCATCGCTTACAGCTATGCGGAAGTTGATCCCGAGCTTGTTGAAATTGCCAATGCGATTGCAAAGACAGAAAATCGCGAAATCAAAAACGCGAACTGCGGCGTCATTGAAGCAGAAAACGGCATGACCGAAACTCTGAACAGCAAACGTGATATCCTCCTGGATACCTCGGTCAGCACAAGCGTCGAAAACTTCGCAGCAACCTTTGACAACGCAATGGCTGATTATCTTGGTTCCGGCGGACAGGCCATCAAGGATGAGCGTGAAGCGAAATGGAACTCCATCTATGGCGACGCGGAAATGCTTCCGTAAACCCGGCCCATACCCGGTTCTGAAGATTCTGTTGATTTCTTTACACAGATTCTGTGTATGATAAGAACAGAGAAAATGACTGATAGAAAGCCCCAAAAATAAGCAACCCCAGAAACGTTTGTGTTTTTTTCGTTTACTACGCTGAATTTACGTCATCATAAGCGATATCATTTCACAGTAAATTTGCGCGTATCTAAACTTAACCCATAGGGAATGTGAGAAAAAGTCGAGCTATTATATATACAATTTGCTCATTTCTTCTCCCATTCCCTATTTTTTTCTTGAAATCAGAGTAATCTTATGATACAGTAACAGATAGATAGACAGTTAAAGTTTTAACGTAAATGGATAACCGCATCGAATGTGCAGCAACTGTACTACCCATCCCCTACAGACAGGGGTGTGCCCTGCTGCTTTACTGAAACAGCTTTCCCTGAAATATCTTTCCTTAAGCAGTCAGAAAGGCATCCTTTTTATGAATCAGAAAATTTGAAAAAAGAGGTAAATGAAAAGTGACGATCTCAGAACGCATCATTGATTTGATTAATCAGCGTGGCATGACGCAAAAAGAGTTTTCTCAAATGACAGGGATTGCGCAAAGCAGCATCAGTGACTGGAAGCGCAAAAAAACGAATCCTGTTTCTGAAAAAATAATGGTCATCTGCGAAGCTTTGCAGATCTCCCCCATGGAGCTTCTGTCAGGCACTGGCGATTCCGATGAAAGCGTAGGATCAAGCACCCTCATCATTGACAAATCATCCGAGCTTGGTCAGTTGATTATTGACATGCAGACTTTGGATCTCCATCACAGAGATCTTCTTTTTGGTTATATGAAGGCTCTCAAAGAAAGCCAGGACTTATATAACCAGCGTTTTTCTCTTCCTAAAGCAGAGAATTAAACTGTCTTTCCTGAAAGCGGTTTTTATCTGTGTGATATTTCGGCAGCAAAGAGCAATTGATGGCGGCATCCGTCATGACATAATCTCTTCCAGCAATCTTCTTGCGCAATTCCCGATTTCACTGTAAAGGAGATGCTCTGTGTAATCCATAGCCGGGAGTATCTCAGTACCTGGCGGTACCGAAAAACGTTTTATTTTTTCCTGGAGAGACGGATCTCCCCACGCCGAAAGCATGGAGTCAAACTGGTCCAGCTTTGCTTTTGAAATCATATCATCCAGGACCGGCAAAAAGACAAAGTCGCAGCGATCCATCAACTGAAAGATATCTTCTGCTTCATGCCCGATATCCAAAATGATGATCTGATAACTGCTTTTTTTGACCAGTTCTTCCAGAATAAAACTCCAGTCGTTCCATTCGGCCTGGTGAATATCCTGGGCAAATCTGACAGGGGGGATATAATCCAGATGATTGACAGTGGCAATCATTCCATTGATCCGATGAATTAAGCCACTGTCCTGTTGTCTGGCGAAATAAAGTACGTCGCTGAGAGTATGGGTGTAATTTCTTCCCATCATAGTATGGAATCCGGAATAGCCCTCCAGGTTCAGATATAATACAGGACGGCTTCTGGCAAGCTCCTGTCCCATTGCCAGGGCAAATGAGGTCTTTTTGCAGCGTGAGACAGGAGAAAAAACTCCATATATGCTTGTCCCTTTTTTTCTCGCGGTCAGCGCCTCTGCCAGCGGGGTTTCCTTTTCACAATAGGCGGCTAATGTTTCCTGCAGTACGCAGGAGCCTGACTGATATTTATAGACGATCGACATTCCTTTTGTCAGTTCATTTGACTGCCCTTCTGTCAGCACCACGATTTTTCCGATATCCAGTTCTTTTATCCTTTCATTCAGGGCTTTTGCCGAAATCAGCAATAATTCAATATGCTCGCGTCCGGCGAATTCCAGGAGAGCTTCCTCTTTTGTAAATGCATGCACATCAAATGGGATGTTGTTTTTCTGGCGGACATATTCCATAAAGCTGGCGGCGTAGTCTGCTTCCAGATCAAAAATGGCAAATATATTTTTCATTTCAATATATCCCTCCCAGATAAAGTACGACGCTGCACAGAATCGGGATGGAAAAATGGAAGTTTTCTATTCTTTCCGTCCCGCCTTTTCTGTAAGGCATGATTTTTTTCGTTGTCCATACTTCCTTTACATAGTTCCGGAAATACAGGAGCCTTTCCCACAGTATCCCGTTTCCTAACAGGATCATCAAGGACAGACCGCTTCCGACTAACATCGCGTAAAATATCCCATATGTTATTTCCCGGCTTCCCATCCATGCTCCGATTGCGCAGAACAGCTTGATGTCACCTGCTCCGAGCATCCGGAATACAAAGAGCCAGCCCAATAGAAGGATCGGGCAGATCATACCGGCTGCGGCGGAAAGCAGGCCTGTCATACCGGACTGCAGCAGGCGGGCGAGCATTCCTGTCGTTATGCCGAAAAGGATCCAGCGGTTGTCGATCCTGGAAGTGGAAAGATCCATTCCGGCTGCGATGATTACGAATAATAATAGGAATAAGTTGCAGATGATCATGAAGCACCTCCTTGTTGTCATCTTTTTCGATGAGCTGTTTTATAGTGAAAGGGTATCAGGCGAGGTGTTTTCTGTCAACTTATTCGACAAATATTTAATAATGATTATTTTTTTGTCGGATTTTGTATTTTTTCGACATTTTGTGGGATGGACAGCGGTAAACTGTTTATGTGATAACTTGACGCTCGGCTTCAAGGTTTGCGCCGGGCTCCCAGATCGAGGTCACATTCGCTCTGTCCGCCTACTTTTTAGTTGTGAGCCGAGCTGGATACAACAGTTTCATCGACAAAAGCCTGTCCTACGGATCTTTTCGCAGCGGAGCTGCTCTCGCAATCCTGCACTCACTCGGAATCCCCTCATTTTTGCATGACCTTTTGTTTCCTGAATCATGATAAAATTTTACTTTCAAAGAGTGTGCATTTCGGAAGGCACTGCAGGCCCGATTTTATAAAATTCTTGCTTTTTTATTCCGGCTTCACTATAATCTCTAGGGTATGAAAGATTGAATAGAATGGTTCATCCGTATTGTTTCTTGCGGAGTGATTAGAAAGGTACCTTCACAGATTATGCGTTCTCAAATCAAACAAATCGAGGATCTCTCTTTGAATGCCTGGCCGTCGCATAAAATGGAGCTTTATGATGGCTGGATTCTCAGGTTTTCTTATTTTTATACGCATCGTACCAACAGTGTTGAGCAGTTTGGTCCGGAAACGCTCCCCTGGAGTGAAAAAATACCATATATCGAGAAGGAATACGCCCGTCTTGGTTCACAGGCTATTTTCAAAATCAGTCCTCTGGTTTCCGATAATTTTGATTTCATGCTGGAGAACCGCGGCTATCGGGTCGAGCACACCACGGATGTGATGACCTTGCTGTTAGCTGACGCACAATTGGATGCCTCCACGAATGAGGTCAGCCTTCTGAACGGGATTCCTGAGGAATGGATGCAGGCGCTTTTCTCTTTGAAGCGTATGACAGATCCCAGGCATCTTTCCGTCGTTCCTTCGATGTACCGGGCGATTCCAAAAGAAACCATCTGTGCCTGTGTCCGATCGGACAGCAAAATCATGGCTACAGGTCTGGGAATTCTGGATCGGGACTATATCGGTATCTACGCTATCCATGTCAGAGAGGATATGAGAAGACAAGGTCTTGCCAGGCAGATCTGTACTGCCCTGCTCAAGGAAGGGCAAAGGAAAGGAGCGGACAAAGCCTACCTCCAGGTCGTTGAAGGAAATGCTCCTGCAAGACGTTTATACGAAAGCCTGGGTTTTTCTCATCTCTACACCTACTGGTTCCGAGTGCAGCCCACCTGACTTCTCCTTTGTGCAGCTCTTTACCGTCAGAAAGAGAAAAAAATTCGCTCGTGGTTTGCCCTGACCGGAGTTACCAGCATGTCAGCTTTGCTGAAATCTTTCCTTGCGCAGCTCTTTAACAGACAGAGCAGAAAAAAGCGTCCGGATTCTGCCCTGGCCGGAGTCAGCAGCATGTCAGCTTTGCTGAAATCTTTCCTTGCGCAGCCCTTTACCAGGCAGAAACAGGGAAGGAGGTTCTTCACCGACAGCAAAATATCTTTTCGGCGGGCACTTCTGCTGCCATAGAAAAACGGCTGTGTGGACTGATACTTGTCCACACAGCCGTTTTTTTCATTTTCCATACTGCCGTTTCCGGCCATCACGCAGGGATGCGTGCTGTCCGGATTAAGAAATCCATGAAGACTAAGGCAAAGATATGGAATCTGAGGTAAGGCATAAATCTCATCAGGTGGAAGGATACTGTTTCATTGCTTCTTCCAGGCTCATGCCTCCTGCAATCGCTTCTCTTCTGAGTCCATTGACTTTCTGTATCTCTTTCATCTTCTCACCGGTAAGGGCATAGTTTTTCATTGCCAGCAAGGTTAATGCCCACGCGATCATCGGGATGACGCAGAATAAAAGAATGACGACGCCTTTCATTCCTTCGGTAAACGGAGTCTCGGCAGTGGGAAGATTCGCAAGACCGATCGCGCTGACAGCCAGGCCTACTACCGTTGCCGACAGGGAAGATACCAGCTTATCTACAAGTGAGAACAGGGTTCCCATGATGCCGGGGATGTATTTTCCCGAACGATAGGTCTCGTAATCGGAGCAATCGGCTACCATCGGAATCGGCATGTCTGCCGTTGCGTAATATGCGCCATAGCCAACGCCGAAGAATAAGACAAAGAGCACCGTATAGAGATTGATTGCGAAACCTCCGTTTGCTCCCATGAGACTTAAATGGAGGGCAGGGTTTTCCGGATTCCACATCAGAAGCAGAGCCAGAACTCCGACATAACAGATCAGGGCGATAGAGACATAGCGAAGCAGCGATGCCTTCTGGCCTTTTTTCTGAGAGGTACGCACTGTCAGAAGGAAGAACGGCGCCGAGAATACATAGCCTACGATCATCATCGGCAGGTACAGGCCGTCGTAATTACCCATCATGGAACCATACAGCATGCACAGTACCGTAGTATTGGTTGCGATGGAAAGAGCAAGCTTGCAGCCTGCGCCGGCTACCATCAGCCGCTGCATCGGATTGTTGTTTCTGATGATCTCAATATACTCGGAAACCTTCACCTTCTGAGCTTTGTCACCGCCAATACCAAAGTATTTCGGCTGATCCTTTTCCCAGATCCCGATGATAGCAAGAATCGTCAGGAATACGGAAATAGCGATGCCGATCGGAGCGAAAGCCCGGTAAAATTCAGCTTTGGAGTAATCCGCCACATTTGCGCGGATGATCGGTGCCATAAACTGCATCGCGCCCATTCCCAGAAGGGAGCCGACCGTGTTGAAAATCGTAAAGAGGGGACGCTGGTTCGGATCACTGGTTAATACCGTCTGGCCTGCTCTTGTACAGGATGTCTGGAAGGTATAGCCGATCACCCAGATAAAGTACAGAAGAACAAAAGCCACATAGCGAAGCCACATCGTGCTCTCAGGAATCAACGGGGTAGCAAGATATAAAAGCAGGATGCTGGCGGCCATAATGATATTGCCGATCAGCATAAAGGGACGAAACTTTCCGAATTTTCCATTCGTCCTGTCCATCAGAGCGCCGATAATCGGATCTGTAATTGCGTCACACAGACGCATCGCAGTAACCATTATCGAGGCAAACATGACGCCCAGCGCAAGTACATTTGACCCAAAGGTGGCGATGTAGGCAAGCACCAGAACATAATAAACATTTGTTGCACCATTATTCAGCGGAAAAAGGACAAGCTGATATAATTTTGCGCGATTGACGGTCTGACCGCCCTGCGCAGTTTTCTCTTCGCTCATGAATTATTCCTTTCTCATGAAACCGGAATCAGAATGATATTTTCCGATCACAGATCAGCCGGCATTCTCTGCTTTCCACGCTTTCTTTTTCTTAATGCTTTTAACAAGCATGATCAGGCAGATCAGGGTCAGAAGTCCGGTAAATCCGATCAGGCCATAGATCGCCAGCTGCCACCATGGCGTATTCGGGGCAATGTGGGTCTCATTGGTCCAGCCGTTCATGGCGTTGGAATTAACGACCGTGTAAAGAATACGATGCATCGCTTCACGCATCTCTGCGACCATATAAGGATCGCCGCCCATCGTAGAAGCTGCTACCGTGTGAATCATCGGCATCGGGCTGTCCCAGATATCGGAACCGCCGATCAGACCGTCCGCGACATCCATGTAATTGCTCAGGCCTGAGAAGTCCGTGATGGACATGCCGCGCATACCGCACTCATCGCGCAGATAAGCCGTCTGCAGATTGTAGTTCTCACCGGACCACTGTGTACCCCAGCGGTTGAAGCCGGACATGACGCACCATGCGCCGCCGTCGATAATCGCGCGATCCGCGACTTCAAGATAAAGCTCTCTCGCCGCCTGTTCCGTCAGCCAGGTATTTACGCCGCGACGGGAGGTTTCGGAATCATTCAAGGCGACATGCTTTAAGTATACGTAAACGCCCTTGGACTGAATGCCCCTGGTCTCCGCGGTGCAGATCGCTCCGGCTACAAAGGGGTCTTCGGAATAATATTCAAAGTTTCTGCCGGAATACGGAGTTCTGTGCATATTGATTCCGGGTCCGTAAAGTCCGGAATATCCCATTGCCAGGCAGTCATTACCGATGCAGCGTCCCACGTCCTCCATCAGCTCAACGTTCATCGTTGCAGCCATTACGTCTTCAGAGGTGTAGCACATCGCGGAAGCACCGCCGACAAGAGAAGCCGTCAGACCCTGCGGGCCGTTCTCGTCCTTTGTCGCCACCTTGGAAACGGATTCGCAGGCAGCGGTGTTGTGGAAGCCCAGGGTAATCGTATTGACCATTTCCTCAAAGGTCAGCTGATCAAGCAGCGTATCCCATCTTTCATCATCAAAATCCGCGCCAATCATTTCTGAAATCGACATCTTCCCGCCGGAAGCGGTAGTCGGCATCGGAGTATCAGCATGATCCGCTGCATTATACAATGTAAAGGCAAGAGCCGCAGCAAGGTCATCATTTGCGGAAAGAACCGTTCTGGCAGCCGGGAATGTTCCCTCCCAGTCAGAGCGGCTGAGGAACGTTACCTCTCCCGGAGCGACAGAGCTCTTGTTCGGGTCAGATTCATCAAAGAGGTTAGTGATCGGGTTTCCGGTTGCTTCGGAAACAGCATAGGTTGTCTGATCTAAGGCTTCGTTTTTCCAGACATAAGTCATGTCGGCATTTCCGGCTGCGTCCATGCCATCGGATTCTTTATAGCCCTTTGCGGCAAGAATGTTATTGATGGCTTCATGAGAGCCCATAGCCACAGTAAAGTAATAGTCTCCCTCATCCAGAATGTAGGTCTTTGCGTTATTCGCGTCATAGGTACGAAGCTCTCTCTTCGGCACCGTAACCGTAACCGTTTCGGATGCGCCGGGTTCAAGAACCGCAGTCTTTCCGAAGCCGCAAAGTTCAACGGAAGCTTTCTCAATTCCATTTTCCTTATCATATTCCGTATATGGGGACTGGAAATATACCTGAACCGTCTTCTTACCGGCTGTTTCACCGATATTTGCAACATTTACGGTAACGGCAAAGCTGTCATCAGCCTCTTCGACCGCAAAATCACTCAGTTCAAATTCGGTATAGCTCAGGCCATAGCCAAAGGGGAATGCAACTGTTTTAGAATAATCAAAATCGCCAGCCTTATCCGTTTTTAAAACCACGTCCTCATACCGGGTTTCAGGATAACGGTAGCCTAAATAAATGCCCTCCTGGTAAACGCTGTACATACCCTGCACATCGCCGCCTTCCAGGGAAAGATTGTAAGCTTCATATCCCTGATAAGGAACCGTATAGAAATTCACGACGGCAGGATTTGCCATATTGTCATACCAATAGGTATCCACAAGAGAGCCGGACGGAGCCGTCTCTCCGGCAAGCAGGCGTCCTACGCCGTTTGCGCCGGTCTGGCCGACATCACCGATCCACATGCAGGAATCAATGCCATAGTCTTCTCCGCAGATTTCCGGATTCAGGAAATCCAGCTCGATCGCATTCGAGGTATTGAGAAGTACTACAATCCTCTTGAAGGTGCCGTCATCCTTCAGGGCTTTCAAACCCGCGAGAAGGTCTCTCTCTTCCTGAGAAAGGGAAAGATAATCGCCGTCTCCTTCAGCGCCCATTCCATATTGAACCTCTGCCATGTTGCTGGAAAGATCCTGTTCCTGTGTTCCTCCCTCTCCCACCTGGCTTGTAACATTTGTGGAAGTAGTCAAAGAAGCACTCGGGTCCCCATCCGGAAGATCCGCGCCTTCACCGCCGGAACGGGAGAAGACAACGATCGCGGCATCGCCATACTCGGCGAAGGAAGCACTGTTGTCTTTCTCCACCTCAGCCCAGGGCGCTTCATTTACCGCATACTGGGTATTTGCCGCCAGCTGGTCGGAGATCGCTGCCGGAGTAACACGGCTATACTTGTCGGACTTCGATACATACCAGTCCCAAAGTCCCTGATTAATCTCGATCCCCTGATCCTTCAGAGCATCCTTCAGGGAAGGCGCTGCGCTGGTATCGACAGAACCGGATCCCGTGCCGCCGTACATCAGATCTACGCTGCCTCTTGCAAACAGAGAAACCTTTGCTCCGGAAGCAAGCGGAAGCGCCGCATTGTCGTTTTTCAGAAGAGCCGCGCCTTCCGCTTCCACATCCGCGCAAAGCTTCTTCTCATAATCCCAGCGGGCGTCATCCGACTCAAAATCCCCGGAAAAATAGACGGCATTCTCGTCGAACCCGACAACCTTGGAATAGGATGTACCTAAAGCCACGTTGATTGTTGTCGCATACATGTTTGCAATGTGATTTCCTACGATAGACGCAATCGTGAGGATGGCGCAGAGAGCAGTCAGCACAGACCACAACACTACTTTTGGTTTCTTTGCCTTCTTTTGATTCATGATGCTTCCTCCTTTTTGTTTTTCCGCTGTTCTTATGAGGGTCAGACAGCGGTTATATTCAAACATCCTTTCAGGGGATGCTTTGAATCTCCATTCAGACCCAGTTCGCACTCTTTGATTTTGATTTTACGAGCTTATAGGCAGGATTCGGCTGATCCACCTTACGAAATACTGCCGTATCTTCGCAGGAGCCGGCAACAGCTTTCACTTCATGCTCTTTCGTAAGCGGAATCCTGAACGTGAAAACATGCTCTCCGGAAGCGTTTCCCGCTTCCTTTCCGTCAAGATAAAGCTTCACCTCTTTCTGGTTCGTATAAACCTTTACCTCAATTTCGGATTCCGTCCGATCCGTAAATCGCTTGGAACAGATATGGACAAAGGGATCCTCTGACCACCACGCCTTATAAAGATAGAAGCTGTCTTTCTTTGTTTTACGGTCAAAAGTTATCATGCCTTTATGGTTCATGCCGGGCTCGCCGCCCTGATCCCTGGCATCTGCGGCAAAGTCAAACATATTCCAGATGTGCGTTGCCCAGAGGAAATGATTCCTCCGGAAGCACTCAAGCATATATTCATGGTAAATCGCCTGATATTCTTCCGTATGGTCACCGCGTTTCGGATGGCTGGAATGAAGATTCGGCATTCCCTCCGCACCATACTCAGAATATCCCAGGCAACGTTTCGGATAAACCAGATGGAAAAATCTCATCCAAAGATCATTCAGCCACAATCCCGGCACGTACCAGCCCAGATACAGGTTCCAGCTGACAACATCGGTAATATGCGCTGCTTTATTAAACGGACCGCACATGGCATAGCAGGCCAGCGTCGTAAACCGGGTCGGATCCATCTGATGGCACAGATCATTCAGCACATGATGATTATCCAGCATATCTGCCTTGTCTTTCGTGGAAATCGTGATCTCGTTGGATACACCCCAGCAGACGATGGACGGATGATTGTAATTTTGCGTAATCAACTCCTCCATCTGGCTGATGGTGTTTTCCCTTCCGCCAGGCATATGCTCGGAAATATACGGAATTTCGGCCCAGACAACCATTCCCCGCTCGTCGCAGAGATCATAGAAAAACTGGTCATGCTGATAATGTGCCAGGCGGATTGTATTCGCCCCCATCTCGCAGATCAGATCCATATCTTCGATATGCATTTCTCTGGTAATCGCGTTGCCGAGGCCTTTTCGATCCTGATGTCTGGAAACGCCATGAAGAGGATAGCTTCTTCCGTTCAGGAAGAATCCCTTTTCAGGATCATATGAAAAATCTCTTACTCCAAATCGCGTCTTTACTTCATCTATGGTTTTACCCCCGCAGATCAGCCTGGCCTCGGCAGTATAGAGATTTCCTTTTCCGATCCCATCCCAGAGCAAAACATTGTCAAAGCCGATTTTGCAGACCGCGTTGCCTGAAGAAAGCTTCCCTCTGGCATCTGCGGCCTTATGCCCTTTCGGGTCAAGAATGGAAACTTCGATCTCTCCTTCCGGTACATCCGCCCAGGTCTCTACCTCAACCTCGACAGACTGATAGTCCTTCACCGGTTTTGCCGTAACCTTGATTCCCTCAGAACCCAGCCGGTCAAAAGAAAAATGACATTCCGGGACGATGCGGAGCAGAACATCTCTATAGATACCGCCATAGAACGTAAAATCCGCTTTTTGCGGGTAAACCTTGTCATTGACACTATTGTCAACCTGAACGGTGAGCCGGTTTTCATCCTTCAGGATATCCGTCACATCAAAACGAAAAGTAGAATAACCTCCGTCGTGAGTACCCAGCAGAGTCCCGTTTAATTCCACCCTTGCTGAGGCGTTCACTCCTCTGAACTCCAGATAAACCTTCTCTCCCGCCTCCGTAACCGGCTTTGTAAATACCTTATGATACCTGCAGGTCCCACGAAAGTAATCATTCCCGCCATCCTGTCCGTCAACCGCATTCCATGTATGCGGGATATCTACAGATTGTTCCTTTCCGTCTTTGTAAACAAACGTCCAGTCCCTGTTGATTATTATTTCCCTTCTCATCAGCACTCTCTTCCTTTCCTGAATTATAGTATGATTCAGACGGCCCAATCTCATGCTAAAAGGAACTCGCTTCTTTTTTGTATGAGATTGGACTGCCCGTCACCGACAGGTGATATCTTCCTTTGGGCGGCTCTGGGAATAGGGTAGAGGGAGGCCTGTCCGACCTCTACCCTCCGGCTGGACGGCGTTCGCCGATAGGCGAAATATTACATTACGACGTCCCCGCCATAAGAAAAAGAGCAGAGAGACATTGCTTCTCTCTCTGCTCTTTCAATACATGGACTTGGTCACAAATGCCGTGATCGGGCTATAATAAACCATACATGTGACCATACAATAGCACGGACACAATATAGCAGTCTGAACAAGCCTTCCCGGAAGTATCGCGTAAAGATGATATCCCAGCAGTAAAACCAGACCTGCCGTCGTCAGGATAAGGGAACACACAACAGCTGCCAGAATGATGGAAGCTATCAGAAGGATCGTCCGTGCCTTGATGTTCTTTAATCTCCCTCCAAATATCTTTACTGAAAGGGAAGGGATCACTCCCCATCCCATTGCAGCTGCCGTAATAAACGGATTGACAACAAAACCTTTTAACAAACATCCGAGAATATCTGCTGCAAAGCCGCAAACGGCTCCGGCAACAGGTCCCATCCACAAACCTGCGAGAATCGTCGCTACACTTCCAAAGGAAATCCTGTAAGCACCCAGATCAACGACAAAAATCCTTGTCAGAACAATCTGTATCGCTATCAGCAGGGAAAGATTCACCAGTTTTTTAATCCGAAACGCCGAGCCTGAATCTTTACGTCTCTCTTGCGTTTTTTGCACATCTTGCATAAATCAGCTGTCCTCATTGATGTCAAAGGAGAATGTCCCATCGGCTCTGACCGTTGCTACGATCTCTTCCAATCCGGTCTCAAAAAATACTTTGCTTTCTTTTTCTCCAAACTCGAAATGCACTTCTGCCGCAAGCTCGGCGAATGTCTCGAGGTAGCCATGATAACCATGCACGAACTCCCTCTCCACTTTGCTTTCTTTAGAAATCTGGTCTCCCTGACGCATATCCTGATAATACAGAAACAGATTTGTTTCTCTTACCTGATTTGCGCATTTGCAGGATTGAAAGTAGCTGCCTACAATCATATAGATGATATACATCATCTGCATCTGGATGCTGTTGACTCTTTCTGCCTCCATGACTTCCGCTTCCTTGAAAAGATCGACTTCTGTATACGCTTTGCTCATCAACATACCTCCTCCATGAAAATGATATCAGGATCTCATAAAGTATCCTACAACAAAACAAAAAAAGGGCTGCCAAGCCTGAACATGGACAGACTCCACCTTTTATGTCTGCTCAATCCATTCTCAACATCCCTCTGAGAGATCCTCATACATCCTCGACTCAGGAAATCTAAAGTCAGTCAACAGTGTCAAGTCTAACCTTCTTCTGCAACTTAAGCTGCCGACTTCTATCGTCGATACACATTTTACATGACCCCATGTCAGATGTCAAGCATATAAACAGTTTTTTCGACATGTGCGGTGATTGTAAGTATGCGATGTTACGACTGAATTTATCCAGTCATAGCATCGCATACTTACGAGGCACAGGTCGAGATTTTTTACGGCATTGTACTGCGATGATATTCCCGCATGATTTCCTCAAGCTTTGCATCAATATCAGCCGGCATGATGGCCTGTTGATCCTTTTCCTCAAAAGCCTGTATTTTCAGCTTCACCTTGTCAAGGACTTCGTCTCCCGCGCCAAGGCCTGCAGCGTAGGCAAGGTATGCATCTCCGTCATAGAACGTTCTGGCGGCGAGAAGACAGCTGATCAGTTCCTGTTCGTCTTTTGACTGCTCATATGCCTTTGCGAAAAGCTCCGCAGCCTTCTCCATCTGGAAAAGCCTGCTGTAAGCACAGCCGAGATTATGGCAGATATTTCGGGTAAGACCGCTCTGATCCTCCCCTTCTTCCGAAAGAAGCTCCGTATACAGATCAATTGCCTTTCGGTACATCCCGTTTTTCATGAATGCGTCGCCCTTTTTTTTCCGTCTTTGTCTGGAAGGCATGGCGTCCATTTCTCTCAGTTCCACATTCAGTTTTTTCAGTTCTTCATAGGAAAGATAATTGATCTCCTTAAAAATCGGATAAATCAGGTCTCCTGTGGACACAGCCTTGGAAAGATAAGGCCGAAGCCTCTGTGCGAGAGCAGGCAGCTTCAGCTCTGTTGCCAGCCAGAAACACAGTTCTTCATTAAACAGGCTTTTATCCGCAAGGTACAGATTATGGCACAGATAATAACATAACTCCTCTAACGAGAAAATATTCATCTGTATGTTCTTGATAAAAAACGGTGTCGTTGCCCTGGGTGTCTGACAGAGAATGTATCCGCCCATCCCTCTCCCCCCCTTTGCTTCATGATTCCTGTGACTGGGCGCTTTGCCACTGCACCACCTCTGTCCACACCTTCTGGCTTGAAGGAAACATCTCTCCAAAGCCCAGATCCGTTACCTTGATGGAACAATCGTCCCGGTTCAGGTAAGACATTTCCAACAGCAATCTGGTGGTTCTTTCCGGGCGCTCGGGCAAATCCTCCAGCTTCATCGCGACTTTCTTTTTTTCCTGACTTCCGGCAGATGAGATCACAAAAACAAGCTCCGTCATCTGATCCAGGATCATCTCCACTCTTACATGATACTCGTACCAGTTCTTTCCTGCATCTATCAGAGAATAATAAGTCGGGGCGCCCATGATGCGCATCTCCATCCCTACGTTATCCAGTACCATATTATCGCTGAAAAATCGATACCCCTTCAGGTTATTGTCTTCTTTTCTCTCCTTGGCAGCCGCGCAGGCTCCCTTGCTGAAAAGATTGTTTCCGTAAAAAACCTTTCTTTGCTGCTGGCAAAGCACCGGAATGCTTCTGACCGCCCATTCCTGAAAAAAGCTCTTCCCGGTCAGAAGTATCGTAGAATACAGCTCCGTGCTTAACGTTTCCTTGACAAAAAGAGTCAGTTCATCATCCCATTTTGTCTGCTCCTGGGACAGTTCCCTCTCTCCCTGCATGGCCAGGCGGATCGTAATCGGGGGCTTGCCGGATTGTACCGATAATCTGCGAAATCTGACAATGCTTCCCGAAAATTCATACCACCCGATATTGCGGTTCCAGTTTTCTCTTCGGGAAGTCATGGCATAATAGAAAAACGCCTGCGCATAATCCAGAAGAAAATACTCCTCCCTTCCGAACCCCATCTCCTCACACGCCGCGGTTATATTCTTAACCAATGCAGGTGTCAGGACAGGTACGGCAACCGCAATGCATCTGGTATTTCTTACAGGATTTGTCAGGCCGCTCAAGCCTAACAACCCCTGGAAAAAACCGGCAAGTATTCCGGAAAGAGGCATGCGCTCGCCCCCCACCAGGACTTCATCTTTGTCAGATTCCGCAAGGGTATACAGATCAGATAATAATATTCCCTGATTCTGAGAAGAAAAGAATTTTGCTTCACTTCCGACATGAAACCCTTTTCGTCCATGACGGACACAGACTGCCGTTGGTATCTCATATTCCTTGCTTCCGACTACCTCTTCCAGGGATGTCGGCTCCTGCGCCTTTCTGTCATAGAAGGTAATCTGTGAAGCTTCTCTGCCAAAATCAATCCCGAAGATAACGTCCCGTGTTTCTTTCATTCTACCCTCTTTTTCTATCCCTCCACACAAATGACCGCATCGCAGAAAACTGATTGCGAATCGCTGTGAAAGTCTTGAAAATCACTGTAAAACAAACATCTCGTCTGCATAAGCTTCCTGTCGCAGATAGTCCTCCATCCCGGCAAAAACCTCTTCTGTTTTCAACGCTCTTCGGGCAGAGAGCATCTGATTGATCCTCTGATATCTGCTCAAGGAAGAATTTTCAATTTTAGACAATGTCAACACCCGCTCCGATGTACGGAAGGTTCTGTCCCTGCACTCCACCTGAAAATAATAGTGGATGCTCTCTCCATAAAACAAAGCGAATGGCCGGTTGAAAATCCCCTGATACATTTCAGGCATAACCTCGCTGCGATACTGTGTCTTGGAGCCCAGGCCGGTATCCAGCCGATAATGAAGAGTGATTTTGGCATTCGGGTCTTCGTGCAATTCCACGTAGACTTTATCCTCCAGTTGATACGGCGCAAGCAGCTTAGGCGGAAGACGCCGGAAGAAGCTGAAGGTCATCTCTTTCTCCTGACATTCCCTCAGCATGGTTTCTTCGATCTTCGCTACCGGAAGATCCCTGGTTTTTCCTCTGGAAACCTCTTTAAACAGAGCAAGACGGCAGATCCAGTTCGTTTCCCATTTCCCTTCATACGCCTGGTAGAATAGTGAAAGCACCCCCGGACTTACCGCATATTCCTTCACAACGCTTCCATACGCAAGATGGGACAGGTAAGCTCCGATCACTTCGTTTTTCCCATCATGAGAAAGATAAGCCTCTAAGATCTCCTCACTATCCTTTCGGTAATCACAGACAAACATCAGCAGGGAAAGGATTTTCTCTTCCAGCCCGCCGACATCCATACCATGCGAAACCATGCTTTTTCTCAGATCATACAGAAATGAGATGGTTCCAAAACAATGCGCGGAAAGATATCGAAGCGTTCCGGCATCGAAATAGTGATCCCTGTAAAGCTGCGCGGCAAGCACAAACAATTCCTGGTCTTCTTCTCCGGCAACGGCTTCGACCCGGTTGCTGCACAACGTCAGCAAAAGATCATTGGCCGTTCCCTCTGTTCCGAAAGACTCCACCAGTTCCATGGCCCGGTCATATAAACCTCTCCGGATCAGGACAGACAGAAGCTTTGCTTTGTCAACCCCTGCATATTCCGCAAGATCCATCCTCATCAGCTCTGCTTCCAGGCCCTGTTCTTTGGCGGAATCATCAAACCAGTTCAGAATCCTTCGGCGAATCTGCGCTTTATACTCTTCCGTAAAAGCATCTGAATGAGCCAGCCTCTGAAAGAAAGAAACACTTCCCCTCGAAACATCCTGACCCTGCGCATAATGCAAAAGCAGCCCGGCATCCTCCACTCCCATGGCGAGCACCTGTTGAGCCAACGCTTCATCATCCAAAAGCCGGGTCAATTCATATTCTACGGTTGCCTCATATCTTCTCTGTTTATCATCCTGAAAAAGAATGACTGCATCCTTTGTAAACAGTCTGGGATATGCCACCCCTTTATTTAAAGGATATATTTCTTCTCTGACCAGCTGATCATGCCGGACAATCACCTGCCGCATAGAAGAGTTTTTACAGATCAGCTGATGGGTAAACATCAGTCTCGAAACAGCCACGGCCTCTGCCACATTTTCCGGCTGCGGAAAAAACTCACGGTAAATAACCGCATGATCAGGGCTGATTTTTCCCTGCTGCAATTGCTTTGCGGCAAACTCCTTCATATGTACCTTATATAATCCATAAGTAGAAGGATCTGTCGCTCTTCTTCTGATGACGCCTGAATAGAGATACGCTTTCTTTGCGTCACCCAAAGAATCTGTATTATATTTAAAATACAAAAGCAGCGGTCTCGGAAGATCGACATAAGAAGCCATATCCAAAGTCTCTATGAAATACTCATATAGCCTTGTGATCCTCAATCCTTTGTTGACGGCAAGGGAAAACCAGCGGAAATATTCTTTCTTTCGCGGGTTTCCGCGGATAATATATTTGCACAGGGCCTCCAGAGTTTCATCCAACGGATACACTTCATAACAAAGCATCAGTACCTTTTCGACCAGCGGAGAATAATCCTTGTCATATCCGCTCAGATATGCAAAGCGCATGGAAAGCTCCTGGGTCATAAGGCTGTTTTTTGCCGCGAACAAGAATGCCTGCACGTTAAAGGTACTTAACGTATGGATGGAACCAGGCTCCTCTAAGATACACTGCCAGGCTTCTTCATAAAGGAAAGGACTGTTGCAGCCTCTGTTATAAAGCTCTTCCATACGGTACAACGCACGAATGGGATTTGTCAGCTCATGATCCAGCTGAAGCAAAAACCACAGAAGGATAAAGCTGTCGCCTTTGAGCATATATAGATTACGCAGCCTTGCTGCCACATGATCATAGTCCGTGCTCATGCCTGTCATCAGGCTCAGATAAAGATACCCACCCTCGATCACAGCCTCATCCGAAGAAAAGGATCTGCCAATCAAAGGTTCCAACAGCGCCCTCGCCTGTTCGTCTTTCTTTTCCTGGTGGAAAACCCAGGCTTCATACAGGAGATAAAACAGATTTTCCTCATCCATCTCCCTCAGCTGATGGAGGCAATAATGTGTCGATACAACCCACTCATTAAATGAAGTCCTCTGGCACTGGTAATCCAGATAGTCCTTCATCAGAGAAAGCCTGTAGCTCTTTTCCTGGGAAACACTCTGCAGATCCCGTCTCCTGGAAGAGGATACCATCACCAGAAAACGTTCCTTCTGATAAGGAGTCTTTAAAATCAGTTCTCCATACTGCCGGCCGGAACCGACCTTTGAAGCATCGATCACATACTCCACTTCATAACGGCTTCCGATAAAATCATCATTGGTTATTACTTTTCGTACCGGTTTGAGGAAATTTCCTTTCGTCTCAATCTCAAGGCGCAGATGCCCCCAGGTAGATCGTACGACAGTGAAGGATTCCCGTCTTGTCTGATCCAGGCTGTAATATTCCGATTGTTTTTCCGGAAGTGATATCAGAACCTGATCCTTCAATCTGGATGCAATCAGATATTCCTCAAGGTTCTGGAAGGTGACTGTCTGCTGGGAAAAACATTTATATCTGGCTTTTTCTTTATGTGTCGCATCGTGCAGGAGCTGACTGTATTCTGAGGAGATAAAGATTCTGCAGGCTTCCCGGAAATCCCCTCTGGCAATCTGGGCAATCTCCTCATGAGAATGAACAGCGCCGAGAACGCTTTTCAGTTGTTTCTGTTCTGTGCAGATTTCAAAGGCAAGCCTCCCTTCACCAATATTCGTGGTAAAAAGAAGCCAGCCTTCCACCTTTTCACCCGGTGACAGCCCAACGGCGTCCACGCCGTAGGGAAGACATACTGTCTGCCCGGAAAACCTGGTCAATCCGGGTACCAGCCGACGGCTCGTAGAAGAAATATATCCCCGGACCGGCTGTTCGTCAGCCGCTCCAAGATAAATCTCGCTCTGCAACGTCTGACCGGCTGGCAGCGTCACGGAAATCTTTTCCTGCGAGAATAGTAGTTTTGGCTGCTCGTAAACAAATTTCCCTTCCAGCAGCTCTTTCATCCTCTTCTCCAAAGGTAAGCCTCCCTCATTTTCGTAGAATATCGTATTCTTCAGGCACCTGACTCAGACGCACGGTCAGTGCCTGCCTCGCATGCGGCGCGGAATCCATTTCCCGCCCGTTTTCGTCCCTGATAGACTCTACTGTTGCCTTCTCGTCGGTTCCGTCCGGTTTCATAATCTCAATTGAATCGCCGACACAAAACTTATTTTTCTGCGTAAGGCGGAAGGCGCCATCCGGCAATACTTCTTCCACATATCCCAGGTAGATTGCCTCACGTACATAAGTAGATTCTTCGTAAATCTGCGCCGAAGCATCCGGCCGTCCATAAAAAAAGCCTGTGGTGAACTGTCTGTGGGTGCAGGCGCCAATCTGACTATGATACCAGTCCATGTGCGCTTCGTAAGTCCCGTCACCTGCCAGGCAGTCATCAATCGCCCTGCGGTAGGTTCTCGCCACGGTCGCCACGTAAAGAGCTGTTTTCATTCTTCCCTCGATCTTGAGGCTGTCAATTCCCGCTTCGATCATATCCGGCAGATGCTCCACCATACACAGATCCTTAGAATTAAACAGGAATGTTCCCCGCTCGTTTTCAAATACCGGCATATATTCTCCCGGCCTTGTCTCTTCTGAGACATAATACTTCCACCGGCAGGGATGTGAACAGGCTCCCCGGTTTGCGTCTCTCCCTGCCAGATAATTACTCAGCAGGCATCTCCCGGAGTAGGAAATGCACATGGCCCCATGAACAAAGGCTTCTATTTCCATTTCCGGCGGAATTTTATCACGAATTTCGGCGATCTCTTTAAGGGAAAGCTCCCTTCCCACCACAACTCTTTTTGCCCCAAGGCGATGCCAGAACAAAGCGGTTTCATAATTTGTATTGTTTGCCTGGGTACTGATATGTATTTCAATCTGGGGACAAATTTCTTTTGCCAATGTAAAAATCCCCGGATCCGCAATAATCAGCGCATCCGGTTCCATCTCTCCCAGCTCTTTCAGATACACTCCCGCAGGCGCCAGATCCTCATTATGGGCGAGGATATTTACGGTAACATATACCTTTTTTCCATAGGAATGGGCAAACGCAATCCCTTCACGCATCTCATCAGGAGTAAAATTTTTTGCCTTTGCCCTGAGTCCGAAAGCTTCTCCCCCGATATAAACGGCATCTGCCCCGTAGATCACTGCTGTTTTAAGAACCTCCAGACAGGAGGCAGGAACCAGCAGCTCGGTTTTTCTCATATTTTTCAGCATATTCTTTACAGCCCCGCCGCCCGCGGCGACATATTGTATGATTCATGCGACAAAAGGTCATGCAAAATGAGTGGATTCTGAGCGACTGTAGAATCGCTTCGCAGCGAAGCTGCTCTCGCGATCCTATAATTTCACCGTAATACTGACTCCATCGGCAACCGGCAGAATCGATGTAGTCACGGAAGGATCATGGGTCAGCCGATACAGATAAGCGCGCAGTCTGCGATAAATCGTACGATCCCGACGTTCCAGCAGCACATGAGGACGGATCAGATCCAGATCCATCAGAATATTATCCGTCACCAGCATGGAACCTTCATGCATCAAAGCGAGAATATCATCAAGCCAGTGAAGATACTGTCCCTTAGCCGCATCCTGAAAGATAAAATCATAAGTACCGGTAAGAGCAGGCAGAATATCCGATGCATCCCCTTCGAGCACGAGGATCTGTTCGCTGCGGCCGGCTTTTTCTATCAGCTCTCTTGCCCGTTCAGCACGTTCCTGATCCAGTTCGATCGTAGTCACTTTCATGTCCCGGGGACCATGCTCACAAAAGAAAAGAGCGGAAAACCCGATCGCTCCTCCGATTTCCAAAAGATGCTTCGGCGCTTTCGCCGCAAGCAATGTACGAAGCAATCCCTGGGTCTGGGGACGGATGACAGGAATCCGTTCTTCTCGTGCCATAGCTTCTGTTTCCTGCAAAAGCCGCGGGTTCTCTTCATATAAAGAAGAAAGAAAGATGTTCATCCGTTCTTCTGGCCAATCATCCGGATTCATCCCTTTTTGTCTTCCTCCTCTTCTTCACCGGCTAAAACACCCATAATACGTGTCGGAGTATAAGCAGTACTCAACGTATAAATCCCGGGATTCAGCTTTCCCCTGTAATTTGACAGAATCTCCTGTACATAAAATACCCTGGCGTCTGAAACAAGCCCATTCACCTTCAGAACCTGTCCAATCTGATAATCAGACGCGCCCTGAGGTATGACAACGGTCACCATCTCTCCCTCGCCAGGACTGATCGCCTGCTGATTAAAGACCTGGTAGCCAAACTGATAGGACTGTTTTCCCAGCCAGAAGACCAATACCGCGACACACACGTAGAAAATAATATGAAAGATCAGACTGACTAAAGCGAGTCCCGCACGCTCCATCTTTCTACGTATCTTTCCCATGGCACCTGTATCCTTTCATAAAATGATTGCATCGACAAAATTCTGATTCTTCGGATCGCTTCGCGGCAGAGCTGCTCTCGCGATCTGTTTTTATTTCTCCTCTTACAATGCTAATTGTAAACCGACATACCGTCCGGATGACTATTTTGTTGCCTATCGCGCTTTGCGCTCCAGGATAAAATATGTCTCCTTAGGATAGCCGCGAAAATAAATCTTAGGAGCTGTGCAAAATTAACCTATACAGATGAGGTGCAGGATAAAATCGTCCAGGCAAGCCGACTGACAGCAATGCAGCCCAGGCGGATTCAGGTGCACCAGATGTAGAGGTTATTTATGCACAGCTTTGTGCGCGGAATATCACGGCATCTCAGCCGATATCCGGAACTTCGATCTCAAGTCCTTCTACAATCGTCCTGCAAGCTTCTGAAGAAGCTTCACATGGCCAGCTCTGCGTCCAGGTAAGCATTTACCTGATCATTTTTCCGCAGTTCTCTCGATTCCTGATATAAGTTTCCGACTACAGATAACAGATCCTGGCCCTGCGCATTATTTTGAAGATTAAAATTATCAGCCCGAAAGCGAAGCACTCTCTCTTTCAGCTTCGGATCCTCGCTCAGCAGATCCTCCTGATGCCGATACTCACGGTAAACTCTTGTATTGAGCAGAGCATCCAAAAGCATATCCACTTCATCCCTGATCTCGTCCATCGTAACCTCTTTCCCGGCCCACACGACTATCCTCAGGATCGAGCCCAAAACATATGACCGGCAAAATAAACCATGTATTTTGGGATGATCACCTTCATGCTTCCATAATAATAGGAAGTATCATCGGATTGCGTTTTGTTTCCTTCCAGACATAATCACCCAGAGCTTCCTTAACTGACGTTTTAATTTTGACCCAGTCCGTAATGTGCCGGGACAGGCAGCTTTCCACCGCCTTTTGAACTACGGCGTTCGCCTGTTCCATCAGATCTTCTGCCTCCCTGACATAGACAAAACCGCGGGAGACGATATCCGGCCCGGCGATCATCTGCCCGGAATGCCTTTCCAACGTCATCACAATAATAATAATCCCATCCTCAGCCAGATGCTGACGGTCTCTGAGCACGATATTGCCGACATCTCCCACTCCAAGGCCATCCACAAGGATAGACCCTGTCTGTACGGAGCCGGATACTTTTGCTTCCTGCGCATTCATCTCCAGCACATTTCCCGACTTCAGCACAAAAATATGATCCTTCGGAATCCCGAGCTCTTCTACTACCTGCCGTTGTGCTGTCAGATGTCTGTACTCTCCGTGAACGGGAATCGCATACATGGGCCTTACCAAAGAATAAATGAGCTTGATTTCTTCCTGGCACGCATGACCCGAAACATGAGCATCCTGAAATATCACCCTGGCTCCCTTCATGGAAAGCTCATTAATCACCTTTGAAACCGCTTTTTCATTTCCGGGAATCGGGTGGGAGCTGAAAATAATGGCGTCATTCGGCTTAATCGTAATCTTTTTATGAATATTCGCGGCCATCCTCGATAAAGCAGCCATGGACTCTCCCTGGCTGCCCGTTGTGATCAGAACGACTTTTTCGTCAGGATAGTTCTTTACCTGATCGATGTCAATCAAGGTCTGATCCGGAATATGAAGATATCCCAGCTCTGCCGCCGTCGAGATCACGTTCACCATGCTGCGTCCTTCTACGGCGACTTTGCGGCCAAATCGATAGGCTGTGTTGATAATCTGCTGAACCCTGTCAACATTCGACGCAAAGGTAGCGATAATGATGCGGGACGTCTTATACTCGTTAAAAAGACTGTCGAATACTTTTCCGACAGTCCTTTCGGACATCGTAAACCCCTGGCGTTCCGCATTTGTGGAATCACACATCAATGCAAGGACTCCCTTTTTCCCAATCTCCGCGAATCGCTGCAGATCGATGGCGTCCCCGAAAACAGGCGTGTAATCTACTTTAAAATCACCCGTGTGGATCACAATCCCGGCCGGTGAATAGATCGCCAGGGCAGAGGCATCCTGGATCGAATGATTGGTTTTTATAAACTCTACGGAAAAATCACCGAGATTGATTACCTGTCCATGGCGAACCTCTTTCATCTTTGTTGAAGCAACAAGATTATGTTCCTCCAGTTTTTTTGTAATCAGGGCAAGGGTAAGCTTTGTCGAATAGATCGGGACGTTTACGTCTTTCAGCACATACGGAAGAGCGCCGATATGATCCTCATGTCCATGCGTTATTACAAATCCCTTTACCTTTGATATGTTTTCCCTGAGATATGTCACATCCGGGATCACCAGATCAATCCCCAGCATATCATCCTCAGGAAAGCTTAATCCGCAGTCCACAACAATAATGCTGTCCTGATACTCAAACACAGTGATATTCATTCCGATCTGCTCCAGGCCTCCCAGCGGAATGATGCGGAGCTTTCCGGACGTATTCTTTTTATTTTTTTTCAACACCGGCGCAAGCTTAGCTGTCACCGTATCCTTCCCGATCCCCTTATGCGGAAGAGCAGCCGGCGTGTACTTTACTGTTTTTAATGGTTTATATTTAACGGGGGAGGCTTTTGCATGCTCTCCCTTCGAACGATTTTTCTTCATAAACTGTTTGTCATTTTTCAACTAAAAACCTCCATCATTCCTCGAACAAAATATCATCGTCTCCTATCACCTGCTCAAACACACGAAACACCGAGGTCAGCTCTTCTTCATCTTCTACCATCTCGTAAACCGCTTCTTTGTCCTCGGCCCCGGATATATCCTTCATCACATACACGTACGAATCTTCGTCAGGAGACTCCGATACAAGCAGATACGTAATCCCGGCGATTACAGTCTGCTCCTCTACATAAAAGTCAACGGTACTTCCGTCGTCAACCGTAAAACTGATCTTTTCCGTTTTCTCTGCGTTCATATCCACCTCAATGACACCCTCACACAGGTACACGGGTTCCTGATGGACTTTGCGGAAAACTACTCCTGCCTGCCTTTTTTCGCATCCAGCCAGGACTGTAAAATCAATGCGGCAGCCATCTCATCCAGGTATTGTTTTCTTTTTTCCCGTCTTACATCCGCCTCGATCAATACCCGCTCCGCCTGCATCGTTGTCAGGCGCTCGTCCCACAGTTCCGTCTCGATCCCTGTTCTTCTCGCCAACATTTCAGAAAACTCTTTTGCTCTTTCCGCCCGATCTCCCAACGTGTTATTCATATTTTTCGGCAGGCCGACCACTATCCGTTCCACCTGATACTCTTTCACGATCTCTTCCAGCCTTGCCAAGGTACGCCGCAATTTATTTTCATGCTCTCTGCAGATTGTCTCCAGCGGCTGGGCGGTAATTCCCAGGGGATCACTCAATGCTGCCCCGACTGTCCTGGAGCCGTAGTCCAGTCCTAAAACTCTCCCGCTCATGATTCCCAGGACCTGTTGCGAATATACTCCGTCAGAATCTCCTCCACCAATTCATCCCGTTCAACGCGCATAATCGTGGCACGTGCCCCGTTATGGCTGGTAATATACGTAGGATCGCCGGACATAATATATCCGACAATCTGGTTGACCGGGTTGTAACCTTTCTCCTCCAGAGCCGTATAGACGTGGTTAATAATCTCCTTTACCTCATATGTCTGATCCGGCGCGGTACGAAAATACTGGGTATTGCCTAATGAATAATCTGCCATATCACTCCTGCCCTTCTAAATAAAATAACTGCATCAGCAAAAGCCTGATCCTGCTTTCAGACTGAAGCCTTTTTAACACAGTGTCCCTGACACCTGCGTCATGAAATCCATCCATTACTGCCGATTTTTCCCATTCGGCAGTTTTTCCTATTGTAACCCAGTTTTAATGAAAATACAAGTGAATACTGTTGACCGAGACCGGCAAGTATATACGTTATCGCAGTTCAGGATTTTCACCGATACCTTGACGCCCGGCTTCCGGGCTTGCGCCGGCTCCCGGATCAATGTCACTTTCATTCAGTCTACGAAGATTAATCCTATGATGCTTGCTCCAGTTTTATCACGGTTATCCTTAATAATCACCCTGCACAACCGTTTTATTCAACTAAGAGCAGATGCTCTCCCAGAAATCCCTGTACCTGTGCTTCGACGATCTGATTTACACACAGGCCGTCCGTCTTTGGCATGGCAGCCGGCACATATTCCTTGCTGTGCCCGATCAGGAAAATCTCGTCTCCGATCCGCTTTTCCTCTTCAAAAAGCACCGATACCTTCTTTCCGATCATTTCCTCCTCAAATTCATGAATGCGCGTCTGATTCAGCGCAAGAAGCAGATCGCTTCTCTCCCCTTTTTTCGCTTCCCGTATCTGTCCGGGCATAGAGGCTGCTCTTGTTCCGTCTCTCCTCGAATACTTGAAAATATGGGTTTCATAAAAACGGATCTGCTTTATGAAATCATAAGATTCCTGAAACTCTTCCGTCGTTTCCCCGGGAAAACCAACGATCACATCTGTCGTCAGGGAAGGATGGTCGAAAACCTTTCGAAGCAGCCGGACTTTGTCCGCATACTCCTGACTTGTATACCGGCGGTTCATTCTGGCAAGGGTTGCGTCGCAGCCGCTTTGCAGGGACAGATGAAAATGCGGGCAAAGCTCAGGCAGGGAAGCTAATCTTTCCGCAAATTCTTCAGTGACAATACGGGGCTCCAGAGAGCTTAAGCGGACACGTTCCACCGTATCGATATCACAGACGGCTTCAATCAGTGAGATCAAAGAAGTTTCCTGTCCTTTTTCAAAATCCGTCCCGTAAGAGCTTACATGAATTCCGGTTAATACCACTTCTTTACAGCCCTTCCCGGTAAGCACTCTGATTTCCTCCAGGATATCCTCAGGCTTCCTGCTTCGTACTCTGCCTCTTGCATAAGGGATCAGGCAATAAGAGCAAAACTGATTGCATCCGTCAGAGATTTTGATAAAGGATCTGACATGATCTCCGGGCTGATGCAGATATAATTCTTCATAGGGGCTGCCTTTCCCCAGAGATACATATCTTTCCTGTTTCCTATGATCCGCCTGATATTCCTGAATTGCTTCTGCAATATTCTGCTTGCAGTTATTGCCGATCACCAGGTCAACGGCCTCATCCGAGCAAAGCGCTTCTTTTCCCGTCTGGACATAGCATCCTGCCGCCACAACAATCGCGTCGGGATTCATTGCCTTTGCTTTATGAAGCATCTGCCGCGATTTTCTGTCGGCGATATTGGTTACCGTACAGGTATTGATGATATATATATCTGCCCCGGGAGCAAAAGGAACGATTTCATAACCTGCTTCCTCAAGAAGCTGCTTCATAGCCTCCGTCTCATAAGAGTTTACCTTGCAGCCCAGACTGTGCAGGGCGGCTTTTTTATTTTGCATATCCATAGATTCACCAGTTTTTCTTTTTTCATTGACTTTTTTGCCCAAGGCAAGTACAATAGGGATGCTCTTAACAAAGCTTAAAACCGGTACGTCGCTTTTTGTCCATATCAGTGGATTCTTTTTCCCACTGAAACATATGATTCCCCGTGCCGAAAAATCTGTTCCTGCCGCAGGCTCGTCTGCTGTGGGGCAGAGCCCGGCTGTACCGGATAGATATTCTCAACAGGAATTCGAACAAAAACAATGGCACGCCCGTGTGTCAGAGAGGAGAAGGATTCTGTCCCCGACAGCTCAGGCTGTCGAAACGGCAGAATCGTCATCCGAAAACAGTATCTCAGTATAAAACTGTGTTTTAAGAGGAGGTAAAAAATGAAGACTGCAAGCATTCGACTGAATTCTATTGATAAAGTAAGAGCTTTCGTTACCGATATCAGCAAATTTGACTGTGATTTTGATCTCGTTTCCGGCAGATATGTCATCGACGCAAAATCGATCATGGGTATTTTCAGCCTCGATCTCTCCAAGGAAATTGAGCTCAACATCCATGCGGACGGACCTTTGCTTGATTCCGTCATGGAGGTCGTATCCCGTTATCTTGTCGACGAAGAGGAATAAATACCAACGCGCTTATTGGTACGGTTTTGTCTTTCATTGGCCAAAACCGTTTACGAAGCCCCGCTTTCAGGGCAATCCTGACAAGCTGTGAAAATGATATCAGGGAAAGCCGTTTCTGCGGCTTTCCCTTTTTTCATTTCAACTATAGTGAACGTCAAAAATATCCTTACTTTTATTCAAATATTTCCGGAAAAATCTATTACAAAATGGATCAAAGTAAGAACTTCCATGTCGTTTATTATAACTATGCAGCTGATTTTTGAGGTATGCTCCCGGATAAAAAAGGCAAGTAATCCGGGACAGTAATTTCTGACGCAATCCTAAGGATTGCAGAATTATGAATGGATGAATGTTTAATCGATCTCGATCACCTCTGCCGTAGACAAAGCTTCCTTTACCAGGCGGTCAATGTCCTCTTCCAGCTTTCTTTCTGATTTCTGGATGACGGACAGAATCGGCTTTGTCACGGGATGCTTTGCGACAAAAATCGTACAGCAATCCTCATAAGGAAGGATGGATGTGTCAAACGTTCCGATTTTTCTTGCCAGTCGTACGATTTCCTCTTTATCGAAGCCAATTACCGGACGGAATACAGGAAGCGTACACACCTCGTTCGTCACAGCCAGGCTTTGAATGGTCTGACTGGCAACCTGCCCCAGGCTTTCCCCCGTAATCAGGCCCAGACATTTTGATTTTCCGGCAATTTCCTCGGCAATCCGCATCATGTAACGCCGCATAATGATCGTAAGCTCATCATGCGGACATTTTTCATAAATATATAATTGAATGTCTGTGAAGTTAATGACATGCAGACGAATCCGGCCGGAATACCGTGCTACGAGTTTTGCCAGATCGATCACCTTTTGTTTTGCGCGGTCGCTGGTATAAGGCGGCGCGTGAAAATACACCGCTTCCAGCATCACTCCTCGTTTTGCGATCATATAGCCCGCCACAGGGCTGTCGATCCCACCTGAGAGGAGGAGCATTGCCTTCCCGTTCGTACCGATCGGCATGCCGCCGCTGCCTGAAATCGTCGTTGAATAAATATAGATCCTGTCCCTGATCTCCACGGACACAGTAAGCTCCGGTGTATGGACATCCACCTTTGCATTCGGAAAAGCTTCCAGAATGGCTTCTCCCATCTTAGCCGAAAACTCCATTGAAGGGACCGGATATGATTTCTTTGCCCGCCTTGTATAAACCTTAAACGTTCCTGCGTAATCAGGATGGACAGCCTTCATATAGGCAACGATATCCAAAGCCGATTGTTCTGCACCGCAGTCTTCAAAAATCATGACGGGACAGATATAGACAATCCCGAACACCCGTTTCAAAGCTTCCAGAGCTTCTTCTTCATCATATTCCGCGGGACAGTACACGTAGATCCGCCCTTGTTCTTTTACAGTCTCAAAACCCTCCTGAACCTTCTCCAAAGCCAGACGGATCTGTCTTACAAGAGCGTCCTCAAACAGATATCGGTTTTTCCCTTTGATCGCAATTTCCGCATACTTGATCAAAAAAGCATGAAACGTCATTTTCTATTTACTCCTCATCTTCTCACAAACTTCCTTAATGCGGGCAGCAGCTCCGCCAATGCACGCAGAGTAATATCCGCTTCTTCAAAGGTGTTTTCCGGTCCGAAGCTGAACCGGAGCGCGCTCTGTGCAAGGTCGGGTTCCAGACCGATCGCCTTAAGGGTCTGGCTTCCTTTTCTTTTATGACTGGAACAGGCGCTTCCGGCAGACGCATAGATACCTTTGTCTTCAAGAGCATGCAGGAGTACTTCACTGCGGACATCCTTAAAGCTTGCATTTACGATATGCGGCGCCCCGTCCGAAACGGAAGGCCCATTCACCGTTACATCCGGCAGTTCTGAGAGTCCCCGGCAAAAATGCTCCTTAAGCGCATATAAATGCTCCCTTTTTTCGCCCAGTCCTGTATAGCTGTAACGAACGGCGGCTGCCAGACCGGCAATCCCCGGTACATTGTCCGTGCCGGAACGAAGTCCGTCCTGCTGCCCTCCTCCCAGAATCTGAGGGATCAAACGGACGCCCTCCCTGACAAAGCAAAAGCCCACTCCTTTCGGTCCGTTCAGTTTGTGGCCGCTGACTGACATCAGGTCGATACCCATTCTTTTCGGATGAATCACATATTTTCCAAAGGACTGAACGGCGTCTACATGAAGCAAGGCCTGGCTTTTTGTATGTACCAGATCCGCGATTTCCTGGATCGGCATCACGGAACCGATTTCGTTATTTACATGCATCACGGACACAAGGATCGTATCGGGCCGCAAAGCCTTCTCCAATTCCTCCGGCCGGATACAGCCGCTTGAATCTACTCCCAAGACAGTAAGCTCATACCCGTTTTTCTGCAGATACTGCATCGGTTCCGAGACGGCAGGATGCTCTACCGCTGAAGTAATGATATGCTTTCCCTGTCTCGCGCAGGCTTTTGCGGTGCCAAAAATAGCCAGATTGTCTGATTCTGTCCCGCCTGAAGTAAAGATAATCTCCTTTTCCGAAACCTTCAGCGTTCCCGTAAGCACCGCCATGGCATCCCGGACAATCCTTTCCGCTTCAATCCCTTTCCTGTGCAGCGAAGAAGGATTCCCATAATCGTCCGTCAAAGCACGCCTCACACACTCGGCAGCTTCCTCACAGCACCTTGTCGTCGCGGAATGATCCAAATATATTTCCATTTCCTTCTCCTCATTTGCCTGACATCGTTCAAGCCTCCAAAAAATAACCAAGAACGGCCAGAATCATCATTCCCGCCGTTTCCGTTCTCAGAATACGTCTGCCCAGCGATATGGGCACCGCGCCTTCCTGTACGGCGAGAGACACCTCCTCTTCGGCAAAGCCGCCTTCCGGTCCGATAAAAACACTTACACTCTGCCCCGGACAGATTGAAGAGATCAGCTTACGGGTTTTATCCAGATCCGTCTCAAGCTCATAAGGAATCAGAACAATTTCCGATACCTCTTTTGCCATCCTTAATGCCTGATCAAACTCCAACGGCACGGAAACCTCCGGCACGAACAGACGATGGGACTGTTTCGCCGCGCTCTCGCTGATCTGCTGCCACCTGATGGATTTCTTTTGGGCCTTGTCCTTATCCAGCCGTACCACACATCTCTTCGTTTTCACCGGAACGATGGAAAACGCTCCCAGTTCTACGGCTTTTTGAATCACAAACTCCATCTTATCACTTTTCGGCAAAGCTTGAAAGAGGTAAATTTTTGAAGCCAGCTCTGCTTTTGGCTCCTGCACATATAAAATATGCAGAACAGAGGCATCTGACGTATAAGCTTCGATCTCGCAATGATATTCCTTCCCTGCGCCGTCACTGATCCAGACCTCTTCACCGGGTTTCAGTCTGAGAGCGTTTTTCATATGATTGAGATCCGCTCCCGTTACCGAAACCGAGTGCCCTTCCATATCAATCTGAGCCGGGGAAACAAAGAATTGCTGCATATTTCATCCTCCTCATGCATGACCCCGCACATCCCTGTGCGGGCGTCTGTTTTCGCATGACGTTATTTGCTTCGGCAGCCGTAAGTGCAGAAGCAAAATCAGTCTCCTTATTTCCGGGCGGTCAGGCAGACCCATTCTCCCTGCCTGGTGACCTCCGTAAGCCGCAGTCCTGCTTTTTCGATCGCTTCCCGAACCACTTCTTCCTTTACATCCAGGATGCCGGAGGTAATATACAGCCCGCCGTCTTTCATCAGCTTAACAATTACCGGAGTCAAAGGAATCAGAACATCAGCCAGGATATTTGCCGCAACGATGTCATACTTTTTCCTGTTGGCTGTCTGAAATAATTCTTCATCATGAATCAGATTGCCCAGGTGCATGGAGAAGGCGTCATCCGGTATTTCATTAGACTGCATATTGTCGGCCACCGCATTCACCGCACAGGGATCCAGATCCGTGCCAAAGACATGTGCCGCTCCCAGCCTGATTGCCGTAATGCCAAGGATCCCACTGCCGGTACCTACGTCCAGGATTTCCTCTCCCCCGTGAACATGCTTTTTCAGCTGCCGGATCACCAGCTGGGTCGTCTCATGCTTACCCGTTCCGAAAGCCGTTCCGGGATCGATATGGAGGATCAGTTTATCCCTGTCTTCTTCGCGAACCTCTTCCCACGACGGAACGATGACGATATCATCTACGGAGAACTGATGGAAGAATTCCTTCCAGTTATTGATCCAGTCTTTATCCTCCGTCTCGGAAACCGAAACGCTGCCGTCTCCGACATCTACATAGGATGAAACCTGACGGATGACCTCCTTTACCTGACGAATGGTCTCCGGAACATCAGCCTCCTCGTCCAGATAAAAGTGCAGCGTCGCTTTTCCGTCATCCTCCGGTCCCGGCGGAAGAATATCCACGAACATTCCATCCAGCTCTTCCTGGGTAAGAGGCTGTTTATCAACAATTTCAACGCCTTCGATTCCGATGTCCGCCAATTCGGAAATCAGAATATCTTCTGCCTCTGTCGTTGTCTCGATCGTAAACTGTTTCCATTTCATTTCTTATCTCCCATAAAAAAAGCGGTTCCCCGTTTCATTTCACGAATGAAACGAGGAACCGCCCCCTTGTTTCACTTATGCTTTCCCATGAAGCCCTTTCGTTTTCTGGCTTCATTGTCCCCGCCATTTACAATATCATCATAATGACGCAAGGCTTCTTTTGCTTCCTGGCTCAGATTTGTCGGAACCTGAACGACCAGTGTGACATAATGGTCTCCCCGGACGTTTTTGTTTTTCAGCGACGGCACGCCCTTGCCGCGCAGCCGGATTTTGGAATCCGTCTGTGTCCCGGGCTTCACCTGATATGCCACCTCACCGTCAACGGTATTGATCCTGACCTCTCCTCCCAGTGCAGCCTGCGCGAATGTCAGAGGAGCCGTCGAATAAATATCCATATCCTGCCGCTGGAAAATCGGATGGCGGGCGATATTCACCTCGACCAGCAAATCACCTCTCGGGCCTCCGTTTTTGCCCGGCTCACCTTTATCACGGATACGGATGCTCATGCCATTGTCAATTCCTGCCGGTACCGTTACCTGTATCTTCTTTCTCGAAGACGTGTATCCCGTTCCGCGGCAGCCGGTGCATTTATCCTTAATCATCTTACCGGAACCGCCGCACTCCGGACAGGTCTGCACATTTCGCACCATTCCGAACAAAGACTGCTGAGTATATACAATCTGTCCGGAACCGCCGCACTTCGAGCAGGTAATCGGAGAGCTCCCCGGACGGCAGCCGGTGCCGTGACAGACGTTACACTCATCCTTCAGATTAATCTCCAGCTCCTTCTCACAGCCAAACACTGCATTTTCAAACGTTATATTGATCCTGGCGCGAAGGTTTGCTCCCCGCATAGGTCCATTATTTGCAGAACGGCTTCTGCTGCCGCCAAACAAATCACCAAAAATATCACCGAAAATATCGCCGAAATCCATACCGGAATAATCGAAGCCTCCGGAGCCGCCACCCTCAAATGCGGCATGTCCGAACTGATCATACTGGCGGCGTTTCGTCGGATCACTTAAAACCCCATAAGCTTCCGTCGCCTCTTTGAACTTTGCCTCCGCCTCTTTATCCCCAGGATTTACATCAGGATGATATTTTTTTGCCAGCTGCCGGTATGCCTTTTTCAGCGCAGCATCATCCGCATTGCGGTCAACGCCCAATACTTCGTAATAATCCCTTTTTTCTGCCATATTTTCCCCAATCCCTATGTCTTTCCCGATACAGAATACCCATGCAGAAACGAAAGCTCCTTCTGCATGACACTTTTGCCGCCTGAATCATCCTATAATGAACAGACCAGGGCATCCGGTCCTATCCGGAAAGAACATAGTACAAAACTGTCAACCCACAGAACGCCCCCGAAGAAATGCTTCGGGGGCAATCCGTCAATACATGGGAGTTATTTATACTTCCTTGTAATCCGCATCAACAACATCATCGCCATAGCCGGCTTCATCACCGGAACCGCTCTGGCTGCCGCCTGTGTATCCGCCCTGGTTGAAACCGCCGCCGGTAAATCCGCTCATATCCGGACCTGCGCCCTGGCCGCCGGCACCCTGGGTCTGCTCATACATCTTGGAAAACAGCTTCTGCGCGCTTTCCATCATCTTATCCTGAACGGCTTTCAGTTCCGCAACATCAGCTTCGGTCATAGCTTCCGCATTTTCATGTCTTGCAAGCAGATCCTTGATCGCATTCAGATCCGCCTCAACAGCTGCCTTATCAGATACATCCAGCTTGTCACCTGCTTCCTTCAGCGCATTTTCAACCTGGAATACCATGGAATCGGCGTTGTTCTTCGCATCAATCGCTTCCTTACGCCTGCGGTCCTCAGCCTCGAACTGTGCCGCTTCTTTTACAGCACGCTCAATCTCTGCGTCGGACATATTGGATCCTGCTGTGATCGTAATATGCTGCTCTTTGCCTGTACCCAGATCCTTGGCAGAAACATTTACGATACCGTTTGCATCAATATCAAAGGTAACCTCAATCTGCGGAACGCCACGGCGTGCGGGCGGAATTCCATCCAGGCGGAACTGTCCGAGAGACTTGTTGTCTCTTGCCAGCTGTCTTTCGCCCTGGACGACATTGATATCCACTGCGGTCTGATTGTCAGCTGCCGTAGAGAAAATCTGGCTCTTCTTTGTCGGAATCGTTGTATTTCTCTCGATCAGGCGTGTCGCGATACCACCCATGGTCTCGATGGAAAGGGAAAGCGGAGTAACATCCAGAAGAAGGATATCACCTGCGCCGGCCTCGCCTGCCAGCTTGCCGCCCTGTACGGATGCACCGAGGGCTACGCACTCATCCGGGTTCAGGCTCTTGCTCGGTTCCTTGCCTGTCAGCTGCCTTACCTTATCCTGCACGGCAGGAACACGGGTAGAACCGCCTACCAGAAGCACCTGGCCAAGCTCAGAAGCGGTAATGCCTGCATCTGCAAGAGCGCGGCGTACAGGCTCAGCCGTCTTCTCAACCAGATCATGTGTCAGCTCATCAAATTTTGCCCTTGTCAGATTCATGTCGAAGTGCTTCGGGCCATCGGCTGTTGCTGTAATGAACGGAAGATTGATATTTGTGGTGGTCGCGGAAGAAAGCTCTTTCTTTGCCTTCTCAGCAGCTTCTTTCAGTCTCTGCAGAGCCATCTTGTCAGTGGAAAGATCTACGCCTTCGGTTCTCTTGAACTCGCTGAGCATATACTGCGTGATCCTCTCATCAAAGTCATCACCGCCGAGACGGTTATTGCCGGCTGTTGCAAGAACCTCGATGACACCGTCGCCGATCTCGATGATGGAAACATCGAACGTGCCGCCGCCAAGGTCGTAAACCATGATCTTCTGCTCTTTTTCATTGTCAAGACCATAGGCCAGAGCTGCCGCTGTAGGCTCATTGATAATACGCTCTACCTCAAGACCAGCGATCTTGCCGGCATCCTTGGTTGCTTGACGCTGCGCGTCATTAAAATATGCAGGAACTGTGATAACCGCCCTTGTAACAGGCTCACCCAGATATCCTTCCGCGTCCTGTTTCAGCTTGGTCAGGATCATAGCGGAAATCTCCTGCGGAGAATACTTCTTGTCATCGATCGTTACACGATAGTCACTGCCCATCTCTCTCTTAATAGAAGAGATCGTCTTTTCAGCGTTTGTTACAGCCTGGCGCTTTGCCGGCTCACCAACCAGTCTCTCACCGGTCTTTGTAAAAGCGACCACAGAAGGAGTCGTACGGGAGCCTTCTGTATTTGCGATAACGGTGGGTTGTCCACCTTCCATAACAGCTACACAGCTGTTTGTCGTACCTAAGTCAATACCGATAATCTTGCTCATAATTCATTCCTCCAATATTCAGATTTATGCCGCCGCATTCTTTTCATGCGGAAGCATATTGTTTGCATTTCATCATCTTAGGATCGCCCCGTAAATAAATGGAACATCTTTCGCGTCTAAATCGTCGTCTGCTGCGTTGTCGTCAGTCGTCGATGCCCGCATCGACTCCATCCTCCGCCTTGCATACGGCGATTTATCCTGCGAAATCTTGTTCCAT
>JAFVGK010000018.1 GCA_017475035.1 Blautia sp.
TGCAGACCATTCAAATCCCATATCGGAGGCTGGCAGCATCGCCGGTAGCGATTTCGGTACAATCGGAAAGAATCACAGCCAACTTAGATGAGCTGTGGTTTTTTCCTTCCTCCGGCTGTGATACTTTCCTTGAGAATTATACCACACCAATTTGCGTAAATTCAACAGCAGCACAGAAACTCTCACCTTATTAATACAGAGGGGCCACAAAAGCAAAAAAGCGGCAGTGCACTTGTCAACAAAAACTGGACACGCAAATCTTAAGATTGGACATGGGAAAAAGAAATTATGGCCAGGGCATGCGAAAACCTGTGCAAGCGATCCGCCACCTCTTGACAGAACCTGAAAGAAATGCTGGACACAAGTGCCGACGGTGAGAGACTCAAGAACATCCAACAAGGAGCACCGCCGGAGAAACGATTGTAGCATTTCTTTCAGAACCCGCCAAGAGGCAAGCCGCTTCGCGGTGGCTGGCATATTGCCTCTGGCTCCAGATCTAAGAACACCCATTAATGCTTCTGGGCGAAGCGTTCGCGATACTGTTTGGGAGTCAAGTAGCCGAGAGTATAGGCCGGACGTTCTTCATTGAAGAAACGAATATAATCGTCTACCTGCCTGGATACATCATCATTGGACGTAATATGGAAGTCGGTAAACAATTCTGTCTTCACCCAGCCGTTAATGGATTCCATGGCAGCATTGTCAGTAGGCGTGCCGGCTCTGGACATGGATCTGGTAATGTTGTACATGGGAAGAAGCTCATTATAACTCTTGGATGCATAGACAGAGCCCTGGTCAGAATGAAGAATGAGTTCCTGATCAGGGAACTGCTTCTTGAACTCAATCACGTCCTGCAGCCCGTTAATGTATGTCATGCGGTCTCCACGCTTGGCTGAGAGAGAATGTGCTACCAGTTCATCATTCCAGAGATCCATATACAGCGTCAGTTCATAATAGGACCCTTTCACGTAGAAAGCCGTCATGTCACTTACTACACACTGCATAGGGCCGTCAATGTTGACGCCAGCCAGCAGCAAATTTGGATAGGTCTTAAACGGATCACCAGGCTTCTTATATTTATAATGCTTGGATACACTCTTGATCCCGGCAATCTTACAGCACTTGTAAGCATATGGATCAGATAGGACAAGCCCCAGGTCCAGCTTGATCTTGGCGTTCAGCCAGCGATAGCCATGAGAAGGATATTTCTCATGATACGTCTGGAACAGCGCAATATTCCTAATCAAGCTCCTCGTTCGCTTCGGTGGGTCTATAGCACTGTGCTTCCAGTTATAGAAGCTGCTCCGTTGTACGCCGATTTTCTCGCAGAGCAGTTTTATCGGGAACTCTCCGGAAAGTTCCATAATTACTTGGTATTCTTCTTGACGAACCGAATGACCTTCTTCTCTGCACCAACTCCTTCCACCATATAGCCTTTTTTTAGGCGTGCTTCATTGATTCGAGCCATGATAAGGGCGTCAATAAGCTCCTCTTTTGTCATGGACTCATAGTCCTCTATCCCTTCGGGGGCAGGCGTGGGTTTTGCCTTGGCAATTCCATATGTATGCTGCCGCACATATTTTGGTGGCAAGTTGTTGACATCTCGGTATAGGCGCATATAGTCCCGAGCGGTCTGGTCGCTGATCCCGTACTCTTCTGCGGCCTCGTAGCGACTGAGTTCACCGTCATAGATGCGCTTTCCGATGTTCAGTCGTTGTTCTTTTGTGTACTTCATGTGGTAACCTCCTGTCTACAGTGTGAGGCGGACTGTCCACTGCTTATGATCCTGTGCACAGAATACTATAAGCTGTGTCCGATTTCTACCCCCTCTGTGTCCAGTTTTAGTTTACCACTTCACTTTATGGCTCATGTTTCTGGAAAAGGGCAACTGCGTTTTGATAGAAAACGGCTTAAGGGGGTGCACCGCCTGTTCGGGGGGTGCATTCCCTTTTTTTGGGGGGTGTAAACGGCAAAGGGGGTGCAAAGTGAGCGGATAGGGGTATCCCGTCAAACTGGAAATTAACTTCCATATGCAGTATTGAAATCTGCTCCGCCATTGAGCCTATCAAGCAATTCCAATAAACCTTGCTGCCCATGTGATATCATCCATACATCAAGTTCATGCTTAGCGTTCAGGTAACGAAAACGCCTGTCTTCGGCTTCCCCCGCATAAAACTCTGACGGTGTGTCCATATCCTCAAGGGCAACCGCATTTTTCCCGTTGTCGGTCTGAGTGATCCATTGCGCTTCGCTGTATTTCTCCCGATAGTCATTCTGCAGAGCAATCCCTTCATCGAACCAAGTCGGAATTCTTTTTTGTGCTTCGGCGGAAAGGCGCGTGTGCAGTTCCGCATGAGTGATCTCGTGTGCCAGAATGTCGAGTTCGAGATACTCGTCAGAAATACAGATATAGTACGTTTCGGAGGGAAAATAAAGGATGACAGTGCCGTGATCTTCGCCAAGCTTCCGCGTCAGCTTATCGTCGTCACAGATGATGAAGATCGTCTCATCCTGAAAGCGCACGTCCCCGAAAAATGTCCTGACACGATCCTTGGCCTGTTCGATCATCTCAA
>JAFVGK010000068.1 GCA_017475035.1 Blautia sp.
ATGATTGCATCGACAAAAGCCTGATTCTACGGATCGCTTCGCAGCGGAGCTGCTCTCGCGTCTCGCCTCCCGGCTCGGTCGTTGCTAAACGCATGCCACTGGCATGCAGCAACCTACAGCCACTCGGAATCCACTCATTTTTGCATGACTTTATTGTCGCCTGAATCATTTTATGTTTATGAACAAGAATTGTCAAGATGAGAGTATCATAACAGGCTCGGCTGTTATTTCCCTGCAGAGCGAATGTGATATCGATCCGGGAGCCTGCGCATGCGTTGAGACTGAGCGTTCATCGTCTAATCGTCTCAAACCACAATCTATACCGGAATTGCATAAAGTAAAAATAACGAAAAATAGAGCTCTTAATACACAGCTCGGTTCATTACTTGAGGGCGGACGGATCGATATCACAATGAGCGACGCATTAGGAAAAAAATTGACGAGACTGAAACCGATGGGAGACTTGAGGTCTGAGGTGGCTCCGGCTCGTCCGGAGACATTTCAGACCTTTAGTCTCCCACGGGAGATGGCTCGGCTGTTTTTTTCCTGCAGAGCGAATGTGATATCGGTCCGGGAGCCTGCGCGCCTTGAAGCCGAGCGTTACCTGATCATATGCCCCCTGGCCTGTTATATGTTACAGAGTATTCGTTTTTTTTCATACGCGGGCATACTTGTAATAATTTAAGCGCTTTGTTATGATAGACAAATCAGACGATTGTCGATGCAATCATGTGAAACCTGCGAAAGGAACAGTAAAATCAATGAAACAGGATTGTTTATCAGCTCCGGACAGATTTGTATATGACAGAACCGAAGCCATGTCTTTTATAAAAGAGATGCCAAAGCTTCGTGAAACTGTGGATAAGATCCCTGATGAGGAGGGTCTGATTCTTTTTGGGAAAGCGAGTCCCTCAAGGGAAGCTTTGATAATACTGGAGAGGGAAATCCGGAGATTAAGTGAGGATAATCATAAGGTTTCTCTTTTGATGGCAGATCTCAGGAGCGGATCCGGCGCAGCCTTTCAGCCTGCAATTCCCATGTGCAGTCAAAGCACGATCAAAGCGATCTATGCGGGAGCGCTGCTCGAAAGTCATCCGGCAGCTTTGCCTGAAAACCGGCAGGATCTGTATGATTCGATTGTCTTGTCCTCAAACGAAGCGTACGCAAGACTGCGGGAGACATATGGGAAAGCTGTTCTGGAAAAATGGTGCATGGAAGCAGGCGTGGATCTGAGTTTTGCCCGTGACTTCTATCCGAGAGGGAATACGGCAAGAGATATGTTTAAAATGTGGACGAAACTGTACTGTTTTTTGAACAGCAAAAACCAACCAAAAGAATTGACAATCTGGCTTTCGGAATCGATTGCCTCAGCTACAAGGGAAAGCCTTGGAGACCGTTATCCGGTACAGACAAAGGCCGGGTGGGAGTGCGGGCTTGACGAGAGCCTTGACTATGATCCTGAGGCTGTTATTCCGGCTGACTTTACGGATGGCGATCCCCTGAACGATGAATGCGCGATCAATGATACAGGTATTGTTTATACGGATCAGGGTCCTTATCTTTTTGTGATTTATACGGATCACCCCTTTGGAGTTTTCAGGAACCGCATGTCGGAAAACCCTCTGCCGGATCTGGTGAAAAGCTTATGCAAGGTAAAAATGAGCATGAGAGGATGAAAGGAAAATATGCGCACGACTTTTATTTCCCGTATTTTTCGTTATATTGTTCCCTGGACGGCTTTCCTTTTTCTGATCACCTCTCTTCTGTTCTTTTATTATCAGGCACAGGTGTTTGTGGATGTCCGCACCTCTGATATCGAGGTGATTCGATAATTACCGCAAGGCACTGGGAACCATGAATTTCTGGAGGAATTTCGGAAATTCGCTGCTGATAACGGTCTGTTCCGTCGTACTCATCATTATCCTTGGTTCCATGGCTGCTTACGCTGTTTCCAGAAGAAACAACAAACTCACGAAATTTGTGAGCTGGTATTTTATCATCGGTTTCATGGTGCCGCTGCAGACAACGATGCTTCCGCTTTTCATTATCATGCGGAATCTTCATTTGATCAATACCTATCGCGGTATGATCTTCCTGCACTGCAACCAATGCGCCTTTGCCTACTTCATGTACCGGAGCTTTATGAATACCGTACCGAAGGAACTGGAAGAGGCAGGGCAGATTGACGGTGCGGGAGTGTTCCAGACCTTCTGGATTATCGTGTTTCCGCTGCTTCGCCCCGTAACTGCCACGCTGGTGATTTTCAATACCATGTGGATCTGGAATGACTTCCTTCTGACTTACCTGTTCCTGAGCTCCACAAAAAAAGCAACCCTGATCATGCAGGTGTATAACGGGGTAGGCCAGTTTTCCAACGACTGGTCGATCATGATGCCTGCCCTGGTTCTGGCTCTGCTTCCGATGGTCATTTTCTACCTGATTATGCAGAAGCATATCATCGGCGGTCTGACGGTCGGATCTGTAAAAGGATAATCTGCTATATTCTGTACCCTATACGAAGAACCCGCTGTCTGCCTTTAAGGCAGACAGCGGGTTCTTTGCCGTTGCAGGGAAAACGCCGGCGGGCCTGTTCTCTTACCTGATGGATATTTCGGATAGCCTGTGCTATCATATGATTCAGGCTGGAAATCTCCTGCAGGAATAAGCGGGCTCATTCCGGCATGAGAGTGGCTGCCCACAGACTCGAGAAAGAAGCGGATCCCGGGTCGTGACCCGGGAGGGGGGCGAAGGCAGCTATGGTGTGAAGCGTCCACGAGAACAGAGCCTGCGGTGGACAGTGGGAGGAGAGTGTCATGAAAAGAATTCGGGGTATGATGCTGATGTTGCTTGCGCTTATGGCTGTTTGTCTGACAGTGACAGCCGGTGAGGAGACAGATTCTGTTTTCGGCAGTCCAACAACCGAAGCAGCAAAACCGTCATCCGGGGACTCTGCGTCAATGTACAAAACCACGTCATATGAGGAAGAGAAAGACCTGACTTTGATGGTTTATCTCTGCGGCAGCAGTCTCGAGGAAGAAAACCATTCTGCATCGGCTGATTTGCGGGAGATGATGGAGGCGGCTTTTGACACGGACCGGATTCAGCTTCTGGTGATGACCGGTGGAGCGGAAAACTGGGAGTTTTCCTTCGGACAGAAGGAAGGTGTGGTCATCAGTGAGGTGGCGGACAGTATCGTGAGTGTGTGGCCAATGGAGGCGCCGAGGAAGACGAGCATGGGGGATCCGGAAACATTAACGGATTTCCTGCGGTACGGTCTGGAGAATGCGAAGGCCAGGGATTATGCTCTGATCCTCTGGGATCATGGCGGAGGCCCGCTGGACGGGGTATGCAAGGATGCCCTGCATGATTCTGACAGCCTTTCTCTCCCTGAGCTGGTCAAAGGGCTTGAAGCAGCCAGGCTTCCCAAAAAGTTAAAATGGATCGGTTTTGACGCCTGTCTGATGTCTTCGGTGGAGGTATTTGCGGCGCTTTCCCCTTTTGCGGAATATATGATTGCCTCTCTTCTTCATCTTGAACTGATCGACTCACAAGGCGAAGTAAGTCCTGCCGAGCTTGTCTGCACACAAGACAGACAGTCTGGAGAGCTTGTCGTATTGGAAGCCTATCTATATGACACTGCCATTGGGGCATACTCCAATAGACAGACGGTCTCATTGGATGAGTATGAGGAGGCAGTTTACCAGGTCGTCGACAGACAGATGCCGCAGATGGATGTTCTTCCTGCTTTTGAGGAGTGGGAAGTGACCTCGACGACAGAGATTCGCTTTGCTTTGGGTCAGGGAAATCATTTTGCCTTTGTGAAGGATGCTTTGGAAGAGGATAGTCTTCAGGTGGGCTTTAAGATTACGGATGTGTTCAACAACGTTTATCTGAGTCATATGGCAGGCATTCACAGGGATCTTTCAGATTCCGGCCTGGAGAGCTATATGGTGGAATACGACGATGATTATGTCACCCTGGCTGATGTGAGTATAACAGAATCCGGAAGACTGTCAGGACGACTGACCAATTGTATGGAGGAAGAAGTCCTGATCGGAATTACTGATCTATTTATAAATGGAAGAGAGGCAGAGCTTCCGGATTCTGTCGAGATCGGTGGCAATGGGATCTTTGGCGGGCTTGAGAACGGAGAGAGTCAGATCCTGAATCTGCGTCTTCCTTTACAGGAAGGAGAGAATGTGGATCAGATTTCTTTTATCCTGGTTTTGTATGATGCCGATACGTTAGAAGAGCTTGCACAGGATAACGTCACGATTTTACATGAAGGTGGATCAGAAGCAAAGAACTGAGTCCGCACAGCTTGATGATGTGTACACTGCAGTTTGGGCAGCTAGCTGTCGGAGATGTTAAAGAAGATTAAGAAGAGAGCCCTGATCTGCTTATCGAGAAAGGGAAACTGATTTTGCTGCTTCGGCAGCCTAAGTGGCGAAGCAGCAAAATCGTTTCCGAAGACATTCGAAGACATGGAGTCAACGTACAAAACGTCATTTTGGAAGGGAGGTTACATCGGTGAAAAAGCGGGATGGAATCATCATGCTTTTCCTGGGAATGCTTTTTTTCATCTCTTGTTGTGCAGCGGAAGTGCAGGCGGATGAGAAATCCCTGACTTTAATGGTCTATATGTGCGGAAGCAATCTGGAGTCTTCGTATGCTGCAGCTACGAAGGATCTGGAGGAGATGATGGAATCGGGGTTCAATCAGGATGAGTTCAACCTCCTGGTCATGACTGGCGGCTCACTGTCCTGGCATACATCGTTTCAGGCAGAAGGTGTTAACCTGAGCCGGGTGACAGATGTCATTGAAGGGATCAAATCTTTTGGCGAAGTTAGCATGGGAAGTCCGGAAACTTTGGTGGATTTTCTGCGTTATGGTGTGGAGCACTACAAGGCGAGTAACTATGCGCTCATCATCTGGGACCATGGAGAAGGGCCTTTAGGAGGAGTATGTATTGATGAGTTGAATTCGCCGGATAAGCTAAGCCTTACGGAAATCACGGATAGTCTGGAGGCGGCAAACCTGTCCGGGAAGTTATACTTTATCGCTAACTTTCTTGAACTCAAAAGATTATGAACTAACGAATCTAGGCTGTATCCTTCAAACACTTGATTTTAAAGGACTTTCGCTATAAAAGTAGACAATCAAAGGGTTATATGATATAATCCTATTTAGTTCAATTTGA
>JAFVGK010000069.1 GCA_017475035.1 Blautia sp.
AGGATCGCCCCGTAAATAAATGGAACATCTTTCGCGTCTAAATCGTCGTCTGCTGCGTTGTCGTCAGTCGTCGATGCCCGCATCGACTCCATCCTCCGCCTTGCATACGGCGATTTATCCTGCGAAATCTTGTTCCATTTACTTACGTTGCAATCCTAAGGAACTGTAAAAGGTCTGAAGTAAAAGAGATTTGAAGTAAAAAAATCGAATAAGAGGGGATAAAAATACCGCATCTTTCCGGGACATACCGGAAGGATGCGGATTTTTTACATTCCCTTCACCTGACAGGACAAGCTGTAAAACCTGTGACAGGAAGGGATAATAATATTCAGTTGATTTTTTTCCGTACGCTTGTCTCAATACTTATGAGAGCAGTCTTCTGCAGCAATATACAGGCTGATAGTCGATTGGGGAGACTGTGATGCCATAGTCATAGTTTTCCGCATGGACAATCTGTCCGTCTCCAATATAAATGGCAACATGGCTGATTTCCCAGCCATTGCTGTAAAAAATCAAATCTCCCGGCTCCAGAAGTGTCAGGTCATAAGGAACTGAATTTCCGTACTGTGCCTGTGATGCCGCGTAATGTGGCAGATCATAGCCAAAATTTGCATAAACAGACAATACAAACCCGGAACAATCTGCACCGGCAGTCAGACTGGTTCCGCCCCAGGCATAAGGCCCCCCGACATACTGAAGGGCAAAGTCAGCGACCTCCTGTCCGATCGAAGTCTGGCCGGAGGTGAAATCTTCTTCTCCTTCGGGACGGAAATTTATAGAAACCGCTTTGTGAACATCCTGAGCAAGGTCAGGCAATTCCGGGGCGTGATAAGGCTCTCCGGAAGTAAAGTCCTCGATAGGAGATTCGTCATAATCCTCCAGAAATATGGAAGTCGTTTTAGCGCGGTTGATGTAGGTGTATTCTTCAGCTTCGCTGTTTTTCTGACCACAGACAGGCAGCAGCAGGCTAAGCGCAAGGATGAGAAATCCTTTGCGGTGCCGGCTTACCATGAATGGGTCAGAATGGAAATGTGTAAGTATCATAAATAAACCTCCTTAAAACTGGTTTCCTTTCCGCAGCCGGAACACGTTGGAGCCCATGTTCATGGAAGTGAGACCTGATAAGGCCGCTTCTCTTGATGATATCGAAAGTTAGAGACTGGTATAGAATCTTTTGAAACAGAAAACGATATCGGCAAGACTGCTGTTTTCAGAATGAAAAGGAAAGGATTTTCATAAATCATGCAGAAGAAGGGATGAAACAGATAATAGACAATAGACGGGAATGAATAATCCACGATATACATACGGTATTAAACCGGCTTTTTTTTGTGTGGATGCGCACGGAAATAACACCTCCGCTGCATGACAGGAACCACTATATATCATAAATGTGTCAAAAATGTGATTTCTTACATAAACATTATGAAACAATGGCGGAAAACCTTCATGACTTTGAAATGGGTTTGGATAAGAAAATTTAACAATTAAAATTCATAGCTTTTTAACATTTCCGTTGTATGATACAGGACTATAAGTAACCTTGGTGTTCAATCTAAACGGTTTTATAGAATCATTTCATGAATCTCAGTGATTTTATGGTTGCCTTTTCACCTGGATCAGGTTTGACGGTAATTGGTTATACTTGTAAGCGCAGGCATTTATCAGGAATGATTACCAGGTGCTTTGCGGAGGGAAAAATTGAAGTTCAATAAGATGAAAAGAACAGGTACGATCCTTGTTCTGATGGCAGCCGGCAGTTTCGTATTTTCAGGCTGCAATGAAAGAGATATCTTTCTCGATTCCTTTGACAGACATCCTGTTGTTTCCGGTCAGCAGACAGAAGATAAAAGCGAAGACAGCGAGGAAGAAACAGATGCGGGTTCACAGGAATCCTCCGGTAAATCCGGCAAAAGCGAGAAAATTGAAATCAAACATTTTCCGATTGTGGAACAGCTGCCTGAGCTGCCTACAGGGTGTGAGATCACAGCCCTTACCATGGTTTTGAATTATTACGGATATGATGTGGATAAAGAGACGATGGCGGGGGACTATCTGCCTACGCTTTGGGACGACATATATTATGATGAGGAAACGGATACCCTGTACGGCGGTGATCTGGAAAACTACTTTGTGGGAGATCCTTTTTCCGAGGAAGGATATATCTGCGGTACTTCTGCGATTGTGACAGCGGCGAATACTTATCTGGAGGAGGCTGGTTCCTCCATGAGGGCAGTGGATTATTCCGGCGCTTCGCCCGAGACACTCTATAAGCTGGTGAAAAAGGGGACGCCTGTAGTTGTCTGGGTTACCATTGAAATGGAGCCGCCTGAAGAAGCGGAAGGATGGTATACCCGGGAAGGCGATTATATGGAGTGGTATACAAATGCCCACGCGGCCGTCCTGATTGGATATACGGATAAAAAGGTGATTCTGGCTGATCCTTTGGAAGGAAAATATCAGGTAAGCAAGAAGAAATTTGAAAAGATATTTGAGGCGAGAAACAGACGCTGCGTGGTTCTTGAATGAGGTATAGTTTTTTTGCACAGCTCCTAAGAAAAAAGTTATAAAGGTCACTGTATGCGAACAGCTTTTTCCATCCATTTTGCGATAAAAGGGATTATGGAAAACATAAAAAAGAACGCCTCCGGGCTGTTAATAGCCTGAAAGCGTTCTTTTTTCATATTTCATACATTAAGACTGATTTTGTTTCTCTACCAGTCTTTCGCCGCAATAGATGGCGCGGAGCTTCGGCTTGTCAATTTTACCTGTCGCGTTGCGAATGACATTTGCGAAAATAATCTTCCGCGGCCGTTTGTAGCGCGGCAGATCGACACAGAACTGGTTGACTTCGTCTTCGGTGAGTTCTTCTCCTTCTTTCACCTGTATGATGGCGGCAGCGATTTCACCCAGACGCGGATCCGGCAGACCGATGACCGCGACATCATGGATTTTTTTGTGTGCGGCAAGGAAAGATTCGATCTGTACGGGATACAGATTTTCACCTCCGGAGATAATGACATCTTTTTTACGGTCTACCAGGAAAATAAAGCCGTCTTCATCGACTCTTGCCATATCGCCGGTGTGGAGCCAGCCATCCTTCAATACCTCGGCAGTTGCCTTCGGGTCGTGATAGTATTCCACCATGACGCCCGGGCCTTTGACGCAAAGCTCTCCGACATCGCCGGGAGTGACAGGGACATCCTTCTCGTCAACGATCTTGGTCTTCCATCCGAAACCGGGGATGCCGATGGCTCCGACCTTGTGGACATTACCGAGACCGAGATGGACACAGCCCGGGCCGGTGGATTCTGAGAGACCATAGTTTGTATCATATTTATGATTCGGGAAGTACTCCAACCACCGTTTGATCAGGCTTGGCGGAACCGGCTGTGCGCCGATGTGCATCAGTCTCCACTGACTGAGACGGTAATCCTCCAGCTTTAATTCCCCGCGGTCGAGAGCGGCCAGGATATCCTGAGCCCACGGGACGAGCAGCCATACAATGGTGCAGCCCTCTGTGGATACGGATTCCAGGATGGCCTTGGGGGAATTGCCCTTGAGGATGACTGCGCGGCTGCCGGTGTACAGGGAACCAAACCAATGCATCTTGGCTCCTGTATGATACAGGGGAGGAATACACAGGAAATTGTCCTGTTTCGTGGTCTCGTGATGAATGGCTTCCATACGGGCAGATTGGCTGAGAGCAGAATGCTTCAGGAGGATTGCCTTCGGGAAGCCTGTCGTCCCGGAAGAATAGTAGATGGCTCCGTCATCCGTATCTTCCACAAGGACGATCGGGGGCATGGAAGAAGCATTTGATGCCTGCCGGTAATAATCCTCGGCATAAGAGGGGCAGGAGTCACCGACGAAATACAGAAGCATTTTCTTTTTCAGATGTGACGCGATATCTTCAATTCGGCCTATAAACTCAGGCCCGTAGAAAAGAACATCCGCGTCCGCCAGCTTCAGGCAGTAGTCGATTTCTTCCGATGTGAAGCGGAAATTCAGCGGCACCGCTACGGCTCCGGCTTTGAGAATACCGAAATAAATCGGGAGCCATTCGAGGCAATTCATCAAGAGAACGGCACACTTCTGGCCTTTGCGGATACCTCGCTCGATCAGCATATTCGCTACACGGTTGGCTTTTTCATCAAATACGGCCCAGGTTATCTGCCGGCGATAAAAAGCGGACGAGGTCGGCTGGATGAGCTCATATTCCTTCCAGGTTACCCTCTGCTCCTCGCGAAGCTCAGGATTGATCTCCACCAGGGCGACTTCATCACCATAAAGCTTATGGTTTCTTTCTAACAGGTCTATGATAGGCATGATTGATTTCCTCTTTTCTTTGTTTCGTTGAGTCTTAAAGTGATTTTTCGCTTTAAATCACTAAAGCATGATAACTCATTTTTCCGGGGTTGTCAAGGGTCAATCATGATATAGCCATTGCAAGCCCTGTTTCCATTGATTGCCTGTTGAAAAAGAAGCCTGTTTAAGCTAAAATACAGGAAGGATAAATATAACACAAGGAGGGCTCGTTTATGCCTTGTACAACGATATTGGCAGGAAAAAAAGCAACATATGACGGTTCTACTTTCGTTGCGCGTTGTGAAGATTCCACTGCGGGGACGTTTAATCCCAAAAAACTGGTGGTCGTGCATCCGAAAGATCAGCCGAAGGTTTACCAATCGGTGCTGTCCAGGGTAACGATCCCTCTTACGGATCTGCCGATGCGGTATACGGCTGTGCCAAACGCCGTCAATTCAGAAGGGATCTGGGCCGCAGCCGGAGTGAACGAGGCAAATGTTTCGATGACAGCGACGGAGACGATCACATCTAACGCCCGTGTGCTGGGAGCGGATCCGCTGGTGAAATATGTGCCGGCATCCGAGGAAGGTCAGGAGAAGCCGGGAGGGATCGGGGAAGAAGATATCGTTACTCTCACGCTTCCTTATATCCGCAGTGCCAGGGAAGGCGTTCTTCGGCTGGGCATGCTGTTAAAAACCTACGGGACATATGAGATGAACGGAATCGCCTTCCAGGATGTTGATGAGGTCTGGTGGCTGGAAACCATCGGAGGCCATCACTGGATCGCGAAGCGGGTGCCCGATGATGCCTATGTCGTGATGCCCAATCAATTCGGCATTGATTCCTTTGACCTGGCGGATGCCTATGGGGAAAAGAAAGATCATCTGTGCTCAGAGGATCTGTGGGAATTCATTGAGAAAGCACATCTTGATCTTTTTCTTAAGAAGAATGACAGAGAAGGCACGGCGGGCAACCGCGGTGATCTGTTTGACGCCAGGGCGGCATTCGGAAGCCATTCGGATCACGACCATCTCTACAATACCCCCCGGGCCTGGTTTATGCAAAGATATCTGAACCCTCACGCTGAGGAATGGGACAGGCAAGACGGCAGGCTTCATCCGCATTCGGATGATATTCCCTGGAGCCGGGTGCCGGAACGGAAGATAACGGTAGAGGATGTGAAATATCTGATGTCTTCCCATTATCAGGGAACACCTTATGATCCCTACGCCAGACATGGCGATAACCGTTTTCAGGGAATATACCGTCCGATCGGAGTCAACAGGAATAACTTTGTTTCCCTGGTACAATTGCGTCCTTATCGTTCCGCGGCGGATATGGCCGTTGAATGGCTGGGTTTTGGATCAAATGTTTTTAATGCTTTTGTTCCGGTTTATGCAAATGTGGATCAGGTCCCGGATTATTATTCCGTAACCGGGAAAGAGGTTTCCACGGAAAGCTTTTATTGGACAAACCGTCTGCTTGGCGCACTGGCGGACGCCAGCTTTTCCGCGTGTATTGCCGGGATAGAAAAATATCAGCTTGAGCTGGAAGCAAAAGGACATCACTGGATTGCCATAACGGACGAAGAGGCAGCTGATCTGCCGGAAGAGGAAATTCCGGCTTTTCTGGAAAAACAGAATGCAGGTTTTGCCCGGACAGTGCGGCAGGAAACACAGACGATTCTTGCAAAAGTACTGGATGAAACCAGCAACAGGATGAAAAATGCGTACTCGAGGTCGGACGCATGAAAAAGACGATAACAAAGAAGAACATGGAAATCAGAAAAAGAAGGATTTTTGACATTATCCAGATCGGAAACAGGAGTGACCGGGAAAGCAGGGCTTTTGATATTTTTATTGTCATCAACATTCTGGCGAACATCCTTGTGCTGTTTTTGCAGACCTTTGATAGTCTGTGCGCCTATTTTCCCTTGTTTGACGCCATAGAAGCCTGCACCGTCGCTGTTTTTATCGTAGAATATGCTTTGCGGATCTGGACGGCGGAATTTCTTTTTCCCGGACGTGGAAAACGTTATGCGGTAAAGCATTTTCTGCTTTCCTTTGACGGGATCGTGGATCTGTTGACGATCCTGCCTTTTTTCTTTTTATCCGGGTTTGTTGCTTTTCGAATGTTAAGAGTTGTCCGCATCTTTCACCTGTTTCGGATCAACGCAACATATGATTCTTTTAACGTGATCTGGTCGGTCCTGTATGAAAAACGAAATCAGCTGGCTTCCTCGTTGTTTATCATCATCGTAATGATGCTGGCTTCCTCCCTGTTTCTGTACAGCGCGGAGCATCAGGCGCAGCCGGAGATTTTTCAGAATGCTTTCTCCGGAATCTGGTGGAGCGTCAATACGCTGCTGACAGTGGGATACGGGGATATCTATCCTGTGACTGCGGTAGGAAGGGCGATGGCGATTTTGATTGCTTTTCTGGGAGTGGGTATGGTGGCGATACCTACCGGCATCATTTCCGCCGGCTTTGTAGAGCAGTATACCCAGATGCAGAACAAGGATGGAAGCCAGGACATCTCTCTGGGCCTGCAGACCGTGGTGATTGACATTGACAGCTCATGGATCGGGAAAAGCGTGGATGAGATACGACAGGAATATCGGGCCGAGCCGGTTCTGATCAGCCGAGACGGGGTCTCCTTCTCCCCGGCCGGAGAGGAACGGGTACATCTTGGGGATGCGCTGGCGGTGCATATCCTATGATATGATGATTCAGGCGACAAAAGGTCATGCAAAAATGAGCTCGCTCATTTTTGCATGAGATTGGGTCGCCCACAGACACGAGGAAGTAGCCATTTTGCACTATTTATACTTAACTTTGCAAATCTTTCTGTGCAAAATGA
>JAFVGK010000070.1 GCA_017475035.1 Blautia sp.
CATCAGAAAAACGAAGCCAGGGCAGGAGGCTGGCTTAGCGGCAAGGTACTCTTTGAAGCTGTGGCGCATACAGCATACGATCAGCAGAATTGTTAAAGAGCTTTTTTCAGGATTGCGTCCAATGGTGGGACCTGATCCGAGTCATGAGGCACCTTTTAACAGGCAAACCAACCATTCCGGAATATGGAGGAACGGTCCGATGGTTTTTTAGCTGGTCGGTATTTGATTCTTAGAAAATAAAAACATTTGTGGATCAAGAGTCCACCCGCGTCGACAGACAGCTTATTTTTCAGCCTTGCCGTGCAGGCGCAGCCTGCGGGCTATTTCGCTCATGGCGGATAGGGATTGCCATGTGGAAACGGAACTGAGAACCGAAAGGAAAAGGCCTTTTAACGAGCTACGGAATGGGGTGGCGTTATTGGGCGGCGGAGAAGAACTTTTGTGTATCCGGCTGGTTACGGACCATAAAGCTTCAAAGCAGCTTTTCCGGCTCGGTTCGCGGGGACGCGACCGTCTGGCAGGATACTCCTGCCCATCACCTTGCACGAATACTGTCTTGGGATGACTGGCTTTGGATACGCGAAAAGCCGGTGATCTCAGGACAGCCGGAAAAATCCCGAAAAGGGTGGATCAGTCAGGACGCATTTTGGGATGTACAGATGCGGGGCGATAAAGGTCCCGCGCAGGCAGCGTGGCAGCCCCTGGTGACAGAAGGGGCAGCGCCTTTCCGGCAAAAAGGCGTGCCATATGGCCTGCCGCAGGTTGGGCAGGAACCGCTGCTGTCCGTTTTAGAACCGGCTGTTATCTCCAAGGATCGCAAAAAGTCCGCTGTACAGGCCACTGAAGGTCTGATAGTTCTTCCTGCAGATATCGTTTCCGAAACCGTAGGATCCACAGAAATAATCCTCCGTGCCGGTATAATGAATGACACTTTCTCCATAAATAGTTTTAGCTGTTCACCCATGCATAACAGTACGCCTGTGTCCTGGCTGCGAATGCTTCTGTACGGAGAAGCTTTTTGATCTCCTCTTTCGTGTACCATCCGGGAACGATTTCTTCAGCGTCAGAAGTGCTCTTGCGAAACTCTCCGTCTGCCACACCAAAGATACAGATGTTCCGCTCATTGGAAAACCCTATGGCACTATAGCTATTATCCAGGATATCATCAACCCGCACAAGCTGCAGACCCGTTTCTTCCCATAATTCCCTTTTTGCGCTCTCCTCAGGGGCTTCACCTTGATCGATCAGACCTGCAGGGAAATTATATATCCATTGAGCCATTGCCATACGATATTCCCGGCTTACAAGGATCCTCTCACCGCTCACATCCGTAAGAATCATGATCACAGAATCCGGTTTCCGGTTCTGCAGCTCATCAAGAGTCTGGATATTCCGATTCCGGCTTATTATCTCATAGGTCTTGGAATTTCCTTCTGATGTAATATAATCAACATCATAGCGGGTGATGAATTTGCCCTCATGCACCTTCCGTATGCCTTGGTATTTCATAATACAGTCCTCCATCATTCTATCCTATAATGGTTCTTTCTGTTGAATGGCAGGTCATCGTCTTTCTTCTTTACCATCCCGGCAATGAACTCAATAAACTCCTCCACGCTGGGCTTTCCATCCGGGAAAGCAATTTTAAGATCTACCTGCGCATGCGTATCATTCGCAGGCTGCATCCAAAGATAGTTTATGATTTCACCTATATTATCCCTGACTTCCTCCGTTGGGACGCCATTCTGGTCAGCCACCTGGTAAACGCTCATATCACTGCCTTCATACGGAACCTGCGTCATCACTCCAAAAATCTTCGTGATCTCCGTTGTCGTTTTTCCAAATCCGGATAGGTTCAAGATTACCATATCTGCACTGAAGCAATATATTCTACGTCACCCGGGATAGAGATGCCGGAATCATTGACCTCGACAGCAGTCTTCTTCCCTTGTTCCTCAAGCCCCATCACAAAATGACAAAGAGCAATGCCAACATCGATTTTCTGCAGATCCCCTGTCGAATCGCTGACATAACCCTTATCCTTCTTCTCATAAAAATGATACAGGCTATCCGTTTCACGAACGATCCGCCACGGCTGCTTATTGACTGCGGAAGGAGCCCATCGTACCATCTCGATCAGATCAGCGATCTCCTTGTGCTCTGTCCCGGATAACGGCTTATCAAAACTGCCATCGAAAAAGAATTTTTCCGCCGGCATCCGATTGTCTGCACCGACGCCCTTCCGCATCATCGCTTCCCGGATGGATTTCTTTTTTGCCGGATACCCCAGCGGGCTGACACAGGGCATCATTTCCCCGCCCTTCAGTCCGGCCGCTTTTTCAAAAAGCTCCCGCTTCATGGTGCCGCCGATCCATGTAGTGCCGATCCCCAAAGACCAGGCAAAGAGTACAAGGCGCTCAAAGGAATAGCCAAAAGCCACATCCGCATAGGGAACCTTAGCAACCTTTCCCGCAACATACAGCTTTTCTCCGGCAATCACCGGACTGGATAATCCATACTCTTCGGCGGCAAGCAGCACAAACTCTACCGGGATACCGAATGGATTAGTGATACCCGCATTGATATATTCTCCCAGTTTCTCCCTGTCTTCCGGACTTACCAGATTCCCATCAAATGTGCGGACACTTCTGCGATCTTTAACAATGTCTTTTAATGTCGCCATGAAATATACCTCCTGTGCTACTACATAATAGAGACCCGTCTTCAGGCTGCAGAGAACCATCTCGGTTGTTATTATGGTCAAAGTCCTTAATATAGGCTTGGATTGCCCTTTCTATCAGGATTTCCTTCCCGGATATCTTTTTCATCTTCATTGTTTCCTGCGGTTTCTCCTCCCCGGTTTCAAGAAGCACTTCTGCAGACATACTACCGACATAACATTTTTTAAAACGGGCTGAGATTGATGAACAGTTTTTTTAACTCTTCCGGATTACGTGGTCTTGAGTGAAATCGGTCTTCGATCACAGACGTGGTCCGTCGGAAATCTGACCTTCGAAAGATCAATTTAATTCATCAGTTTTTCCTGAACCGGAAGTGAATCGGAGAACGGAACGGAGGTTATCCTTTTCTTCGGTATTCAGTGGGTGTCACCTGATACATAGCACGGAAAGTCTTTGTAAAATAGCTGCTATCCTCAAAACCACAGCATTCACCGATCTTCTGTACAGTGCGCTCTGTATGCAGCAAAAGATTGGCTGCTTGCTGCAGTCTGTATTCCATCAGATAACGCATCGGTGATTTGCCAATGACGCTCTTGAAACAGCGCATCACTTCTGTTTTGCTGATTGCTGCGGTGCTGGCCAGATCATCCAGCGTTATGTGTTCACCGTAGTGGGCATGAATGTACTCCAGAAGATGCTGCAAGCGATTTTCCTGCCGGAGACTGTATGTGTTTTGCAATTTTTCATCGGCTGTATGTTCCTGGATTTCGAGCAAAATGAGAAACAGATTGGAAAGCCCATTGCGTACAAGGACCTCATAGTGCGTTGATTCCCGTGCTACCAGTTCCCAAATATCAGACAACATGGATAAGACAGCGGTGTTGTATTCGCTGCCGGCTGGCAATATGAGACTCCTAAGATTTGCAGCATAGAGGATGGGTTTCAGGTATTTCTGCCAGAAGATGCTGTGCTGCTCTCCACCGATGACAGAGCCGTTGAATGTGATGGATTTGAAGACCGCATGACTCGGTGATGAAGCATTCTGCATCGAGTGCAGCACACCGGAATTGACAAAGAATACATCTCCGCTGGTCAGTGTTGCTTTACTCGTTCCGCTGCCGACTACGACTGAACCTTCCAGCACAAAACCTGCTTCGATCTCATCATGCCAATGCCAGTTGACATAGCTTGTTGTCACATCATCGAGGTATACCGCCACAGGAAAGCCCGGTGTACTATTGCAGCCGGTCTCATCAATCCGAAAGTCTGATCCGAGATCGTTTTCCCAAAGATGGTTTACGGCTGACAGGGAAACGCATTTTGAAATTGCCATATTTCTCCTTTGGTGATATTATTATATAAAATGGTAATATTATCGGATGTATTTCTGCTGATATTGCTGTATTATTATATCATACACTTGCTGAGAAGCAAGTGTACAGAGACACATAATGAAAAACAGGAGGTACAATATGGTTTGCTTTGACAATTTTCAATGGATCAATCAGGGCAGTGTTCGCTTTGAGGGCGATAAGATCATCATGATTGCACCGGCCCTGACCGACTTCTTCTGCGGTGGCGAGACCAGCAGCGAGGAAGGCATTCTCCCGGAATCCCTATGCAACGCACCCTATTATCACACAGAAATAGAGGGAGACTTCGTTCTGCAGGTAAAGGTTTCCCATGCTTTTAAGGAGACTTACGACTCTGCCTCCATCATGATCATGCATGACATGGCCAACTGGGCTAAGTGCTGCTTTGAGCTGACCGATTTCGGCACACATGCGGCAGTGAGCGTAGTAACCAGGAATGGTGAGTCTGACGACGCCAATGGCTGTGATATTGAAGGTCAGGATTATCTCTGGCTGCGGGTATGCCGTGTTGGACGGGCATTTTCTTTCCATTACTCCAAGGATGGAGAGCATTTCCATATGACACGCTACTTTTTGATGCCCTTCTGCAAAGCCATTAAAGTTGGCATGCTGGCGCAGGCTCCCACCGGCAACGGAGGCGAACGAATCTATGAGCACTTGACAATTGAGCACAAGACAGTAAAAAATATCCGTGCTGGTGAATAAGATGAAGCAGAATCAATAATTCTCCTTTACCATTCCGCCAGAGCCTTTTTCAGCTTTCTATCAATGTCTATCCGGGTTTTCCTACATTCCTTCGGATGCTCTTTTCCCGCCTTGAACATGAAGGAAACCAGCAGCCCGGAGCCCACCGGCAGCATCATCTTCAGCATGGATTCAGGGAACGCAAAGTGTGTGCCGTGTTCATAGACCCAGCTTTCAAAGGCGCTATCGTGTGGCAGACTGCCAAGACGTTTCTCCATCCTGAGGATGTACTTGCAGGTATCCCACAACACGTCGTCCTCCGCGCCGACGAAGATGATCTTCCCGTGGATGTTTTCCACCTTTATCCGCTCTTTCTCCTGGATGGGGTGCCTGCGCTCGGATTCATCAAACATTTTCCGTGAAGCAACCTTGTCGCCGCCAGCCTTGGATTCCTCCTGAATCTTTTTCCAGTATTCCGGATGCCGATACGCATATGGCAGATACGGTAGCTGCTTATTTTGCCACGACACGGAGGATTCGTTGTCGCCTGGTCTCTCGGTCATGCCGTCCTTGCCGTCACGGTAAAAACCCTCCATCACAAAATCGGGAGGGGAAATCGCGATCGTTAGCGACAACTCCGGATAATAAGATGCCGCCAGCAGTGCCATCATACCAGTAGTGGAAGCACCTACGACACCGAGCTTCTCACATCCCTGCGCTTTCATAAACGTGATCGCTTTCCCGAAGCGCTCCAGCGGATAGCTGTGGTGGCCGTAATCCTTCTTGTCCGGGCTCATCGCCATCACATGGATGCCCTGCTGATTCAGCCACTTTGCTCCGGACTTAGCCATGCGGTCTACCGAGCTGTCGCCGAACATGATGATAATCCCTCTGCTGCTTTTGCCGGGAGCCGGATACCATGCTCCGTTAAAGCCGTCGGATTCGATTCGAAATACTTTCTTTTTCATTACAGAGCCTCCTTAAAACAATGTGCAGATCCATGCGGTCAGGAGAGCGGCAAACGGCAGCATCATGCATTGCTTAATCTGCTCCTTCCTGTTAAAACCAAAGTTGTGATATCCGGCGCAGCCTTTGGTCTCCGGAATGTAATGCTGGAAAAACTGCGTCTTCGTGATCAGGATATAATCCAGACCGATGATATCAAACGCCTTCACACCAAAAAGAATGATGAGAAACCGCACAAGAAACTGACCAAATGTATAGTCTCTTTGTATGCCGTCCAGGCCGCCGTACACGATCACGCCGATAAAGCCCGGTATGCAAAGTACCATAATGATCCAGCCAATCGCAGGCGCGGACGCGAAAGGCGGCTTATGCAGTTTTGCTTTTTCTTCAATATCCTTGGGGAAGAACTCCAAAAGCCTGTCCCAAGGATAGAAGTATGTTGCCACCCATATCATGAGAAGCAGTAATGCACACATGATCAATGTCAAAACAATAGTTACCGTCATCGTTTTACTCCTTTTCGTCTTGCGCAAAGTTGTTAGGCTTAACTAACCCTATGTTAAAAAAGAGAACTACTGCTTCTTCTGAAGCCGCATCTGATAGATTGTCTCCACATACCCATCAATCATCCGACAAATCCTTTTCTCTCTAAATTTCTAAATGGGTATCCTCAGCTCCTGTAAATGCTTATAATAATCGAAATATATTATATTCTTAATCGCGAATTTTGTCAAAAGAATTCCTCTTCTCACAAACCGATTCCGGGAGACCCAGTGAAAATGATATCCGTCACCGTAGTCTTTATAGACCAGCTGATGGAAGCCAGTTTCAGACCGGTCTTTTCAGGTCTTCTTTCCGTTCAGAATCGTTTTTTATACATTGGAACCTGCTTCGTTCTGATGCCTGACACAAGACGCCGCCTGATAACCTCAGACGGCGTCTCCATTTTCTACATATTGTGTTCTATTCTTCCAGATACCACTACATAAGCCATGACAGGGACTGTTAATCCGGCCACCACCGTAATCAAGTGTGAGTGCTATTATTTCTGTGAAATCTTTGTGAACAAAGAATCCCCGAAACAGCTCCTCACAAGATTTTCAAGCCTGAAATGCCAGACAGTAATAGATACCATGTTCTCTCCTTGTTTCCCGGTTTCTTTAACAGGGTATGAGTTTTTTGTGCCCGTCAACTTCGCGCATGCTCCAGTAGATATGCGGCTGTACTCTTGCCTGTATATCTTCAATATAGTGTTTGGCGTCTATAAGGCTCATGCGAGATCCATCTCTTACGGTTTTGATCGCTTTTACCTTTTCCCCTGTTTCCAGAAGAAAAACGGCTTTTTTGATAAAAGGCAGGAATCTGGTCGGAATGAGGAATCCACTTTGATAACGAGCTCCTCCAAACCATTTTGTCCGCTTTCACGATACCGACCAGAACTTCGGATGGATTCAGCCATTGAGAAGATACGGCCGGTTGATGGGCAGCGACTCCCATCCGCGTATCCTGCGGCTTTCGCCGCCTGGCTCAAAAAGGATTGGTTACCTTCAACCTTCACGGATCTTCCGGCAGAATCGACGGGTTATATAATAAAATTCGGCCAATAAGCTGGAAACCGAAATCTCCATTCCGCTACAAGGGTCAGCCGTCTGTCTTATACGCCCCTTTCAGGGCTTCACTGGAAACCGGCATATCAGTCATCCCGTAAAGGGCAGGGAGTTTCGGAACCTCCCCGCCGCTCTCCTGCGGGCACCACCCCGCGGCATTCCGGGTTATTCCCTCCTTTCGGGAGGTCGTCTATTGATCGGCGGCAGACGCTGCGCTTTCATCCGCGTTCCTCCGGCACGGCACTGCATTTTCTGCCTTTCGGCATTCCGGCATCCGCTCACGCGGAAACCACAGGGCACTCACGCCGGGTACCCCCGGCGCCTTTCCCCAATGCGGGCGTTCCGACAGCTCCCACTGCCGAATGCCTTCGTCTCTCAGCACGGTTTTCATCCCGCTCATGCACTGAGTTACAAAATGGCCTGGAGTAACTCGTTATCTGCTATTTAATTTTCAAGGTTCGACCAAAGCAGTGTTACCTGAGCTGCTTATCAGCAGAGCGGCTGGCAGCTTCCGTGCCTGACCGCTCGATCTGTAATATAAAACAGCACATTCATATGGGTTTGTAAATAAACCATTGGTTTAAAAAAGCCCCGCTGAAGATCAAACAGGTTCAGATACCAGTTTGGTCAACGTTCTCGGTGAGCAGCGTCAGGGGCATAACCATGATTTACTCGAACTGTAGCCTTCGTTATAAAAAATCGACCATACATCACATGGTGATGGATCATGATCCAAAGGTCCGCATAATGATACATTTGTCTCGTTTGCCGCAGGCTGGACCGTGCCAGCTATATCCAGAAAATAAAAATCAGCCCTGTCTTCAGCCCTTGCAGCTGCTATCAGATAATCCCCGTCAGGAAGAATCCTGTCACATCCTGATGCTGGCGAGACTTAGCCATACAGCTCAGTAGAAGAAATGATGATGGACAGCAGGGGGCGCGGAGAAACAGAAGAGTTGCCATTTTTTTTGAGGGGGTAGTTGGGGAGCTCCCCTTATTTTGTTGTATCCAAAACAAGTGGATATTCCACCTATCTTATGGTATACTAAGAAAAACAGGAGGATGCTACATGGCGAAAAGAAAAGAGCTGGAAGAGCTTACCCTGATGGATGACTATATGTTCTGGGCAGTGATGAAGAAAAAAGATCTTCTCATAAAGCTGCTGGAGTGTATCCTGGTCATAAAGTTGGTGGATCTGATTTACTCCAAAGGACAAGAAATCTTAAAAGATGCATACGATTCTCGTGGTGTCCGACTTGATGTCTTCGTCAAGGATATAACTGGCCGATGGTATAATATTGAAGTCCAGACAACAGATAAAAAAGACATTCCCAAGCGGAGTCGATATAACCAGGCAGTTGTTGATGTGGATGAGTTAAAACCCGGAGAAGATTTTAATAAACTCCAGGAATGTTTTGTGATCTTCATCACCAAATTTGATACTCACGGGAGGAATAAGAAACTCTACTGGTTCGAGAAGAAGGACCGCTTTGAGAAGGATCTACTCTTTGGTGATGGTGGGAATGACATCATTGTAAATATAGCTGGCACAAAGGGCGAGGTTTCTAAGGAACTGGATGAGGTGATCAACTATCTGAAATCCGGTGAAGTGGAAGGTGATTATACCAGGAAGCTTGACGATGCGGTGGCTGCTGTAAAGAAGAGCGATGAAAGGAAGCGTGAGTATATGCGGATAATAAGATATGAGGATGAGCTGAGAAGGGACGAAAGGCTGAGAACAAGCGCCGAGAATGTTCTGAGTTTGGTAAAGAATTTGGGGTTGGATGCCGATATCCTCATTGCAAATATGAATGTAGATGAGTATGACCGGGAGAAGATCAAAGAACTTGTCGCTGAAAAACTTCAGATGGTACCCGCATAACGTGAATTGAATAAAGCCCTGTGACCGTATGAATCTACCATGTAGGTTCTGAAAAAAACGCTCACAGGGCACTTTTTTATGCAAGGAGATGATTGCCTTTACAATCACCTGCAATTTCTTTGGATTCCGTTCGATAGTATCCGATAGATACCAGAACCCTAGAAAAAAAGTAATTCGCGGAGTATCGTTAATTTCCAATATTACGGTAAAAATTTTTCGGTCTTCTGCTTCATGGGTGGGTGAAGTACTCGGAATATGTATGGGTTTACATGGAGAGGGCGATGTGATAGCCTGTCATGCGGCCAGCCAAGCCGTTTACCGGCGTGGGCTGGACGTATGGCTGGCACATCACATC
>JAFVGK010000071.1 GCA_017475035.1 Blautia sp.
CATTGTAGGAAAATCCAAAAGTTTAGATTTTCCCACAATGCTTATCTTTTGGTCTTTGGTTCGGAATAGTGTAGTGCTGGCGGTCTATCTCTTGTTTTCGGTTGCTTGCTTCCTTACCGTACATGAGCATTGGCACCGGGATTGTCAGAGCCGTAGCCCTCCATCAGATTGATAACACCCCAGATTGCAAGGCCTGCGCCCAGCGCGATAACCAAAGTCTGCAAAACGCCAACTGCGCTATTGAAAAATGCCATAAATTTTCCTCACTTTCTGCCGCTTTGCGGCTACATAAAATTGATTTGTGTTGAGTATGAAAATAGCCGCCGTTATGCTTCGGCGGCTTCGTGGCTATCCGTTTCCGGCAGCTCAATGTCGTATAGGTCAAACACTTCCTCCGGCGCGATCACGGCGGGGGTATGTTTCTTCTTTCGCTGCGCCCGGATGTATCTCTCAACATCAAAGGCATTTTTCTTGTCGGCGTCGGATAGGTACTTGTAGTTCGGGTGCTGGGTAATGTCGTACTTCTTGGAGAAGAACGGGCGTACACCGCGCACCTGTAAAATACACATTCCTCCGTCCATCGTTGCAATTTCGTCCTGTGTCATCAGCTCCTTTCCTAATTTTTGATAATTTAAGCCGTGGGAGATTTCCTTGCCCCTGTTCTCGCTGGTGTTGAAACTGTCAATCGTTTCCTTGCCCAGAATTTCCGAGATCTCTTTGAGCGTGGTTTTCTCCTTACCGCCTAAAAACAACATAGTATCGCAGTTGCCCACAATGGTATCGGCGTTGTCCTTGTAGATCGCCTTTAGCTGGCTCTGCGACTGCAAAATAATAGAAGCCGATATTTCACGGCTTCGGATGGTGGCTATCAGCTTGTCAAACTGCGGAATCTGCCCGATATTGGCGAACTCGTCCAGAATACAGCGTACATGGACGGGCAATCTGCCGCCGTACACATCATCTGCCTTGTCGCATAACAGGTTGAATAGCTGGGATTGGAGAATTGCAATGACAAAATTAAAGGTGCTGTCCGTATCACTCATTATGAGGAACAGGGCGGTCTTTCTGTCGCCCAGCGTGTCCAGCTCCATTTCGTCATACTCCATAAGGTCGCGCAGCTCCTTGATGTCAAAGGGCGCAAGCCGCGCACCGCAGCTAATCAAAATCGACTTGGCTGTTTTGCCAGCGGCTAACTTGTATTTCTTATACTGTTTGAGCGCAAAATGCTCCGGGTCTTTTTCTTCCAGCCTGTCAAACATAAGGTCAACCGGGTTTTTATAGTCCTCGTCATCCTCCCGCGTGTCAGATGCGTTTATCATGTCAAGCAGGGTAATTATGTTCTTTTCTTCCTCCGGGGCTTCGTAGTAGATGTACCCAATCAGCGCGGTATAGTACAGCCGTTCCGCTTTCACCCAGAAATCTTCTCCGCTTTGTGCGCCCTCGCCCTTGGTATTGACGATGATCGTATTTACCAGCTTCAAAATGTCTTTCTCGCTGCGCAGATACGAAAAGGGGTTGTAGTGCATACTCTTGGAAAAGTTAATGGTGTTCAGCACCTTAATCTTGTACTTGGCTCTTTGCAAAAGCTGTCCGCACTCAATGAGGATGCTGCCTTTTGGAAGCGTTTTGTCAAGAACATATTGCTATCATTTGCAATATGTTATGCAGGCTTGCTATCCTCGGAAATGCCCTCTTTTACGGCTCTGAGAGCCTTTTCCTGCATACTCATACCTTCTTCCTTGAAGTTCATGACAACTTCGTACTGTGTCTTGCCGATGGTGGTCTCAAAGGATCCTCCGGCATTGTATTTCTGTTCGGTATTATTCTCCATAATCCTCCTCTCCGAAAAGAAAAGGCACGATTACCGCTTTGATAATCATGCCTTTTGCTCCTCAATATGTTTTTCATGTTTACAGTATCTGATCTCTGTTTCTGATGTGTGTCCGGTTCTTCTCGCTTCTCTCGTTCTGAAGCGTTTGCTCAAGATACCGCTTGTTGTAGCTAAGCACTTCCATCTTGGCAAGATTGATGATTGCATCAGATAAAGGTCGCTCGGTCTGCTGATATTTTTCTTTCAAACCATCAAGCTCCTTTTTCCATGCTTTAGGGGTAATCTTTTTGTCCGGCTCCTTGATCATATCTTTGAATGCGCTCTTATACATCTTGAAACTGTTAAGCTGTGCCTGATGCTGTTTCTTGTATTCTTCGGCTTGGCTTTTCTTAAAGAACCCAAGAGGCTTACCGTTCTTATCCTCAGCACCCTTCAACTTCCAATACTCTATGTTGTACTTATGATACGGCTCATAGTATTCATCATTGAAATCAAGAAGTTTTTGAAGATAAGACATACGCTCGGTCATATCGCTCCTGCTCTTTTCCATCGTTTCATAATTTGCTTTCAGTTCTTTCCTGTCAGCCTGCATTTCATCAAAGGTAGTCCAACCTTTGCTCTGCACATATGCTTCCATTTTTGCCTTGTCCTGCAAAGATGCACGATCAGAAACGGCACCGATAAACTTACCCTTCATGACGGGAAGTGTCAGACGATTATTGTTACGCTCCGCCATCTTTCGGATCATATCAACGATCTCGCTCTTGAATGTCTTAATAACAGTGACCGGAATAGCCACAACTTCCGCAAGTTCTTCCTTGGCTCTTTCATAAGCAGCACGGGCAGCATTTATAACAGCATTCTTCGCTATGATCTCACGGTTGATATTGCCTCGGATCGTCCGGATCCCTGCACGCTCCATTGCACTTGCTTTCTCTCCAAGATGGATCTGAGGGATGATATCAAGTCCCTGCTCCTTAAAGGAACGATACTCCCAAAACTTATCCGTCATTCCGATCTTGGCATTGAC
>JAFVGK010000072.1 GCA_017475035.1 Blautia sp.
CCGGTATGGACTTGAGATCGCTGGTAAGGGTCTGGAAGCAGCCTGTGAGAATCCTGCCATAGCTGCCGGCGTGAACTGTTACCTTGGTAAGCTTACAAATAAAAATGTGGCAGCGGCTTTAAGGTATGAATATACAGAACTCAGCAGCCTCATTTAATACCGTATCTGATAGCAAGTATGTTCGTTGATTAGTAATAATGCACATTTTCTATAACACAGGTTGAAGTCTCTGACTTTAGTCATAAGCTATTCCGTAAATCAAAACCTTGTGCAATACTGCCCAACATAAAAAGACATCGTTCTTCGAAGCGATGTCTTTTCGTTTAATCCCAGAGCCGTACAAAGGAAGATGCCACCTGTCGATGACGGGCGCCTCGGAGGAGGGTGAAAGCGGAGACTCTTCCCCTCTACCCTATTACTTTTATTTCACCTTCCTCATATGTATATGTGATAAAATATTTATTGAATCATGCTGCGTAGACCAGGATCGTAAGATACGGCGAAAGGGAAATGCCGTTCATGCAATATTTACATAATGCTAATAGATTATTAATTGACATATTGCTTGATCTGCGGTATTATATTACTCAATATTTGAAAGAGGAACGTTAAAATGGCAACAGTGAAATGCTATGACCGAAAGCGGAATGTGACATATGTATATGAGTCGGAAGGCTATTTCGATGAAAAGAAAGGTAAATACCGGTATAAGCGGCACCTGATTGGAAAGGTTAATCCTGAAACGGGTGAAACTGTGCCAACAGGTCCCCATGGAGGATATCGACCGAAAAGCGGGAGCGATAATAAACCAAAAGAAGAATGGGTTCCAATGAAACCCGGCAGGAAAAGAAAAGAAGTACCGGACACCGGAAGCCCTTCCAGCCCTGGTAAAGATAAGCTTACAGAGGCGAAAGAGGAAATACAGAGGTTGCAGGATGAATTGTCTGAGATGAAAAAGAAATACAGATATGTTGTGAAAAAATTCAATGACCTTGCCGATGAGATCCGCCGTATCACCCCGGGACATATCGATACCTGACGGAATCCCTGTGTCCCTTTTACAGAGGCGTGGTTCTATTGGAGAAGAAAGGAGGACTGACATGGCACTTTTCCAAAATACAAACCCCATGCAGAAAGTAAAAAACCTGGCCAGATCCATCCTTTGCAAAGGACCACAGATATCACAGTAGGAATACGATTCCCTTACAAAGGAGCTCCATCAGTTAAGACACGCATTGGCAGAGGAACGCTGCGCAAGGGCAGACTCGGAAGAGCGCTGCAAGGCACTTTATAATGAAATGCAAGAGAACAAGGAATTCCGGGCTAAAATAAGCATCCTGGGGGAAAAGGCGTTTGCCGAACTTCGCGGCCTCCTGTCCCCGGTAAACGGGAACAACAAGGCAGAAGAAGCTGCCGGAAGCGGAAAGGCAGAAGCGCCTGCCGGCAGCGAAAACAAGGAGTACACCGGACCTGCAGATGCGGAAAATCCGGGGGACGCAGCCGGTGAAGATCCACCCAAACCGGAAGATGGCGGCAGGGAGAACACGGGCGGTACAAAATTCAGGAAAGCAGGCACCGATAATGGCGAAAAAAGAAAAGAGGAAGACATCAAGCTTTGGCTTGGATCAGGCTGATCAGCACACCGCAGATGATCAGGAGTGAGCCGATCAGAAAGCCTTTCGTGATGGATTCACCAAGCAGCAGAATGCCAAGCAGAGTGGAGACAGCCGGCTGAACGGGATAGAAGGCGGAGCACACACCTGCATCCAGAACAGACAGGCTCTTGTTCCAAAGAGTGTAGGCGACGCCTGTACAGATAACGCCCATATAAAGGAGAGACAACGTACAGGAGGGGTCTGAACTCAGGAACCCGAAAACAGGCGCTTTGGTGATGACAACTTCACCAATGGCCACTGGGAAATAGCAGAGCGCAGCCACACCGCAGGCCAGTCTGGAGATATAGAGCGGTTCGTATTCCTGGGTAATCTTCCGGGTCATGACAGAAATATAGGACCAGAAGAGAGCCGAGAACAGGGAAAGAAATACGCCGGCCAGTCCGGCTCCTTCAAAACCACCGCCAAGTACCGCGAAAACACCTGAAATTGAAAACACAAGACCGATCCCCTTGCGTATGGTCAGTTTTTCTCCCAGAAGAAAGGCGCCGAACAATGCCATAGTCACCGGATTCATGGAGTTTAAGAGGGATGCTGTGGAAGCGCCTGCATATTTCGTTCCGAGGAGCTGCGCTCCTACCGCAATGAAATATCCGCCGAAACCGATCAGAATCACATACCGGAAATGACCTGGTTCCAGTTTTTTCTTTTTTCCTCCGCTGCTGGTTTTTCCAGCCAGCCTGTCGACCAGTGTCAGAAACAGAAATGCCAGAAGGAACCGGCAGAATGAAATCGTAAAGGGTGGCAGCTTTCCAAGTACATATTTACTTACTACATACAGACTTCCCCACAGCACGAAGGTAATGAAAAGATAGACATACGCTGTTGATGCTGATCTTGCTGATTGATTTTTCTTCTCCTGCATCGCTCATTGTCCTTTCGTTCTGCCTCTCTTTATCTCCGGAATTCATAGATTCCGCTTCCGAGTTCTGTTATTTCATCACCCAGAATCGTGGGCGCCTAAAGGATCTGAACCTAAGGTCATGTCAAAACCCGGCAAGAACAGTATCGCATATAGTGGTTTTGTAATTCCAGAAACAGGTGAACTGTTTGTTATGAAGCCAGGGTGGTTTAACTACGAGACAGTAATTC
>JAFVGK010000073.1 GCA_017475035.1 Blautia sp.
GTTCCGCACGCTGCCGGAGGTTACGGTCGCAAGCTGCACCTACCAGGGAAGCTACACCCAGATCACGGATGTTTACACTGCCGTGATCGCGTGGATGGAAGCGAATGGCTACGAGCCTGCTGAGCCGATGTTCAACATTTATCACGTCAGTCCGCATGAGACACAGAACCCAGACGAGTTTGTGACGGAGATATGTTATCCGGTGAAGAAGAAATAAGAAATTACAAGGTGATTCTTTGCCCCGGTCTGCAAAAGGCCGGGGCCATCGCCCATCATGATGAGACCGTGAAATGATAAGAGCAGGACAGATCTGAGCAAGAAATGACAGGACGATTTACGCTTCGAGAGATACAATGATCCCATCAAGGAAAGGAGGATCGGTCGATGGATTGGCTAACCTGCATTCGTACAGCAATCGATTATATGGAAGAGCATCTGACCGACGATATCAGTGCGCAGGACGTTGCGGATCAGGTGTATCTTTCCCCGTTCTTTCTTCAGAAGGGATTCTCTCTGATGACCGGATACAGTATCGGGGAGTATATCAGGAACCGCAGGTTGTACCAGGCAGCAGTGGATCTGAAGGAGACGGATGATAAAGTGATCGACATTGCATTTCGGTACGGGTATGAAACACCGGAAAGCTTTACAAAGGCTTTCTCCCGGTTCCATGGCGCAACGCCATCACAGGTGCGCGGCGGAGCGGCAATCAACACATTCCTTCCCTTGACAATCAAACTATCTATTCAGGGAGGTAATCAGATGGACTATAAAATCACACCGATGTTCCCGTTTAAGGTTATCGGCTTTCAGAAAGAGTTTGACAATGAAACCGCATACGCTGAGATACCAAAGTACTGGGATGAGATTTGTGAAAAGTATGTTACAGCGTGTATGCCGGAAACGCTCCGGCGAATCCCTATGAGCAGGCTCTGGTAGATAACTGCATCGGGGAATATGGTGTCTGTATCGATGACATTGGCGGAGGAAAGTTCCGGTACCTCGTTGCCGGTAAATACGCGGGCGGCGATGTACCGGAAGGCATGGTTGTCTATGAATTTCCCAGGAACGACTGGGCGGTGTTCAACTGCATTGGCCCGATCCCGGATGCACTTCAGAGCGTGAACACGCGAATCTTCCGGGAGTGGCTTCCCGGCAATCCGGAGTATGAGCTTTGCGGTAACGCCAGCGTGGAGTGGTATGATTGTGTAAACGGAGAAAAGACCGATCCTGATTACCATAGCTCGATCTGGGTGCCGGTGAAGAGAAAAGAATAATCAAAGAATAGTACAGTAAGAATCCACAACAATGAGGTCTCGGAGATGAACTCTGAGGCCTCAATTCTTTTCCGTTGACGCCTGCAACCGTCAACGTGCCTGTCCGGAGCAAAAACTGCCTTCGATCCTATTGCAATCTCCGGAATCCTGAGTATAATAGCCTTATCTGGAACGAATCGTTCTTGATAGACTCAATGAAAGGAATACCGCCATGAGATCCAAAAGCCAGCAGCTGATGAATGAAATCAGCGCCTATGTTGATCAGTACTATAGCGAGAGGCATACGGCTCCTTCGGTGAATGAGATCGCCAAGGGTGTCGGGATTGCCAAGACAACCTCCTATCGCTACCTGGTTGCCATGAATGATCTCGGTATGCTGCGTTACGACGGTGCGTCTCGAACCATCACAACGCGGATGATCAGCAAGTTCTCGGAAAGCTCTGTTCCGGCACCGGTCGTAGGGGCGATCCCCTGCGGAACGCCTGAAGAGGAGGAAGAGAACATTCAGGAATATGTAAGCCTTCCCGTGTCCCTTTTCGGGAAAGGTGAATTCTACATCCTGAAGGCGTCGGGCGACTCCATGGTGGATGCGGGCATTGAAGACGGGGACATGGTCGTTATCAGAAAGCAGCCGGAAGCTCATGTTGGCGATGTCGTTGTGGCGCTGGATGAAACGGGCTCCAATACGCTGAAGAAGTACGGCGGGATTGATCCGGATTCCCACTCCGTGATCCTGCTGTATCAGAATCAGAAAAAGTATCCGGACAAACGGATCCTGGTTAAGGAGCTCACGGTCCAGGGAATTGCACAGCATGTCATCAAAGCGCTTTAAGCTGCGACGTTCAATCTGCCTGATATTCAGGCAACCCGAAGGGAGGGGTTGACCCATGAAGTCATACGACTTACGCTGTCCGATATGTGGGGCAGTGAACCGCGGTCTGTATCTCGAAGAGACGGACGGGTGGATGGAATGCGAGAAATGTGGAAATGTTACACAGAGCATGGAACATAGGCAAACCGTTCTGATACCGCTCATTCTGAAAACGCAGAGCCGCAGCGACAACAATAAAGTAGACCGTCTTGCGGTAGGTATGTGATATCAGAGAAAGAGAGGATCAGAAGTGGATGAATGCAAGGATACCTGGTATCCATTCTCCTGGTACTGCCCGAACTGCGGCACCCAGTTGATCGGATTCAAAAATGCGGAAGGCATGATCAAGGTTGAGTGTAAGCGCTGTCTTGCAGTCCTGAACACACAATCAAACGGCATCCGACGGAAAGGCTGAGATGAAACAGGCTGCATAAGTCCTTCTCTAGGTCAATACCGAGAATATAAACCGGAAGGTTAAGCCAGATATATTACATGAGAGGCCTACGGCACGGAAGGGATACCCATATCTTTTGAATGGGACTCTTTCCTGCCGTGGGTCTTTTTCTTTTGCCCTGATTCCTCAGCAAATACATACAAACAAAATATTGAAAGCCTGACATGCATTAAGGGCTGAGGATACATATGCCAGCGGTTTTGAAAGATTATTTTCAAAATGCGGCATCGGTACCCTTTCTTTAGTGCACCCTTTTCAGGCGATAAAGAGCGGTCCGGATCCTGGCAATGTATCTTCTGCTCTCCGCAAACAGGCGGAAAGGACAAAGATATGTATTTCAACCAGGTGGAA
>JAFVGK010000019.1 GCA_017475035.1 Blautia sp.
GACCGGTCAGCGTTTGCCTGATCTCATTGAAGCTATCTTTCCACCGATCATCGTGCGGCACAAGAAAGATGGGAAACAATGCCCATAACTCTTCCAATGTCATTTTAGATAAATCTTTTCCCATGCCAAAGGCCTCCATAATCGAGTAGACAGATACCTTTCGATACCCACCCCTCACAGATCCGTACGTGCGGCTTTTCCGCATACGGCTCCTCACAAAACCTTTCACTTTCATTGAAACAAGGATACAAACACCTTCGGGGTAGCAAGCGGATAGTATTTCAGCATCTCTACGAATTCAGCCCTTGTGTAGCTTCTACGGTTGCTTCTCCTGTTGAGAATCTTAAAGAGCAGTTCCCGTGTTTGAAACCAGAAGTTTGCAATCCATCTGCTATTGAAGCTCACGCCATAGTAGCGGTAGTGACCAACAAGTTTCATATTGACTGTCTTCATGATCAGCTTAAGCGGCGTGTCTCTATGTCGATATAGCCACTCTTTCATCGCCTTGACCTTCTTGCGGAATTTCTTCCCCGAGGTTTTGGGCATAATCCAAGGCTTGCCTGTTTTGGATTTACCGCAGTAGAATGAGAAGCCCAAAAAGTCGAATGTTCCGAACTTCGTATTCTCTCCGCTTTTAACCCTCGCGTTAGCAATGTACCTGCCCATCATCACCATATGGCTTTTGCTTTCTTCCAGTTCCAGCCCGAACTTATTCATTCGCGCTTTCAGCAGTTGGTAGTATTCTTCCGCCTCCCACTTATACTGAAATCCAGCTATGAAGTCGTCAGCGTAGTTCGCCAGAAAGTTGTCACCTTTGCATCTCTTAGCGATAATCACCTTATACCAGAGCATCAGGACATTGTGCATGTAGATATTTGCAAGTATAGGACTGACTATGGAACCTTGGGCGGAACCTTCGTCAGTTGCCTGCAGCTCACCTTCATCCATCACTCCGGCCTTAAGGAATTTCTTCACAAGCCAGATGATGTTTGGGTCTTTGATGTAGAGTTCAAGGAACTTCACCAACCAATCGTGGTTCATGTGATCGAAGAAGCCTTTGATATCTGCATCTACTACATAGCATATCCTGTCGTTGTTCAGTTTGCGGTGCACCACCTTGATAGCGTCGTGGCAGCCTCTACCCGGTCTGAAGCCATACATGTTCTCCAGAAACCGCGGCTCATATATTGCTTCCAGTATCTTCTTGAGCGCCATCTGGACTATCTTGTCCTCATAGCACGCAATTGCCAACGGTCGCAACTTGCCGTTGTCCTTCGGTATGTACACCCTCATCGCAGGCTGTGGTTTGTACGCCTTCCTCTTCAACCTTTCTACAAGGTCTGTTACTTTTGTATCCAGGTTTCTGCCGTATTCTTCCTTCGTCACCTCGTCAATACCGACTGCTTTGTTGCCGTCCAGCTCTTTATGGCACTGTTTGAGCATCTCTGCGTCTATTAGATGAAACAACGATGTGAATTCCGGCATCGGCATGTGTGCCGATTTGTCCGATATTCTTTCTAATTTCGTTTCCATCAGTTCCTCCGTTCCTGAGCACGGCTGATGTGTCCTCAGAAAGAGTGATTCTGTGTAGCCCCCTTCCCTCCAGCGGCATTGCCCGCTTTCTTCAGTACTATGAAGCTATCTGACTGCCTGCAGCCCATTTGCCTTTCTCCCTGTTACGGTCGGCCGGCATACCACTTATACATTATTTCCTTTCGGCTGATATGGGAGCTACAGGCTCTCCCCAGTTGACTGAGTAATCATAATGTCAAGCATGATTGGCTCTATGACCCCGCAGTGTGAACAGTTACTCGCCATATCGTTTCTGTTCTTATTGCCTTCCGCTGAGATTAGGGCGTCGACCGACTGATTGGTAAAATATCGAGGCTCAATCACCGTATAACCCTGCTTGCTCGCTGTCTACGCTTGTCAGATGCCGTTACCGGCATCATCCCAAGACTCGCTACTGGTGGGTGGCTAACCCTTGCCAGACTGGCTTCGCACCAGTTAGATTACTCGCCCTTCGTCTGGGCGCACAATCCCGATTTGCATCTCATCCTGTATACGCGTCCTCGGCTGTATTTCTGAAATTCTGCTTTTCCAGCCATTCCCGTTCCTCATCATTTTCCGGGATATCGATCCGTTCGATCTTGAAAATAACCGGCCGTGTGCCATCATTACAGCAGGCGATCATGATCCGGTCATCGTTGGTCCAGCCTTTCATAATGGAGCCGCCCTGCAGAGCGGTGTACACATACCGGCTGACCGCATCCCACGCTTCACCGCAGAATTTACCATCCATCAGGTGGTAAAAGTCATCCTGCTGCGGAGTACGCTTCAGCACAAACTCGTCTCCCACATTGAAAAACGGACATGGACCGGACTTGGGATCCGCCAGATATTGCTCCTGATAATCAGTAAAGCATTTCTTATCGATCACAGTTATTTTGCACTCGTGCTGCATGTTTCTGCTCCTTTACTCTAGGGACGCTCCAAACGCCCTCAGTTCTTCCAGCTTCGCTCCGGGCACACCCGGATCATAACCATTCGTGGTAAAGACTCCCATGCCTTCCAGCTGCAGATAATCCAGAAAATCGCCCTGATAAGAAAACAGGGCGCCGTCATACATATCCGGATCTCCGGAACTTAAGAACATCGCCACCTTCTTCAGCTTCGGCGGTTTATTCGGATAGGCCGCTGCATAGAACCGATCGATCGTGCACTTCAACTGGCCTGACAGGCCGTGGTAGTAGATCGGCGAGGCGATCACCAGCATTTCCGCTTCCTGCAGCTGCTGATAAATGCTTTGCATGTCATCCTTCTGAACGCACTGCCCATTGCCTTTGGTATGGCAGTATTCGCAGGCGAGACATCCATGAATGTTCATTTTGCAGATATCATAGATATCCCACTCATGGCCGGCAGATTCCAGCCCTTCGCAGAACGCAGTAATCATCTGCTTTGTATTCCCCTTTGGTCTGGGGCTTCCGTTTAAAATCAATACTCTCATCGCTTATATTTCCTGTAAATCCTGTTGTAGACTATAACAAGGAGCGGAAGACCACCCAGGCATCCCACCACAAGAACAATCCCGGCTATCGAGACACTCCGGATACCCAAAATCGTACTGATCCAGAACACTGCGGAATAGCAGATCCACATGATTCCATTTTCCCGATTATAAGCCTTCACATTGGTAATTTCTTCTTCCGTGACAGAGGACCCGGACCAGAACCACATGGGTTTCGTTCGCCGCCAGGCATAGATTCCGATACCGGTAAACAGAAGACTGCACGGTATTGTAATCACAAGCCATATAACCTTCTCCATGGCGACTCCTCTATAGCTTCCGCAAATACCTGACCGGCACTTCCTTTGTCAGCCAAACATGATTGGCCGATTCGAAGAACCGATAACCATTCGCTGCCATCTGCCGGCAGTCAATTTCATAAATGACCGGCCTACCGTGCCGGCTGCCCACTTTCTTCGCTGTTTCCTTATCTGAAGAAAGATGCACGTAGAGCCGACTCTTAGGAATCAGTCCTTGTGCATCAATCGAAGCAACGTATTTTTCACCTGTCCCATGCCATAGGATATCCGGCGGAGTTTTCTCCTCCAGTTCCACATCTACCGGTATGGAATGTCCCTGGTTTGCACGGATCAGGGTATGATCCTCATTGAAGGAGTAGCGCTGCTTCTCGTCAGTCCGGACAATTTCTTCGAGCATTTCCATGTCCAGTGTATGGCCTTCCGATTGATTGATGCCATCAATCAGTTCCCTGACATCCGCCCAGCCATTCTCATCAAGGGTAATCCCGATCGTTTCAGGCTTATGGCGCAGAATCAGGGAAATGAACTTGCTTGTATTCTTATTTCTATCGGATCTCCCGCTCCTCATCTATGATCTCCGCCTCCGTATTCTCCTCCACAAAGAGGGAGATGTCATCCATCAGGCTGTCGGCCATCGCATTATGCGGTACGATTGCTGCCACACCGATCACAATGATCTGGTGCGTGTCCTGCTCATCAACTTCCGCCGCTGAAACATGGGTATTTGTTCTGCAGCCTGGCAATGAGACTTTTCACTATCATTCTTTTTTCTTTCAAGCTGTGAACCCATTCGGCCCGCAACCTGAAGGTCATTACGGCTATTCTCATATCCTTTTTTTGAGGAAGCTTACTCTTCCTCTTCCAGTGAATCTGTCATAATATCAATGGCATCGTCCAGTGCATCCAGCGCCTCATCCAGAGAACCTACTTCTTTGTCATCAAAATCCATGGCCTCCGTCACTTCCGCCAGACGGTTTTTCGCAGACTCTACCTGATCTATAATCTCCTGCAGTTCTTTTTTGTAATCCATCTGCTTCCTCTTCTTATCCGGCATCCGCATCATTGCGGAATTGATCCCAATCACAGTCTGTATCATTGCCCCTATACCCATTCTGCTGTCAAATGATCACGCCCTCAAGGTGATCCATTTCATGAAGAATGATCTGCGCCGTCCATCCGGAAAATTTCTGCCGGTTCTTCTTCCAACTGCCATCCAGATATTCCACCTCGATGTTCTGATAGCGGGTCGTCTTGCGCACACCCTCCAGCGACAGGCAGCCCTCTTCTGTCTCATAAGGAGTATCCTTCTTCAGGAGAACAGGATTGTACATCACCAGGTTCATAAAACCGATATTCACAATAATGATCCGCTTGCGCACACCGATCATATTGGCGGCCATCCCGACACAACGATCATGATTCGCAACCAGTGTATCCTGCAGATCCTGCCCGACAGACAGATCCTGCTTTGTTGCCAGATCGGATTTCTGGCCAAAAATAAAGACATCTTTTACGATAGGCTTAATCATCGCAAGTCATCCCCTCAAAACCCTTTAAGCTCGAACAATATATGCTCCGAATGGACGCAGAGCTAATTTCGCTATCTTGAAAAACTGCTTTCCAAATGGAATTCCTACAATTGTGATGCACCAGACACAGCCGATCAGAAAGTTACCGAGTGCCATCCACCAGCCATTTACTATGAACCAGATCACATTCACGAGAAATGAAACGGCACCACCGCCATACTCTATTCTTCTTCCGAATGACCAGAACGATATCGTGGCAAACTTGAAGCACTGCAGGCAATATGGAATACCAACGATCGTAATGCACCATAAAGCACCTGAAAACACCCATGCCATGCCGCTGATAAAGCCGCCGAAAATAAACCAACAAATGTTGCCTAACAAACGCATATATCTTATCCTCGTAAATTATTTATCCGGCTTTTAATCAAGTTCTTTTTATCGGAACCGTAAGCTTCATCAATAGTCCCTTTTCATCAGGCTCTGGTTTTTGGGGAAGCGTTTCACTCTGACCATGTGCATGTAACGCGGCAGTCACGGCAAGACAAATCGCATCAATCAGATCATCCTGCCCGCAGCCAAGTTCTTTCGCTTTATCATACAAGTTGGATAAATCCTCTTTATCCAGATACTCTGATAATATATGTATTCTCTCAGACGGGCCAGGCTCCTCCTTCTTTTTGCTCAACACCACTGAACCATTCAGCCTTGCAAAATCAACCTCTGGATGGCTTTCCAGGATTTTTCCTTTATATTCCGGATGGTCGCTCAAAAATACATCCAATTCCTGGATCTTTGGAATAATAGCAAGCGACTGTTTAGAAAGACTCTTGCCTAACCTCCGAAGATTTGCTTTCTTCTGTTGTTCTTCCCCTTTTGCATATACTGCATCTCTGGAAGGAATTGGGAAGACTGAGGATGCTTTAGGGCCGAGTTCCTTTCTTGCAGCAATATCCGGCCTCACCTGATCTGGGCTATTTTTCAGCCCAATAGCCATATCAATCAGAAATGCATCAAATGACGGGTACGCCTTCACCAACGAAGCTATAGATTTATATATCTCCAGACGCAGCTCTCCATGATCCAGTACAGCTGTGCCCCATCCCGATCTGCAGCCATCTACCCCAATATATAAACCATCCTGTGTAATATTCTTTTCCGGTATCGGATACATCATAGCGATATTCATTATGTGGGCGATATTCTGCTCACCTGCGAAACGACTTTTATCTGTGAAGTCTTCAGTAAGAGGAAGCCACAATAGAGGATTCTTCTCTTCACGCAGCAGAACTTCATCATTCAGCTTACCAACATATAGTTCAAGATCAAACTCCTGATAATAATATCGGATATCCATCAGACAATACAGACGGATATGCTGTCTTGTAATCCCTGTCTCTTCCTGTAGTTCACGATAAGCTGCTTTATCAGATTCTTCTCCTGGCTCGACCTTGCCACCGACAAAATTATACAGATCCTTGTAAGGATCATTCCGGCGCTTACAAAACAACACAGCATCCCTTTTCTTATTAAAAACAACGATACAGTTGTAAGTTTTATGCACAGTGTCCTTTACCCTTCCATTCTGTATATCCTTGATACATTGCCGCCTCATAAATTGGTCGTAAATTATGTTCTAAAATATTTTCAAACCGCTCTCTTGAATTACCAGGTACATATAAAGTTTCACTTGCCCAACTAGCATTAATATTCTGTATTCTGCAAGCCTCAAATCTTTTACGCACAAGATCATTAGAAAAAACCAGCTTATAAAGATTATATTGTGCTGACGATAAGCGTGGAAAGAAGCGATTCCACTCTGGCAAACGATTTCCCTTACTGGAGTTATTCCCTTTATCCATCGGAACCAGATTCCACAATTCATCGTTGGCTACATATGACCATGGCACAAAATGATCTATCGAAAGCCGATTTGAAGCAATCTTTTCTCCGCTATATAGATCACATATATTCATTCCGCTAGCCGTTTCATATGCAAGCCATAGTTCCCTTACCTTTTCAAGCTTTCGTACTTTATTCTCTTCGTCTTCCAACTTATATATAATGCCTGGGACCCCAGGATTTCGATCCTGTAAGTATTTAACCTTTTTCATTTGAATCCAACTTTTTCGACCTGAGCGGTGAAATAATTCACCGCTGTTATCAGGTACGGTAAGGAAATTAAGCGGCTTCTGATTTTGGCACAAAGAAATGCCCGTACTCTTCATACATCTGGTATGAGATAGTTTCGTTTCTATGCCAATGGTCC
>JAFVGK010000074.1 GCA_017475035.1 Blautia sp.
GCGAGTGCCGGCGCAACATCCTCCGGCCTGTTGTATTTTGCCTTCGCGTAAATGTCCATCGTGATCTTACTGTTTTCATGACCGGCCAGATATTGAACCGTCTTCGGATCAACACCTGCAGCGATCAGGTTCGTGATATATGTGTGGCGTAGTTGATGAGGCGTCACTTCAAAGTCCAGAACGTACTGGACCTTACCGTTATTCCTTGCCATTGCGCCCAGTTCGGGATAGAGCATATACTTCACGTACTTCCCACCGACTTTCTTTTTGGCGATCCTGGGTTTCGCCGTCCGGACAATAATGAAGCGCCAGAGGTTCTTGAACTGTGAATATGATAAAGGCTCCCCGTCATCGTTGGCGATGACATACTCTGATGTCGAAGCAGCTTTGGCTTCTCTTAGACATTCAGCCAGACGTTTCGGGATTGCAATGTCTCGCCTTGCCGCCTTCGTCTTAAGCTCCGTCATGATGATCGGCCTATTGCTCTCTGTATGCCAGGCTCTGCGGACCAGCAGATAAGGCGTATCCGTATCCAGGAACACGCAGTCCCATTTGAGTGCCAGGATTTCTTCCCGGCGCAGACCGGCATACAGGCCTATCATAACGAATACATAGGGAGGCAGGTCCCGGATCGTATTCAGAAGCTTTTCGACCTGTTCGTCGGTCAGTGACTCCCGTTCCTTCTGAGGAATACCGCCGCCCTTAGTTGAAAGGAATCTGGTGGGATTGTATCTGATGATCTTGCTCTCCTCCGCCGAGTTGAAGATGCACTTCAGAAGAATGTTGACCGATTTGAATACCGATGCGGATTTCTTGGAGACCGGAACAAGTGCCATCTTGATATCATCTGCTGTAACCTCGGTCATCTTCATGTGGCCGAGAGGAGCAATGATATGCCGCTTCACCTTGGATGTATAATCAATCAGGGTCGTGGCCCGGACGTTAGCTGACTGCATCAGCAGCCATTTTTCTGCGTATTCCTTCACAGTCGGAGCTAATCTGTATTTGGCGTCCTCTTCAGAACGATGTTGGGCATCATCAACCTTCTGGCAGAGTTCTTCGATGGTTTTCCCATAAACGATGACAGTCTTTTCATCGGCGTTCTGAACATAAGCCTTGTAGTACTGATGCCCCTTGATCGTCACCACGTTATAGTTGAAATTCGGAATTCTTTTCTTTGGCATAATGCGTGACCTCCTTGTGCTTCAATGCGGCTCCATTTTCTCAGGATGCCCTGTGTTCAATCAAGGATGTCACCTTCGCACCTGGGACCTCGGGGTCCTGTAGGTGGAGCCGGTATTGACTTCTTTTGGTTTTGCCCTGTGGGTTGACCGGGCTATGAATTCCTGAAGGCTCTGTTCGGTAAAGTACACACAGCCATTCTCAACGTATTGGACAAAGGAAACCTGGCCGTTTGTCCTTGCTGCATCCAGTGTATCAATGCTGATGCCAAGGAGCTTCGCTGCCTCCTTCCTCGTAAGCAATTTTTCCATTATGATTATCACCTCCGTGTTTATGTATCCGAGGGATGCGTTCCCGCATCCCTCTTCAGAAAGGAAAGAAAATGAAAAGAACTATGGAGCATCGACACACTCGGGTATCGGCATTCCCAAACTTTCAAGTGCAGCGTCCTCAACCGCTGACATCTGATCCTTGCTGATCTTCCCGAGATATCTCAGGATCCGCATCTTGTCTATTGCATGGATCTGTTCCAGGCAAACCATCGATTCAGTGCTGAGTCCTCGCACATTGTCAAGCATGACGTGAGTTGGCTGCTGTGTTTTCTTCAATTGGGAGGTGATTGGCGCTATCGTAATCAACGAGCTGTAAAAGTTGCCAATATCGTTGGAGAGGACCAACACGGGCCTCGTTCCGCCTTGCTCACTCCCTTTGAATGGATTCAGATTTGCCAGATAAATATCACCGCGATGGTAGATCCAGTTCTTCACTGTACCGGGCTGACGATTGAGTTTCTTATTTCCGGACTCATATCTCATCTATATATCCCTCCTCAAAACTTCACCGGCAGAGCAGCCTTTTTGCTGGCCCCGTTGTAAATCAGTACCACCTGGTAGAGATATTTTTATATCCAGGGAAGTTGTCACCCATGGCCCTCCCGTCACGGTAGATCTTCAGGGGATCCACGGTACGAAACCGCTTTACAGCGCGTTTCGGATCAAACTCTCCGCTGTAGAGGTCTACGAACCGACAGACGCCGGTCACAGTCTCAGCCCTCAAAGAATCCGGATCGCCGTCCCAGCCATCCAGGATCATCTTCATGGCCATCTGGTATTTCTCCGAACCGAGCTTTCGATACTCAGTGAGTGCAGCTGCGATGCAGGCCACACGTTTTCTGCCTTTGTGCTGGCCGTAATCGATGCGAAGTCCAATCTCTTCATTAACCTTCAGAAAACTCACTGCCTCCGGATCGCCGGCAAACACCAGGGCTCTCAGCTTCATGCCAATGCTGGGCGGTACGCCGAAGCCGCTCTGATTTGCGAAAAGCTTTGCTTCTTCCTGCTCTGTAAGATCTGAGTAGATCTTGCAACAGATCGGAAGCTCTTCGCCGCAGTTCTTGTCCACTCTGGCGGCAACCACATGCTGGCCGTCGAACACGACGTAGTGGCCATCACGCAGGCTGACCTTGGGTTCATTAGCAATCCGCTCGTCAAAGGAATGAGAGATCCTTTTTACTCTCTCAGGATTTAAGCTCCTCTGGTATGTATTGCGAGGAATCTCCAGAAGAGCGCTGCTGACCATTTTCTCTCCAAACGGTCTGATAATATCTTCAGACATTCTGCTTTCCTCCTTATCTTGAATATGTACGAAGCAGGCACCCGGCCTGCTCCACTAAGACGTCCTTATCGTACGATTATTTCGTTTATGATCTTTCCGTATTTGTCCTCGACCCCCCCGGAAACACAAGCTTTTTGCTTGTCTGGGAAATCTATCAGGCGTCCGGCAGCTTACCGGGTCCATGGGCCGTTTTACCCCTCCGTGGTTCTCACCGAGCCGTCTTGCGACGGAAGTATCATTATGCTGTGATGGATCTTCGCCTTAATCCGGGAGCTGTCCGGCTCTTACAGGCCAGCTTCCGCTCTGGTCTTTCGACCGTCCTCGCGTTCACTGCTGATGTGGCTCCTCATCACAGGTTCGTACCTGATGAATGTGTATTCGGTTGTCAAGGTGCTTTGCTTTCGCTTTTGCTGTAACAACTCCGTTGTTACGAATCATATTTTAGAGGAGAAAAAGCAGTTTGCCGTGGGCCTGACAGGGCTACTGAGTGGCCCTGATAGGGCCATTTTTCCGTAAATAACAGATGCTCATTGAGAACTTGCATAATAAATTATGGAAGTTCTCAACGGAGTCTTTGCCTTTGGTGCATGTCTATGTATCACAGCACCTGAGTGATCAGTGTGAGCTGTGAGATTACTGACAACAGCTGTGTTCTGGTCATTTCCTTGTCAATGCTCTTTCCCATCAGCAGATAATCTGTGCTTACCTGAAGCGTGACTGACAGCACAGGGAGGAGATCAATTGAGCAGGCCGTAACACCACGCTCTATGCGGCTTATATGCTGCTTCTCCACACCAACAAGTTCCGCCAGTTCTTCCTGTGTCAGTTCCTTCAGTTTCCTGCACTCCTGAAGCCTCTTTCCGAATTCCACCTGGTTGAAATACATATCTTTGTCCTTTCCGCCTGTTTGCGGAGAGCAGAAGATACATTGCCAGGATCCGGACCGCTCTTTATCGCCTGAAAAGGGTGCACTAAAGAAAGGGTACCGATGCCGCATTTTGAAA
>JAFVGK010000075.1 GCA_017475035.1 Blautia sp.
GGATAATCTCAGCGTTGACAGATGATAGTCTTCTATTTCATCCTGGTTCAGATTCTTTTCTCCGAAAGATGCAACCTTGCAGAGGAAATAGTGATTCAGGTTATGACGGTGAATCAGATTGTAATAGTCGCTGACGACGCCGATCTTACAGCACACAGTTACTTCCGCACCTAATTCTTCTTTCAGTTCCCGCCTGATTGCCGCAGACAGCTCCTCTCCACTTTCTACGCCGCCGCCTGATGTCTCGATCAGCGTCGCTTTTCCAAATTCATCATCTCGTTCTGCCCGGACAAAATAGAGATAACCCTCATCATCAAAAACGACAGCTCTTGCGATCCTTCGGTCATGATCCGTGTAATCAAACGGCCACTCTGTATCCTCCAGTTCAATAAGAACTTCATCACCTGGTATCTTTTTTACGTACACTCTGGATATATCACCGTCTATAGCCATCATTTCCGTCCGGAACTCGCAGCCGTATTTTTCATACAATCCGGTGTGATTTGTCGATATATAGAATTCGGAAACACCATCTTTTTTTGCCAGCCGTTCTGCCTCTTCAAACAGCAGCCCCACGTAATGATGTCCTCTGTGTTTCGGAAACGTATAAACAAAACCCATCCACGGAGAGAGATCCGTAGGCTGTATATCGTCCTTTTCTGCATAGGTGCAAAACGAAACCAGCTCATTTCCATTAGTCAATAGCAAAACCTTTGACTGATCTCCCACGGTTTTGAAAAAAGTTCCCTTACTCAGTAGTTCATACAGAAACGCACCTGCACCCCAGTCACTTTTCTGGATTTCTCCCAGCCAGTGTTCTTTTCTGTCGCTGACAAAATAGTTGATTACCTGCATTCGCATATCTCCTTTATGCCTGTCGTGCTGACACTCAGAAAATTTGTTCATCCTGTCGTAAAGTATACGAACCGTGAAGTGATTTTGCAAGAAAGAGATAGCCTGGACTTTTGCATAATCAACTGTCTTTGTGGTAGCTTGCCCATGGCTTTAAACAATTACCAGGCCGGTGGAGGTGTTGTTATGGGCAAAGGAAAACGAAAAAAACGAATTAAAATACGTGTAACGGAAGAAGAACTGAACCGACTCCGAGATATTGCAGCGGAGCTGAACAGTACGTTGTCGGATGTACTGCGGAAGTCTACTTTTTCAGATAAACATGATAACCGAATCAGCATCAGACAGGATGACCTGCAAGACTTTATAGCAATCATCAACGACGTACATCGTTCGCTTACTGATTTTTGTAACGGACAGTCAGATAACCGTGAAGATTATTTATGGGAGCTGACCGAGATTCTGAAAGAGATTGATCAGGAATATGTCCATCTTCGAAGATTGGTTATTGAAAAAAGAGAGAAAGTCTCTCAAAGCCTAAGTTTCTATCTGGCGAAAGAAGAGGCGGAAGCCAGGTACACCTATTATGATAAGTGGGGAGAAAAGCGGAAAGGGATCTGCGTGTCCATGACAGATGCGGAGATCGAGGAAGCGAAAGTTCTTTCTGACGAACACGACTGCTCTGTCTCCTGCCTCTTAAAGACAAACGCATTAGAAAAGAATAAGACTGGAAAAATCACGGTAGACAGCGCATCCCTTGATGGAGTGAATCGGCTTGTCCGCAGGGAACTTCGCTTCCTGACGGCAGTGATCTCAGCAGCAACCAACGGGAACGGCAGAACAGAGGATTACGAGAATGCTTCAAAGATAGCTGGACATATCCTCTCCCTGATCAGGCAGGAATCCGATGGCATTACTCTCGATGCTTCGGATGTCCGCAGGGAGGCTAAGGACATTCTTTATGGAAGAGGTGTTTTGTAGTGGCTTATGTGAAGATACTTAAGATCCGAAGCCGGAAGGGAGTAGGAAATGCCGCACGATATGTGAACGATAAGGAAAAGACGGATGCATCAAAGAGGGAAAAAAGTCCTGATCCGATGAATGAACGGGCAAGGCTTCTGGCTTCTGAGGAAGGCATTGATGTTGGTGAAGAGGATTCTGAGATTGCCCCTATCGTTGGTTCCCTGGTGGAGTATGCCGCCAATCCTGGAAAAACGGAGGAACGGCACCTCGTGACTGGGATCAATTGTACGGCACATAATGCAGCCGAGGAGATGGATACACTGATCCAATATTGGAAAAGAGAAAGACATATCACTGGGGTAAGCAGAGATGCGTTTCATATCATCCAGAGCTTCGATCCGAAGGACAATGAAAAGCTCACGCCGGAGATGGTACATGAAATCGGGAAAGAATACTGTGAGGCGCTGCAGTATATGGACGATAAGACTGAAGTGGATCGCCATTATATGATGCTGCTCTGTACGCATGTGGACAAGGAGCATATTCACAACCACATTATCCTCTGCTCCTATGATATTGATTCTGGAAGGAAATTTCATGAGTGTAAGGACGTGTATCGTCAGATGCGTGAAGCTTCCGACCGGCTATGTAAGGAACATGGCCTGCGGATTATCGAGGATCCGGACAATGAAAGAAAGCGATCCCGCTCAGAACATGATGCTGCTAAGAGAGGGATATCCTGGAAGGAGAATCTCAGAAAGGATATTGAGGCGATGGCCGCTGCCTCTGAGGACTGGGAGGATTTCGTTCGAAACATGAAGTCGGTGGGCTATAGCGTAAAGGAAGGAAAATATGTTACCTATACGGATCTGGAAGGCCACAAGGTAAGGGATAAAACTCTCGGCCGGCCATGGACAAAGGAAGTCATCATTCTGCAGATGATGCCGGACAAAGAAAAGAAGAAACGGCGCGAATCAATGGAACGCTTTTATCAGGAGGAAGAAATCCGCAGGCGCAGTCAAAACCAGGATATTTCCAGTAGAGATCTGTACGATCAGGATGGTCACAGACGATCTTCTATAGAGCTTCTGATTCTGACGGCCATGGAAGCGATGTTGGAAGGAGATGCCTGGGGCATCGAGGAGATTCGTCTGGAAGGACAGGCAGACGCCGAGTCCCGTGAAAAAGAACGTATGAGGAGGCGCGGCAGGCTTGAAGAGGCGGTAAATCTCGCACGGGCGGAAGGAATCACAGGAACAGGACAGCTTTCAGAGAGGATGCAGCAGACGGGAGCAGAGCTTTCCCATACCAGAAAAGAGCTTGCGAAAAACAAAGCAACCCAGAAGAAGATGAAGGATATCCAGGAGGCTATAGAGAATTACGAGGCTGTGAAAGATCTGGCAGAGACCCTTCAAAAACTTCCGGCAGGCGCTATGAAGGATGCCACTGTCCGCTCTCATGCTGCTGAAATCCAAAAATATAAGGCCAGCAAAGCGCTTTTGTACCGGCACAGGTGTTCCACACCGGAACAGATGGATGACTTTAAGGAACGATACAGCAGGGTAAAGGTGAATTCAGAATCACTCATTCTGCAAGAAGCGGAGCTGAAGAAAAAATACAAGAACCTTGCCAGGATTGCGAAAGGAATTGCACTTGCGATGGACAAGGGATTTCTTACCGGCAGGGATTTCAGGGAACTGGATTTTTCAATAGATTTACCATAAGGAAAGAGAACAGACAGGAGGGATTCGATGAAGCTTATTATTGCAGAAAAGCCGTCTCTGGGCCGATCCATTGCTTCGGCGCTTGGTGTGACAGAAAGAAGAGAGGGCTACATGGAGGGGAATGATTTTCTTGTAAGTTGGTGCTTCGGGCATCTGTATGAATTGGCTGATCTGGAGAATTACTGGGATCCATCGCATAAAAAAGGGGACAAAGTATCCTGGGAGGATAGCATGTCCCGTTTGCCCTACTTCCCGGAGGACTGGCGTTTCAGGTATGAGCCGAGACAGGGCTGTACGGATCAGATCAGTATTCTGGCTGAACTGATCAACCGCCCTGATGTGGATGTGATTTATGCGGCTGGTGATGCGGATCGAGAGGGTGAAGTCATTGTACGTCTCGTTCTGGAGGCAAATATGAAGACTCATAAAACAGTTCTCCGCTTATGGCTGCCAGCTGTAACAGATGAGGTAATCAGACAGGCCGTTGCGGACGCAAGGCCGGATTCCGAATATGATGCCATCTATTATGCTGGAAAGACCCGAGCCGCTGTAGATTGGCTGATCGGAATTGAGCTTACACGATTTTCGTCTGTGAAGGCAGGGAGATTCCTGCGGATAGGACGCTGTATCTGCCCTATTGTGTCGAAAATAGTGGAGAGAGAACAGGCTATCAGAGATTTTGTACCTGAAGACTATTACGCAGTCGTGGGAGAAGTGGTTAAGGATGGAAAAAAACTGGAACTTGTCTGCAGGCAAAGATTTGGAAAAGACAAGATCGGGGAAGCGGAATCCTATGCGGATCATCTTAATAAGGAAGGGACGAATGTGATCGGAGTGGAGAAAAAAGAGGTTGAGGTAAAGCCCCCACTGCTGTTCTCCATGTCAGCATTACAGTCGTTTGTCTGCAAGAAAAACAAAACCCTGTCTCCGTCAGATGTTCTTGCAGCGGCTCAGTTGCTTTATGAGAAAGGATATGTGACTTATCCGAGGACAAACAGCCAGTTCCTTAGCAGCAGTGAACAGCAGAAAGTGGATGAGATCATCGCGGTATTCGGGAGAGACGGAATAAGCGGACTTGTCAACAAACCCACAAGCAGACGGACTTATGACGATGCAAAGGTGGAGTCACATTCTGCTATTATTCCAACGGGAAAGATGCCGGTTGGGTTGACAGGAACAGAAGCGCTTGTCTACGATTGTGTGAAAAATCGTTTTCTTGCTGTTTTCTATGAGCTGCCGTGTATTGCCGAGCGAACCAGCTATACGATCCAGTGTGGAGAGGAAACATTCAGTCTGAAAGGGGACGTTCTTATTGAGAAAGGATGGCAGAACTTTGAAGATCCAGGAAAGAAGGACGCGGATCTGCCACTCTTAGCCGAAGGAGAAAGAATAGATCCAGGCTTCCAGCCTTCTAAAAAGCAGACGTCTCCTCCAAAGCGTTTTACGGTGGAGACGCTGACAAACTGGATGCTTGCTCCGATGCGCAGCAGCGGTGAGGAAACTCACGAAGGATATTCAGATCGTGAATGGAAAGACATATTATCTGAAGCGACTATCTGTACAGAAGCAACCAGGGCGGATACGATTGACCGCTGTATCAAGTCGAAGTACATTGCTTTAGAGAAAGGCGTGTTTTCCGCAACGGATTATGGATTCTCTCTTGTTGAAGCGATGGGTAAATTAGGAATCGACCTGTCCGTAGAAAAGACTGTGGAATTATCCAGATGTCTCCACGAAATTTCTGTCGGAAAGATGGAGGAACAGACGGTGTTAGATGAAACAAAGCGGATGCTTACCAGTGTTATCCGCATGGATGTTGAAGATTTGGCCGGGAATGCTGGCACTGGAAAAGAGAAAGAACAGATAGGCAGATGTCCGATCTGTACAAAACCCGTCTATGAGAACAAAAAAGCTTTCTATTGCTCTGACAAAACGTGCGGATTTACCATCTGGAAAGAAAGCAAATATCTGGATGCCATAGGAACCAAGATGACGAAAACCAGAGCGAAAGCACTCCTTAAAGATGGAAAGTTCCTGGCAAAGGGCCTGAAGTCAAAGAAAACAGGTAAAGAATATGATGCTTATATCTGTCTCGATGGCTTAGACGAAAACAGGCGAGTACAGTGGCGGATGGAATTCCCGACGGACAGGTAAACGAAATGGTGTTTTAACAGTATATTTCATTAAGATCTCTTCACTCAGTAAGTTGACTCTGTTATTCATGAGCCTCTTATGTTATCCTTACATGAGGTTAGCCTTGGGGATGGGAGGTATAAATCAAATGGAGAGATTACGGGGAGTTGTCGAGCGTATTACTTTCCAAAGTGAAGATACAGGGTTTTCAGTACTTAAATGCAGAGTGAAGAATTATCACGATCTGGTGACAGTGGTAGGAACCATGCCGGACATACATGTGGGCAGCGTCCTGACCATGAGTGGAAACTGGAAGATGGATGCGAAATATGGACGGCAGTTTTCACTGGAAACCTTTGAGGAGACCCTTCCTGCTACTGTCTTTGGCATCGAAAAATATCTTGGAAGCGGCTTGATCAAAGGCGTCGGCCCCAAATTTGCGGGAAGGATCGTGCGGCAGTTTGGGATAGAAACGCTGAATGTCATTGAGGAGGAGCCGGACCGTCTGCTGGAGGTAGAGGGGATCGGAAAGCTCCGGGTTGAAAAAATCAAAAAAGCCTGGGTGGAGCAAAAGGAAATCAAGAATATCATGCTCTTCCTTCAAGGCCATAACGTATCTACGGTACATGCTACGAAAATATATAAAGCATACGGGAACGAAAGCATCAAGGTGGTACAGGAGAACCCATATCGGCTGGCGGACGATATCTGGGGGATAGGCTTTAAGACGGCAGATACGATAGCTGAAAAACTTGGGTTCGGGCATGATAAATATGTCAGGCTTCGCAGCGGCCTGCTTTATACCTTGAACAGGCTCTCGGAGGATGGGCATTGCTATGCAACCAGAGATATGCTCATGAACACGGGGGCAGGGCTTCTTGAAGTAGAAGACAATCTTCTGAACATGACCCTCGATGAGATGATCAGGGCGTCGGATGTCATAACAGAGAATATCCCGGATTCTGAAAAGGACAGGGAGGATGGGAAACTTGAGAAGGCAATTTACCTGCCTCCCTTTTACTTTTCCGAAGTGGGAACCGCAAAGCGGCTGGCTGAGATACAATCTACTGAAGGAAGCACAAAGCCTGAAAAGAACGGGATTTTGGAACGGATCCGGAAAAAGGCAGGAGTGGACTATGATGAAGTCCAACTGCAGGCAATCCAGGAAGCCCTAAACAGTAAGATCCTGATTCTGACAGGAGGACCTGGTACTGGAAAAACCACTACTACACTGGGAATCATCACAGCATTTTCAGAGAGCGGAGCCAAAATCCTGCTGGCCGCGCCGACCGGACGGGCAGCGAAACGTTTGTCGGAGACAACCGGACGTGAGGCAAAGACCATACACCGGCTTTTGGAAATGAAGCCGCCGGAAGGGTATCAGAAAAATGAAGAAAACCCACTGGAAGGAGATGTCCTGATTGTGGATGAGTGTTCCATGATTGACATCATGCTGATGTACAACCTGTTAAAGGCTGTACCAGATACCATGACCCTGATTCTTGTGGGTGACATCGACCAGCTTCCCAGTGTAGGAGCCGGGAATGTGCTGAGAGATATCATTGATTCCGGATGTGTTCCGGTCGTTCGTCTGACCAGGATTTTTCGTCAGGCGCAGACCAGCAGGATCATCATGAATGCCCATCGGATCAATGAGGGCAAGATGCCGGATTTGTCAAATGGAAAAAATACCGATTTCTTTTTTATGGAGCGGGAGGATCCGGAAGCCGCCCTGCAGACGATTGTAGAGCTGGTACAGACAAAGCTGTCCAGGTACTATAAGGTATCTTCCAGCCAGATTCAGGTGCTGACCCCTATGCAGAGGGGCGTTGTCGGTGCCGCCAACTTAAACCAGGCTCTCCAGGAAAAGATCAATCCGGGAGAAACCGGACTTCGGCGTGGAGGCTGCCTGTATAAAGTCGCCGACAAGGTAATGCAAATCCGCAACAATTACGATAAGGAAGTTTTTAACGGAGATATCGGCGTTATAGAGTCAGTGGATCTGGAAGAAAGAGAACTGAATGTACGTTTTGATGACCGGCTGGTGTCCTATGACGTGTCAGAGCTGGACGAGCTGGTTCTGGCTTACGCGACAACGATCCATAAATCCCAGGGATCTGAGTATCCTATTGTTGTAATACCGGTTTTGATGAACCATTATGTCATGCTGCAGAAAAACCTGATCTATACAGGAATCACCCGTGCAAAGAAGATCCTCGTCATTGTGGGGACAAAGAAGGCGGTCTCCTTTGCAGTCAGAAATGTGAAAGTGAACAGTCGGAATACCATGCTGAAGGACAGGATGATAAGACTGCATTCGGAAGATTCAAAAAAGGTTGAACCGTTGCCCTTCCAGGAACCAAGGCAGAAAACCAATTACCAGGAGAACGAATCCTCAGTTCCGGTCAAAATGGTTGCGGAAGCCAGAAAACCATACGCATCAGCAGGGAACCAGACTGAAAGCATAGAAAAAACATCCAGGGCAGAAAAATCTGGCAGCGAAATGCCGCTTGATAATACACTGCCCGGAAAAAGCAAACCATCTCATGAAGAATGGCTGAGGATAGACTTATTTGAAAGACTATCAGCTTCCGCCTTTCGCAGCCGTTTCCATCTGACAAAAGCGGACAAGGCATATATTGAAGAAAAAGGAATGGAAACCATCCGTCAGCATGCAGGTCAAATTATTCAGAAACGTCTGGCACCTGCAAGCCCAACAAATGATGGAAAGCAGACTCCTATGCGAGGCGCACCCAAAGGCCATCCTGTATTCCTTGCCCAGCATGGGACTGGTACGTGCTGCCGGGGATGCCTGGAAAAATGGCACGGGATCCCAAAAGGCCGAGATCTGACGAAAAAGGAACAGGATTATGTTGTTGACGTTTTGATCAGATGGATAGAGAAGGAGTACTGAGGTCTATGGATATAAAAATAGCAGTGATCACATTCCGGCTGCATGCCCCATGGGTGCACAGCTTGAAGGAAAAACGGATGATTGTCAAAAGCCTCCTTGCGAAACTGCAGAGCAGGTTCCATGTTTCAGCAGCGGAAATAAATGAGCAGGATATCCATCAGATAATTGTTATTGCTACAGCGGCTATTGTGCCACATAACGCAATGGCAGATAGTTTGATGGAGGACATCTCCAGATTTGTGGAAGAAAACACGGAGGCAGAAATTATTGATGAGGAACGAGAGATACGATAAGTGATGACGATATATTGAAGTCAGAGATATAAATGGCAAGAAGGGAAAGAATCGGATTAACGGTTCTTTCCTTTTTTTATATTTCTTGAGATCATTTGCTTTTTGAAAAAACATTGCGGTAGATTGGCTCCACGGAAAATCAGTTCAGTTTTTTTACTCTCTTGTTTGCAGCATCATTCTTTTTGACTAAGACAGCAATAAAAAGGGAAACATGTAGAAAAGGAGAAGAGCAATGAAAAAAGAAAATGAATCAAGATACATGGATCCGGAAGGGGCACACGCTCTTGCTAATGCCGTCATTATAAAAGCGGTAAAAGACTACCGCAGGACAGGAAAACGTCTGGTTAATTTCCTCAAGGGCGGTGTAGTTTCAGTGAACAGCACCGTCCTTGCGTATGAACATGATATGCAGAAGATCGAGAACTTTCTATTGTCTCCGTATTGTGGTGTCTTGTCTCAGGCAGATGGGGAAGTAATCGTTCATGGACTCCATCAGGAGATTGTCCAGGCAGCCAAGGATTGCAACATGAAGCCTTGGTTTCTTCGTTGCTAAAGGTACTGAAAGCAGAATTTTGTCAGGAATGATTTATATTCAGGAAAGGAGATCAGCTGCGCGTCCAACAGATTTAACGTGTTGCCCGTGATCATTTCAGCAAGGCCCTTTGCGTCCGCGCTGACCTGTTCCCGTACACGCCACAGAGCAGATGCCCGGCGATGGCGGGCAGAAACGTGATTTTCATAGCGCTCATTGTACATCCTCCGTCAGAACAGCATATTCAGTCCCGCCACTGCCAGCCCTGCGATGGGACAGATGATCAGCGTCCACAACAGTCCGTGCTCCGGGATGGCCAGCGTCTTCAGCCACTCCCGGCGTTCCCAGGCCTTGCAGTGCTCCGCGCCTTTGATGAAGGATTTGGCCTTCGGCGGCAGCCAGCAGTCGAGGATGATGAAATCGGAAAGGCTCACCATGGTCATTTCCACATAGCCCGCCCAGAACAGGTTCCAGAATCCGGTCATCCCTGTAAAATGCGCGCTGATTGCCCAATAGACAAGCAGCACCAGATACAGCGGATACAGGATAAGCTTCATGGTGCGGACATCCTTCTTCTCTACAAAAGGAGCCGCCGCCAGTCTGATTTCCTTCGGGAACATGGTGCTGTACGCCTGCGGCACCAGCAGGAAGCCAAGCCCTGCCACCGCGTTGAACAGCAGGGACATGGACAGTCCGTCCAGAATGATTCTCGTCCAGTTCATTGCGATTTCCTCTTCCGAATGATCTCTTCGTGGCAGGTGTCCCCATTCGACATGTCCGAATGTCGGGATAACAGTGCTTTTCGGTACACGCTGCCGTATTTCCAGATGGCTTTCGCTATCATCGCTTCACCTCCCGATGAGCAGGGTTGGCATACTGTTTCCGAATTGTCTCCCAGCCCGGCATCTGCGCTTTCAGTACCTGCCAGTTAGGCATGGGGAATTCCGGCTTGCGGGCAAGTACTTTCTCGAAGTCCTCATCCAGCATCTCCATCTCCTCAAAGGCGTTTCGGCAATGCTCGCACGCGATGAGATCTCCGGCGGTTTTCCACTTTGCCATACCAAAGTACAGAAGCTGCATGATTATGCCTTTGATTCCGGAAGCATAGTATTGATCGTCACCCTCCGGCAAAATCGGAATTCCCTGCATCCTCAGCATGGCGTACGCCTCCCGCGAGGCCATGCGCATGAGCTTCCGTTGCTCACCTGTAGAGGTCGTCAGATCCCCGTTGCACGTATATGCCACATAGCAGATCGGGAGTATCGCGGCAAGGTGACAGATAAGATAGGCGTCCATATCCGGCTGCCAGTTGAGTCTGTAGCCGGTTTTGCCAAACAGAGCAGTCAGCTTTGATTTCGTGGAATCGTCGGCTTCACCATGCAGACAGCCAATGTCCATGCCGCCGACGCCGACCCGTTCGCAGATCAGCATGCCCTTTTCATGGTCCCGCTTTCCCGCGGTGGCTTGAAAGCCGAACAGCACCTGCTTCTCGCACACAGAGCGATCCAGTATTTCACGCCGCATCAGAGCGGGGCTCATATTGTTGCCCACCAGCACAACAACGGGAGAATGAATTGCCGCCAGCGGGTCCAGAATCGTCCGTATTTTGTTGTACGGCATGACAGCAAACACAGCGTCATAGGTGTCATCTTCTTCAATGCCGCCGATCACCCTCGGGCGATCCAGGGTGGTTTTCCGTTGGAGATGATGGCCAATCTTTAATCCATTTTTCTGAAGCTGTTCCTTCCATTGGCCGCGGGCAAGCAGCGTGACATCATTGCCAGCTGTGCAAAAAACGTGCGCCAGATAACATCCGATCACGCCGGAACCGTAAACCAGTACTTTCATCTTCAAAACTCTCCTTCCGCTTTCCGGGGTGGCCAGGGGATGCAGCGGTTCACCCGTTTCATATAGTCTGCATAGTCCTGCCCGTACAGATTGAGCAGCCATTTATCTTCTGTAAGCTTCAAGGCAATTGTCAGGATGACCCAGTTGACAGGAATGGTCAGACCATTGGGCCAACGCCATACAGGGGTAGCTTTTGCCCTTCCTTCACATAATTTTTCATATCGGTGTCTCCATAAACTCATTGATGACCTTCAGCACCGATCCGGTGTACTGCTCCCAGCCAAACAGCCATTGCTCGTGCCGCATAGCGAATTCCCGGAACTCCGGATCGCGGAAGTATTTCGGCATTTGTTTCGTTATAATTGTTAGCTTATGCTAACCGACTTGTAAAAAACAATGCTCGACAAGTGCTTATCCGTTTATTCCTGCCTGCAGCTTCTTGAACAGAGCAATAGCCTTTCACAGTGACACTTCAAATTCAACACCGGGAGGCAAATTGGTTAGTTGATTAAAACTTCCCCAATTCGCCGTACTATATAAACCAGCGAAATAGATACTATTCAGTGTGTGAACGCCCTACGTTCGCCAACAGTTCCTTGAAAAACAACGGTTTTTCCGCTCATTTAGCGGTCTGTAGCCTTAAAAATCACCGGGGATTATTGAAAAAATGCCTAAATAATCATTGATATATAGTACTGAATATTTTATAATAGTACTATATATAGAGGTGATTTATATGGCAGTTCCAGATTATATCCGCAAAGTTCCACGCCCAGTCAACACCATCGTTGAGGACAACGGCTGTGACGGTCCAAACCGTTTTGCCGTCCGGGAGCGAGTCAGCACCAGATACATTCCGGGCGGCAATCCGCAACCGCGTAATGGCAGAGTCATCGGACACATCCGTGACGGTAAGTTTGTCTCCAAACAAGACACGGTTGCCGCAAGCGTACCGGATATGCTTTCCTATGGGGCCTCTGCATTTGTACGATCCGTGACCCGTGACATCCTGGATGACCTTATGGAGATATATGCCATTAAGGATGCTTATACGATCATGGCAGTCGCGACCCTGCGGATCATCAAACCTTCCATCGCGAACAGCAGACTTTCTTCGGAGTACAGCCGCACGTTTGTCTGTAAGGACTATCCCGGTATCGGGATGTCGTCTAACACGATCTCGACCTTCCTGCAGCACATTGGTCAGGACGGCAAAAAACGCCGGCTGTTCTACCAAAGGCGCGCCATGAAGGTCGCTGCGGACCACCATGTCGCGATCGATGGGATGCTCAAGCAGGACACCAGTATTGTCAATGATCTGTCAGCTTTTTCCTATAAAGCCCGTGTCAAAGGCTGTGGGGATGTATCCGTTATCTACGCCTACGATATCGAAGCCATGGAGCCGATCTGTGCGGAAGTATTTCCCGGCAACAGTATCGATGCGGTCTCTTATCGTTCTTTTATCCTGGATAACGATATCCGGAACGGTATCATTATCGCTGACAAAGGCTTTCCGCCCGTCCGGATCATCCAGGAGCTGGGCGACCGCCCGGATCTCCATTTCCTCACGCCCATCAAGAGGAATGATTCCCGGATCGGCAAAAACGGCATGCTCTCCTTTGATGGTGTCCTCGAGGGGATCGGGGACCATGTACTCTATAAAAAAGCCTGCATCAAGGGCGGTCGTTTCCTTTATGCGTACAGATCCGCCAGGAAAGCCGCAATCGAAGAAGCCGATTACCTTGCCCGCCGTGAGAAGAACAAGGACTTCGCCGGCAGCAAGTATGAAAACAAACGCAGTGTCTTCGGTGTGATTGTTTTCGAGTCGGATCTGGATATCGATCCGAAAACGGCTTACCTCTGTTATGACGAGCGCTGGATGCTGGAGCTGGTCTTCCGCCAGTACAAAAACGACCAGTGTCTCGACCGGACAAATGAGCAGGGAGACTTTTCCCTTACAGGATCCGAGTTCATCAACTTTATTGCTACAGTTGCTACATGCCGGCTTATCGCCAAGGCGCGGGAGGCCGGTCTGCTGAACAAGATGTCATACAAAGATCTGATGGACGATCTGAGTTCGGCATGGCGGATGGTGGACTCACCGGAACAGCCGAGAACAGATGACGGTTGCTGGGTACACACCATTACCAGTGTGTTCGAGGAGCTTGAGGCTCTCGGGCTATCAATACCGGTTCCGGACACGGAGCCGAAAAGGCGAGGCCGGCCGAAGAAAGAACCGCAAGAGCAAAAACCGAAACGTCCGAGAGGACGCCCGCGGAAGAATCCCTGATCTGCCGTCACTATATAGTACGGCAGATTGGGAAACCTTTAATTAATTAAAAGTGTTCCGGAGAAACGAAATGGAAAAACCCATTGGCCAATGAGATTGTCAAGGTCAACGGGTTTATTGCCATTTCAGGTATAGTACTTTAAACGCTGCTTTAAATCACTAAAGGTATGAGCTCCCTTCCTGCAGTTATGAGTTACTAAGGAAATCGGGATTTTCTTTAGTAAGGGTTAGGATAGAATATTCCTTATATTCCGGCCTAAGAGAATCCTGACAATCAAAAAGAACTTCCATTGTCCTGAACGCGTTCATGAATTGTATAGATTCGATTTACTAAAGCATCTATATCAGCGCTATGCCTTTTTTCATTTACGGGATCGAGGCCGAACATTTTGCAAAGCGCATCGGCAGCGACATCAAATCCGAACGTTTGTTCCATAGTGCGTCCCATATTCAATATAAAATCTTCGCGATATGCTTTACCGTCTATCGCAGCGGCATAACCTTTGCCATCGCCCCCGCCGCTGACCTGGTCCATTTCATCCATGCTCAGTTCACGTCTGCCATACTCTTTCACGAACTCTTCAACCTTTGCCTTAATTTCTTTATCCATAAGATAATTCCTTTCCGCCCATTGGCATCTTCTAATCTAAACCCGGCTTTATTTTAGTACGCTGTTTTCTTTGCCCCAGTTGTATTCGTTTCTATTAACGTACCTAAATTATTATACGTATGATGTTGTTTAAAGTCCATGCTTATTTTATAAATTTTCAAAAATTTTCGGAGGACCTCCCAGATACAAGTATATCATGGTACAAGCGGCATTAGGCTGCCCGGATATTGTTTTGACGCTAAAACTGACAGGGGATTTCTTGCTACGGATCACCCGCGGCTGCCGTTCTTGATGTCCCGGCGTATCATCCGCTCTATCTTATCCGTCATCGCCTCCGTGCTGTCCTCATTGAAATGAATCCCGACAAGGTAAGTATTCTTCCCCACCGTTGTCCTGATGACCGGCACTGATTCAGCCTCCTTAGATTCGTCCAAAATCTCGTCTCTGTCCCTCTCCATATTTCACCTTCTTTCATGCAAAATCAGGACTTGTCAACGAACCCGTCAACAAGCACCTAAATACCCTATAGAGTAAAACCCCTGTTTTTTGCGCCCTTTTTTAACTAAAGGTTTCCCAATCTGCCGTCACTATATAGTACGGCAGATTGGGAAACCTTTAGTTGATTCAAACTATATTATCTTCCATTTTTCACAGAAGACAAGTATAAAATTGTAAATATGGCGGCACCAGGACTCTACATCCCAACGCCTCCGCTTTTATATATCATTCAGCTGCAGCATCTGAGAGGCTGCCATTTTTCTTTTTCCATTCCGATTATTTGCTTTTTCAGGCAGCACTATGGTACTTTGCACGCTGATAATAGAAGGAGGAATCGGTATGGAAGAGAACATTCTTCAAACAGCATTTGCTGACCTGGATGCCGCCTGGGACTATGATGCGAGGAAGCCGCTGTATAGGGCAACTGAAGCACAGATAAGAAGAGCCGTGGAAACAGTACGACAGATTGATAAGAGTTCTCTATCGCCAATAGACAGGGATATGGCCGAACTTCTGTTTACCGTAGCAGATGAGATGGAAAGTTTCCTTCCTGCCGGTGCCGAGGGAGCAAGTAGAGCAAAGTCATCTGAAACCCATTATATACCTGTCAGCAATATCTTGACGAGTACCAAAAACGTAATCTCTTCTGCTATTGATACTCATTCCATAGCAGGAGCCGTAAAAAAGTCTCTGGAGACTGTAAATTCTCATGAAGGAAGCGAAAAGGAGATTACGGCAGTTGAACAATTGACAAACAGCTTTTCTGATGATTATGAAAAGATTGCGGGTTTATCCCTGGCAGAAATTATCGCTATGGCGGACAGCAGTGATGATACGACGGAACCGGAGATCGGCAATAACTATGATTTTTCTGTTGAGGATGATTCGCTGGAGGCAGCCACCGATGAAGATGAAGATAACGATGGCGAAGGATTATCTGAGGAAGAATTAGAAGCCTACAACGATGCTGTCTGGGAAAGAATTCAGAAGAAAAGGGAAGACCAGAGGAAGGCCGCTGAGAAAAAGGCTCGTACAGCGAAATGGTACAAAAGACTCCGGGCCAGACAAGCAGCAGAATGGGCTGAGAAGCTAAGACGAGAGCGAGAACTTGAAGAACTGGCAAAACAGCTTCATGAGAACAAAGATAAGAAATCTTCTATATCAGAAAAATATGAAGAGGTAAGAAAGCAGCATGGGGAGCCGCTGAATGAGTCGATTGATGCGGCCATTGCTCACAGCGCGACAGAATTGATCTCTGGTTCCGTCGAAAAGCAATCCTCCAAGATAGAAACGGCATCTCGTGTACTTGGTGAGACAAAAAAGGATACAGAAGAAGCAGATGTCCTTTCAAATAAAGCTTTACAGAGAAACTATCAGAGCCGTCAGGCTGTTCTTCGTAAAATGCAGGAACAGAAAAGAGGTAAGACTGGGAAAAAGGCGAAGGAAGCGGCAGACAACGAGCATAAGAGCGAAGTAACAAGTGTAAAATCGAATCCGGATACAGCTGGACAGGAAATCCTGTCTATGGAAGACGAGTATTTCAGTGTATCTACTGAAGTAAGGCAAGAGATACACGGCGATAAAGCTCTGTCTACAGGAGGTACCCTGCATAAATCTGCCTCAGAGACAATGCGCGAAGAGGATCACGCTTCTGAGTATTCTCTTGATACGGAGAAAGAATCCCTCATCATGGATGTGGAGAGGAAAGCTGCCAGTGATGCGGCTCGCAAGCAGGAACAGGTCAGCCAATACCAGGATAAAGGACTGGGAAAGGAAACTGTTCGACGGGAAACAAGTTCACAGGATAATGAGCCAGCAGGGAGACCCGTGAGCAGCCACTCCTCCTATGCTCACGCCCAGGTGAAGGAAGAACGAGCCACAGAAGATCTGAGCATAAAGGATACCCGTACCACAACTGTATCTGCTGAAGAGGAAAAGTATCCATACGTTGATGCATTTACAAAGCAAGAGGCAGAAAGACAAGGCAAAGTTGAGCAGCTTGCCAGCGATTATAGAAGTCTTTCCATAGATGATGCGAGCGTACAAGGCACCTCCAACCATTCTGAGGAAAAAGAAGGAATACAGCCTGATACTTTTGCCGATCAGCAGTATGACAGTCAGGAGCTTGTTTTTCAGGATGTCAGAGGGTTTGATGAAGAACATCAAACGGATGAAAGCGAAGAAATACCTATTGAACTATCTGAAAGGGAAGTACCTCCGAAAGATGATCTGCAGGAAAAGCATCAGATAGACGAGCAGGATCGGGTTGTCCATGAACCTTCGGCATTATCAGAAAAGAGCCAGGCTGAATCGAGAGACCATACAGCTTCCGCACATCCTGAAGAAGAAACTAATTCGCAGGTGAACGATCAGAAGGAAGCTCAAAAGGAAGAATATGATGCCAGGCTGCAAGATGAGGCAGAGCGCAATTCTGCATCTGTCAGGCAGATGAGGCAGGATGCTCAGATCCGTTATGAAAGCTCGGAAGAATTTCGCCGGAACTATTATGGTATAGGCCAGGAAGAAGAAAAAAAGCCAGAATGCGGTTTCACAGGAGAAATGCCCTACTTTGCGGTTCTCTACAAAGACGGAAGGATGGAATTTAAGCGATCAGACCACACTACCCTCGGTGCTGATAATTCTGTGATTGCATTCTGGACTGATTTCGAACAGACATCCTATACGTCAGATCTGGGGGAACATCCTGTACCGTGGGCGGAGTACAAACCGCAGGTACAATCAATCGTCATTTGCGATGAAGTTTCCCCTATGTCCATCGACAACTGGTTTTCCGGCATGGAAAACCTACAGTACTTCGATGGAAATGCCATGGATATAGGGAACCTTATCAGCCTGGACGGGGTCTTTGAGGGGGACAAAAGTCTTTCATCATTCGAAGCAGCTGCATGGGAAAGGGCGAATCCTATATCCGCAGAAGGCATCTTCCGCGGTTGTGACAGATTGAGAGAAGCGGTTATCCAGCATTGGGCTTTGATGGACAGAAAAAGCCTTACCGTGGAATCTCCTGACTCTTCCCATGCTGCTGAGGAGTATGTGTCCTTCTATGAACAAGACAAATACGAAGCTATGGAGGCTGACATTCAAGCCGGGAAGACTTTGGCTGAGGAACAAAATCAGGACAGAGTCGTCAAGATGGCTGCGAACGCCCAGGAACGAGTCCGGCAAGCAGAAGAATTTTCCGCGAACAGGCATCAGGTGAGAACTGCTCCGGAGCCGGAAATTGAGTCTGCGCAACCTCAAATACATCGGAGTACTGATCATAGAAATGGTGATGTGGCCAGGGCATCCTATAGGGATGATACTTTCATTGAAGAAAACAAAGAACCACTCAGTCATGAGGCGACAATAAATAAGAAAAACCACAGCACTGTCAGTGAAACAAATGAAGGATTTAACGGTGAAGCAGGTTCTCATGATGGACAAGTCCCTGATAAAGCAGAACAAGATCAGCAAAGCTGGCCGCATCCCGAAATTCCTTCAGATGATCCGGATCCTACTGCCGCAGGCCGGAAGTACAGCGATTCTGTAAAAGAATCCTATAGCGGCAATCTGTCTACTTTTGAGAAGAAGGGATCTGGCTCTCCTGGTCATGGGATGGCATTTAGGGTGATTGATCAAGCGCCAACGATCATAGGAGAAAACCATAGGGAAAACAATCCTGTTCAGGATACTTCTGCCGGCAAAAGAGACAGAAATGCAAGCGAAAATGTCATTGAAACCGAAACGATAGACAGGAAATCAATCTACGCGATTCTCCATGGCGATGGGACTCTGGTATTTCGCTACACTACGGCTGAGGAAATTGCCTTGGACAGCACGGTATGTGAACATTGGAGAGATGTAGACTTATCGGCTGCTTCCGTACCTTGGGAAAGCAGAAAAACCGAAGTAAAAGCGGTTGCTTTTGAAAGCGAGATGGCTCCTGATTCCATCACCGGCTGGTTCAGCGGTATGGAAAACTTAGAGCGGTTCGATGGCGAGAAACTGGATATCAGCAAAATCACCAATTTGGATGGAGCTTTTGAAGGTGACAGGCAGCTTACCTTATTTGAAGCTAAGTCATGGAACGTTGCTAATGTCCAGTCGGCAGACTGTCTCTTTCGAGGATGTGAAAGCCTTTCGGAGCAGACTTTACCGCAATGGATATCTCTACTCCTGCCTGAGGGAAAAGAAGAGCCCCAAAGAGCATTCAGCTACGGAGAAGATAGTCAGGATAACGGACAATATTTGGACAATGAACTTACTGAATCTCCTGTTATCAGTATGGGCAGCCAATATGGCGAGTCCGCCCAAAAATCCTATAAAGGTAAGGCATCATTACACGAAAAGCAGCATTCTGAATCCCATATCGATTTGAAGAAAAATACCGCAATTCAGCAGACGGAACCGAGCATAAGTGATCCTCTCCCGCTTCAAGGACGTACTGAAGGCATCACTGCCAATAGTGAGGATAAAAGCGTACACCATGGGATCGGCCAATACAAAGGCACTGACAGCAGAACCATCAAAGATACAGCGCTTTATGCAATCCTCTACGGGAATGGGAGGCTTATATTTCGTTATTCCACAGAAGAGGAAATTGCTTCAGACAGCACGATCAGTGCGTATTGGCCGGGTTTTGGGATTTCAGATAGCTCTGTACCGTGGGAAGCAAGAAAACCTGAGGTGAAAGAAGTCACCTTTGAAGCAGAATTGGCTCCTGATTCCATCACCGGCTGGTTCAGCGGCATGGAAAACTTAGAGCGATTCGACGGCGAGAAACTGGAAATCAGCAAAATTGACAGCCTGGACGGTGCGTTCGAGGGAGACAGGAGTCTTGTGCTTTTTGAAGGAAAGTCCTGGAATGCGGCAAACATCCAATCTGCAGAAAATGCTTTTCGTGGATGTGATACTTTGAAGGCTGAGGATATTCCTCCATGGGCATCTGTGCATCAGCATGGTAAGCGATGCGAACAGCAAGAAGGCAGGCAAAGCGCAGAAACATCCGGATTTCATGACCAGCATCGTCCGGATATTCCAAGTTATCCTGAAAACCAAGACTCCGGAAAAAAGGACCGGAAGTCGGAGCACAATGCTGCAGAAGACAAGTCTGGTTATAGGAGTGCTGGTCAGAGGTATAGTGAATCAATCAAAGGATCCTATCGAAACAGAATCACGCAATCTCAAAAAGGCGATATTCCTCCTCCAACAAGAAGCCAGGGAAACACAGGAGTCCAGAAAAATAAAGATCCCACTTCAAAAAGGAACTTGCCAGGGGAAACAAAAGAGACAGAGCAACCCGTTTTAGCGAATCCTGTTAAATCCATGACAGGCAATTTGCCAAAGTCAGAAGCAGAGCGCGTATCTGAGAATGTAACATGCTCCAATAAAGGATTGTCTTCCGCTGTTGGGAAAGCTGGTACACCAGGTCCGCCAGAGTCCTTTACCAAAAGCAGCGATGGCTTTCCTGACCAGAAGACAGGTGAGAATCCTGTAGAGTCGAAATCGTGTGAGAATGACAGAGGCTCTGATATTCAGAAGGAGAAAGAAACAAAAGCTTCTTCTAAAGGTTCCCGTAGGCTTAGAAAAAACCTTGCAGCTACAGCCTACAGGGCAGGAAGAGGAGTTGTTCGGAATGCAGCCGCAGCAGAGCTTGCAGCTAAGAAAGCGGCTGTCATTTCGGTAGACCAGGCAATAAAACAGGGCGAGAATGGACCACAAGGCAGCGACTGTCTTGCCAAAGGTATAATTCTTCGTGAAGGAGCATTCACAGGGTCTTTGAGAACGAAAAAAACTCCAAAGATCCAGGAAAAAGTAAATCTGTCAGTCAAAGACAAAATCCAGGCTGTAGGTGGCAGGCTGCTTGCTGTTGGACAGGATCTCGGTGTAGCAAACAGCAGGATGGCTGCAAACCGTCCTGTTGTGCTGAAGAAAACGCGATTTGGGATCCGATACATGATGACTCCGCAAAATGGGATCCAGTTTCTAAAAGACAGGGGACTGGGAACGAAAATAGCTTTTTATGGCGATGCTCCTCTCCTCACGCATACCCAGGCGAAGGAACACGTCGTCTCTCCCCTTATCAGCCCATCAATCGCTACAATACCTTATGGCGAAGGGAAAAAGAAGCCAGTAGAGCTTGTAAACACGTATGTCCGTACAGCCACTTTTAATAAGGAGTCTGGCGAATACGAGAAAACGAATGGTGATGGCAGGATTGATGTTCTGAGATCGACAAAGGATAATTTGCCGAGTGCTTCAAAAGAAGTTGGAGAAGCTGCCATTTTTAAAGGAACCAAGGCAGAAAGAAGTTCGGCTTCGGCAGCTGAAAAAGTAAAGAAGGCAGCGGCATGGGCGGCAGATGATCTAAAAAGAGAAATTTTCGGATCGGATTTTGATACCATTCTATCGGATGAACTAAAAGATGCTGTCACCGGAGAAACTTATCCTTCTACGTCGAGTGCTTTCGGGAAATCTCGTAACCAGTACTCTCCTACTGTAACCGCATCCATCAGAAAATCAAAAGAATCTTTGGCTGCAGCAGAAAAAGGCCAAAAGCCGCAAGTTCAGGGTGAGTCAAAGACTGTTGGAAGCAGGATACCAAAAGAATCCTGTTCTTTCCCAAAAGATGGTTCACATAGTTCGGGAGGCTCGGGCGGCGATGGATCGCCTGTCGGGAAAGGAATTGGCAGAAAGAAAGATCCTGGGGGGGAAAGCCGCGAAAACCAGCAGACAGCATTTTCCCGTTATGTAGGGCGTATGTTCAGTGCTTATACCAAAACTGATTTCGTCGAAAGTACTTCCAGGACGATGTTTGGCGCACAAAAGCGGCTTGTCCTGTCTGCCCTGGATCAGACGATTATGAAGACGGAGGCTGGACAGGGCTACCGGCAGGTGAAAAGGCAGGCCAAGGACGCAAAGGCTTATATCGGCAGTGCGATGGCGATGGCAAGTCTTGCTGGTGCAGCCTTTTCTCTGGGAGGAGCGGCTGGCACAAACATATTGGAATTATCCAGACTTGGTATGAACACTTCTGCCAGATATATCAGGGGCGAAGGGAAACCAAGGCCGGCCTCCATTCACGATGCGGTAAGAGGGGAAATGCATCTTCGAAAAGGAGGCAATTTCATTCCGTTTAGCAACCAGAAACGGATCAGGCAAGAGATCGAGGAACTTCGTGCACGTTTCACTATCGATGGCAAGGATATCCTGGTCGGACGATTCATGCGCCAGCAGAAAATAGGCGGACGGATCATGATGTCTGCGGATAGGGGCAGGCTGAAAGCGGCGATTCGCCTGACCAAAGATAAGATCCAGGCAGGTAAAGGGGAAGCTTTCGATCATCATTTTCTCTCCGGTGCAGAGGAACTGATCTCAAAGGATAAGGCAATGCGGCTTGGAGCAAAAATCGGGTTGGCAAAAGCCAGCACCAGGCGGCTGATCCGATATTCCAGCAGGCTTATCTCCATCATGGATTCCAATGAGAATGCAGCTGCTCAGGGAGTCCAGTATATAGCACGGACGTACTCCATTCTTGAGATGACAACAAGAGTCGGCGTGGTTTCCGGAAGGCTTGTCCTTGCCTCCGGCAAATTGTTGCTGAATACTCGTCCGGGAAGACTTCTGGCAAAACACAGTAAAAGGAGAGCAAAGATTCTTGCGACTGGGGCTGCGTGGGTTGGAAAGACAGCTGTAAAAGGGGTTTCTACAGCTGCTGTGACGGTTGGAAGAGCTGCCGGTAAGAGAACAGGAAATGTTGTGAAAACAGCTGAAAGAGTTGTCACGAGCGCTGCTGCTGGTACGGAAAAAGCTATCGTTACGAAAGCGCTGAAGAAGGATTATAACACCTACAGGCAGGCGAAGAAACAATACATCGAAAAGGCAAAAACTCGTATTCATGGCATGATGGATAATTCAGCCGCTATGCTGCATAACCTGTCGAAAGGGACTAAAAAAATAACAGGAGCTGTTGGCAGGGAGTTGAACGGCGGCATTTATAACAGAGTCATGGATGCGTCGATTGGAAAGTCGGCGAAAGAGATCGGCACAGCGGCGGGGAAAGCTCTGGGCTATGCGGCAAAGCCTTTCAGGGCAGTCAGGAATATAGCCACAAACATCAGGCTGAAGACGAGCCGGACAGCAGAGATTGCCAAAAAGCCATTCAAAGCGATTGGCAACTTATGGACTGCTATTGGGAACATGAAAAGAACGGTCATATTCGTCCTGGCAATAGTGCTTCTGCTTTATTTTATCCTTTTTGCAGTTGGAATGCTGGTGATCAGTATTTCCATGGTATTCAATACAGACAAGGATAATCTTCAGCAGTATATCGACTATGCTTATGAAATCAGCGAATCCTGGTATAAAGGAACATTGGCGGACAGCAAGCAAAAGATTGATGGCAGGTGGGAGAACCTGAACAGCCTTTATGACAAGGGCGGCAATGCAAAGGGAAGATACCGGATTATCACGACAAATTATGTAGACAAGTACGGACGAAAAGTGGATTCCAGTGACAACATTAAGGACATTCTTGCCATGGTTTCGGAGAAGACACAGAATTCCTGGCCGGATTCCTGGGATTTAATTGACCTTCCGTGGGGCGATGATAAATGGACTGTCGGCGAGGTCAAGGGTATTATCAAGCATCTGTACGCCGCAAGTCATTCCTGGACAGCATCAGAGAAAGGCCCGTATCCCTACTACAAAGAGGTAAACGAGCAAGAAGTGAATCTGCTGAATTCTTATGCTTCAGGTGGCTACAGGGAAAACTACCTTGCTTCAGATTTTGAATATGTACAGCTCATGGGCGATGCCGAGGGTGAAGCCTGTGAAGGACCAAGATCGTTTTTCTGCACGGAAGATTATACACCAGACATTTCCTCAGAATATCGGAAGCGGATGGTGGAATCCTACAGGGCAAGGGGAGGTTGTGAGGTCGATTACCAGGGTGGAGCATGGTATAACGCTGCAACGGACACATTGGAGCTTCTTGGCGGGACGCTTCATGACGGTAGGAGTATCATTACGGATGCCCACGCCCAATTGTGGGCCACACAAGACATGAAAGAACGCTACGCAAAAGCGCAGGAGAACGCCATGGATCCCACAATTGATGGGGCCGGGGACGAATTGAAAAAGCGGCATGGCAATTTTTACCATTCTCTGGATCCACCTGCCGGATGCTTTGACTACGATAAGATTGAAACAGGATATTATGCCCATACTCCTGTTACCTATGGGGATCCTCCAGCTGGGTGCTCCAATTTTGATTCAGAATTTGTCTACTATAAGCATGGGGAGTCCAATTACAACCCTCCTCTTGGCTGTGAAAATTATGTTTTTGAAACAGAGTACAGTCTGCCGCTTTATAATGCAGATTCGCCATGGGGAGGAAGCATTTACTTTTTCTGGAACACCTCAACGCTTCGGTATGAAGCGAAAGTCCTGGATATCATTTATTACGTGGAGGCTTACACCTATCATTATTACACGGATAGAAGCTACCTCCACTACTGTCTGGATACCCGGTATAACCTGTATTACCCAAAAGGGGCCTGCAGCATTAAATGCAAGGATGAGGTGTACAAGCATACCTGCAGGGATGAACTTTGCAATTATGAATGCAGGGAAAGAACGGCATATTGCGACGGAAGGCACTATGAATATGTGAAGGTCTATCACTGTCCTGGTCATGAAGAATATTGGTGCAGTCAGGATCATTATGACCTGGAGGTGCAGATTCATATTGGGCATTTCCCGGAACTGTTTCGCACGGATGTTGAAAACAGTTATCACTATAAGCGAAAGGCGGTAGCTGTGGCGGAATATCCTGAAGGGTTTGATAAAACGGAGGAAAACGGTGACAGCCCCTTCTACTGGGATAAGGAAAACAGAGATGAGGCTAAATTCCTGGCAAATTCAAAATGGACGGATCTGTACGGAGATGTCGAAGGTGTAGATGATGTGGATGTAGAGCTGGACGAAGACACAGTAGAACTGTATCGGAAGTATTTTATTCCGCCAACCATCAAGGAGTGGCGTGTTGGGATACCATATGGATTGAACGGCAGTCCGGTGGAGGTAAACTATGCGGAAGAAGCTGCAGAATGGATCAATGGCAAACCCTATGACGCGCACGGCAATCTCATTCCACACGTCAGGGAAAAATGGTTCTACGATGCCCAGGCGAACGATTATGTGAAACTTCGACTGAGTGGAAGTACTTATATTGTGAAGGAACGTTCCGGCACATCTCCCCTTGGTATTTCTACAGCAAGGCAGGAAATCATGAGTCGGGCTCTGGATGCTGTGGGAAAAATCCCTTATGAAGAAGATGGCGCACCTGGAGACGGGGCTGACATCTCTGACTTTGGCTGGAATGAAGACGAGGAGACTGGCGAGCTTTCGGTAGTCAGGGGACTGAACTCAGGTGGTTTTGTGAATTGGGTGTTCCAGACGGCAGGCTGGCCAATCAGCAGTACGGACAGTATCGTCAAGATCTGGGAAGCGACGGAGGAGATCGGAAACAGGAAAACCGTTAAGGATGAAGACTTGAAGCCGGGGGACCTCGGCTTTATCAACACTTATGATGACCGAATCAACCCGGAGGTTCCGCAGACAGAAGAAGACATCATACCCTATAACACAGTAGGCATCTACCTTGGAACAAGCAGTGTGGGACAGAGAATCTGGATACAATGCTCCAGAACCAACGAGACCGTCTCAATCACGACAACAAACGCCTTTAACTATTTCAGGCGTCATCCAGGTATTGATTGAATGCCAGATTTTTACTTATAGACGATGAAATGTGGCGCGGCGGTACCTTTAGTGCCACGCCACAGATTCTAAGCATGGAGAATCGACCATGAACCTGAAGAATAGTAAACATTCAAGTGCAGTGGCTGTTTTTCTTTTCATACTGATTATCGCTTTGCCCATTCCCGCTGTTGTATATGCCCAGCTTGATGTTCCAAAGATCGTATCCTGGAAATCAGGTATCCCTTACGATGGCGATGGAGACCCTGTCAAGGTATACAAGGACACAGTTTGGTGCAAGGATCTGACAAGGGCTTCACCAGTATATATCCTGATGAATAAAGATTATGTGATCCTGGAAGAGAAAGATCAGATCGGTGGGGATGATCCAACAGAAGGTTTTCCAGGAGAGAAGATATCTTGGGAAGGGGAAAATACCGGATGGCTTACATTAACCGCATCTTTGCCGGAGGATGTGCAGGGAAAGGATGTGGTGGTAACGCTCCAGGGACATGGCGGCTGTGGAGACTATTATCTAAGAGCAGTGAATGGATATGAGGAATCAGCAGAACTTCCTGTCGGGACATATAGTGTGGCAGGTGCCATGATTTCAGGGGATTATGCACAAAGATACCAGCCCGAATTCATGAGGCAGATCACAATTCAGGAGGGAACCGGAACACGCCTTGTTGTTGTATTCCGTGATGATGTGCAGTTCTTCTCTGCCGAAAAGGGCGTTCAGGAACAGATAATCGATGAAGAAAGCAATGGAACAAAGTCAAAGACAAATAAAATCAAGTATGAAATGGCTTTGCTTGATTTGTTTATAGTGACTTGCTTGATTTTAATTATTGTATATCGAAAAGTCAAAAATACGTAATAGCAAGTAGTACGCGGATTTTGTCGAAAATTGTCGAAATTTAGCATGTGAAAAAAAGCTGTTGACAACATAAAATTTCAGTGTTAGGATTGAGCAAAATTAATTCACAGATTGTTCATAAAGGGTTGATTTCAAGTATCATGGATTGAAAACGTTTTTTAGGTTAAATCCATATAGAAGGAGGATAGACAGGATTATGCTGAATAAGAACGTACTTACAGATATCGTGGACAGCCTGAAATGTAATTACATATCTGAGGATTTGACGGTAATGGAGTCAGCCGTAGCTGAGGCTTTGAAGAAATACTGGAGCCTCACGGAGAAGGGGGACATCGAAGATGTAATGGATGCTCTCGCAGATAACGGCATTGAGGTTAAGTACGGGAAGGAGGATTCCTCGCCTGGGGGGACATCACTCACAGAATATCTTAACAGCATTGGGAGGATCCCTCTCCTGACCAGGGAAGAGGAGGCTGAAATCGGGACAAAGGCGTATGCCGGGGACAAGGAGGCACAGACGAGGCTTGTGCTGGGAAATCTCCGGCTGGTCGTATGTATCGCGAAACGCTATGCCTACAAAGATGGAAGGACGGATTTCGACGATCTGATTCAGTACGGTAATATAGGTTTAATCCGCGCATCGAGAATGTACGACCCAGAGCAGGGGGTGAAGTTCTCCACATATGCTGCGTTCTGGATTAAACACGATATCATCAGAGGTATGGCAGAGACAACCCCGATCACTCTGCCAGCGTATCTGTTCGAAAAAGGGAAAAAGATGAAGGAGTTCTTCGCCGAGTTCGATGAGAGAAACGGACGCAAGCCGACGACTGCTGAGGTTGCGGTGAAGTTTGGGGTCGGAGAAGAAACCATGCGCTGCTACAGCGCTGCGCAGGAAGTAGGTTCCCTGGAGAAGCAGCTTTTTGAGGGGGATGAAACCTCCGAGATGCAGTCATATCTTAGAAGCAGTGAGCCGACTCCTGAAGAAAAAGCAATTAGAGACAGCAGCAGGGAGTACCTGATGGCCTGCATGAGCAAGGTGCTCAAGAAGAAAGAACTGGAGGTTATCCTGTACAGATATGGGTTCAAGGAAGTTTCTATTGCTGTCTGTCCAAAGGATATCGTTTTCAGAAAGGTTACGCTGGAAATGGTGGGCCGTGAGATGGGGTTTACCCGTGAAAGAATTCGGCAGTTAGAGGAATCTGCACTTGAAAAACTCAGAAACCATAAGGAATTGATCAATCTGATCATCGAGGAGATGAATGATCTTTAAGGAGTTGGAAGGATGATTCAGTATGAAAAGAGGGAAAAAATGGGAGTGTAAAACCTTACTGATGGTGATTATTACCCTGGTGGTATTCATTCAGCCATCCAGAGTGCTTTCGGCAGATATAGCAATGGGGTTTTCGGAAGCCCTCGCAGAATCCGATGCGCAGCAGTATGATCTTTTGCAGGAAGCGGATGCCGAGCTGGCTATTCGCGATGCGGAGCGGCTGCAATTGGAAGCCCAGGCACTGGAGGCTATCAGGCTTCAATACGAGCAGGAGCTGCAAAGACAGGCGGCTGAGCAGCTTTATATTGAGCAATTTTATGAAAACCTTGTGCAAAGCACACCGCTGCAGGGGAACATCCTGATTCCTGCAGGGCTTGGGGACGTGTATACCGTAACCTGTTATGGAGTGCCCGGATGGTACATATCCGGGGAGTGGCGTGGAGTATCCCCGGGCACGATGCAGGATGTTGTCCACAACGCCTGGATCGCTGCTGGCGCATTCTATAATGATGGGCTGGCAGTTCTCGACGGAAGATATTTGATCGCTTGCACCCCGACTTTCGGTAATGTCGGGGATGCAGTTACATTCTATCTCCAGGACGGAACACCGGTTCCGTGTGTCATTGCAGATGCAAAAGCCCAGTCTGTGGTGGCCTGGGATACGGAGCCGGCTAACGAATGGGGACATAGCGGCGGCAGAAACATTGTAGAGTTTGAAGTCGATCCAAATTATTACCTGGCATATGGAAATCCGGGGCAAAGAGGCTGGCATATGGAATTTTCGCAGCCTGTAACCTCAGCGCTCTGGGAAGGACAATTTGTGTTTTAAGTTTTTCCGGTCTGAAAAGGCCGGATTTTTTGTGTGAAATTTGCTTTTGGGGAATCCTTTGTGGAAGGTTGGCGTTGAAAAAACACTTTCAGGAGGATTTTTGCATGAAAATAAAAAGGGTATCCATTGGATTAATCGCGCTGCTCTCTATGTTCCTCTTTGACTGGTCAGTTTATGCAGAAGATACGGAATGCACACCCTTGTTTTCAAGCATTTCATATGTAAAGGAAGCGATACCAATACCTGTTCTGATAGAAGAAACAGATCCGGATCCACCAGGACATGATTTCTCCGATATTGTTCCAACGGATAAAGATCAGGTTACGTTCATTCCCATGGAAAATCGTGACCGATGGCAGGACCTTTCGGAAAGCGAGCAGGCTCTTGCCGGGGTGCTGGTAAATGCTATTGCCGGAGGGATCGGCGTCGACAAGCCTGTATGGTACGGGTACGTAGAAAATTCAAGCATTCTGAATATCATGAATGTTGTGAGGGATGAGTACCTGCATTATACCGTAGAAGGGTTTGCCCTGTGGCAAGACTGGTATGAAGATGGAACCTGTGATATCAGGATTGATGGGAATGGGCTGCTTCCGTTTTATCTTCAGCAGGAACCATATAAAGGTTATGTCAGAGAACTGGCAAATTCTCTTCTTCCGAAGAACTGCACAAAACGGGATGCTGTGCAGATCTTTAATGATTGGCTGATCGGACATATCACATACTCCGCTGACCAATCCAGGACTGGTGTGGCACTTGATGCAGGAATCGGCAACTGCACGACGTTTTCAAACCTCTTTAAAGATATGTGTAATTCTGTGGGGATCGACTGCCGGATCGAAGCAGGCTGGCACAGTAACGGGGAACTGCATCAATGGAACAGCGTAAATGTTGAAGGACAGTGGTACTGGCAGGATGTGTGCCTGAACAGATACGCCTCTTCCAATGAATATACACTTTCCCCAGAGCTTTTCGCAGGATATATCCATTGCAACAGGTATGGTTGATCGAAATTTCTTCATGGGAGGAAAAAGATGTTTGAGGACAAAAGTAAGCTGATCATGGTCATAGGCGGCACGTTTGCTGCTCTATTGATTATAGGATCAATAGTTGTAAAGTTTCAGGGTGGCAAAAAAAACGACTCTGTTCAGTTGGATGAGAAGGTAGTGATTGCAGATGTCACGATTGCCCCAACACCAGAACCGGAAGAAGACGAGATTTACGTGCCGAACGAGAATATGTTATACGGAATACAGGAGTTTATGGAGTCTATTCCAGATGATGGCAGTATCGACTTGGAAGGGTATGATACCGATTCTGAAAAAGGAAAACGGGAGCGGGAAGCTATAGAGGCTGTCCTGAATGTTTGGGATTACAAAGAGAAAACGGTCAAGGACTCAGCGACAGAGCAGGGGATACATTCCGCCTCGGAGAAGGTTGCCGCATTGGAAGACAGGGAACTGAAGCAAGTTTTGACAGAAGCCCTTCGCATGGCAATGGATGAGTTTAATAAGAGAAACGCAAGGCCGTCCGCGACGCCTACAGTGACGCCAACTCCACCAACGCTTATAAGCACTCCTACTACTATCCCATCCCCTACGCCGATCATCCTGGCATCCCAGTCTGGGTCACAGATGTATTTACCGACACCTACACCAATTATACTGCAGTCTCCTTCCACAAGCCAGGGGGTATCACAGCAAATTCTTCAGCCGGTTCACAACGATCAGACCACGTTCCAGATACCACTTCCGACAGAAGCTCCGCCGTTATATGCCTGGGTGGCGGGGACAAATCTGGTATCGTTCGTTCCGGTCAGTGATAACAGATATCCTTATGATCTTCTTTCTGAGAAGATAAAGGATACCATAGACAGGATATTTGTTGAGCTGGAAACTGGTACAGAAGCTACCGCAGAGATCCCGGATCAAGATTACAGCTTTGAAGAGATCATGACGATTATAGTGGCAGAACGCGATATTTTCTTCCCTTACAGTGAGATATCCGTTTCTGTTATCCAGGACGAAGGACTTCTGCAGTTCACAGGAATGAACGAGATAAGAGAGGCATATCAGCAGAACAAGACTTTGAAGGAGGACATTATTCCATCTATCGCTCGTGAGATCATAGAACCAGGCATGACAGAAAAGGATGCGGTCGTTAGTATCAATAATTATGTGACGGCGTACATGACTTATGGTACGGCGAGCAATGCTATCATTGATGCTGTGGGAACGGATCGAGGATATGCAAATTTCTTCAAGGATCTCTGTAATGCGGTGGGAATCCAGGCATATGTAGATTATGGCACGATTGATGGAGAACCACAAGGACGTGCATGGGTGAAGGTGCTGGTGGACGGAATCTGGTATTACTGTGACCCATGTATGAATGACGGCTACGCGGACGAGTATCCTTTTATGTTCGCCAACGAGCTGTGGTATGGCAGGAAACAGGAGTATCCTGGAGAGTCCTACAGCATCGATGAAGCTGCCTGTCGCATTGAGGAAGGGATTTCAAATGCTTCTGGCGAAATGAATAGTATAGACAGCGTAGAAGAATAAAGAATTCTATCTGGAAAGATAAATATCTGAAAGGAAAAGCTTCATCGACAGATCGGTGGAGCTTTTTGTACTGAATGGATGATTTTGCTAGGGACTAAGCCAATTGATGTGATATACTCGGAAAAGAATAGCCTGGAAGTTGGGTCAGAAAGATTTTAAACTGGATAATGAATCGTTTTCCAGATAGGAGGATGTTCATGAGAACGTTTTTTATTTCAGATCTGCATTTTGGTCATGCGAATTGTATTCGTTTTGATGACCGTCCCTGGGAAACTGTAGAGGAGATGGACGAAGGCCTGATTAAGCTGTGGAACCAGAAGGTAAGCAAGGCAGACCATGTGTATGTGGTTGGTGACTTTGCATACAAGAACAGCAGGAACGTGCATTCGTATGTGGAAAAGCTGAACGGCTATATCCATCTCATCAGAGGAAACCACGATAAGAGAAGCCCGGAGTACGAGAGTGCATTCAGGGATGTTCATGATTATATGGAGATTCCAGTAATGGTTAGCGGCGTAAAGTGCCGCGTGGTTCTCTGTCACTACTTCCAGCCGTTTTATAACTCGCACAGGCACATGGGTATCCATCTCCATGGCCATTCCCATAGAACGGAAGAAAGTACCTATGAAGATCAGATTAAGGAAATGATCCGCGCCAAAGGGATTCGATGCGAAGCGTATAATGTTGGATGTATGTGGCAGGATTATCAGCCGCAGACATTAGAAGAAATCATTGCACGGCAAGGCAGAAAGGTGGATATCATCTAATCAGGCAAAAGCGGAGGCTTTGGCCCCCGCTTTTTTCAGTTTTCCATAACAACTCTTCAGTATCACTAAAATGTTATCAGTTGTTCGTCGATCATCTATTCTTTTTTTTATTGTAGAAGATGGCTCCTCCTAATCCGCAAACCGCAGCGATCATGAGGAACACGAAGACCCCAACAGGCGATCGGTCCCCAGTTTGTACGGCTTCTTTCAAAGAACCATCTTTCTGTGCATTTGCTTGAGGGGAGTAACTCAGTGCAGTATTCTGCCCTTGACTCTGCATTCCAGCTCCTCCACCAGACAGTGTGGAACGGGTGTTTGTGATGTTAAATCCATTGATTGTATGAGTGTAGCCGTTTATGGTATCCTCCTCGACTGAATATGCGATCTCAGCACCGCTTGAACCGTATTTTGGAATACCTGCGAACGAGTAAACCCAGCCGTTTACTGATGTTACAGTCGTAACTCTTGCTTCCCTGCCATCAGCCAACAAGCGTACAATCACGTAATTTGGGCGCAGATTATCGGAGTTATTGTTGTCCACCCAGGTTACCGTTCCGCTTATGTTCATCGTTTCAGGTGAAATCTGTCCAGCGGAGCTGCTCTGCCCATTTACTCCAGCTGTGGTCACATTGGAAGTGCTCAGGTGAGTGTTTACAATGGTGTAACCATTCACAGTTTTTGTGTATCCACTGATCGTATCTTCATCGATGGTGTAGGTGATCTTTGCACCGACTGAATTAAACTTCGGAACAGAGCCAAAACTGAAAATCCAGTTATTCGATGCCGAAACGGAAGTGGATTTTGTCTGTACGCCGTCAGACAGAAGCTTTACTGTAACGGATGTAGGTCGAAGGCCATCTTTGTTATTCTGGTCATCCCAAACCACTCTGCCGGTAATGATTTGCATTTCGGTATTTGTAGTAGGATTGAGAGTAGTCTGGGTGGAAGGGGAGGTTGTTCCTGATGAGCCTGTATCTGCTGGTACATTCGTAGGTGTTGCTGCCGGCACATGAGTATAAATGAGGTTATTGTCAGCAGTATTGAGTTCATAGCCATCAAAGAGCTGGCCTATGATTTCATAATTCTGATCTCCAGGAAGATCTGTGAAGGAGTAAGTCCAATCAGTATCAGAGGAAACAATCTTATTCTGGTTTATTTTGGAGGAACGGACTGCTATACAGACTTCTGCTGGACGGAGGCCATCTACATTGTCCTGGTCATCCCATATGATTTTACCTTTTATGGAAGCCGTTTCAGGAATCCCACCTGATTCGGGGCCTGAAGTGATTTCGGGCTCTGTGTTCTGATCTGGAACTGTTGTCGGCTTCACAGCGTTTTCTGGGAAAGCAGAAGGTTCTGGAGCTGTAGTCGGGTTGGTATAATTGCTTGGGTCAGGCTCTTCAGTTGATCCTGAAGCAGGAGCGGGAATAGCTGCGAAAAACGCTCCAGGATAATCATATCCGTATGCCTGGTCATACACCAGCTTCGTATCATATCCTTCTATTTCTTCTAATTTGATTCTGTAGTTGATCGGTAACCCGGCATCGTCTGCTGTAGGGAAGTTACCAAAACAAACAGACCACTCCTCAAAGTCCTCGTTACCCAGACAGTATCCGTACTCGGCTGCATTTGAAGCAACGATGATGCTTTCCTTTGGATCGATGGCAGTGATCGTTGTACTTTCCTTTTTGTTCTCCACTTCCTCCGCAGAATTGTCAGAGGAAGCTGTTGCCGATGAGATCTGCTGGTCGTTTGCGTATAACTCAAAAGAAACAGTGTCGGGGCGGACGTTATCTTCATTATCCCTGTCAAGCCATGCGATGCGGGCGAAAAGACTCATGTTTTGTGGCTGTAGTTCCTCATATGTGGCTGTTGCATTGATGAAATAAGCCTCATCCTGCATGCTTTCGGTTTGAATCAGGCTATAGGCCTCTATTTTCCCGCCTTCATCAGAAAGGATGGCCATGTATTTTGCTTCCATGTCGCTGGGATCATACTTGTCCATGTCCTCAAATATGTATGCCCAGTTATTTTCAGGGGACAGAATCGCGGCATCAACACTATGCCAGTTACTGCCGTTTATCTCGATGCTGTCACCGTACTCTCCTATCCCGCTCTCATAAAGGTTTACCGCCAGGTAATCGGGTCGAGTTTCCAGGACGTTGTCCTCATCATACCAGGTGACAGAAAGATGGACAGAGATCGAATCCTCAGTATAGAGTTCTCCCTCACTGTTGTCTGTATCATCAGTCTGTGAGTCAATATCTTCACCTAAGGCATCGTTGGGTTGCTCTTGATCCTGGCTTGAGCTGTCAGTCTCCGATTCATATGTGTCGCTTTGGTTATTATCGAAATTTGCTCCCTCTGCAGGAATACCTGGATCCATATCATAACTATCTTCTTCCCACATAGAATAATCTTCCTCGGCAAATGATGGGGCGGAAACAAGTGCCATGAGGACGAATATAAGGACCATTGCGAATACCCGCTTTTTCTTCATGATGAGTGACTCCTTTCTAAACATTTGATCGCTGCTGCTTTGCAGGCGAGCTGCCTGCGTTGATTTTGAAAAGCTGATAGTAAAAAACTCTTCAACAAAACACAACGTCCCTTACTCCGGTTTAAAAAGTCAAGCCAGAGGAAAAAAGATTATCGGAGTGGGAAAGAATAGTTGAGAGATAGCCATGATTGCTGTATTATAATCGGGATAAGATGAATAATATCTGTGCTCCAGAAGATAGATGTACTCCAAGGGGTAATAGATAAAACAACACATACAAGAAAGGGACAGAATATGACCAACACTGAACTGACTGCTATCCGTGAATCATTGAACTTGAATAAGTCGGAGTTTGCTGCAAAGCTTGATGTGACAGCTATGCTGTTGGGCCGTTATGAGAAGGGAAGCTGTGCGATTCCGGAGGGAATTGCGCAGAAGGCGCAGGCATTGGTTAAGCCAGAGGAAGAAGAAAAGCCAAAGCGGCGCGGTGGCAGGAAGAAGAAAGAGACTATAGAGGAGACAATTTCCACACCTGTTGAAGAAGTGATGCCGGAACCGATTGTAGAACAGACTGCTGAGGATGAAGCTGCTGCACAGACTCAGGCAGAGGACTCTGTAGAAGAGCTCCCTGAGAAGGCTGCTCAGAAGAAGCCCAAAAGAACTGCATCGGGAACAAAGAAAAGTCGAAAGAAAACCACTCCCTCACTCATTATCCAGTCCATGCTCGGCGGTACAATCACTACAGAAGAAATACTTTCCCGCGTTCCTGATGACGCTGAAAAGGTATATGTGAAGCCGGAGGAGAACAAGGCATATTGGGTCAGGGGAGAAGAGTCCGGATCTGTTGATTTATGGTAAGGTTTTATGGAGATCAACAAAGAAAACCTCGATGCCTTCAGGGCAGATTTCAAGCAGGCTATGCAGGCGTTACAGGAGAAATATGATGTAACGATCTCTTTGGGCCGCATAACTTATACAGAGGAAAGATTTTCCGGGAAACTGACTGTTACTAACGGACGCGATCCTGAAGATGCTGCAAGGAGTGCCTTTGATGCAGACGTGTGGAGATTTGACCATCTTGGGCTGCAGCCTGGTATGTATAACCGTGTGTTTATCGGCGAAGATGGAAACAGGTATGCTATCCAGGGTTTTAATACCTGCGCCAAAAAATGGCCAATCAAGATGAAACGTATATCGGATGGGGAGAATCGAGTGTGCAACGACCAGTTTATTAAGGAATTTCTGAATGAGTATTATGTGGATATTGTTGATGTTACGAAGTAGTATGTGAGAGGTTTTTTTGCTATGTTCAGATTAGTCACATACCCAGACGCAACTCCAGGAAAGGATGACCTGGCAAACTATGTATCCTCTCGCGCCTCAGCTACGATTGCTGCAGCTACGCAGTTTATATTTGGCATAAATTACGTCACAGGCGACCTCGATGACCAGGAGGTATTCGAGAGTACTTACGAGATGCTGTTTTCTTCCGGATCCATCTCTACTGAGGAAAATCCGGATGGTACGGTTGAACCATTCTTCCAGGGGATCGGGGAATTCTTTTCTCAGGATGATGATGCCGCAGGAAAGGAAATAGTCGCCAGAAAGCTGCATCGGATGTCTCAGAAGCTGCTGGATCTGGAAGAGTTTTACACCTTTGATCTCTTTGAGGAATTCATCTTTTACCTGATGACAGAGATCATGAAAGCACTGTATGAGAAGGCTCCTACCAGAAGGGAAAAAGAAAACTGTTATAATAGAGCGGCACAGGATGAAGCAGAGACAGAACTTCAGGAGCGGTTTGGACTTTCCAAAACCAAAGCAAAGAAAACAGCCCGTCAGATGTACCGGGTTTTTGAGATGGGGCTTAAGGAAGGTGAGTATGAAAACGCATTCTTCTGGGATGCAGATTACAGCTTTTTCTGGGTACGAGGGTTTGTGGAAGGAATCCGTCTCATCAAAGGTGCACCAGGTGATCAGTTGGGATATGGTTATAAACATGCCTGTGAAATCTTTTCTGATATCGGAATTAAGCCACCGCTCCGGCTCCTGGGATCAGAGGAAGCAAATCGCCTTGTAAATGAAATGGCCCGGGACGAATTCAGGGATGAGATGGAAAAGATACTATCATCTCTGGGAGAAAAATCGGTTGTTGAACGTGTCGCAGATCAGAATGGCGTTTCTGGAGAGGAAATCAGGGAATCGATTGAAGAGGTGATCAATAATCTCTGGATGCAGCCGGTCAACGATACGAAAGCACAGGAAGATTTAAAGAAAGCGTTTCCGGATGGAAAGCCAAGCGTGGAAGAGTTTATCAATTATATTGCTTCGATAGTCAGGAAGAATGCTGTGGATGGTGAAGATCTTCCATTCAGCTGAGAACGGAATCGTGATGAACCGGTTACTGACAGGACAAACAGTGTATAATAACCTGAATCCGTGAAGTTCAAATAGGCATTTTCGGCCAAAGCCCTTATTCTATAAGGGTTTTGGCAAGAGTAATAACTCTGAACTTCACGGATTCAGGATTCAATTAAGCCCAGTGAGGTTTTTCCTGAGTCAAGGAAGATGTCCGCTGGGCTTTACTCTGCTATTTGATACCAATCCTTCCATGTTTTCTTTCTGAACTATTTGGTTTATCGACGAATTCCAGAAAAGAACCAGCATACTGCAAACAGGATTAGAATTGCTATAACAGCAACCACAATAAGTATGATTATTGGAGATTTATTCCCGGTCTGAATGCTCGCTGCCTGTGTCTGTATGATCGGTTCGGTTTCAGGTTCGGTACTTATTTCCGATGGCTTAACTTCGTTCAGGATATGAAACCCATTGATTGTGGTTTGATATCCGATTATGTCTGGTTGGCTGATTGTATACTGGACTTCTTTTCCGTCTGCATATTTCGAAAGGCCTTCAAAGGAGAATATCCATTCTGTTTTGTCACTTACGGTGATTGTGCTGACATGTATGCCATCCCCAAAGAGAGCGACCTGGACAGCTTCCGGCCTGGCTCCTGCTTCACTGCTACTGTCATCCCAGGCGATTTCACCGGATAAAATGATGGTTTCAGGCTCATGGTGCATCGTAAAGCCGCCTTCTGTATGGATAATGTCATAGCCGCTTGTCGGAATTGCATCGATCTGGTATTTGACTGGTTTGCCTGCTTTGTTCTTGGGCACATCATTGAATTCATATTGCCAGTCATTGCTCTCTGTCACGTTTACGGTATCTATGATTTCATCTTCATCTTTCAGACATATCTTTACGTCTCGTGGGCGAATGCCGTCCTGATTGTTCTGATCGTCAAAAATAATAGTGCCGGAAATAGAAGTAAGAGCTGCCTCATGCCTATACACTGCGGAAAAGCCATCATAAGTTTTGCCGTATCCGTCATAATCAGGAACCTGGATTTTGTATTGAATCGCTCTGCCTTGGGATGCCTGCTCCAGTCCTGAAAAAGAGAAGCTGCATTCTCTCTTTGCGGGAACATCCTGCGCAGCAATTGGCTCTTCATTTGCAAGGAGTGTCACAGGAATCGTATTCGGACGCAGGCCGTCCCTGTCATTGTCATCGTCGAAAATGATGGTTCCGCATATTACTGCCGCCACGTGAGAATGGACAGCCTTGATATCACAGATCAAGACATCTGGTTGATCTCCGCTGGTTTTAGAGGTTGAAACCTCATATCCCGATATATCCTCCATGGTGACAGAGTACCTGTCTTTAGAGCCTTTTAAACCGGAAAAGGCGAAGGTGTAATAATCCGCAGCAGTAGCCTTTGCTGTTTCCAGTGCTTCACCGTCTTTCAGGAGCGTGATCTCAACGGCATAAGGCCGAAGGCCGTCATCGTCGTCCTCATCCTCCCAGGTGACAGATCCTGTTACCTCGTACTCATCGTAGAGCTGTGCGCCGTCACAGGGAATCGCCGATTCATCATCAAGAGCTGGAACTCCGGCAACAGTAACCATTATAATCATTATCAGCCCTACTATACCCATTATTTTCTTGTTCATCTCAAAGTCCCCCTATTACAGAAATAACCAGGTCTTGCTTTTTAACGACAGGATGCCTGAAATCCTGCCGAAAAAGCAAGAAATCCTCCCCTCTGTGCTGCAAAGGGGAGGATTTACAAGTCACTGGTAACGTTTTTGTCTGGCAAAAAGATCCGTTACAGCTGCTGTTTTTTGATCATGTAGAAGCTGGCAACCTCAAATGCGATGAACGCGATAAGCAGGAGCATGAATAATATCCCAACCGGTGAAGTATCACCCGTCTGCACATCTGAATCTTTTTCGCTGCTGTTCCCCTGCCTGTTCGAGGAAGGTGTTACTGCCGCTGTCGGGTTAGGCGATCTTGTGGGGATGATTGTCGGGATTGGTGTCAATGATGGCTGCGGCGCATAGGTGGAGACATTGTAGATGTCGGTTCCCCTTATGACGGTCGTATATCCTGTTACGGCATCCTCCCTGACTGAATAGACGATGGCTTTTCCATCATTTTCTTTGGCAAGATCTGCAAAAGTGTATTTCCAGTCATCCTTTTCAGTTACCGTGCTGCTTTTTATCTCCTTGCCGTCGGCAAATAACCTGACTGTTATGGAGGAAGGGCGGGTCTTCCCAGCGTTGTCTTTATCTATCCAGTATTTCCTTCCGCTGATCGTTACTGTTTCTTCTGCATTATGCGTATTTGTAAGGTCATAGCCGCTGATCTTTACGGAATAGCCTTCTACTGGCTCTTCAGCAATGGCGTATGTGATTTCCTTGCCATCTGCCATTTTGGGCATGGACTTGAACGAGTATTTCCAATCCCTATCTGCATCTGTATTGGTTTTGGCAATTTCTTTCCCGTCAGCCAGGAACTTTACAGTGATGGATTTTGGACGGAGCCCAGCCGAGTTATTCTGATCATTCCAGGTCTTTCTGCCCTCGATGTCTATCGTTCCAGAGACATGTGTATTCGTTATGTCAAAACCGTTTATGGACGCTTCATATCCATCAACAGGCGATTCTGCTACAGAATAGGTAATCACCTTGCCATTCTCATACTTGGGAAGGTCGTGGAAGGAATACTTCCAGCTTTCTTTTGCAACAGCTTTTATCCTTCGATCTTCTTTCCCGTCCTTCTTCAGGATGATTTCAACCTCTTCTGGCCTTATTCCGTCCTGGTCATTTCCGTCATCCCATTTTTTCTGGCCTTCTACAAAGACAGTTTCTGGTGCATGGGTATTCGTAATGGTGAAGCCTTTGATTGAATCCCCGCTGATCGATGCGGTATAACCATCTGGAAAATCAACCTCAGTGACAGTATAATCAACCTTCTCACCGTTCTGGTATACAGGAAGACCATTGAAAGTGTAGGTCCATTTATTATCTTTGGACAGTGAGATCGGTTCACCAAAAGCATTGCCGTTGGCATAAAGCTGGACAGAAACACTTTCTGGCCTGAGCCCATCCTGGTCTGCCTTGTCTTCCCAGGCTTTTGTAACGTTCACGAAGGTCGTCTCTGGTACATGACTGTTGGTGGGATCGAAACCGTCAAATGCTACGCTGTAGCCTTCCAGAGCATCCTCTGTAACGGTATATATGATTTCTTCCCCATGCAGATATTTCGGAAGGTTTTTGAAACTGTAGGCCCAGTCCGTTTCCTCAGATGCTTCTGCAGATCGGATTTCCACGCCGTTGCCATGGAGGCGCAGTGTAATCCTGTCAGGGCGAATGCCATCTTGATTGTCTGCATCATCCCACTTCTTCGTACCAGAAATGCTGACTGTCTCTATTCCGTGGCTGTTCGTGACGGTATACCCGTCTACGGTCGTCTCGTAGCCATTGACAGGATCTTCCGTGATAGTGTACGTAATCTCGCTTCCATCCCTGAATTTATCCAGTTCCTCAAAGGAATACTCCCAATCTGTGTCTGCAGAGACGGTCATCGAGGAAACCTCTTCGCTATCAGCAAAAAGATGGATGGTAATGTTCGCAGGTCTGATCCCGTCATTGTTGTTTTGATCTTCCCATTTCTTCCTGCCGTGGATCGTGATCTTTTCTGGCTGGTGAATGTTTATAATATTGTAGCCGTCCACAGCCTTTTCATATCCTTCTACAGCAGTTTCCGTAACGGAGTAGATGATCTCCTTGCCATCTTTGTATTTGTCAAGGCCGTTGAAACAATACGCCCAGTCATCTGCTTCGGTGATGGTTCTTCTTGCGGCTTCTTTTCCATCGGCCAGAAGGACAATTTCCACTTCATCCGGGCGGATCCCGTCCTGGTTATCTCCATCTTCCCATTTCTTCCTGCCTTCAATGACAATTTTCTCTGGCTCATGGGTATTGGTGATGACGCAGCCATCGATAGATGCCTCGTAGCCATCAACTTCCTTCTCGGCAATATGGTATTCAACCTCCATTCCGTTTCGGTACTGATCAAGCCCTTTGAATGAAAATTCCCAATTGGTGTCCGAGGAGGCCTCCGCTTCAGCAACAGGATCCCCATCCGCATACAGGATTGCCGTGATGGATTCCGGACGGATCCCATCCTGGTCATCATTGTCATCCCAGACCTTATGACCTGCTATATCTATTGTCGCTGCCTCATGATGGTTTGTGATGATATAGCCGTTGATCGCCTGAGTATATCCCTCCACAGGCACCTCAGCTACGGTATATGCAATTGGCTGCCCGTTCTTATTTTTTGGTAAGTCGTAGAAGGAATATGACCAGAATCCCTGGAGAGTCGCTTCCGTGCGGTCCATTTCCTCTCCATCTGCATAGAGAATGATCTCCACCTCATCCGGGCGGATTCCATCCTGATTGTCGTTGTCATCCCATACCTTTTCTCCTTCGATGGTGATTATCTCTGGTTCATGTGTGTTGATGATCGTGTAACCTTTCACAGCACTGCCGGTCACGGATGCTTTGTAACCATCAGGAATCGTTGTTTCTTCCACGGAATAATGAATAAACAGCCCATCCTTATAGACAGGAAGTTCATTAAAGGTGTAAGTCCACTTGTTCTCTTCGGATAACACGACTGGGTCGCCGCAGGGTTCAAAATCGGCATAGAGCTGGATAACTGCGGTTTCTGGCCGGATGCCGTCCTGGTCATCGCCATCATCCCATTCTTTTACTACGCTTACGAAGGTTGTTTCTGGGGCATGGATGTTCACGAGATCGTTTCCATCAAGCTCTGAGCGGTAGCCTTCTACGGCATCCTCGGTGATGATATATTGGATTTCCTTACCATCTGCATATTTGTCAAGGTCATCGAAGCTGTATTCCCAGTTATCCTTTTCGGTTACATATACATAGCCTGCTTCCTTTCCGTTCCCATGGAGCCTGACAGTCACGGATGATGGGCGGATGCCGTCCTGATTGTTGTGATCCTCCCATTTTTTCTTTCCATCCAGGTACGTTTTTTCTGGCTCATGCGTATTGGTGATGATGAATCCGCCTTCGGCATCACCAGATACGGCAGAGGTATAGCCGTCGGGGAATGAGATCTCTTTCACGGAATAAGAAATCTCCGTGCCGGCCTCATTGACAGGAAGATGATCCCATTTATAACTCCATCTGTTTTCGGCATTCAGGGTGATTGGTTCTTTGTAGAATTTGCCGTTGGCAATGAGCTGAACCCTCACAGACTCTGGACGGACACCATCCTGATTGTCCGCGTCCTCCCAGACCTTGGTGATGTCGATGCTGGTCACCTCAGGCAGATGCGTATTTACAATATCATAGCCAACTACCTCGGCTTCATAGCCATCTACAGGTACTTCACCAATGGAATAAATGATTTCCTTTCCATTTTCATATTTTGGAAGATTGACAAAGGTATATGTCCATCCGCTTGCGGCAGACGCTGTTTCCTGGGAGATTTCTTTCCCGTTTCCATAAAGCTTTACAGTAATGGATTCTGGCCGAATCCCGTCCTGGTCCTCTGCATCTTCCCAGGTCTTTTTGCCTGAGATCGTGAGCGTCGCAGGAAGATGGACGTTGATGATGTCGAACCCATCTATGGTTTTTTCATAGCCATCATGATCAGAGGGGGCTTCGTCAATAGAGTAGGTAATTTCTTTCCCGTTGCGGTATTTGTTCAACTGCCCGAAGGAGTATGCCCATCCGTCCTCAGCCGTAACAATCCTGGAATCTGTTTCCACACCATCCGCATAGAGAAGGATTTTTACGGATTCTGGTCTGATACCGTCCTGGTCATCTCTATCCTCCCAGATCTTGCGGCCTTCTATCGTTACCTTCTGTGGTATATGGGTGTTGGTGATGGTATAGCCGTCTACAGACGAGGTATACCCGTCAATGACTTCTTCTTCGATGGTGTAATCAATGGCAAGCCCATTTCTGTTCTTTGGAAGCCCTGTAAAGGAAAATATCCACCCGTTTTCGGCTGCAGCTTTGGTTTCTGCAATCTGTCCGCCATCCGCATAAAGAAAGATCTTCACAGCTTCTGGACGGATACCGTCCTGGTCCCCTGCGTCATCCCAAAGCTTACGACCTTCGATATCTATGTTCTCTGTTTTGTGGTGGTTTGTGATCGCGAATCCGTCCACAGAAGTGGTATAGCCTTCCACGGGGACCTCCCCTACGGAATAGAGGATCTCCCTGCCATCTTTATTCTTGGGAAGGTTCTGGAAGAGATAAGTCCAGAATCCCTGAAGGGTTGCTTTCGTCCTTCCAGCTTCCACGCCATCTGCATAAAGGATAACTTCTGTTTCGTCAGGGCGGATACCGTCCTGGTTATCTTTGTCGTTCCAGATCTTCCGCCCTTCCACGGTGATTTCTTCTGGATCATGTCTGTTGGTGATCGTAAAGCCTTTTTCTGTGCTGCCGCTGATGTATGATTCATATCCATCAGGGACAGTAAGCTCCTCCACGGAATAAGTGATCGGCTTTCCACCTTTGAATGCAGGAAGTCCGTTGTAGGTATGCGACCATCTGCCTTCTTCTGTCAGGGAGACGGGATCTCCGTATGATTCGGAGTCGGCATAAAGCTGGATCTCTATGGATGCTGGTCTGATGCCGTCTTGATTATCTCCGTCATCCCATTCCTTCACAACGCTCACAAAGGTGGTTTCTGGGGAGTGTGTGTTTATGAGATCGTTTCCATCGAGCCGTACATTGTAATTTTCCACGGCACTCTCTGTGATGATATACTGGATTTCTTTTCCGTTTTCGTATTTGTCAAGATCTTCAAAGCGATACTTCCAGCCATTTTCTTCGCTGGCTGTGGTGCTTTCGACAGCTTTGCCATTGGCATGAAGCCAGACAGTTACGAATGTTGGCCGCATACCATCCTGATTATTGTTGTCCTCCCATTTTTTGGTACCGCTCAGGGTAATCCTTTCGGGGATATGAGAATTCGTGATGAGGTACCCGCTGTCAGCGTCTCCTGAGACGGAACAAGTGTAACCTGTGGGAATATCGATTTCTTTGATGGAGTAAACAATTGGCTTTCCATCGGAACACACAGAGAGGTTTTTCCATCTGCCCTGCCACTTATTCTCTGCGCTCAGGGTGATCGGATCCCCGTAAGGTTTGGTGTCGGCATAAAGCTGGATGTCTACGGAGACAGGTCTGATACCGTCCTGATCATTCTCGTCATTCCAGATTTTGCTGACTGTAATGTCCCTCTTGTCAGGCTGATGTACGTTTAGTATTTCAAAACCATTTATCGATGCCTTATATCCGTCCACACTGTCTTCGGTAATCGAATAGAGCACTTCCTTACCGCCTGAATATTTGGGAAGACTGGCAAAAGTATATTTCCATCCCTCTGCGGCGGTGACTTCTTTGGAATCAATTTCTCTCTGGTCTGCATAGAGCCGTACCATAATGGAAGCTGGCCGAATGCCATCCTGGTCATTGTTGTCGTCCCAGGTTTTGCTTCCCCTGACAGCTATGATTTCGGGTGTATGGGTATTCGTGATGTCATAGCCCTCGATTTCTTTGATGTATCCTTCAACATCGTCCTCGTCCACCGTATAACGGATTTCGTGACCGCTTTTGAACTTCGGCAGCCCCTCAAAAAGATACGACCAGTTATCTTCCTGTGTGATGGCTTTTTCAGTCACGATCTCCCCGTCGGCACGAAGCCGAACGGTCACGCTTGCCGGGCGGATCCCGTCATTGTCATCTGCGTCATTCCAGATTTTTTTGCCTGCTATGTCAATCGAGTCGGGGATATGCGTATTGATCACGGTGTTCCGATCATAAGACACTTCATAGCCGTCTATGGGTTCCTCAGAGATTGTGTATGTGATTTCTTTTCCGTTTTTGTAGCTGTCCACACCGATGAAAGAATATTTCCAATCATTCGCTGCAGTAGCTTTCGTACTGGCGACAAACTCTCCATTACCGAAAAGATGGAGCGTTACTTCATCTGGCCTGATGCCGTCCTGATCATCTGTGTCTTCCCAGGACTTGCTTCCGTGAATATCCCTGACATAGGTGTTGTGGGTATTCGTGATGACGAAGCCTTTTATGGCATCACCGCTTATCGTAGATTGGTAATTTATATCCACATCCATTTCAGACACGGTGTAAATGACGTTCTTCTTATCTAGCTTAACGGGAAGGTTATCCCAGGTATGGTTCCATCCATGGCTTTCCGCAAGGTTGACAGGATCGCCATAGGGTTTGTCGTTCGCGAGGAGCTGTACTTTTACGCTCTTGGGACGGAGCCCGTCCTGATTGTCTTTATCTTTCCATGCTTTCGTTACGGTAACTGAGGTGGTTCCTGGGGCGTGGCTGTTCGTGATCGTGCGGCCATCTATGGTGCAGCGGTACCCTTTTACAGCATCCTCAGTTACGGTATAGGTGATGGCTCTGCCGTTTTTGTAAACGGGGACGTTTTCAAAGGAATAGATCCAGCCGTTTTTCTCAGACGCCACAGTATGGGCGACTTCAGTGCCGTCTGCATGGAGCCTGACCGTAATTTTATTCGGACGATCCCCATCCTGATCATTATTATCTTCCCAAACCTTAACTCCGCTGATCGTGGTAGTTTCAGGTGTATGCGTATTCGTTATGTAAATTTCATCCTCGACATAATCGGATAGGGAAGCCGTATAACCTGCGGGTACATCTTCTTCCATGGCGGTATAGGATATGACGCTGCCGTTTTTATGTTTTGGTAAATCGGTCCACTTGTAAGACCACTTTGTATCTGCATCCAGGGATACAGGGGCGCCGTACTTGTTTAAGCCAGTATAGAGCTGTACCTTTACAGAAGCAGGGCGAATGCCATCCTGGTTATCCTGGTCACTCCAAAGCTTGGTGACAGAAATGCTCGTGGTTTCAGGAGTATGCCGATTGAAGAGCGATACAGAAGTTCCCTCATCGTTCTCAGATACGGCGGACTCACTCTCATATCCCTCAACAGAGTCCTCCTCCACGCTATAGAGAATTTTGCTGCCGCGCTTATATTTTGGCAGGCCAGTAAACTGGAACATCCATGCGTCACAGCTTTCTTCCTGGCTGGCGGCATGGCTTTTATCCAGCGTCACAGTATTGATCTCCTTGCCGTCCGCAAGCAGGTGAATATCTACAGATTCAGGCCTGATGCCGTCCTGGTTGGATTCATCGATCCAGAACTTTGTGACAGATACGGAGGTTGTTTCAGGAACGTGCGTGTTGGTGAGATCATATCCATTACATGTAACGGTATATCCTTCCACGGGCAGTTCTTCAACGGTGTAATTGATGATGCTTCCCCCGCTGTACTTTGGCCTGGTTCCGAAATCATATTCCCAATTATTGGTTTCGGAGGTTTTGACGGAATCCACCAGGATACCGTCGGCCAGAAGCTTCACTGTGATCTGGGCAGGACGTAAGCCGTCCTGGTTGTTGCTGTCATCCCACGACTTTTTGCCTTTTATGGCAATGGTTTCTGGACTATGGGTATTCAGAAATTCATATTCAAAATTGGGGGAATAATTTCTGGCTGTTCCAGTATAGCCTTCTACGGGAAGTTCGGTAATGGTATAATCTGCGGCAGTATCGTTGTATGGTATTTCCAGCTGCGCAAGGTGATAGGTGATCTGGGTAACCTGTTTATATTTTCCATCCACAACAATAGAGGTGGAGACAGGATAAACAAAACCGTCTGCTTTCGCTTCATAGGTTCCAATAGACTCGCCCTCTTTTGCGATGGTAAAGTATGTTTTGTCTGGACGGAGGCCATCTCTGTTGTTATCATCGTCCCAGAACTTTGTGATCCAGAAATCCTGAGGTTTGGTTTCGGGTATGGAATGGGGGGTATTGGTGATATCAAAAATTTTCAGGTGTGTGTCTGCCCAATCTCTCTGCTGCTCATTTATGGTAGTCTCGAATCCGCTGAGCGCATCTTCACTTACACTATATTGGATTTCATGCCCGTCATCTGCATACATGGGATGAGGCGGGAACGCTGCCTCGATGGAATCGAACAGGTTTTCGACAGGGAGAGTCAGGCGGTCTGTTTCCTCTCCATCCGCCAGGAGCTTTACGATGATGCTGGATGGTATAAAGTCTGGCTGTGAATGCCAGCAGTCCCACGTTTTCTGGACTTTGACGGTAACAGTTTCGGGAGAATCACCTGCAGAAACAAATCCTGTGTCGAGGAAGGAAATGGCGTAGTTTTTGGCGTCGTCTGCTGAAAATGCGACCCCAGCGGACAGCTCTGAATCGGTCGGAAGGTAAATGTCATTGTCGATGACGGCAGGATCCCACCGGGAATTCCGATGTACCCTGCCGTTATCATGGTCGCTTTGAGTTATCTCTGCTCCACCAGAAACCGTCTTGCCATTGGAATTTCTGTTTGTTGGAGCAAAAGTTGCGAACTGAGCAGTTGTCTCCTTATCGCAATGGATGAAAATCTTTGCTGTTCCGCTCTGGGTAATTCCCTCAAATGAATAAACGCCATACTCATCGGTGACAGTGGATGTAAGGAGAGCATCATTCACGTAGAGATCCACTTGAAGCCCAGGCAGAGGAAGTTCTTCATCCTGGCGTTCCCCATCCGACATGTTTGCACTGCCGTCATCCCAGATGACTCCGTGAAGGCTTCTGGTGTAGGATTCCGTAACGGCCTGGCCAATAGGTTCGTGGGAATATGTCGCGACAAAGCCAGTAGATGCAGATCCTTCAATGCTATAGGTATAACCGTCAACATCAGGGAGTGTGACCAGATACTCAATGTCCACTCCATTGTAATTGTACCTCACTTCCTCCCAGGTATAGGTCCAGCCGTCACCACGTCGAATTGTTACTGCTTTCGGATTTGGTTTTGGGGAGACTGAGATCCCGCTGGGCATATCCAGGCTTACACCTATCTGAGTCGGTCTGATCCCGTCAGCATTATCGCCGTCGTTCCAGACAATGGTAATATTGGCTGGCCCTTTCCTGATCAGGTGGTTTGTGATGATGGTCAGGCCATCTATGGAACGATCATACTCGATCTCATATCCAGGAAGAAGGTTCGTGGTAAAGTCTTCCCCTTCGTGAATGTTCTCAAATACAGTGTAATCGGGTACTCCCCCGGAGCTGTTGATGTCCGGGAGCATGAAGGTATGCTGCCAGGCATCATTTTCCAATATCTTTTTCTGTTCCACCGTTCCGCTGTGCTTTTCAGAAACTCTGATACTGGCGTATCCAGGTCTGGTTCCGAGGCTGTTTTCCTCATCATCCCAGATGACCTGGACGGTATGCGGAATCAGGCCATATTGGATCAGACCTGCGTTCAACCAGGGAATATCAAAATTGCCGTTCTCGTCTGCCTGATAAAGCCCTGCAGAAGAAAGCTCTTTATCCGTGGGAAGGTAAAGCGTATTGTAGGCTATCTGATATTTTGTCTGGGAATCAATAATGATGTCTGAACCATCTTGCCTGGCGTTCGATTTCAGCATATCTTCTACGCCGCTTGCGTAGGATATAGTTGGAATTGCGTTTTCGGAATGGACAAGGATATAGGCTTTGCCGCTTTCTGTGATATCTGTAAAAGAATAGCTTCCATTGTCATCCGTATAGGTGGTCTCAACCAGATCGCCATTGACAAAGAGATCCATCTGGATGCCGGACAGCAATTCTTCCTCCGCTTCTCGCTTGCCGTCCCCGCTATCCAGCCAGACAATGCCGCTTAAACTTCTGGTGAAGCTTTGCTCGTTGGCAGAGGAAGGCGTGGTATTTCGTAGGAAGCGGCTGCTATCGTGATCCTCGGAATCTGCAGAATCTAAACTGCTGGGGGAATCTGTCTCTCCAGCTGCATCCATGCCGTCGAGTATGTCCGTCACATCATGATTTCCAGTGTTATCCACTCTGTCAGCTTCATCATTCACAGTCCAATCATTGGCTTCATAGATGGGATTATCAGAAGTGTCCGAATCTGTGAAATCATCCAACATGCCCTCAATATGATCCATCCTCTCCAAAGTAGTGGCGGAATCATCCAAAGTGGTGTCGGAATTATTGGAAGTACTCTGATCAGTGGCCTGATTATCCTGGCCAGACCCATATTCTTCTGTGTCAGAAATGTATCTATCCAGCTCTGCTTCATCCCCGCTTACATTATTGAAATAGTCATCGATCCTGTAATGTTCTGTGGGCAAATCGTTTCTGTAGTTATCCTTGTTGTCGGTGTATTCTTCCTGATCTGTATAATCCCAATCTTCCGTATCGTTATTGCTGCCAATGGAACCGATTGTGAAGTTTTCTGTTTCATCCGTATCATCTATAATAGAAATGCTTCCCGCTGCAGATGAGCCAAACGGGGCAAAATCGTCAAGGTACGTACCCGAAAGGGATGCTTTCACTGTGATCACATCTCCATCATGGTAAAGGGATTTCGGCACGGCCATGTAGAAGGTCTTCTCCTTCAGGCCTATACAGGAGCTTATCGCGGCATCTAGAATGAACGGCGAGACATTTCCAGTAGGATCCAGGACAACCGAACCGGCGGAAGTCTCAAAGCTGATAGCCGCCCCGGAGCCCTCCTGTGGATAGGATACGCCTGCAAAGCCGCGATTCCCGATGGTTTCATCTGCACCCAGGCTGACCCCGAAGGTGTAGTATGCTTCTGCGGGATATCCGAATGCTTCAAGGGCGTTATCTGCAAGCTGTTCCATATGGATACCTGTGACCGTCCACTCGCTGGCCGAAGTATCATAATGAAAGGAGAGCTGGTTAGAAACCTTCGACCCGAGACCGTTTACAGAAAGCTGGGAAATAATCTCCTGCGTGTATCCGCTTCTGCAATAGGGGGGCAGGTTGATCTGGCAATCCAGCTCCACACTTGCCGTAAAGGGGGATGCAATCCTGTCCTTGTTCGTGAATGTGTATTCTGTAGATCCTTCGGAAAGAGAATCTTCAAAGTAGTACCAGTTGCCATAGCCAGTTCCTGAGCCAAACCTTTCCGCAGCTGGATCTATTTCAATGGAGATAGAATCCACAGGTGAATAAGCCTGGTTCCGTACCAGTCCCTTAATATCCTGAAGTGTGAAAGAGATCTCTCCAGGATCGTAGTACTTTTCTCCAACATAAGAAAGACAGGCGGTAATGGGAACCTGGACGGCTGCATCGTTAATGGCGACAGAATCTCCAAGATACTCACTCTCGCCCCCATACCTCAGGGAAATAACGAAATTGTCGAGATCGGTACCTGTTGGTGTTTCGATGGGAACCGCTCCGCTGTCATAATACAGGACTGCTGGCTGGGCAGTAGGTTCTGCCGAAATGCCTGATGGTGTCCCAGCAATGGAAGACAAAGCTATCCCTGTGGCGAGGATCCCACTTGCTGCTCTCTGAAAAAAGCTGTGTCTTTTCATCGAATGCTCCTTTCTGAATGGTGATTTTCAGTTTCGACTGCAAAAGCACCATCCCTGATGGACTCTGGAAAAATCAAGGATCGGAGTGGAAAAAAGAAAAAACTGGGCGGCTGTAATCAGCTGCCCAGCGTAGTCTGAGTGAGATTATGTCTTCTTATACATTCATTTCTCTTTCCCACTAATGATGATTTCTCCTGGCGTATGGGAAAGAACCACTTCACTTTCTCTCACGGAAATCTCGTAACCTTCTATAGCAGATGCGTTTATGGAATAGCGAATCTCCTTTCCGTTGGAGTAAGTCGGAAGATTGTCAAAAGAATAGATCCAGCCCTCATCCTTTCGTGCAGTTTTCTTCGCAATCTGCTTTCCGCCCGCAAAAAGAGCAATGTCAACGGCGACTGGACGGATCCCGTCCTGGTCACGCTGGTCATCCCAACGAACCATACCTCTGATGAATCGCATCTCACTCAGGTCGTCCCCGACCATCTCGGAGCAGTTATGCTTACAGGTGATATGGAATCCGGATTCGGCGCTCCCTTCCACAGACACCTCATAGCCATTCAGGGAAATGCTGCCTAAAGAATAAGATAATTCTTTGCCGGTATTCCGGACAGGAAGCTCTCTGTACCTGTGCTTCCACTTGCTTCCGGCAGAGAGTTCGACAGGCTCTCCGCAAATGACTCCGTCCGCCAGGAGTTGAACTTCCAAGAATTCAGGTCGCAGCCCGTCATGATCCCTGCTGTCATTCCATGACACGTCTACGTCGAAGCTTTTCGTCATCGGTAAATGAGTGCCAATGGATGTAAAACAGATGTAGCCGCTTTTCTCTTCCATCTCAATCTCTGTTTCATAGCCCTTCACAGCATTCTCTGATACGGAATATTCGACAGGATTCCCGTGGTCGTTTTCCAACGGCATTCCTGGGAAAGCACAAACCCATCCATCTTCTGCAAATGCTTCCTTTGTTTTGACTGCTCGACTATCAGCAAACAGTGTGAAAGAGATGCAGCTTGGTCGGATATGATCCTGGTCGTTGCTATCAGCCCATTTTTTCGTAATGACTATGGTCCCTGTACGGACATTCTCTGCGAGCGCGGCTCGGGACAAGGCAAGCGTTATAATCAGTCCCAGCAGCCAATGACAATGCATTCTCATGGTGCGTAATCCTCCCATTTATGATGTACAGGAGTACCACAGGTAATCTCTGAAAAGCAACTCAACAACGCCCAATTTATTGCCAATAATCAAAAAGTGACACAACTTGTAGAAAGCATCAGGTACGTCAGATTCAAAGATTCATATGATTACACAGAGAATCAGAAAGAAATAATTCTTCTGGCAGAGAAAGAACTTATGGATGGGAAGAACGGAATAAAACTGAAGAGTATAGTTTAACAAAGACGAAAAAATGTGCAATCGCATAGTTTTCTGTTGTGTTTGTAGTTTCCTTCTGCTATAGTGTTTTATATGAGTATATGCTGAGTTATCCAAAGAGAGAGGTTAACAGGATGGTGATCAGTTATAAAAAGCTGTGGAAACTACTGATTGATAAAGACCTGAAGAAGAAAGATCTAATCAAGCTGGCAGGAATCAGCCAATCCTCTGTCGCAAAAATGACACGGGGAGATACCATCAGTATGGATATAATCTTAAAAATATGCACGGCATTAGACTGTAATATTGGCGATGTCGTGGACGCGGTTCCCGAAAATCACAGTGAGACAGGGAGGATTCAATAGATGAAAACCGTTGCCGAATTATGTAAGCCTCGCGAAAGTGTCTTTGTGGATACTACCCGAGATGATGTATTGAACCTAAGTGATCTTGTAGAAGGGCGTATTGATCCAGTAAAATTCTTTGATGAAAATTTTAAAACCCGCGGTATGGAAATATTATTTCATACGGCTTTGAACAGGTTTTCTGGAAAGTCAGCTACGGGTGTCATTAAACTGACACAAGCTATGGGTGGTGGTAAAACCCATAATATGCTGGCACTCGCGCTTTTGGTACAGTGTCCTGATCTTCGAAAAAAAGTACTTGGAGATGCCTACGAGGACATAGGTGCAGTAAAAGTAATCGCTTTCTCTGGACGTGAGAGTGATGCAGAGTTCGGAATTTGGGGGAGCCTTGCAGAACAGCTTGGAAAAAGAGACGCTTTTTCAGGATATTACTCTCCTCTGCGGGCTCCTGGAGAGTCAGCATGGATCAACCTGCTCCAGGGTGAAAAGATACTGATTCTTCTTGACGAGCTTCCTCCTTACCTTGAAAATGCCCGTTCCATCGCAGTTGGTCATTCAGATTTGTGCCAGGTGACAATTACGGCGTTATCGAACCTTTTTAGCGCTCTTGGGAAAGAGCAGCTCTCAAATATTTGCCTTGTATTCTCGGATTTGAAGGCAACCTATGAATCAGCAAGCCGACTCCTTCAATCTTCTTTTAAGGAACTTGAAAATGAAGCAAATCGGATTGCTTTAAACATCGAACCGGTTGCTCTGAACTCAGACGAAATTTACGATATTCTTCGTAAACGTCTTTTTGAAATTTGTCCAAAGGGAAGCAATAGCGCGGATGTCAACGATGTAGCTATAGGATTTAAGGATGCTGTTAGCCGTGCTTCCAAGTCGGGCTTGACATCCTATTCCCCCGAGAAGGTCTTTGTAGGTGTTAGAGATTCTTATCCTTTCCATCCTTCCATCAAGGAACTGTACGCCCGGTTTAAAGAAAACCAGGGTTTTCAGCAGACACGCGGGTTGATTCGCCTCATGAGACAAATTATTCGTCAGTTTTATGAAAGCGGGGCTGCAGATCATGCATATCTAGTGAATGTGTATGATGTGAACTTAAATAACCAGATGATGTTGAACATGATCAAGGAAATCAAGCCTTCTCTGGATAACGCAATCAGCCACGATATTGCCCAGCAAAGCAAGGCAGTCGCGGAGTTAATAGATGCTCAGTATGAGGCCGATTACCATTTTCCATATGCTCAGACTGTGGCAAAACTGATTCTGGTTTCATCTTTGAATGAAACGGCGCATGGGTTGCAGGGACTGGTTGATTCAGATATTTTAGGATACTTGTGTGCCCCTGACTTGGAAATGAACCAGTACAAGAAAGTCCTGGAGGAGATAAAAGGTCAGTGCTGGTACCTGAAAATGGATAACCGTGGAAGGTATTATTTCCAGAACACCAAAAACATGGTAGCGGAAATGAATACTCTCGTTGACAGCTACAGTGATGAACAGGCCAGAAAAGATCTCCGGAAGTTCCTGGAGAGCTCTTTTGCACCTAAGCTGAAGAAATGCTATGAGCTATTATATGTCATGCCTGCAGTAGATGAAATCAGCCTGGATATGAATAAGGTTGCACTGGTTATCTATGAGCCGTATGAAGGCATTGGGCTGCATCCGGATCTGGATATGTTCTACCGGAATGCGACTTATAAAAACCGGGTAATGTTCCTGACTGGCCAGCGAAGCATCATGAAAAAACTGTTTGAAAACAGTAAACGGCTTTCTGCTATCCGGCAGATTATATCTGGAATGAAGGAAGAGCATATATCAGAAACGGATCAGCAGTATAAGGAGGCTTTATCTCAGGAGGACAAAGCAACAACGGCTTTATTATCTACGATTCGTGAGACATTCATAACTTTATACTATCCGACAAAGGGCGGCCTTAGCAGTGATGATTTTAAACTGGAATTTGCAGGGAATAAATTTATTGGAGAAGATCAGATTGTCAGGACTCTGATAGACGCTTCAAAGTTCCAGGATTATTCCAAAGAAGATCGCTTTATGGAGACGCTGCGTAAGAAGTGCGAAGCTCGTATTTTCACACAGCATGAAATGACTTGGTCGCAGATCATGGAACGGGCTGGAACGGAAGTAAACTGGCAGTGGTACCATCCGGATCAGATGGAAGATTTGAAGAAAGACTGCTTTAACCGGGATAAGTGGAGAGAAGTAGGCGGATACATTCAGAAAGGCCCATTTGCAAAAGAACCTACAGAAGTGTCTGTGGAACAGCTTTCATATGATGAAGGCACTGGAGAATTTACATTGAAAGTGCGAGGGGTTTATGGCAATACTGTCTACTACGATGTCGGTGCAGAACCGACAGAGGCATCTGCGATTGTGCCAACCCCCTTTATTACCAGGGAAACAGATTTGTGGTTCCTTTGTGTTGACCAGTCCCATGATGACCCGCACCCGACTGGTGATGCCAAACATTTTATGTGCAAGGTTCCTCTTCGTGCAGAGCAGCGCGAGGCCGCAGTAGGAACCGTAATGCAGCTTGCAACTCATCCTGGCTTTGAAGTTCGATATACCACGGATGGCTCCAATCCAAAGGAATCTGGTGGAAAGTATAGCGGCGAGTTTGTCATTCCGAAGGGTTGTAAATATGTTAGGACGGCTGTATATAACCACGGGGAACTGGTGGAAGAGAAAGACATTCCTATAACTGAGCAGAAATCATCTAAGAAGGCCCAGATTGATGATGAAAAAGGATTAGAGTATACATTAAAGTCGATGAAAAAATGCCCTGATACCGCTTCAGCATATTCAGAATTTGGCAGGCTTCAGAAACTTGCAGGAACGTATATTCGCCATTTTACAGTGGTAATAACAGAGAAAAACCAGGCGGATAATTATATGGAGATAACAACAGCACGTGTTCCATATGATGCTTCAAATTTACAAGCAACAGTTGATATTATCCGTGAATCTGCTTTTGCCAATAAGGATGTTGTTGTGGAATTCGAATATAAGTCCATCCTCTTTACCAAGGGAGCAATCTTTAAGCAGTGGGTTGATATGAATAAGTTGGATATGAACGAATTAACTAATCTTGGAGAGATTATTCAATGAGTGCAAAAAAGAGAACTCATGGATTTGGTGTAGATCCTGATGAATCCCAAAATCACTTTTATGTAGTTATTCCACCGAAGGGATCACAGGGATATATTGAAGTATATGAGCGATTTGAATGGACTCCTGATGGATTGACAGACGAAGAACGTATGGCAAAATCAGGGATAAAAGAACCTGATAAGTTGGTAGTATATGGAGAGGGCCAGATTATTCAAAAAGCCGATGTGCTACGTCTGTATATATCTCGTCATAAATGGGGACTCCTTTCAAAAGACTTGGCAGCAGAATTCAATGCTCGGTTAAAAGAAAAGAAAATGGCCACAGGTAAATTCGCAGTTGGTGGAACCCCAGTTGAACGCCTTTTTGGTAAGGAAATGATGGTACTGCTTTGGGGCGTGGAGAATTGTGATCCATCAAATATTCCTACGGCTATCCGGAATTGGAAAGGGCTCATGCCGGAGGAGCGCTGGTGGCTATACACGATGACGAATGCTTCTACAGGGGGCATAAAGGACTCGAAAGGATGGCGTACCGCTTTGCGATATGCCTTATGTGAGAATCCAATCCAGGAGGATCCGCAGATCAGCGTTTTCGATTTCTGGGATGAGGAGGATTTGAAAAAATGACAGAGAGCTTTATTGAACGCCAATTTCCGGTGTCGAAGGTAAGTAAGGAAAGCTATAAGGAAAGAAAGGCCGTTCAGAGTCAAACGCTTACAGGTTTAGGAAAATGGTGGGGAAGAAAACCACTAGTACTTGTCAGAGCTGCTATTTTAGGGTTATTACTTCCAGCAACGGAAAACCCAGAAAAAGATATGGAGATCTTTTTAAAAATCATGAGTATGGATGAAAAAGGTCTATACTTACGTAAAGAAAAAAAGTTTTCTGTTCCTGAATTATATGGGATAATTGAAGCGTATAGCCATCTGTCTTTGAAGTACAAAAGCTATTTCTATGAGAATGATGGAAAAATAAAACTTGACAGGGATGCTCCGAGGGATGATATTGAGCGCGATGCGTTTGATACATTAACATATGATCAGAAAATTGCAATGTGTAAAAGGCCTGAACAAGTCGACACTTTAAGTGATGATATGTGGGTCGATATCAATAATCATTTAGGGACGAATGCTCATAGTTTGAATGAATTGACTAATCAGCTGTCAATAAAGCGATTTAAACATAATGTGGTAGTAGGAGATTGCTTTAGTGGAGGCGGTTCGATTCCTTTTGAAGCGGCAAGAATTGGGTGTGATACGTATGCAAGTGACTTGAATCCTGTTGCAGGGTTATTAACTTGGGCAGATATTAACATATGTGGAGCGGATGCTAAAACGGTTCTAGAAATTGAAGATTTTCAAAAGAAGGTATTTGGTAAAGTAAATCAAGAAATTCTAGAATTAGGTGTTGAAACGAATGAAAATGGAGATAGGGCAGATGCTTATTTATACTGTACGGAAACAACATGTCCAGAATGTGGCACTGTTGTGCCAATGTCAACATCATGGTTGATTGGACAGGGCTCTAAAACTGTTGCGAAGTTAATTAAGGCTCAAGGAAGATATGACATTGAAATAAGTATGAATGCTTCATCTGCCGAGATGAAAGCTGCAACTGTTGGAACTGTTAGTTCAAAAGGATTATTATGTCCCTGTTGTGGAAAGGTAACTCCTATTTCGTCGCTAAGACATGATTATACAAATGATGATGGGACTATCACGTATGGATTACGTCGTTGGGGTAAAACAGATTTTTCTCCTCAGAATGACGATGTATTTCGTGATAGATTATATGCAATTCGATATAAAACACCAGATGGAAGCAGATATTATCGTGCTCCTAATAATAGAGATTTTGATAATGAAAAGAAAATTGAACAAATTGTTGCATCAGAGATCGAGAAATGGCAAGAACTGGGATACATTTCATCAATGTGGATTGAACCAGGTGAAAAAACCACTGAAGTCATTCGGAATCGTGGCTGGAGCTTTTGGCATCAACTGTTTAATGCTCGCCAATTGTTAGAATATGCATTAATACAAAAATATTCATTGAAGTTGGCGGATACACCTGAGAAAATGGTTACAGCTATGCTAAGCCTGCATAGGTGTTTAAATTGGAATAGTAAGTTGTGTAGTTGGGGGGTGGGACAGGCCAGAGAATCAATGGCTCAAACATTCTATAATCAAGCATTAAATGCTATGTGGAATTATGGAACGAGAGCTTTATCACTACTTTCTGGAGTTTTCTACTTAACAATAAACAGAAGCAGAATAATAAACTCAAATTATAAGATACAGATTACTGACGCAAGAGATGTTGATTCGGTTTGTGATTTTTGGATTACAGATCCTCCATATGCAGATGCAGTTAACTATCATGAACTATCTGAGTATTTCCTTGCTTGGGATAAGAAACTTATGCTAAATGCTTTTCCGGATTGGTATATTGATAGCAAAAGAATTCTTGCTGTTCGCGGAGATGAACATTTTTCACAGACAATGATAGATATTTACAGTAATCTTGTCCGTCACATGAATGATGGAGGGATGCAGATAGTCATGTTCACACATTCTGATCCTTCTGTCTGGGCTCAACTTGCGTTAATTATGTGGAAATCAGGGTTGACCGTTACTGCTGCATGGAATATTGCTACTGAGACGGATGCCAGTGGAATAAAAGAAGGAAACTATGTAAAAGGAACTGTACTCTTAGTCCTTCGTAAACAGCAGGGAGATGAAGAGGCATTCTTGGATGAATTGAATACTGATATTAAAGTAGAAGTGAAACGTCAGATTGAGTCGATGCAAAAACTTGATGATAAAGAGGATCCGAATTTTTCTGATCCAGATTACGTATTAGCTGCATACGCCGCTTCTTTGAAAGTGTTAACAGGATATGGATCTATTGGTGAACTTGATCTTGATTATGAGTTGAATTTAGCCATACATGAGCCATCGAAATCTGAGGTTGTGAAATTAATCGAAAGAGCAAAAAGAATAGCTTATGATTTTATTATTCCACTGAATTTTGATAGTTATCTTTGGAGGGAACTATCTCCTTCGGAACGTTTCTATGTCAAGGGTTTAGAAGCAGAGAAACATGGAAATTATCAGATTAGTACATATCAGGAATATGCACGAGGCTTTGGACTTATTAGTTACAGTCAGCTAATGGCATCTGAACGTGCTAATACTGCCAGACTGAAAACCCCCCAAGAGTTTGCTATGAGAACTATTGGTGATGTGCCAGATTTTGAGGAATCTATTACTAGGCTCGTTATTGCAGGCATCTATATTGCTATAAAAGAGAACGAGAATCCAGATAAGGGTTTTTATCATATAAAAAATAATGTGTCAGATTATTGGAACGAAAGAGATATGCTGAAACAGATTCTTTCATTTCTTATGGACACGGAGGACATTGATACGATGCCTCATTGGCATGACGCTGCTATTATGGCAAACCATATCTATGTACTTATTGATAACGATCATATTTAAGGAGTACAAGTAAATGCTCAATCGTTTTTCTTCAAGAAAAACGGATCTTGGAAAGCAGTACCTTGCAGAACATTTGCAAGGTGCTGTTTCTTATGACCGTATTGCTGGTTATTTTTGCTCTTCTGTATTAGAGATAGCAGGGGAGGCGATGGAGCAGATTCCTGGGAGGATAAGGATTATCTGCAACAGTGGTTTGTCACCGGAAGACGTGAAGATTGCAGGGTTGGCAGCTTCACAAATAAAGCAGGAGTGGTGTGCTTTCAAGCCGGAAGAAGCTTATACATCTCCCGCGGAATCTCAACGGTTACATCGGCTATACGATTTATTGTCAACAGGCAGAATGGATATTCGAGTATTGCCAGATGATGTTTATGGGCTGATGCACGGGAAGGCTGGTGTGATAACCTATGAAGACGGGAGGCGTCTTGCTTTCATAGGAAGTATGAATGAGACAAAGAGTGCCCTGACTACTAATTATGAAATCGTCTGGGAAGATGATAGCGATGAGTCTGTGGAGTGGGTACAAAATGAATTTGATTATTTCTGGGATCATAGCTGCGCCGTGCCACTGAGTGATTTTGTCATTTCTGATATTAAACGGATCGCAAATAGGCATCCAATGACTTTGAAAGGTTGGCGTGAAGAAGGACATGCGGATGTTGCCGCTGTTGCAGCCGAGGAGCCTGTTTACAGGAATGAATTTGGACTTTGGGCGCATCAGAAATACTTCGTGATGCGAGCCTTTGAGGAACATAAAAGCAAAGGAGGTGCAAGACTCGTCCTTGCCGATATGGTTGGCCTTGGAAAAACACTGCAACTCGCTATGTCAGCGAAATTAATGGGCTTATATGGGGATAAACCTATTTTAATTATTGTTCCGAAAACTCTTCTATATCAATGGCAAGATGAAATATACACTATGCTGGATATACCTTCTGCTGTGTGGACAGGGAGATGTTGGCGGGATGAAAATGGATTTGATTATGTATGCGACAGTGTTCGAGGAATTCTGAAATGCCCAAGAAAGATAGGGATCGTATCCCAAGGAATCATTACAGCGAAGACTGAAGCTGCTGAGTTGCTGAAACAACTGAAGTACGAATGTGTAATTCTGGATGAGGCACACAGGGCAAGACGAAAAAATATCGGTAAAGATGCTAATGCTCATAAGGCACAGCCAAATAATCTTCTAAGATTTCTGGATGAGATAACTTTCCAGACGCATAGCATGCTTCTAGCAACTGCAACCCCTGTGCAGATTGATCCTATTGAAGCTTTTGATCTGTTGGATGCTTTGGGTCGTCCAAAGGATGCCAGCAAGGTCATAGGGGATGCTTATAGTGTATGGAGAAAAACGCCTCAGACAGGGTTGAACTACATTTCAGGAGCTGAAGCTCCGCCACAGAAAACTGCTGAGATGTGGTCTATCGTAAGAAACCCATTTCCTCCTCGTATGGAGAAGAGTCGAAGGATTGGTACCTTGCGGGATCAAATGGACATCTCCGATGATATGGCTGTTTTGCCCCAGGACAAATTCGACGAGATGCGAAGACCGATGCAGACAAAGATATGGGAGTTATACCAAGATGAGGAGTTTGTACTTCACTATAATCCTTATGTTCGCTGTATTGTACGCCGTACCCGTGACTTCCTTGAAAATACAATCAATAAAGAAACCGGAGAGCCGTACCTGAAGAAGATAAATGTCCTGCTTCTTGGAGAAAAGGATAATGAAGCGCTGGAGCTCTCTGGATATTTGAAGCAAGCATATTTGATAGCAGAGGAGTTTTGTCATCTGCTTGCAAGCCGTGTAAAGGGAGGCGGCTTCATGTCCACATTGATGCTTAAGCGTATTGGAAGCACAATGATTGCTGGAGAGAATACCGCAAAGAAAATGTTAGCCTGGACACAAGAAGGAAAAGAAACCCTGCAGGAGATGTATGATAATCTCACGGATGAAGATGATGAAGATAATAATAGCGAGGAAGTAGGCACCAGTGAAATTAAGAATTTGACAACAGAAGAGCTGGAGTGTCTGGCGCGTCTTGTAAATGTCTTAAAGTCAAACAGGGATACGGATCCGAAGTATCTAAGAGTCCTGGATATCCTGAAAAACGGGGTAGAGGATGAAGGCGGCTGGTCAGAAAAGGGATGCATTATCTTTTCACAGTATTATGATAGCGCAAATTACGTAGCAGCACTGCTTAGTAGGGAATTCGTAGAGGAAGACATCGGTCTGTATGCTGGAGGGGACAAAAGTGGTGTATACAGGGATGGGATTTTTACGAAATATGCAAAGGACGAACTGAAAGCCAAAGTTAAGGACAGAAAAATGAAGATTCTGGTTGGTACAGACGCAGCCAGTGAGGGATTAAACCTTCAGGCACTACAGACTTTGATCAACATTGACTTACCTTGGAATCCAACAAGATTGGAGCAGAGAAAAGGTCGAATCCAACGAATCGGCCAATTAGCAGATACCATCTTGATTTATAATATGCGTTATAAGGATAGTGTTGAGGATAAAGTCCATACTAAGCTATCATCAAGGCTCCAGGAGATATACGCTATGTTTGGACAAATCCCTGAAGTGTTGGAAGATGTCTGGGTGGCCATGGCGCAAAATGATGAGCAACGTGCCATGGAGGCAATCAATAAAGTTCCGAAGAAGAATCCATTTATAATCAAATACGAGATGGAAATTCCTGATTGTGGAGATTGGGAGAAATGCGAGGCAGTGCTGGATAAAAAGGAAAAGATAAAAGAACTTATGAAGGGGTGGTAAATCTCCTCATAAAAAATACTATCCGCAATCAAAAAAGCTTCTCGTTCTTTGTGATGAGGGAGGCTGTAGCGATAGCAAGTCTTCTGTTTGGAAATATAAGCTTTGGCAATTTGCCGGGGAAACAGCTTTAGAAACTTTCAAAGAACTAGGACTGGTTTTTATTTCCATGATCAAGAAGAGCTCTAGTTATTATGAATACGAAGGAGAACCGCTTTCTATCCATACTGACACTTCCTGGATGAATAGGCGGCAGCACGGTACTCTGTCTATTATCATTTTTTCTGTACGCCCTTCTGTCGCATACGGCTGGACAGATGGTGCAAATGAGAGTACCTGAAAACAGGTTAGTTAGCTGGCTATAAGTCCAAATAAAACTAGATCTATGTCGTTATTACCAGTATAACTAGAAGAAAAAACAAATTCAATAATCTGCTGGCTGCACAGTTTCATTTATGGCGGTGCCAAGTGTGCGGGCATGGGTTGGTAGTTACTGATTGTTTAAATTTCAAAGACTGATGATGGCAGGAAGAAACAAATACTTCTGAATGACGGAAAGCCATATATTGTCAGTCCGTACACTCTGATCTGGAACGGCGATTATTACTTGGTTAGTTGGAACCATGAACAGTAAAGAACACGGACCTATCGGGTATATCGGATTCTAAAAATATCGGATGTTCTGAGAGATAAGGCTCAATCGGTTTCGAAGAATTTTGATGTGGCTTGCTATACCAGGGAAGCCTTCCGTATATACCACAATAAAGAACCGGAGTAAATGACGCTATTTTGCGCGTATGAAGTCATGAAGGGGATCTTGGACAAGATTGAACACGGACATTACGGTCAGAAAGTAGATTTGGAACATTTTTGCACGAAAGTAAAGGTATGTACATCTCCTGCTTTCTACAGCTGTGTATTCCAGTGGGAGGAATGCGATAGTGGGTAATTATTCAATAGAGCGTTTGATTTCAGATCGTAAGGCGTTGATAGATATAAATATATGCACTTATAAATTTTTTTGGGGGCATTATGACGAGAGAAGAACTATTAGAAGACGTAAAACAGGGAGATCTGGTTAAGATATACACGGGCTCAAATGAAGTGTTTGAAGGAACTGTATTAGACTTTGGAGCTTCCGGACTAAAGATAAATATTAGTGGAACAACAAAGTCAAAAAGGATAATGTATGAAAGAATAACTGAGTATGATGTTGAGGATGGTTCAGAAGCATTGGATTCCGGCAAAGATGAAAGCGGACAGGAGATTAATATCATACGGATATCAAAGGAACCTACCGAGACTGTGACAGAAGAACAGGTATTATATAAGGAAACTACAGAAGTTAAAGCCCACGAGATTATTGTTGACAGAAGTAGTTTATTTGTAGATTGTGAAGAGAGAATTTCATTTGAAGAGATTAGCAAATTCTGGGAAACTTTGTTGGATAAATGGCAGAAACAGGAAATAGACAGAGTTAAGAATATAGTTTCTTATGCCAAGAAAGTCAACGAGTTTAGAGCTGACACAGACAGAATTCGAAGGGCATTTGGAGAATATAAAAAACTGGCTGCGAACGATAGGATTTATAATGTTTTTATTGGTACGCTGTTTCATGAGCTGAATAGGTTTAATGATGCTATCGAATATTATTATATGGGTGGTGCCTATGATGCTGCCTTTTTGGTCAGCTATTTCTATAAGATAGACTCGAATCTGTTGGATACTGCAATACTGGCGACAAGGTATAATCGTGAAAACGGAGTTATTATTAGATGGCTTTGCGACTATGCGGTGGCCAATAATGATTTTTCAATTATTAGCCATCTTGTTCAGAACAGCCTTAATTATATTAAAGATATTCTGTTTTATTGGTATTCAGATAAAGAAGAGATGAAATCTCTGCCGAATAAAGCTGAAGTGTATTCAGAAGAGAACATAGAGTACCTAAAAAAAGCATGCAAGGATACAGCTTCCTCAATGGGGATAATTGAGGAAGTACTTCGTCCTGTTCAAACGGAACAACCGGGTGAAGTGGTGCAGGAAGTGGAAGAAGAGGAGACACTAAAGGGGATTGTGTCATATTATAAAAAGGATGGCGGTTATGGCTCAATTAAGAATGTAAGTGGCGGACAAATATACTTCTATATTAGACAGGTAAGAGACATAGACTTACAAAGGATACTTGCAACAGAAGTTAATTATAAAAGAAGAGTTACATATAAAAGAGGAATCAATTTTAAGGGGGAAATTGCTGCAGATGCGATAGAATTAGACCATGAATATGATGAACCAGTAGTTGAAGAATATCAATATACAGGATTTCTGGACGATTATGATTTTGATAAAGGCTGGGGTAAAATTCGATCAGGCAACAAAGCTTTTAATTTCATCTTTGAAGAAATTAAAGATCCCCTATTGTACGCTGAGATGTCATCGAGACCGTATTCAGTGATAGATCTGGAAGTTAAGTTTAATGCTAAAGATCATCAAAGCAAATCAACTCATAAAAAAACTAAAGTAGCGATAGACATAGTTGGAAAAAAGCAATATACAGAATTCGAAATTTCTGATTTTATTAGGCAGAAACTTGTAACAAAAAAAGAAGTTGATGAGTGGTTAGGAATAAGAGAGCAGAAAAATACGGGCGTATTCAGAGAAGTAATATATGAACCGTTGGAACCAATTGGGAAACAAATAGATACTACGTCTCCTGAGAAACAGTTATTGGCTTCTGTTGCACTAGATAGGACAGGATTTGCTTTGCGCCAAGAAGAGAAGAAAGCAGTGGCGTTGCTTTTGACAGACAAATTGGTAAATCCTTTTTCTTCATTAAGGAAAAATGCCAATGGCCAGAAGCCTTTCCAGGAAGCCCATCGTTATATGGTGGGAAGGAAAAATCCAAATGGCGATATTATCGGTGTAGATCTCGAGAAGGCTGAACAACTGTTTATTAAAGCCATAGAGTCCAGTGATCAAACAGCGTCCGCAGTCGCAAACCTAGTTAACATATATATTAAATTCGGGGGGGAATATATAGTGAAAGGTTTGCAATTATTAGAAGCTTATGGATATTTATTCCCCTCAGATAAGCTGACGAATATGAGAATTCAGTTGATCGATAAAAGTGGCAATTTTGAAGCACTGGAATTAATTCTTCGTTCGGCGATTCCAAACTGTATTAAAAAGAATACAGTTTGGCAGTATATGGCAAAATTAGCTGGAATATACTACAAGCAGGAAAAATGGGATCTTGCAATAGAATGGTTTAATAAAAGCCTTGAATACTTGGATAACAATAAAAACGTTTTTTCACAGTATATAAAGTTAAGAAATGGAAATCTTCGGTCGCTGATTATTGCTATTTATAGTAGTGGCGACAAGAAGAATGCGATTATTCTCGCAAAGGGTTATATCAAGGGCTCGCCAGAAGATCCTGTTGTTACGTCGATTATCGAAGGAACTTTTGACACGGTTGAAACAAAAGAAGTACTGGGAGATTTGGGAGAAGTTGGCTTACAGTACGAGGATGACTTCCTTGATCTGGGCAGTAATGAGCTATCACAATATTTGATTTGGAAACTGCATGTAGTAGATTTAAGTAGCACTTTTAGCAAGGTAAGTATCGTATATGAGAAATTGAAAAATGGAGTTTATTCTGGAAGCGCAGAAGATTCTAATAAAGCTGTCAAGTATATAAATGATAACCTGCTTCGGAAAAACAAAAGAGGAATTAACTCCGAATATAGAAGCGCTATATCTATTGGAATAGCAAGAATACTCTCTGACTCCAGAGAGAATACTAATTTGGCAGGAAACGGTAAAGTATCTATAGATGAAGTAAAGCAATATCTTGCACGATATGCCAGATACTCTGCAGATGTATTGGTTGAAAAATATGCAACTATAGATAGTATTAGATTCTTATATATTCAAGCTCTGAAATATTTGGGTGCAAAAGATGACGGCAATATTATTGCCTCAATTAACATGCTCATAGGTTCATTTTTCGTAGATTCAAAGCATCTTACAGATGAGCTGCACGAAATGAAGAGTCATGTATATAAAGATACCTATTACCAGATGGCTTGTGTTTCAGTTAAAGACTTCCTTATAGCTACATTTATGCTTCAAGAACGTCAGGAACATGTCACTAATGTTTTAGGCAAAGCGTATGCTGTAATGAAGCTGCGACAGCAGATGGTTGAAAGACTGAATATCATGACTGGTGAGAGCAAGACTATCACAGAATATTATGATTTTGATGCTCTATGGAAGAGGGCTAAGGGACTGTACTATAGCAATATAGAACAGTTAGGGAAAGAGATAGCATATTCTATCAATGAATATCATATGGCTGGAAGCATTCGCCAGCACGTTTATAGGATAAAAGAAGTTTTAGATGCAAAGATGTTGTGGAACCAAGATGAATTGATTTTGGATAATTATCTAAAATTAATCATGCTGATTGCCAACACTTTTGAGAAATATACGGTTGAAGAGAAAATTGAAGGCTTCAGACAAGCTGAATCGGGAATAATAAAACTCAAGACTGATATAGAAACAGCGCCAACAGAGTTCGGGTTTGATTATGTCTATACGAAGCTTGGAGATCTAAGCGCCTCTATTCGAGAACGATTTGATGAGCTATACTTTAGCAGTCAACCCGAGTGTGATATTTTCCTATCAAACGATTCCGTATATGTAAATGAAAATAGTGTGGAGATAGCAATTACATTTAAGAATGCTGAAGATAAACAAGATGCAGATGCTGTGGAAATAGAATTAGAAGGAAGCAAAGGCGCTTCGTTTGTAAAATGCGAGAAGAAATTTACGAATATACGAAGCGGGGAAGAACAGGATTATATGGCAGTGTTTTCTCTTGATGAAGCTGTCGTTCTTGATGGTCAATTTGAAGTAAAAGTAACTATTCAATATAGATACCGTGAATCTGTAGACAGCATAAAGACTACAAGTATAGTTGAAATACTACCTGTTAATATAAGCGATAAGAAAAACTTTAAACCTATTGAAAACAAATATAATCTGATTATAAGAAGTTCAGGTGTCGATATTAGGACGCCGGAACTGTTCAAAGGAAGAAATGCTTTGATTGACAGTATATGCGCATCCATGTCTTCTGATGGTGTAATGACTAAAAATAGAGGCATTATTTTATGGGGGCAGAGGCGCGTTGGAAAGAATAGTGTTAAGGATTATCTCAAAGAAAAAATAAAGGAAGAATATCCTGGGGCTTATCTCATTATAGAACTAGGAAGCATAGGAAAATGCAGAAACTTACGGGAAGTGCTCATTACAATAATTAATAAAACAGAAGATACTCTGATGACGGAGTATGAAGATGTTTATGAGAAGCTTATTTCTCTGGGTATGAGGTTTAATGGGTACGCTCTTGAGAATATAGATAATTACATGCCGGAATTTTCAAGGTTCATGGACAGATTCTCTACAAGATTAAGGAAAATAGGTGGATCAGAAAACAATATACCACTGTACTTTATTGATGAATTCTCCTACTTATATGAGTGGATTGAAAAAGGGGAGATCAACGGCAAAGAATTCATGAGATTCTGGAAATCCTTTATCCAAGATTTTGGGATTTGTTCAATTATAATTGCGCAAGATAATATTCCAGTATGGAAATCAAGATATGAAAATGAGTTTGCTTGCATGAATTACGACAATGAGATTACATATTTGGACTTTGAAGGCGCAAAAGAACTGATTTGTGAACCTTGTCAAATTGAGGGAAGAGTTTTATTTGCTCCTGATGCTGTAAAATTGATATATAATTGGACTAAAGGAAGTGCTTACCTGATAGTAATTTTCTGCAAACATATAATTGATTACTTAAATGAAAACTATACAGAAAAAGCAACAAAGACTATAGTTCAGATTGTTTTTGAGAAGGAATTCCTGGATAAAAAAGAGATGTTTATGTCAGATGACTTTGAACCTCAAATTCAGGATGTTGCCAACGTTGGTGATGAAGGCACATTAATTAATAAACTAAATGAAACGCTTCTCAAGGAGATTGCCAGTCAAACTATCACATCTTCACAGGTAAAGCTGGAAAATTTAAAGTTTTTTGAAGAACAAGAACCGATGCTGGCCAAAAAGGTACTTGATAGACTTAAGGATCGCAAAATCATAGAAATAGAGCGAGATACATATTGCTCTATAAATATGCCACTTTTGAAATTTTATCTTTTAAGAGAACAATCATTGTTAACAAAAGAGAGCTTAGGAGCAATGACCAGATAGGCGGTGAGATATTTATAATGAAGAATATATTTGTGGTAGGTTCTGAAGTCAGAGGTGAGAGTCAAATAGGCTATGAACGATATCTGGAAAAATTTACAGAGATATTACTTGATACAATTAATAATATTTCTATTACGGGGTTAAAACGTTTTGGGAAGACTTCTATTGCTAAAGAAGTTCTTGAACGAGTAAAAGAAAAGTCACAGGAAAAGGTATTTACCATTTTTGTAGATCTAGCAAAACAGAAGTCCTTTTCTGATTTGCTTGTATCAATTATTAATAAGCTACAAGATGAAGTGATTGAGATGGATGCTATGGATCTGTTTGAAAGCAGTATATATAACATGTACATGGAAAAAATATCTTCTCTTCCTTCTGAGTCCATGACGTATCGAGATACATTTGACAGTATTTTTAAATGGATCTCAAAACAAGGATATAGAACAATTCTGACTATAGATGAATTTGATGCGGCAAGTGATCTGTTTAGGGAAACTGCAGATTTTGAGTTTATAAGAGATTTGTCATCAAACCGGGATATCGGAATGTCTTTAATGCTGGTCTCACGAAGACAATTATATATGATTGAGAAAAAGAATTTTAACAATTCAACCTTTCATGGAGTAGTTCAAACGTATCCGATCGATGGATTTGATGATAAAGATTTTGAGATTTTTTACCATATATTGAAAGATAAATATGGGATTGAGCTAAACAAGAATTCGAAAGTACGTTTGCATTATTACTGCGGAAGATCACCCTATTTAATTTCAATGTTTGCATTTGATATAGTAGATGAATACTCAAAAAAGGGATCTTTCAACATTGATCATATATATCGGAGGAGAGAAATCGATATAGAGAATTACTATAAATCAATTTTTGCTTGCTTAAATAATGACAAAATATCTGTCGATGGAGCTTATGAAGAGGCCTGTACAATAGAAAAACTTATAGGAGTTATAATAGGTCCTAAAATTGGAATTGTCGAAGCAGATATCAACTTATTGCAAAACATGGGTTATCTGTTTTCTGAGAATGATAAGTATATGTCAATTTCTGGTCATTTTACAAATGCACTGAGGAGAGTTCCGCTGTCAGTTGATACTTGGAATACTATTCTGGGACTTGAGAAAAAAATAAAATCAATGATAAGAAAACAGGTCATGCTCCATTACCATATTGAATATATCGATTATGACATTTGGAATGAGATTTTTGACAATATTGGTGCAACGGGAACACTGGATACTTATGATAAATTCATTAATGATACCATGCAAGAATATAAATGTGAGGTTGACTTGCTGGATGTGTGCAGTTTGGATATAGCAGTAAGTATCTTGCAATATTACTGGGAAAAGTGGTTTTCTAAGTATTTTCAAAATGATGATTGGAGTAAGTGGGAGTATAAGTTCCGGCTTTGTGCGAATGCCAGGAATCCTATGGCACATGGCCATGAGGAATTTTTATCCTCTGAGTCTAAAGCAAGTGTGAATGAATATAGTGAGTCCATCTTGAAAATACTTTCCTCGACAAATGCATGCATGGATATTAATACTGAATTAAAGATGCAGAAGAATATACAAAAATCACGGGTAAGAAGAGAGTATTATTCTTTGGATTACGCGAGTGTTGATAGTTCTTTAATTTCGAAAAAAGTGAAAATGATGGCAGCTGAGTTGAACAATAAAGGAATTAGAGGCTATTTCTCAGTTGGGGGGAATAACTATAGGTGCTCTATCGGTAAGAATAAATGGATGGCTAAATATCCAGGGATTCCATTGAGTGAACATCTGGGGGAAAATATTGATATTTTGATCACTCAGGTTAATACGAACCAAGATACGCTTACAGCTGAATTGGTTTAAAAAAACCATTTTGATTATTCCGCGATATCAGCCCATGGGCTGTTGCACGTTCAGCGTAGACAATCCTCTTTTTGACACAGTCTGATCGGAGATCAGCTCATCTCGTTAATCCGCTTGAATAACAGAAGCTCTAAGCATCGATCTCAAGCGCGGATTATACGAAATGGGCTCATGTGCGGTCAAGGTGCGCTGAACTGCGGCCTATATGCGCTGGAACAGCGGAATAATCACATTTTGGACTTTTCTTATTGTAGAATACCGAAAGTTATTTATAAAAATCGAGATGCTTTTGCACGAAAGTTAAGTATAATTTATGATCCATTGCACGAAAGATAGTTATAATACACTTTTCGAAAAAGAAAATGTGCCATGATTAGGAGATTTTTATAAATATCTTTTGTAAATTCGATTATAAGTATCTTTCGTTATTCTACACTTATCATGAACTATGATTATGAGTCCCTGAACAGCTTCACTTTGATCCTATTCGAAGATTCCTACCTGATCTGTATATACCGGTAACATAGAGCAATGTGCACGGTGAAATAGAGCCACCCTTCCGGTCATAAAGAGCCATCTAACCGGGGACAGAGCCACAATCTTTCCGCTTGGCTGAGCCATCCGGTATCAGACCGTTGCTACTAAGTCAGATTGACAAATCCCTGTTCTGTTTAAGTGACAGGTAGATCCTGCCGATAGGTGTGCTTTCAATCGCTTGACTGACTCATATCGTGATCCAGAGGGGCTGTCAAGGCCGCCGCAGGCGTTTATATAGCCTTGACTGGCCTTCTGGATCACGATACACTTCTGGAGCGATTGATAGCCAAATGAAGCTATGAGTGACGAGACATTCAAAGAATTCTCCCGGGACTGAGACTGAGCCAGCGGTCAGTAGAAAATATCAACTCTTACCGGATGGCTCAGCCATCGGAAAGGTGGCTCTGTTTTTCCGGTTAAGTGGCTCTAAATGGCCGTGCACGTGGCTCTTTTCGATCGGCATATACATGATCAGAACGCTGTGCAAACCAGTCCATGTGGCTCTTCGTCAACGCATCACTGTCCATTACGAACTCCGGGGCCTTTTTTTGATGAGGAAGTCTCGGTTTATGTTCGACAAAAGATCTGTAAAGGCGCACGCTCCGATCTCTCAACAGTCGCGAATTGCGATATTCAAGGATTTACGGTAATGATAACCGGATGCGATATACCTTATTCCCTGATTATCGGTACGCTAGGGTACAAACCTGGCGTGTGGATGTAATATGAGCAGGATATCTCATTTTGCCAAACCTTGGAGATAGGATTGTGCCATTCTACACAAGATCCGCTCGGTTAGTAGCTCAGAGCGAATCATCAACGAAGCTGCAATGTCTGCACTCGACAGCATGTAACAGAACAATCCACGTGCGATTGGTGCGAGAAGTGTCATCATATTTCATGGAAAAAAATGGGGAAAAATACCTTTCCTTTTGAAGACTGACTTTCTCCCTTTTTTCGTTCCGCTACGATGAGGTCATTTGCTTTTTCTGCGCGGTTACTGGAAATCCTCAAACCGAGGCTTCACTTCATCGCATAGCATACGATCTCAGGATCTTTATTTCAAAGATACGAAACAAGCTCATCCAGCCTTTGCCTGCTTTTGATTTTTTGTAGAATCGTGCAATTATATATCAAGATATTTGTGTATTAAGATATCCGAGATCTTACATAGCTATTATATCTGTCTCTCCCTCCCCGTGGATATCTGAGCTGTAAAAGGTTCCTTCGGAAGCCGCAAGCGGCAAACTCTTGACAACTCAGATATCCACACTGACAGAATAACCAAGGGAGAGAAAGGGTGGGTATTTCCCCCTCCCCTATTCCGTTTATTCTTTACTTCCGGAAATTTTATCCCTCAAACGTAAGAACGCCTGATTATGGGGGAACCAGTCAATTTGAGGTACAATTTATAGTAGGTTAATTAACCCTTGCTAATTTATCCCTTATATGCTCTTAAATCTTTTTTTCGAGGATTAAGTCTTGAGGGTTAAAATGAGCAGGAAGTAGAGATTCATAACAGTTCGTGAATATAATTACGAATGACGGTTTATTTAGTGCGCCCTATTTTACGAATTCCAGCATTCAATGCAGGGTTTACCGCCAATCATCAATTCTATCGCTTCTCATCCTGATTCCTGGATGAAAATGTGTGGTTTAACTTTATATTTGCATTAATAGAAAGATAAATACAAGAAAGTTCCAAAGAAAGTCATGCACATTTAATAAAAATTCGCATGATAGAATGGGGAGGAGATAATAACAAGATGCCAGGTATGTACTATGAGCTGTTATCTGTCAAATTGAACGACATTATAATGTTTAATGGACTCGTACAGGATAATATAGGCTTTTACATAGAATTAGATTATGATCATGCACGTCTCTTTGAGACAGTTCGCAAGCGCAATACTTTACTTTTTGAACAACTTAATAAATTTTATGGATTAAAAACAAAGGCGAATAGTGATACCATAAAGGATTTTCTTTATGAAATCATCATTGTAGATCTTAATTGGAATTCTCGTGCCGGTTTGCCTTTCTATAAGGATAAGGATGGAAAAATCCAAACAATTTCTACTGATCAGCTAAAAGAACTTTTATATTATGAAGGAATTCGAATTCGAAATATTCCTAAAACATCATTATTAGAAAAGAAGACAGGATTTGATTTTCCATCTAATGGTAGCAATGCTAATGTAGATGAGACAGGATATAATAATTATAAAATATTAAATGAATATGAAGATATAACTATATACAAGCCTTTTGTTTCTTCTGCTTCTATGGCGCGAAAAGGTCAGTATCTCTATATTAGAGAAAAATATATGGGAGAAATAATGGAAAGGCTCTCCTTGGGAATTGTATCTACAAAGAATAAACACTTTGTTATGAAAGGTCTCAGGGACTCCACTGAAATTTGCGTTTCGAAACTTGAAGCTTATCTCGGCCTAACGCTTAGTGATGGGCAAACAATGGAAGAGTTACTTATAGATTATGCTAATAAATACTCACAGGAAACAGCAAAAGAAGTAAGGTTTCCATTAAACGCAGATAGTGTAGTATGTGTCAGTAGTTGCAAAGATTTTGTGCTGCCATTAAATAAACTTGGTTCATATGTGTGGAAAACGAAAAACTGGAAAACGCAAGTATTAACAACAGGCGACATTCTTTTAGGAGAACAAAAGAAAAACATTCTTGATGTACTCGAATCAAACATTAAGAATTGCTCCTTGCAGAAATATATTATATGCTTACAAGATGGCGGAGCAGATTCTGACGCTTACGAGAAGGAGTCGGTTGATAAATGGAATAAGTTATTGAAAATGGTTTTGGAAAATAAATTACCATTAAGTACAGGGGAGGAGATTGAGATTCCGACCGTTGCAGAGGATTCCTTATCTGAAGAATTAATTTTGCAGTGGATTATCTCTGCTGGATTTGCATATGCTTATAAGAGAGGCTGTAAGACCGGGTATTTGTCTTCTGTTCTTTGTAAAGAAGTAACTGTAAGAGAAGGGGAATTTTTAACTCTTTCTCGCCGTGAATTTATTTCATTTTTGGATGCTTGCTTTCATGATCTGTTTGACGCTGATGTAAATAAAAAGAATGAAGCTAGGAATACTCTTTTAAAAGCAATCAAAGAACGAGAGGGTAGATTTTTAACAATTAATTTAATAAGTCCCGAAAAAATATCTCTTCGATACATGTCCCCTTGCAAACATCTTGGGGCTGTTTTAGCACGGCCTAATAAAAAAGATAAATACGCAGAGCTATATGACGGTGTCGGATTTTGTGATGAGGATACTTTTAATAAAATTGAACGGCTTCTTTTATGTAAGAAAGAAGCAACTGGCAGATATAATGCTTTGGTTATTAGACTTCCATTTATGAAAGGTCTATTAGTCCGATTTAATTTTCTTGACTTCATAACTGATAGAATAAAAGACAAACAAGAAACATCAAAAAGTATAGGATCTCCTCGTATTCAAGACATGTTTGGAATTGAACGAGACCTTTTTTATGAGAATGGAGATCCAAAGATAAGGATTTTAGTAACTGAATCTATGTTTAAAGCAGGTAAAATATTCAAGGAATATCTTATCGATATGGTCGAAAATGATCCTTGGAAGGAATATTGGAGAAGAGTTGACGAGAACGGATTTTCTCTTTTGGTTACACAACATAATTCGCCACCCAGATCAAAGTCCCGCTTAAATTATCAGTTTCTTTCTACTTTAGGAATGTCTAAAAGTCAAGAAAGCAAACTAATAAAAGCTATGTTTGAAAAGTTGGAAAGAAATTTGCAAGATCCGCTTCACCTTGCATTTACCCAAAATACTGACAATGTGGAAGAAATGGATTACACACAAGATGTGTTAATGCTTGATGAACAAGCGGATGAAGAATTATCGGAAGAAGTATCAAAGCAAAGAGATAAAGATAATATATATGAAGAAGTTGAGTTGCAATTTTTTCCAGAGGAGGATGATATTTCGCCAACATCAAAAGAAAAAATTCTGGAAAATATTTCTTCTAATGGAATTCTTAATTCAAAATACATTAATAATCTTATCTACGATGTTACATGGAATTCCATACGAGATGCAATGGTGGGAAGAATCGAAGTACAGGGTGAAGTTCGTTATATAGTACCTGATCTAATGGCTATGATAGAATATATTACCGATTGTTTTGTGCTAAAGAAGAACCGCCCTTTGATTTCTTCGCCGATTAATGGGTTAGAAAAGAAAGAAGGAAAAATACAAGTTAGAATACTTTTTGGCCATGGATATTACTATGCTCCGGGGGAGAAGACCCCTTGGCGTAGGAAAGATGGTACGTTAAAGAAAGTATGTTTGTTAAGGAATCCTCATTTTGCTGTCGGAGAGGATGCATTGTTAGCACCACTGCCAAGTGAGTATGAAGAAAGATATAATAAATGGTTTCAGAATCTGACGGGTGTTGTATTTGCACCTGGAAGTGCCATGTTAACAATTAATGGAGCTGATAGCGATGGTGATTTGGGAAATGTATGCTGTGAACGTAGCGTTATTGATGCTGCTGAAAACATGATTAATCGGAATGTTTCGCTCCTCCGATTAGTAGTTGAGAAAAAGCAAGAAATTTTAGATGAACTTGAACGATTAAGAAGGGAAGAACTGAATAAAGGAAAACGGGATGGAATAGATAGATATTTTGGAGAACTTTCTAAATGGGTGATAGAAAGTATCCCTAATATTGACGAGGATGAATTTATATTTTTTAAAAAAGGGTACGCTCCGGCTATTATTTACGCTGGCTCAGGGACTGTTCAAGTTAAAAATAACCCTAAATCCCTGAATACATTGGTAGATGTTGCTGTTGGTTGTAAAGCTTCTTTTTTAGAGGAACGGCTTTGGGAAGTGTTTCAGCTTACTACTGAAGCATCAATTGGAATAAAAAGCATTGAAGCTTTGCGCTACTCTGTTATTGCCTACGCAAATTCTTTACCTGAATCTCCTTCGCTGAAGGAGATTTGTGCAGCGTGGCTCAGTCATTATAGAGTAGTGAATTGCGGTTTGGATACAGCAAATGCCATTGATAGTGCGAAAACAAATACAAAATTTGAATCTATCTCAATGGCATCTTGGAAGAAAAAAGATTTGGAAATGATGGGAATAATTAGGGGAGATACCCCATTTACTAAATTTCGCCAGTCGTTGGCTCGTAAATCTTATCTATTAAAAAGAACTGGAATGCATCAGGAGTTCTTTAAGGATCTTTGTGAGGATGCTTATAAAGATATTGCAAAAGATCAGATAATGGCTGGTATAGATTATCTTCCTAGGATTGTTTTTGATAATAATATCTATAAAGGGAAAAGATATCGTTTTGTTAGAGAAGAAGATGAAGTGAAGGAGCTTCGCACTTTCTTTGTATGCAAAGACGAAGACGAAATTTCATATAATTGTCAAAGAGAAATTCTAGAGAAGACTAAAGATATACTAAAAAAATACATAGAAGGAATAAACTCTCGCAGAAGGATGAGGACGAATCGCCCTCAGTTACGTAAGTATTATGGACAGGTTTTGCGATTACTCATGGAAATGTTTCCTATGGAGATTGCTTTTGATAAAGCTTGTTTATTACTTGGAAATGGGACCTTTGATAATTGTTGCTTTGGAAATCTCCCAATTGATATCAATAGAAATCATTGGCTTAAGCATATAGATAGTATATTAAAAGATGATATTTTGCTTTCTCGATTAGTTTTTAGCGAATCGAATGCTAGAAAAGCTTTACTAAAAGAGTATTTGCCATCCTTTGCAGATGAAAAATTCCTGAGTGAAGAAGCCATGAATCTATTTACCTTTTCGGAACAGGGAATATATGTTTTAAAGGCAACAATACGTTATCTCAGAGAGCTTGTAGAAAACACTTCTTGTGAGGCTCCTGAAGCAACAATAAGTACACCAGTGGATTTGATTCGACAGCTTCGTGAAGATGTAAAGGTAATTCTTGGAAAATATATTCCGGCATCAGATATAGGCAAAGAGCTTATAAACAGAAGCCTTTGCAACTGTTTGGTAAAATTAGAACAGAAAGGAAAACTTTCTGATTTCTTGTTCCTTGACTTAATGGGTGAATATTTGCCTATATATTATGATTCGGAGGGGACGGAATGATTTATTTGAATGAAATGCAGGAAATCCAAAACCTAACTGAGTTAGTTCTTAAAATTCGAGGATATCAAGACTATTTTTATCGAACTCAGGAGATAAGAGAACTCAATGATACAGAGGTTATCAACTGGAGTTTAGTACTGATGAAAACTTTTTACTCCATCAGGAATAGTCATCGGTTTGCAATTGATTTTACTAAGTATAGCTATGGATATGGACATATAGCGGATGCTGTTGCGTCATATTCCTTAATGGAGAAAAACAAGGTTATTCTTGACGAAAATAGTTTTGAGGAAGATTACAGTAAAAGAAGTTTACCACCTATAGTTTCAGGAAGGTTCAGATATAATAATAAAGAGATAGAACAAGAAAATGATACAGAGAAAGCTCCTTATCTGTTTGAAGAATTACTTATGTATTCTGAAGTTATAGAAGGAGAATTGACATACTTACCGTTAAGGGAGCAAGAAAAGGTTCAGCAAGCATATTATCTTCTTCTTGGTTTAGAAGACATAAAAGACTTTATTTCTGTATTTTATAAGATAAGCGATGCTTATAATAGTTATTCAAAAGATCAAAAAAAACTTTTGAAGACTTTACATGAGATTTATCAGAATTGTTTTAAAAGATCCAGTATTAAATCGATAGAAAAAAAGAATAGACGCTTCCAGTCTATGGATATTTATGATAATCAGACTGACGGATATCTGGAACGTATTGCTAGGTCTATGGACAGGTTACGCCGGGGAAATGGACCTTTGCAGGGTATGTTGCACCAAAGAGGAAGAACGGATAATACGGAAGAATCGGAAAATGCTAAGGTCTTGGATAACTGGAAAGCATATTCTGGCGCTTTAGCTGAGGCTGCTCTTTGTGATGGCTTTACTATTTCAAGAGAATTTATAGAATTATTTTCGGCAGAAGCAATATTGCTGGCAGTACTGGCTTTCAGACAGCTGATAATTATAAATGATGGAAAATATAGTGATATGTATTGGCCAGTTCCAGGTTTGTATCATACAGCCCTTGGTATTTATGGTAACAATCAGGTGAAACCCACAAATTTTTTTGAGAAAATTCGTAAGGAGATTCTTAAAAAAAGAAAAGATATTTCACTTTTTGATGGACATATTTCCATTTTTGAACGAGATTTATTAAAACTATCAAGAACTACATGGGATCTTCTCTCTACCAGCCAAAATGTAGACCCAGCTTTGGTGATATGTATTTCCCAAACAGCTAAAGTGGATTCGAATATTCCTTCAGACGCAGGAGATTTTATTAACTATCCCAGTGAGACATTTGAGTCGTGCACAGCTAAGACAGAGACATCTTGGTGTCTAACACGTTTGATAACGGGAAATGTATTAGAAGTTGAAAATGTCAATTCTGATCAGATAATTAAAGATAAATATTTTAGAATTCCAGATAATGGTGGCACAGAGGCATATGAGGCTTTGGTACAATTAAAGTCATTAATCAAGGGTAAAACAAAAACAGAAGATTTGTCTTCTTTTGCTTATGCTTTAAGACCATATTTATGGGTTCTGCCAGGAGAAACTTTACCATCAATCTGTAACGTTGGTTCTGAAAATCAAATTTTTTCTCAGGAAACTAGGGATTATATTTTGCGATTTTTAACTAATAAACTTACTGACTATAAAAATGTTTCGCTCCTTAAAAATATGAATGCACATATTCTAAAATTCTTGACTGGAAATGGTGGAAACTGGGAGAATGTTGCATTTAGGATTTTAATAGGATATTTTTGCTTCATTAATTCACAATCAAGTGACGGCGCTTGGTATTTTTTCGTAAAAGAAGATTCTTCTGGAATACCAATTGATAATTGCTTTGATTCTGGCCTTAATAATTTTCATGATAATTTCCGCTTATTTGGAAAAGCAATAAAGGACAGATCTTTTAAGGTAAGTGGTTGGTATGCACCCGGAGCGAATTGGACGTTTGAGCTTAGGGATGTAACAGACTATACTCTGAAGGATTCTCAGCTGAGAGAGTGGATTTTTGGAGATGGTATGATGCCTAACGATAAAGATTGGACTTTGGAACGAAAGGAAATGTTCCTGAAGTATTCCGTTCTTACTAGTCGCTCCTTTTTTCTATCTGGAGAAGGAATTAGTTCTATTGACTTTAATAGAAAGCAAATTGATAAGATTTCAGAATCCAAGGCTTTTATACGGATTATTCTATGCTTCTATTCCTTTTTAATATCTCGAACTTTTTCCGATAGAGGAAAACTTACTACCATAATGTGTTGGGAAGGAAATTATTCAGATACAGAAGAGGAAACAAGAGATGAATGTGTAAGAGAAACAGGTCTAAGGCTTTATTCTGCTGCTTCGAAAGGACGGAATGGCTATGAAATTATAAGGTCTGTTTTGTTTTCTGATATCATTAATGATATTATAAAGGAGCCAAAGATATTTAATGAATTCTTAATGAAGATTTCTCCTTTACAATATACTGATGATTTTGAAAAACTGTTTTGTAGAATTGAAGTAAAGCGATTGACAATGAAGAAAACGGAAAAGGCATTTATCAATTGCATAAAAAAAATTCAAGACTTAGAGAATAAAGCAGTCCTTTATACATGTGCTGTATATGTCGATCAGGTGCCTCATAAAGATAAAAAGAGAACGAAAGATGAAAATTAATAGAATGATGATGGGAAATAGTGTGTGTCGATTTACTTTAAAAGCTGATCCTCATATTGCATAGGAAAGAAATAGATGCCAGATTTGTCTGTTGTTAAAAGGTATAAATACTTGATGATTAAGCTCTCCTCAAACAATCTACAATATGAAATGAAATCCTTTGTACGCTGCTCATAGGGTTGAGATAATCATAGATAAAGGAAACTCAATATAGGCGGAACAGGATTTACTCGGTAAGTGTAGGATGAGCAAAAGGCAAAAAAAGCGAAGACACTAATGTGTCTTCGCTTTTGATTCTCAGATATAAACTGAGGAATAAATGAAGTTCGAATGTAGTACTTGCTATTCACATCACGAGAATAATTACTGCCGATGGTCGACGAGATCAATATGAAATATTTGCATTTCAAATATATCACATTATTATGTCTTTCAACAAATCCGTAACTATCGATATTGTTTTTACCAAGCTACATTCTAACCTTCCTACTTTATTATATATCTATAGCATGTAGTTTGTCAAGTTTAAGTCACGGAATACGGCAGATTTATTGTTAGTATTATAATAAATAATTCTCCGTTTGTCACATTGTTATACTCGGCGCAATTTTTTTTTATTTTCCATTTATACGCGTGTAACGATACCGAAATACATGCTCAGCATGTTGTTCTCAACGTAGCGGTTCTACACTTTCGTTACATCGTTGACTTACATTTGCTAATAATCAAAGCGTAGTGTTGTGTATTTCTATATGTGACATATCGTCCTCAATCAATCATTGACATAATTTTTTAGGACCAAGCTGTATAATAGGTTCCTGAATAGCTTCTAAATTTATAATTTTTAAGTTTCAAGGGGGACATAAGGACCTGTTCCGAAATAATTAACTTCTTGCTTGTCTAAAATTTCCAAGTGAGTCGTTGTTATCAGTTGCCGGTGCCTTCATCGTCTTCTTCCGCCTATCCTCTGAAAATTTATCATGCTCAATCTGACAATATTATTTTGTGACATGCAGAATAACGAAAGATACTTATAATAGGATTTACAAAAGCTGTTTATAAAAATCTCCTAATCATGGCTCATTTTCTTTTTTTGAAAGGTGTATTATAAATATCTTTCGTGCAATGAATCGTAAATTATACTTAACTGCGATTTGCGGTCTCCGACGGTCGGCAATGCGGTGACCAGCGGTCGGCTGGCTTTAATGAGTGGTCGACCTTAACCGCTTGAAATTTGATACCAGCATGACGGACGCCTGTCAAGGGCAAGCCTTGTGCTGCGCTCCCTTGACAGGTCCCCGCCATGCTGGTAAAGGGTAACTAATCGGTTAAGGATAAGTATGCTTGCCTTTGGCCGCTGACCAGCGCCTCGTGGCCGTTAGGCTCCACAAAAGCGACCGTTTACTAGCGCAATATGCATTACCCAAAGTATCATAATGCTCTCCCTTAAAAAATGCTAGATGGGACTGAAAGTGTATCCTTATATCTTTTTTCGATGATAAATTGGCAAAATACGAAATCCTATTTCCTACTACATAGGGATAAGATAGCTGAACTATCATCATTAAATAGAAGGAGTAATTATCCAATATATAAATTAGTTGGGGCTAAAAACTAGCAGACTATTATTAAGAAGTATAATTCATAGAAATCCAACCACAGTTACATCCATATATGACATAAGCCCAACCATCGCCTCTGTAGTATGATGGGACGCTCGTTCCATTAGGAATGGACGAGATTGTTGTAAACTTTGTTCCGGGCCCACTATGCATACTAAGATTTTCGCCATTCGTTCTGATCTTGAGAAGACACCCATTATAACGAGCAGGAATAACGTAATTTGAATTGATCCACAATTCATCATGGCATCCGGCTTTTATCTGATACCACCCATTTCTATAGTTTCTATCTGACCAGACAATAGATCCGGACGGAAGGATATTAGCACAATGATAATTTGTTTCTTGACCAGTTCGACTATTAAAACCAGAGGTTGAGTTAAAGGCACAGGAGTAACTGTAATTTGCTGCATGGGTTAGATTAACAAAAAGAATACAAGCAAGAGCTGTTGTGATAAGAATGTTATAAATCTTTTTCATAATATATTCCTTTCTAATAAATCAATACGGAATTGCAACTGTAGAAAAGACGGTAGAAAAGGCCCGCAGGCAGTGAGCCGTTGGGCCGGAGCGGAGGAATTACCAGAGGTAATAGGCCAGAGCGTTACCGATGTTGTAACCAAAGTTGTAGCAGGCACTGCCGCAGCGATACATGAATTCCCAAATAGTCATAGCAGACTCCTTTCATAAATGAAAATGTGTGAAGCAACTGTAGAAAAGACGGTAGAAAAAGGCCCGCAGGCAGTGAGCCGTTGGGCCGGA
>JAFVGK010000076.1 GCA_017475035.1 Blautia sp.
CGAGGCAGCCCTGAAAGCCTATTTGAAAGGGCTGGCACTTGCTGCTGCGGATGAAACAACTGTAAGGGTGAATTCCATCGGGTCACTGATCGCAAATGTATCCGGGGTTGTTGATTACGAAAACCTGCTGGTCAACGGAGGCACAGACAATGTGCCGATCAGCATCTACCAGGTTCCAGTTGCCGGGGAGGTGATAGTGGATGGACGTATTTAACAACCGAGAAATCCCGGGATATGAAGAGCTTGTAAGCTACGGCCCATCCTGGTGGACGGAATACCGGGAAATGGACGCAATCTACCGTTTTGCCGGCTGGACGCTTGACCTGATGGCTCTGTGGCTTGAAAAGATCGTACTGAACCAGTTTCCCATCTACGCAGATGAGGAAACGATAGCTTTGCTGGAAAGGATCCTCGTCCTGGAACCGGAGCCTGGTGACAGCCTCGACGAAAGGCGCAGGACTGTGGCCGCCTATTATCCCGGAAACGGAAAATTCGGGGCATCGACGATCAAGTCGATCATCAAGGCATACTCCGGATGCGATTCGGAAATCTGGTGGGAGGATAACATTCTCCAGATCCGGATCATTCTTAACGAAGATGCCGTATTCTCGGCACGTAAGATTGAGAACATCGTGCTCCGGAGGATGCCTGCACATGTAGCTACATCTTTCCGCGATCTTCTGGTCATTTTTGTACTGACAGAAAACATCACCGAACGGATCACGCTCCGCACCCCAATCAGCGCGTGGCAGGGGCTTCTGGATGGAAGCATGCTCCTGGACGGGACATACCTGCTCAATACGGAGCTCCCGACCAGGATTACTTTTGTTCCGAAACTTACCCTGACCAACGAGAATATGTGGATATACGCCACTGCGAACAGGTTCATATCCCGGGCAACGTCTGATGAAGATCTGACGCTGACAGACGTCTATAAAGTTGATTCTATCTGGTGGGATTCAGCCAGGCTGCTCGGGGGCTGGGGGGCACTCAATGGAGAAGAGAATCTTGACGATGCGCTTCCGCCTGATATCAATATCAGCGGCTGGCGATATGCCCTGCCCGGAGAAGAAGCTGCCGTATTTAACTGGTACGTCCCGGCAGAAGCTGTGCCTCTTACAGGTGCGGTGATGCTGGATGGTAATATAAACCTGAATTCAGGAAGGGAGGAATTGTAAATGGCATCAGGAACTGTAGTAACGACCAGGGCAAAGAAGAAGATGCTGCTTGCCCGAGCAGGCGAAAAGGCTTTGCCGAAAATCATCGGCATGGCTTTTGGAGACGGAGGAGTGAACAGCAGCGGCGCTGTGATTCCGCATTCTGCGGACAGCAACGCTCTGCACCATGAGGTACTGCGCAAGGCGGTAGACGGGCATGAGATCATCAGCGACACGAAGGTTCGGTATCGCTGTACGATCGGTGCAGATGAGCTGAGCAATACCTACATCTCTGAGTGCGGCATCTATGACGCAGAAGGAGATTTCGTTGCCCTGAAAGCGTTCATGCAGAAGGGGAAAGATGCGGATATGGAAGTTATCTTCGAGTGTGACGATACCTTCTGACGCCGCTTTCTTTTGTGCTAAAAATAACGGATTCTGTTATTTTCTAACCTTTTTACACAAAACATAGCATTGGAAATATCATACAGGAGGAAATAATGTCGTATTTTGATACTTCCGGGGCATCTTTTAATGCAAATTTGAGGATGCTTGAAACATCGGATCCGTGTCATGCGGATACGTTCAACGCCTTGTTTGGACAGCTTATTAACAATGATGTTGCCATCCAGAAAGCAGCTGGCGGCTTCGCTTCAACCAAAAACGCACAGGCAAAGTTCCTGTTGGATATGCGCAGGACAGGGAAAAAGTACGGTGTCCACTGGGATGCTTTTGATATCAACCCTTCCAGCATCGGGACCAGACTGTATGACAATGTCGGTAAGGTATGCGAACCTTCGACCAATACCGTACAGGGCAGAAACGATCTCGAAGGAGAGTCTGTCTTCTATCACCTGGAGGTGAATGGTTACGTTGACGAAGATGGAGAATTCCAGGTCCAGTACATTCGCGGTATTGATAATGAATTCTCCCGTACAGAGAGGGATGTCTGGTGCCTGTTCCTCACACAGTGGATCCGGATTGAGATTACAGCGACAGGAGAAAACCTGATCCTGTCTGACATGGCTCACGAAGGATTTTTCCCGGAGGGAGGAGCAATTCGGCCGGACGGAACAATCCGTCCCTATGTTGCCATTGCCAAATACCAGGATTCTTCCGAATCATCCGGAACACCGAACTCCATCAGCGGACATATCCCGAGTTACAATAATTCTCACAACAGCATGATTACCAAGTTTCACGGGAAAGGGAGTCAGTACTGTGGAACCACGGCTCAGGATTGGCAGCGGATGACCAATCTTTTCGATGTGGCTTTTGCGACCAGGGACAGCCAGAGCATTATGAAAGGTGCGACGACCAGCTATTATCTTCAGTATCCTGCAACCGTCGAGGAGGCGGATGTTGAGAGGATCATTATCGCAAAGTCACAGGCAGCAAATCTTCTTGTCGGATCGTGCGTATCGATTGGTAATGCTACTACTTTGAATACGGCAGGAACAACAGGCAATATCGACAGAGGCCAGGCTGGCATGCATGCGAAAGCCAACAGAGTCTTGATTACGAAGATTGAAGACTATGACGACACGAACGCCGCTGTGTATGTTGACAATGGAGGAACTGTCTTTTCCACAGCAAAAGCTGTCGTCGATAACATCGATTGCCCGACATACTTGTCGACTATGCCCTGGTACACAGGTGCATGTGATGATGTGCTCGGCAGCTGTGGATCACCAAGCAGCAACTCCTCCGGTAAGGAACCCTATATCCTTTTCGGTGTAGAACTGGCTCTCGGCCAGTACGAAGTCTGCTCCAATGTAATCATGAATGTCGTAAACGGCGTGATGAGGCCGCATGTATGCTACGACTGCACAAAGCTGTCCTCAAATGCACCCACAGAGGACTATGAGGCAGTAGCGTATACCTTGGCACTTACAGACAAC
>JAFVGK010000077.1 GCA_017475035.1 Blautia sp.
AAATGAGTGGATTCCGAGTGGCTGTAGGTTGCTGCATGCCAGTGGCATGCGTTTAGCAACGACCGAGCCGGGAGGCGAGACGCGAGAGCAGCTCCGCTGCGAAGCGATCCGTAGAATCAGGCTTTTGTCGATGCAATCATCATATGAATATTACGAAAAGAGAAAGAGTATGGATATGAATTATGACGTCATCATCATTGGTGCCGGTCCGGGCGGCATCTTCTCTGCTTATGAACTGATGAAGAAGAATCCGGAATTGAAGGTTGCGATTTTTGAGTCAGGCAATCCTCTGGAAAAAAGGATCTGTCCGATTGACGGTGATAAGATAAAAAGCTGCATCAAATGCAAAACCTGCGCGGTCATGAACGGTTTCGGCGGAGCCGGAGCCTTTTCCGACGGCAAATACAATATCACCAATAATTTCGGCGGGACATTGTATGAGTATATCGGAAGGGAAAAGGCTCTTGAACTGATGCATTATGTCGATGAGATCAATCTGTCCCATGGCGGTGAGGGAACCCGAATGTATTCCACAGCCGGCAGCGAATTTAAAAAGCTGTGCATGCAAAATAAGCTGACGCTTTTGGATGCCTCTGTGCGTCATCTGGGAACCGACATCAATTATATCGTACTGCAAAACCTTTATGCTGAACTCAGCAAACACGTATCCTTCTACTTCAAAACGCCGATCCACCAGGTGCAGCCCCTGGAAAACGGGGGCTTTCGCGTGTATTTCGATTCCGGTGAGGCGGAATGCAGATACTGCATCATTTCCGTCGGACGGAGCGGCAGTAAGTGGATGGAAAAGGTCTGCACAGATCTCTCGATACCCACCAGCTCAAACCGGGTAGATCTCGGCGTGCGGGTCGAGCTTCCGGCCGTCATCTTTTCTCATCTGACAGATCAGCTTTACGAGAGCAAAATCGTCTACAAAACCGAAAAATTTGAAGATAATGTACGCACCTTCTGCATGAATCCCAACGGCATTGTGGTAAATGAAAACACAAACGGGATCGTCACCGTAAACGGCCACAGCTTCGAAGATCCCGCCAAAAAAACAGAAAATACCAATTTCGCCCTCCTGGTTTCCAAACACTTTTCACTGCCCTTCCGAAACAGCAACGAATACGGCGAAAGCATCGCCAGATTATCAAATATGCTGGGCGGAGGTGTGATCCTCCAGCGCTTCGGCGACCTGGAAAGAGGACGCCGCAGCAACGAAAGCAGGATCCGGGAATGCACCGTACGCCCGACTCTGACAGCGACACCAGGAGATTTAAGCCTGGTTCTCCCCAAACGAATTCTCGACGGAATCATTGAAATGATTTATGCCCTGGATAAAATCGCTCCCGGAACTGCAAACGACGACACCTTGCTTTACGGCGTAGAAGTAAAGTTCTATAACATGGAAGTGAAACTTGACAACCATCTCGAAACCCTGTATCCGGGACTGTTTATCATCGGAGACGGAAGCGGCGTGACCCATTCTCTCTCCCACGCCTCAGCCAGCGGCGTATACGTCGCACGACAGATAACCGAAAGAAAATAAAAAAGCTTAAAATGCGCACATAGCAGGAACTATGTGCGCATTTTTACACTTTCACTATACAGCTCGGCTCATACCCTGAAAGCAGGCGGACGGATCAATGTCACAATGAGCGATGCATTTGAAAAATAACAGCCGAGCGAATGTGACATTGATCCGGGAGCCGGGTGCTAACCTTGAAGCCGAGCGTCAGATTCAGCTTCCGTCTCAGTTTCCATCTTCGGACGTGATTTTTTCCCCGGCTCAATCGTCCCGAACGCTCTTTCTTCAAAAGCCGTCGGAGCCGGAATAACGATCTCGTCCAGTCCATTGGCAGAGATCTCCAGAATCTCACCACCCTTGATATCAACGGTAACCAGATCCAATACATCATCGAGACTATGGATATTACCCAGATTCTTCAGAATTACATTCATCAGATCTGAGGTCAGTTCCCTGATTTCCTCAGACAAAGCTTCATTTTCTTCCTTTGCATCCGCATTCTTTCCCGGAGCAGCAAAATCTTCCACTCCCGCTCCGTACCACTTGCCATTCATGTAGACCGCAAAAGCAACCTGATCCGGCACCTGAGAGCCTTCCTTCAGAACAATGTGCTGAAGTATGGGGATACAGCGTCCCGGACGAACGACCATATGCAGTGTACTGCCATCCAGGCCTGCGTTTCCGTATGAGGAGAAAACATTATCCCGGATTCCCTTTAAGAACCATTGCATAAAATCCTGAAATACTTCTTCGCTTTTTTCTTTCTCCAACAGTCTTTCCGGTGATAATTCCGTCAACTCTGCCGCTTCCGCAACAGCCTCGATCAGACCCTCGAAAAAGCCTTTCCTTTCTTCCTCTGATTTTCTGTTCTGCCGCTCTTCCTTTGCTGCCTCAACAGCCTGCCGGACAGACTCCGGAAGGATCGAAAAATCACTGCTGAGCAGGCTGGACAGAATACTTCTGTAATTCTCGACAATATCATCAAGCCTTATGCTGGTAAGAGACAGGATCCAGTTGTCCGTATCAAACGCTTCGGTATCAGGCAATGTCATCGTGACCAGGGCACGGTCCTCATCAAGGCTCTGCGGCATTTCCCTGGTATTCAGACGTGTATTTTCTATCGCCTGATTCAGCTGATCTGCATACTGATCCATCCCGGCGTTTTTTAATACCCAGGGAAGCAATTCAGCCAGCTGCAGATAATCGGTTCCCGGCACCATGGTACAGTCTGTCATAAACCAGAAAACACGAGCTTCCTCAAGTGTCATGCCGCCTTCCTGCACCAGGAAATAACCGATCCGGTTCAGCAAAGAGGAATTGGAATGAACGCCTCCGTGATCATTGGCTGCGGTAGGTGTCTCTACTGTCTCATGATAATACAGATCCCAGCTGTATTCCGGCTGCGTATAAAGATGCGGATCACTCATGCTGCGGACCGGGGTATTACTGTTTGCTCCCATGACCCAGTTTGTCCTGTCCACATCACCGGCCATCATTTCACAGTTCTTGCCCTGCAGATCACTCAGAGCCTCATTGATCGCGCCATAATCGTTCATGTACGAATTATAGGTCATAAGAGACCTTGTCACGCAATGTGTGAATTCATGCGCGATAACGTCCAGGCACTGGGATAAATCATTAATCTTGCTGGCAAGAAAAACCTGCATGCCATAGACCTGACCTACATAACATGCATTATTAACCTCAACGCGATGATCATCACAGAAATTATTGAGAATGATAATCGGTGTATCGTCGCCGTCAGCGCCGCTCCAGCCGATCTCCTTGTAATAATCCCACGCCCGGCAATAGTTGTACAATGATAAAAGTCCGACCTGGTCCCATTCCTTATTGTCGGGACTGTATTCCAGCACAATCTGACCTTCATTGTAAAGGAAATCATAGCACTGTCCGACAACAATCCTGCGCTCGATGTTCCCCAGGTAATACATACCCGTACGTGTATCGCGCATCACGGTAACGGTAATCTCTTTTTCGCTGCCGTCAGACAGATCCACGTAACCAGTATACTCTGCCGGTTCCATAAACTGGAACACATAGCCGGAATCATATCCGGATCTGCCCGCATCATCATCCGGAATGATGGCAGGCATCTGATACAGGTACTCTCCGGTCATAGACACATAGTGGGCCAGATAAGGCAGATCCGTACCATGGATTACGTCTCCGGAAAGGTTGTCGGTATATACTACATAAGCAAAACGGTTGCTCTCATCTTCACTTTCGATGTCAAACTTCAGCATGGCGGGAAGAATCACCCGATCGGTAAACTGGCTTAAGATTTCCGGATTCCGGCCTGTTGCAGCCCTTTCCTTCTCATTTACGATTTCTTCCGCTTCCTCAGCGGTAATCCCTTCGCCCTCTTCTACCTCCGGCATCCTGGCCTCCACACTGCTGGTCAGTCCGATCATCATTCCTTCCATGTCAGTGATCACCTTGACCGCTCCGCCGCAGACCGTTGTATTCCGATACATCTGCTGGAAAATGTAATAGTTGTTTCCCATAGGATCCGTCACCATTCTCCAGGGAATAAATTCCGTATTGGCATCGGCGCCGATCAGAGTCATCATAGAATTTACGACTCCGGCAGCATCGTCAAATCCGGCAACGGGATGATCGGTACAGGTTCCGTCCACAAAGGTTACATGGTCATTATGAGAATAAACCTTTTCCGCCCCGCCATTCATGGCACTGATATCATCCAGGGTCAGCTGTCCCTCAAGGTTTATTTCCTGCCCGTTCTCATCATCCGCTGTTACTTCTGTCTCATTGTCTATGTTTTCTGTTTCCGCCTGTTCCCCGGCCCAGACTGCGGTCGATCCGGTAAGCAGACTGCAGGCCAGACCTATGGCAATGCATTTCTTCCAATTTTTCATATCTACCTCATTACGCACATGCACAGCACGTTTCTCTCAGGGACACTCGTTTTCCTGGCTTTCTACTATAGGTCCGTGTCCCGGACAGATCGTGTACCCTGCAAATTTCTCCAGCAGATGATTGCGCGTAGCCGTTGCCAGGGCAGAATCTTCATCCACGCGGGTCATCAGGTATGGCGCAAGGATGTTGAAGGCTCTCTGCTCTTGGGAAAATCCCTTGATGTTTACGTAAATATCTCCCGTAAAAACCAGCTTCAGCTCCGGGCAGGCAATGACGGTTTCTCCCCGGACATGTCCTCCCAGCCCTTCGTAAACCCTCCATTCCTTTTCTCCAAAGTGCAGAGTCCCGATCCTTGACAGCAGCTTCTGATCCTTTTTCACTCCCACCACCGTGCAGCGGGACAGATCCGGCGTCTGATATCCGGTAATGATTTTGCTCAAAAGACTGTAGGGCTGATGCATAATATTCTGTTCCCGGAAATTCGGCTTTTTTCTCCGTTCCAGCTGGAAATTTTCCAGGCAGGTCTGATTCATATAAGCCGCGTCGAAAAGATCCATCAATCCTGTATGATCGATATCCGCATGCGTGATCATGATGCTTTTTTTACGCATGTCAAAATCCGGAAACATCTCACGTATGATCTTCAGCATTTCCTCCCGATAACAGAAAAAGCCGCTGTCAACAAACCAAAGCTCATCCATGTATTCAAGTATATAGGTATTGCTGCCGCATGGCGGTTCGATCACATAAAGCTTCATCTCTTCGTCCAGTCGGCGGCTGGAGACAGACACGCGGAAATTTTCGCCTTTATGATCCTTTATGAATCCTGCAAACAGGCGAATACATTCAAAGGTTTTCATGTAGGCTTCATTGCCCGTATCCAGTTCCAGCATCTGCATAATCCTGTTCGACTGGATCAGAACCTGCTCCGTTTCTTCCGGCGACAGGTTTAAAAGATCATGCATTTCATGGGCAAAGGTCACATAAAAGACCGAACCGTCCACGGAATTCTCCGTCACCTCATAGTCCGCTACGGAAACCTTGCAGAATTCTGACAGTTCCTCCAGGATTTCCCGCAGCTTCTCCTGATCGCGGATCAACAGGCCAAGGCGGATTCTCTGGATCACAGCGGTTCTTTTCCGATAATTGACAAAGGAAATATTCACATGATGCCGGCTGATCACCTTCAGAACGGTCATCAGGACACCCACTCCGTTTTCCAGCTCCAGATCCAGCAGCTCCACATGACTCTCTTCCTTCGGTCTTCCCAGATACCCCTCCTGCGAAAGGTTCTCACGGATCATGCAAAGCTGCTCTTCTTCTCCGGAAACCTCGAGGAAAACCGTGTTCTCATCAATTCCTTTATTGTAGTTTACCCGATCAATACTCCCGCCATGTCGGGCGATAATCTGGCAGACTGCCTCAAAAGCTCCTGCCTGATCCGGCAAATTGGTTATATAATTTTCTCTCATAATCCTATCCCCGTCATAATGATCGAGTCAGCCTCACGCACTTGGTTTTTCAATTCTTTCTGTACCTGTTTCCGATACCCCGCAGATACCGTACAGAAACGACCGAGCCGGAAGGCAGGAACCGGTGAACGACTTAGCCGGCGTTCCGGCTCGATTCCACGATGTTCTGAAAAAAGCGGAATACCTCCAGTCCGTTTACGGTATCCGTCCGTTCATATTTCAAACACATCCGTTCCGGATGCCATTGAACGGCATAAATCGGAAGTTCCCTGTGATGGAGCGACTCAGCCACTCCGTCTTCCGTGCAATGAGAGTCAATGACAAGGCCATCGCCAAGACGATCAGCAGCCTGATGATGAGCACTGTTATGAAAAAACTCGCTTCCGTACAATAGCTCTATCCAGGAACCTTTTTCCGCTCTGCACCCATGAACCTTGTCAATTTTGCTGTCTGCCGGCCGGGCATGGCGCTCGAAAGTCGGCAGATGCTGAATCAGGGTCCCCCCGAAATACACATTGATCAGCTGCTGTCCGCGGCAGGTGCCAAAGACAGGCTTCTTTGCCTTTATAAAGCTGTCAAACACCAAAAACTGCAGCTCGTCCAGATCCTCATGGATGCCTTTGCACATCCCCTGATTCCTCTGACCGTAACGTTTGGGATCGATGTCTCCTCCGCCCGGCAATACCAGTCCGTCATAATCCTCGACACAAAACCGGGAGTAATCCAAAAATTCAGGGATATAATCCGATGCCGTAAGACCTTCAGATATACCTTTTTCCGTGGATTCTCTTGCAGCCTGCCGCATGGCTTCCGCCTGCAGTTCTGCCGTACCTGCCGTATCTGTGATCGCTATGGGCTCCATTCCCAGAGCATGCAGCGCATTATAGTAATTTCTCAGATCCTGTCTGATCTCCGGTAAAGCAATTCTCTGCTTTCTCATTTTTTTCTTCCGGCTCGTACGGCTGGCTGTCTGAATAAACCTTTTCCGCAATCTACAGGTACGGACCGTTCTTTCCTCCTAAAATGAAGTTTTGTACGTTGATGCAACGTCTTCTGATAACGATTTTGCTTCTTTGGCAGTTGGACTGCCGAAGTCAAAATCAGTATCCTCTGAAATATACGATTTGATTTTCAGTTTTCTTTCAGAAAGCACGCAACTTTATGGCCCGGCGCGATCTCCTTCAGCTCCGGCTCTCCCTGCAGGCAGCGCTCTGTCGCGTACAGGCAGCGGCTGGCAAAGCGGCAGGCCTTCGGCAGATTAATCGGGGACGTGATCTCTCCCTTCAGGATAATCCTTTCACGCCGGTTTTCCAGCTTCGGTACCGGGATCGCGCTCAGCAAAGCCTGGGTATATGGATGGGTCGGCGCCGCAAACAGATCGTCCGAGGACGCCATCTCAATGATCTTTCCCAGATACATAACCGCGATCTGGTCAGAAAAGTGATGGACCACGCTCAGGTCATGGGTGATGAACATATAAGTCAATCCCATCTGCTTTTGCAGATCTTCCAGAAGGTTCAGGATCTGTGCCTGGATCGAGACATCCAGAGCAGAAACCGGTTCATCGCAGACAATGAATTTTGGTTTGACCGAAAGAGCGCGGGCAATCCCGATCCTCTGGCGTCTGCCGCCGTCCAGCTCATGGGGATAGGTGGAATAATACCTCTGGGCAAGTCCTACCGTCTCCATCAGCTCCAGCACGCGTTTCTGGCGATCCCTGGCAGAAGGAATCAGCTTATGGATCTTTAACGGTTCCTCGATGATCTGTCCAACTGTTTTTCGAGGATCCAGAGACGCAAGCGGATCCTGAAAGATCATCTGCATCTCTTTTCTCTTGCTGCGCATCTGGGACTCTTTCAGCTTTGAGATATCCTCTCCCTCAAGCATAATACTGCCTTCCGTAGGCTCCAGAAGCCGAAGGACGACACGTCCCGTCGTGGATTTCCCACAGCCGGACTCACCGACTACTCCCAGTGTCTTTCCTCTGTCAATGGAAAAGGTCACGTCGTCTACCGCATGAAGAATGCCTTTGGGGGTATTGAAGTATTTTTTTACGTGGTTCACTTCCAGCAATGTATCTGACATTTCTCAATCCTCCTTAAACAGATGGCAGGCAACGATGTGCTCTCCTCCGACGTTGACATAGCCCGGACGTTTCGACTGGCATACTTCGGTCGCATGAGGACAACGGGTACAGAAGGTACAGCCCTCCGGCAGTTTTGTGGGATCCGGCATCAGACCCGGAATCGGCTTCAGGCGCTGGGTCCGGTCATCCATATTGGGAAGCGAGCCGAACAGACCGATCGTATAGGGATGGGCCGTATGGTTAAAGATATCCTCCAAAGAGCCGTACTCTACGATCCGGCCGGCATAAACGATCGCCACCGTATCACAGATTTCCGCGACGATCCCCAGATCATGGGTAATCATGATCATGGACATATCATATTTCCGTTTCAGCTCACGAATCATATCCAGCACCTGTGCCTGAATCGTTACGTCCAGAGCCGTCGTCGGCTCATCGGCGATCAGGATCTCCGGGGAACAGGCCAGGGCCATGGCAATCACGACACGCTGCTTCATGCCTCCGGAAAACTGATGGGGATACTCCACGCCGCGGTCTCCGGGAATACCTACCATTTCCAGCATCCGGCGGGCTTTTTCAATGGATTCCTTTTTGCTGCATTTCTCATGCAGGCGGATCACCTCGGCGATCTGATTCTCTACGGTCTTCGTCGGATTCAGGCTGGTCATGGGATCCTGGAAAATCATGGAAACGGTATTTCCACGGATCGACTCCATCTGCTTTTCCGACAAGGTGCTGATATCTTCCCCGTGAATCCGGATTGTCCCATGGACGACGCCGGGAGGCGAAGGAATCAGGCGCAGGATCGAAAGACCGGTTGTTGTCTTTCCGGCTCCCGTTTCGCCTACCAGGCCTATGGTACTGCCCTTTTCGAGCTTAAAACTGATTCCATTCAGCGCATGGACCACTTCTTTATCCACATGATACTCCACCTGCAGATTCTCTATCTCAAGGGCATATTGTTTTTCTGACATAAAAGCGGCCCTCCTTAACGCAGTCTCGGGTCAAGGGCATCACGAAGGCCGTCTCCCAGAAGATTCAGGGAAAGGATCGTCGTCATGATAGCCAGGCCCGGAAAGATGGTCAGATAGGTATGTTCACGCATATAGGAACGGGAGCTTGATAAAAGCGCTCCCCATTCCGGCCGCGGAGCGGCTACGCCAAGTCCCAGGAAGCTCAGACCGGAAATCGTCAGAATCGTGGTGGCTACGCTTAACGTAAACTGCACCAGAACCGGCGCGATACAGTTCGGCAGAATATGGTGAATGATGATCGTAGAGGTTTTTGCCCCGATCGCTTTTGCCGCTTCCACATGTTCGCTTCCGCGCTGGGTCATGACAGATCCGCGCAGCAGGCGGCAGTAAATCGGGATATTGGAGATCGCCAATGCCACCACTAAGGTAAATGTGCTGGTCCCCAGGGCAGCTACAAGCGTAATGGCAAACAAGGTCTCCGGTATGGCCAGCAGAATATCAGTCAGGCGCATGATGACAGAATCCACCTTGCCTCCGAAATATCCGGAGATCGCCCCAAAGAAGCAGCCAACCATAGTCGCAAGGCAGACAGCGGCAAAGCTGATAAACAAGGAAGCCCTGGAACCGTAGATGATTCGGGCTAAAAGATCACGCCCCATCTCATCTGTGCCGAAGGGATGCTTCAGGCTCGGGGACTGCAGAAGCTCGCTGTAATTCTGGCCTATGACGTCCGTATCATAATCAAAGATCCATCCTGCGGTCAATGCCAGGACAAACAGAATCACGACAATTACAAGCCCGATCATGGCGCCTTTATTTTTTTTCAGACGCTTCCAGGTCTCCACAAACATACTTCTCTGACGGAAATCACTATTTTCCATGGCGCGCCTCCTTTATTGATACTGTGACTTGATCCGTGGATCAATAAAGGCATACAGGATATCCACGATCAGATTCACCAGGGAAAAACAGATTGAGAATATGATAATGCATCCGAGAACCACAGGCGTGTTCCGGGACTGGATGGACTGTACCAGGAGACGTCCGATCCCGGGCCAGGCAAACACGGTTTCACAGATAACGGAGCCTGCCAGAAGACCACCGATGCGAAGGCCGATCACTGTAACCGTAGGGATCATGGCATTTGGTACCGCATGATGCAGAATGACATTCCTGTTGGAAACGCCCTTCGCGCGGGCAGTACGGATATAATCCTGGCGGATGACTTCCAGCATGGAGGAACGGGTGACCCTCGCCATGGATGCCATACTGTGGAAGCCCAGGGTCACGGCAGGCAGAATGATACCCTTCAGGGAATCAACCTGCCCGCTCACCGGAAACCATTTGAGATTTACCGCAAAAACCAGGATCAGGATCAGGCCAAACCAGAAGGTCGGGCAGGAGATACCGATGATGGCGATAAACATAGAGGCACTGTCAAAGAACGTATTCTGCTTGACAGCAGCGATGATGCCTAAGGGAAGTGCCAAAAGGATCGAGATCAGGCTGGCGCATAAAGCCAGCTTGATGGTATTGGGGAATCGGGACCAGATCTCCGTGGAAACATTGATCCGGCTCGAATAGGAGGTTCCCAGATCTCCGTGAAGCAGATTCCAGACATAACGGAAATACTGGATGATCACAGGCTGGTCAAGCCCCATCTGGGCACGCAGCTCAGCCACCTGCTCCTCTGTAGCTACCTCTCCGAGAATACTTCTGGCCGGGTCACCCGGCGCCAGGCTCATGATAAGATAAACAATCAGGATAACGCCCAGAATAACAGGAATCATGGCAAGCAAGCGCTTTCCGATGTATTTTAACATGCGTTCACTTCCTTTCAGATAATAGGTCAGAGTGAGGTGAAGCCTCAACTCTGTCCTCCCCCGAGCCGCCCGTCGTCGACAGGAAACATCTTCCTTTCGGCAGTTCGGGGACAACAGAAAAGCTGCCGAAAAACCAGACGGCTTTTCGGCAGCTAACTTGTGTTCAGAAACAGTCGTTACTGTTCAGATACTCTGATTTTTCTGAATTATTCCCAATACCACTCACTTACATAGAAGTAGCCGTTCGGAAGTACGTTCACGCCTGCAAGGCCGGCAGCAGAAGCATACAGCTTCTGGTTCTGGTACAAGGAAACCTGCGGGCACTTCTTGTTGATCATGATGTTGACCTCTTCAAGAAGGGCGCTCATCTCTTCCGTCGTACGTGCGGATGCGGCAGCCTCGATCTTGGCATCGATCTCAGGATCGTTCAGGCGGGACTTGTTTGCCGCGCCGATTGCGCTGGAATGGAAGTTCAGCATCAGGTACTGGATCATGGAGCTGGCCGTGTAGCCGCCTATGAATCCGGTATGGTTGCCTGCCGCTGTGACATCCAGATAGGTCGCAAGATCCATCTGCTCGATGGTGGCATTGATGCCGATATCCTTCAGGTTTGCCAGAATGACCTCTGCCGCGCGCTTCTTAGCGTCGTTGGAGCAGATGATCGCCAGCTCGATCTCTGCAGGATCGCCGCCCCAGGCTTCGAGGTATTCCTTCGCCTTGTCAACGTTGTACTCTGTGTCGCAGCCTTCGGTAGTCGCTCCGACGAAACCGATCGGTGTCTGTGCATAGGCGACCATTGCGTGACCGTTTTCAGCGATCTGTACGACTGCTTCTTTGTTGATCGCGCAGTTGATGGCTTTACGTACATTCTCATCGGCAAGGAAGCCCTTCTCATCGTTCAGGTTCAGGAACTGAAGAGAGATGGAATCCACAACGATCATGTTCAGATCAGGATTGTTCTCAATACCGGCCATGTTGGCGGCATCGACGTCGATAACGAAATCAACTTCTCCTGCTTCAAGAACCAGGGAGCGGGATGTTCCTTCCGGAATGAACCGCCAGGTCAGCTTCTTAATGGCGGGTGCGCCTGCATAGTAGTCTTCGTTTGCAACAAACTCGATGCTGTCACCGTGATTCCACTTCACAAACTTAAAGGCGCCCGTGCCTACAGGCTCTTCGTTAAAGTTATGTCCGGACTCCAGAAGAGCCTTCGGCAGAACGAAGTTCGCATGGTTGGCAAGGGAGTAAAGCAGGTTGGAGTTGTAGCCGTCGGTGGTAATGGTGACGGTGTACGGATCCGTTGCTTCTACTGCCGTATAGTCATGGGTGAAGTTGGCAACGTTGGGCTCTGACTGTGCCGCAATCATGGATGCGACAACGTCGTCTGCTGTCATCTCTGTGCCGTCATGGAACTTGACGCCCTGGCGGAGATGGAAGGTCCATGTGCATCCGTCTTCAGATACGGTGTAGTCCTCAGCAAGATCCGGAACAGGTGTCATCGTGTAGTCCAGCTTCATCAGGCCGTTGTAGCTCAGAACATTCAGGTATGCGGTCTGGAGTGCGTCATGACCGGTCGTGGAAAGATTTGCGGACTCATCCGGCGCAGCCACAACCAACGTATCCTTGTCTGCTGCAGCTGCCGTCACGGAGACGGAAAACGCCATCGCAAGAACAAGGATCAGAGACAGGATTTTTTTCATCTTATTTCTCCTCCTTCTGTTCAATCTATCCAATCAACTCCTATCGGTTGACTGTAGATAGAGATTATAATATCATAAGCAACAGGGATCTGTAAACTGTTTTCGTGCTTCTTTTTTAAATAAGCGTTCCGTCATGCAGCATGTTTTGGATACACTCCGGCTGCGTGGATGACAGGCAGCAGATTGAACATGATCATAAAGAAAAAAGGTGAAATCATATGAAAATACTTTACACGGGCTTTGCCCCTTTCGGCGGCGAAACCATCAATGCCGCTTATGAAGCGATCCGGCTTCTTCCAGACAGGATCGAAGGAGCTGATGTCGTCCGTCTTTTGCTTCCCACGGTATTCGGGGAAGGCGGGCGCGTTTTGTTGTCTGCCCTCGAAGAGAAACGCCCGGACGTTGTGATCTGTGTCGGTGAAGCGTCCGGGCGGGCTGCGGTCACGCCGGAATATGTGGCAATTAACTGCCGGAATGCCCGTATACCGGATAATGCCGGGCAGCAGCCTTTTGACGAAAAAATCCGGCCGGAAGGGCCAGATGCTTACTTTACAAAGCTTCCCATCCATGATATCGTACAAAGGTGTCTGGAGCACGACATCCCCTGCTCCGTTTCCTATACGGCCGGCACTTATGTCTGCAACGATGTCATGTACAGCCTGCTGCACGCCATACGAACCGATTGGCCGGAAATGACAGGCGGCTTTATCCATGTGCCATGTCAGCCTTCCCAGGCAAAGAAAAAACATCCCGTGCCGCCCAGCATGGACGTCCGGCTGGCTTCCATGGCTTTGCGGCTGGCCGGAGAAGTGAGCATCCAGGCAGTAAACGCAAAATGACAGGTATGTATAGTAAGCACACGAATTTACTATTGAACTTTTTTGACAGGTGCAGCCAGACAAAAAGACCAGCAGATTGACCCATTCATTTACGGATGGATCCTAAGGACTTACGCGTCTGATAAAAAACTTATAAATAAAGAAAGAAGGAATATGTACCATGAATCTTCAGGAAAGACTGATATCCCGTTTTCTGCGCTACGCAGCCATCTCCACCCAGAGCAAGCCGGAATCCAGGACGGTTCCCAGCACTCCCGGACAATGGGATCTCGCGCATCTTTTGATGAAGGATCTTGCTGAGCTTGGCGTTACGGATATTTCCATTGACGATCATGCCGTTGTCATCGGCCGCCTGCAGGCACGGCTGCCTGAAGGGCATGCCCCGGTACCGGTCGTGGGCTGGGTCGCGCATATGGATACTGTGGACGTTTCCATGTCTCCTGATATTCATCCCGTTATCATCCGTAATTATCAGGGCGGGGATATCTGCCAGAATCAGGAAAAACAGCTCTATATGTCCGTGGAAGACCATCCCGAACTGATAAAATATATCGGGCAGGATATCATTGTCAGTGACGGCACCTCCGTGCTGGGCGCAGACAACAAGGCTGCCATCGCGAATCTCATGGTGGCCCTTGAAGTCCTTGCTGAGAATCCCGACATTCCTCACGGAGAAATCTACATCTGCTTTGTCCCTGATGAGGAGATCGGCCTTTGCGGGGCCAAAAGCATGGATATCCGTCGTTTCCCCGTTGACTTTGCCTATACCATCGACTGCTGTGAGCAGGGAGAGCTTGTATATCAGACCTTCAACGCTGCCCGTGCCTTTGTAAATATTACCGGCGTAACAGCCCATCCCATGTCCTCCAAAAACCATACCGTCAACCCGATCCTGATCGCCACCGATTTCATCAACCTTCTGGATCGGGGCGAAACTCCGGAGCACACGGAAAAAACGGAAGGCTACATCTGGGTGACCGGCATCGAAGGCAATCAGCTCACTACCGTCCTGAAGCTGCAGATCCGTGACCACGACCGGAAGAAATTCCTGGCGAAAAAAGAGTATCTCAAAGCCTGCACCGAAATGATGAAGCTGCGTCATCCAAAAGCTGTCCTTTCCCTGGATATCCAGGATGATTACAGCAATATCAAGGATGCCATCACACCGGAGAACAGCATCTGCGTCGATTATCTCTTCCAGGCGATGGAATCTTTGGGCATTGAAGTGAAGGATATCGCCATGCGCGGAGGAACAGACGGCTCCTATCTTTCCACAAAGGGCATTCCGACCCCGAACTATTTCACCGGGGCCCACAATTTCCATTCCCGTTATGAATTTATGCCGATGGGAGCTGTAGAAAATTCCTGTAAGACAACGCTGAAGCTGATCGAATTAATTGCCAATGGCTGAGCCTATGCATGCGGAAGCCTGAAGCCACTCGGAATCCGCTCATCTTGCACAGAAAGAGTTCATACACAACATTTCAGAAAGGATCTTTACAATGAAAAATAAAACTTTAAAAAAATTTTTGCTCGCTCTTCTTACAATCAGTGTTTTAAGCACGGCAGCATCCATCTGCGCAGCTGAGTCTGCCGAACCGGCTGAGGATGTCAGTGAAAGTGACGTTATGGCCGGCGCTGAGAAAAGCGAAAGTGATGAAGAAGCAGACGCGCAGACAGACGAAATTGATGAAGCTGCAGACTCACAGGCAGACGAAAATGATGAGGCAGCAGACGCGCAGGCAGACGAAATCGACGAGACAGCTGACGCGCAGGCAGACGAAATCGACGAGGCAACAGACGAAATTGACGAGACAGCTGACGATGCCTCAGCCGCGCTTCAGTGGGAGGATATACAGGAAGAGCTCGATAAGCTTGATATTGAGGGTGAATTCATCAACCTGGATGAAGCCGGAGTAAAAATCTGGATGCCGCCGTTTCTGATTGCGGATGAGCTGACTGACGAAGACAAGGAAAACGGCTATCTGGGCTATTACCAGCAGGAAGACAAAAAGGGCTGCGTCAGTATCCTGTACGTAGATTCCTATGGTATTACCCTCGAGGAATATGCGGGACTCATCGATGAGGATGGCTCCTTCACTGAAATCGCCTTCTGCAAGGTTAACGGGATGGATGCCCTCACATATAAAAATGATCAAAGCGTAGAGGTTTTTGTTACCTTTATCACAGAGGATGAACACATCCTTGAGTTCACATTCTGGCCGGTATCGAATGATTATTTCTATACCATCGCCCAGATCATGGCTGCCTCGATCCAGCCGATCTGAAGATCTTTGCATAAGTAACCTTTACATCTCGCGCGTCTAAATCCGCCCAGTCTGCGTTGTTGTCAGTCGCAGTTGTAGGTTTGTCTGGATTATATTTTGTCCCGGAGCGCGAAATGCGACAGACCGAAAAGAGAATATTTTGCCACGGCTGCGTTTTTTGCAGGCGTGGCAAAATAGTCTCCGTGGCCATTGAGTCAGCGTACATAACTTCGTTTTGGGAGGAGGAAACGGGAAATATGTGCTGCCGTTATTATCTGGATGAATCCCCTGAGCTGAAGCCATACGTGGATGAAGCAAAGGGTTCTTCTCTTTCCGTAAAAATGTCTCAGGAGGGAAAGCTTCTGAAAACAGAAGGGGAAATCCGTCCGACAGATACCGTTCCGGTTCTCGCTAAAAACAGACAGGGAAAAAGCGCCGTATTTCCTATGATCTGGGGCTTTACCACAAGGAGCGCGCCCTTGTTTAACGCCCGTTCGGAAACCGCTCATTTAAAGCCCTCCTTCCGGGAAGCTTTTGAGCGTCGGCGCTGTGTGATTCCCTGTTCCCGGTATTTCGAATGGGAACATATCCTCTTATCAAACGGAAAAAACAAAACAGGAGATCGATACTCCATCCGGCCTGCCGGAGAGACACTGACCTGGCTGGCCGGTCTTTACCATTTCGAAACGGACGGTTTTCCCCATTTCGTCGTGCTGACGCGGGAACCGGGAGAAAACATCCGTTTCATCCACAACCGGATGCCGGTCATTCTTCCCGAAAAAGAAATCAGAAAATGGATCTATGATCTTCCCGAAAAAAACTGGCTTGAAGATACAGCTCTTACCGAAATGGACTTTCAGATGGGATAGCGGAAGGAAGACTCCTTTTTATGCTCTCTGCTCTTTAAGGATAGAATAACTTCAACAGAAAGCTTGCAAGTACAAGGGTCATGGATCCGCAAATCCTGGTTGCCAGCTGGGCAAAGGGAAGCAGTTCCATTCGTTTGGAGGCAGAGAGAATCGCGATATTCCCGGTTCCTCCCATGTTGATTGTGCAGAGTCCTGCGGTAATGCCGGACTCTACAGGGTAAAAGCCAACCAGCCGGCCTCCGGCAGCGGCGCCCAGCGTAACGGCAGCCGTAAGCACCAGAACAAGGAGAAGCCAGGAAAGCGTGATGGTTCCGATCAAAGAATCCACGTCAATCAATGAAATCCCGATTCCCACCAGGATGCCATAGGTAAAGGTTCCGATCATGAAATCACTCCACTGGCGGCTGCCTTCCGCTATCAAAACCAGGTTTGCCGCCTGAATCATTTTTTTTATCGAAAATCAGAGGTTTGCAAAATACAGAAGCCTCAATTCTGCGAGTCACTTCGCAGCGGAGCAGCTCTCATGTTTTTCTCATAAAACATTTCTACAAACTCCATCCTGGAGCTCATATGAACCAGGAGCGCATCCACAAGCGTCAGCGCTGTCATTGCTTCCACAACAACCACAGCCCTTGGCACGATCACAGGGTCATGGCGGCCGCTGATTTCCAGCATCAGAGGCTCTCCGTTCCGGGTCACGGTCTGCTGCGGCTTTCGGATCGAGGGAGTCGGCTTAATATGTACCTTTAGAAACAGCTCTCCACCGTCACTGATTCCCCCGAGGATTCCTCCCGCATGATTGGTTAAGGGGATTGTCCGCCCTTGGCTGTCGGTCGTAAAGCCGTCATTATTCTCCGATCCTCTTGTCCGCGATACATTCACTCCGTCCCCGATCTCCACAGCCTTCACCGCGCCAATGCTCATCAAAGCATGAGCCAGCACCGCATCCAGTTTTTCAAAGACAGGCTCGCCCAGACCCGGCATCAAGCCGGTGACACGGCATTCTACCGTTCCGCCTGCGCTGTCTCCCTCTTCCATGCATTGATTCAGGTATTTTTCCGCCAGTTGGGCGGCTTCCCTGTCCGGCATATAGAAAGGATTGCGGAAAATCTCGTCTGCCGAAAAGTCTTTCGCCTCCACTTCTCCGATACTTTTTGCGTAACACAGAAACGAAATGCCCAGCCTGGACAATACTTTCTCCGCTATCGCTCCCGCAGCTACACGGGCTGCTGTCTCACGGGCAGAAGACCTGCCCCCGCCGCGATAATCCCGAAAACCATATTTTGCGTCGAAGCCAAAATCCGCGTGGCCCGGACGAAACGCCTCAGCCAGATTCCCATAATCCCGGGACCGCTGATCCGTATTCGGGATCAGCAACGAGATCGGTGTTCCTGTCGTCTTTCCTTCAAACACCCCGGAAAGAATCTGAACCTGGTCACTCTCCTTGCGCGCTGTCACAAATTTACTCTGTCCCGGCTTCCTGCGGTCCAGCATGGCCTGAATATCCTCTTCACATAAAGGCAGCCCCGCCGGACAACCGTCCACCACTGCCCCTATGGCTTTCCCATGAGACTCTCCCCAGGTCGTCACAACAAATCTTGAGCCAAATGATGATCCGCTCATGTGAATACTCCTTTCTCATCCCACATCCGGGCAAAGATAACTTTTCCGCTTTTCTGACGATCTTTTTCCAATCTTTTTTATACTATGATTACATCGGCAAAAGCCTGATTCTACGGATCGCTTCGCGTACAGGTCGAAATCGAATCTGTCTCTCGACTGAATCAACATTATAACAGATATTCTCTGAAAAACCATAAAGAAATAACCCTCACATTCCGCTGGTCTGTATTTCTATTTATGGCATTGCTGCCGGTCATGGACGGTCTCGGCTTCCCTGTACAGGCTTTGAAGTCAGACATCCGATCAAGCCGCTGACAGCGTTCCCATTGACAAACCACTTCTTCCCATTTATAATCACCCTATACTCTCAAACAGTCATTACGTTTTAAAGGAGCCTTCCATATGAACTGGATTGATAAATTAGAACAAAAATACGGCAGATTCGCGATTCATAATCTGACGAATTACATTATCATCTGCTATATCATCGGCTACCTGCTGCAGATCGCGGCACCTCAGCTTCTTTCTTATCTCAGCCTCGATTTCCGTCTGATCTTCCGGGGCCAGATCTGGCGATTATTCACGTGGGTACTGTATCCGCCCAACAGCAGCAGCGTCCTGTTCTTCGTGATCGCGGTATTCTTTTTCTATCTGCCCATCGGCCGATCCCTGGAGGCTCTCTGGGGAAGCTTCCGTTATACTCTGTATATTTTTTCCGGTCTGTTTTTAACCGTTGTGGGAGCTTTGCTGTTATACGTCTTCACCGGTAATATCATTACTCTGGGAGGAGTCGCGTTTCCGCTTCCGGCCCGCATTTTTTCACCTTATTACATCAGTCTCTCGATCTTTCTGGCGTACGCGCTTTCCTATCCGGATGCGAGAGTGCTGCTCTGGTTTGTCATCCCGATTAAAATGAGCTGGATGGCTATTGTCTATGGTCTTCTGATTGCTTACGATGTATTCAGCTATGTCCGCGCAGGAATGTGGTTCATGATCGTACCCATCGCCTGCTCACTGCTCAATTTCGCGATCTTTTACTTCAGCACAAAAAATCTCAGCCGTTTTCATCCGAAAGATGTCAAACGCCGGGCTGATTTTCGAAAGGCTGTAGAACCGGCCTCCAGAGTCTTTCATACCTCAAACAGCCAGATCAGCAAACATAAATGCGCCATCTGCGGTCAGACAGAATTGGATAACCCCGATCTGGAATTCCGTTTCTGCTCTAAATGCAACGGAAATTATGAATACTGCCAGAATCATCTGTTTACACATGAACATGTCAAATAGCCCTCATGCCTCGCAAACCCGGCACCACCATAAATGGGCGCCTTTAAAAACAGCAAAGGTCATCAACACACAAGGAGGAACTGTCACCATGGAGAAGACACCTTTTGTCACGCTGGAACAACTCAATGAAATGATCGCCGTATACCCCACTCCTTTCCATCTTTACGATGAAAAAGGCATCCGCGAAAATGCGGCCGCTTTGCTTCGGGCTTTTTCCTGGAATCCGGGCTTCCGCGAGTATTTTGCGGTAAAAGCAGCACCGACTCCAAAGCTGATGCAGATTTTGAAGGAATGCGGCTGTGGATTTGACTGTTCCTCTCTCACCGAATTAATGCTGGCAAAAGCAGTCGGATGTGAGCCTGGTGATGTTATGTTTTCTTCTAATGATACCCCTGTTGAAGAGTTTTATTATGCGGATGAAATCGGAGGAATCATCAATCTCGATGATATCACACACATCGAAACCCTGGAAGCTGCGCTGGGACATATACCGGAAACGATCAGCTGCCGCTATAATCCGGGCGGGGTTTTTACCATGAGCAACGGAATCATGGATAATCCCAGCGATTCCAAGTATGGCATGACAAAAGAGCAGATCGTAAGCGCTTTCCGTATCCTGAAGGACAAAGGTGCAAAGCGTTTTGGCATACACGCTTTCCTGGCAAGCAACACCGCCACCAATGAATATTATCCCAAGCTGGCCGGCATCCTCTTTGAGCTGGCCGTATATCTGAAAAAAGAAACCGGTGCGGATATCCGATTTGTCAATCTTTCCGGCGGTATCGGCATTCCCTATCGTCCGGAAGATGAGCCAAATGACATCGCCGTTATCGGTGAAGGTGTCCGAAGAGCATACGAGGCGATCCTGACCCCTGCCGGTATGGGAGATGTGGCGATCTATACCGAGCTGGGACGGTATATGACAGGACCTTTTGGATGCCTGATCACAAAAGCGATTCATGAAAAGCATATCCACAAAGAATATATCGGTGTGGATGCCTGTGCGGTCAATCTCATGCGTCCGGCAATGTACGGGGCATATCACCATATCACGGTCATGGGAAAAGAAAACCAGCCCTGTGACCACATTTATGATGTCACCGGTTCCCTGTGTGAGAACAATGACAAGTTTGCCATAGACAGACATCTCCCCCTGATCGAACGGGGAGACCTGCTGCTTATCCATGACACCGGAGCTCACGGATACTCTATGGGATACAATTACAACGGAAAACTGAAATCGGCCGAAATTCTTCTCTGCCAGGACGGCTCCTTCGAGCTGATCCGCCGCGCGGAGACTCCGAAGGATTATTTCTCGACATTGGACTGCCTCCCTGTTTACAAGCAGCTGGAATCAGAGATAAACAGAATATGCCGTTAATATCCCGACAGGTGACATCTTCCTTTGGGCGGTTCTGAGATAAAAGGAAAAACAGGTGGACGTTTGGAACCGTCCACCTGTTTTTTTTCTCTTCGCAGCCTTCAGGCTTTATTCCCTTCTCGCCAGTTCATCGGCAACCTCTTCCCAGGTCAGTCCCTTCTCTGCCATCAGCACCATCGCATGGTACAAAAAGTCCGCAAGTTCATATTTGACCTCTTCCTTGTCGGGATTTTTTGCCGCGATAATGATTTCCGCCGCCTCTTCGCCGACCTTCTTGAGGATCTTGTCTATCCCCTTGTTAAAAAGATAATTCGTATAGGAGCCTTCCTTCGGGTGTTCCTTGCGATCCATAATGACCCTGTAGACATCCTCCAGAACAAGAAGCGGATTCTTTTTCCGTTCCTCACTCTTCGCCAGGGAAGTAAAGAAGCAGCTCCTGTTTCCCGTATGGCAGGCAGCGCCGATCTGAATTACCCTTGCGAGAAGCGTATCATAATCACAGTCGATATCGAGGGATCTGACATACTGGAAATGTCCGGAGGTAAGTCCCTTCACCCAGATTTCCTGTCTGCTGCGGCTGTAATATGTCATCCGGCGTGTCTTTAACGTAAGGCGGAAAGCTTCTTCATTCATATAGGCGACCATTAAAACCTCATCCGTTGCGTCATCCTGTACCACAACAGGGATCAGACCGTCAGCTCCCGGTTTAAAGTTTTCCCACGCGACACTGCTTTTCCACAGGCGGGTTTCAATTCCGTTGTCTTCGCATTGCTCCTTCAGGGCCAGAGCTGAGATTTTCCTTCCGCCAATGCAGCCCCAGGCCAATGCCTCCACGCCTTGTCCAAGGAGACCGGAAAGAGTCTCCGGCTTCACAGCATCATCAAAGGAAGATTCTTCCTCGATCTGAAGCATGACCGGCATTCCTTCCGGAACAGATGCTTTCCATGCCGCATCCTGAACAAGAATACTTCCGGCATATTCTCTGATCAGGTCTTCTTCCGTTTTATATTGTTCCGGGGAGGAAACAGAAACGATCATTCTTTCCTTTCCGAATCGTTCCGATGCCTCCTTCAGAACAGCAATATTGTCATCCCTGGAAAAATCCAGTACAGTCTTTGCCGCTCCGGCATAAAGATATTTTTTCACATCCTCGAGACGACGGATGCGTCCGCCGCAAAATACGGGACAGGTGTAAGACACGGCACAGATCTGCCGAAGAACGGCAATCGCCTTTTCATGCGCGTCGTCATCCTCTGAAAGATCATACACCAGAATGGCATCGGCTCCGTCATCACGATACTCCCCGGCCAGCGCTGCCGCATCTCCATTCTCTACCGGGGAAAAATCAGAGAGTCCCTTCACGGCGCACTCATCTTTCAGGTAGATGCATCTCACCATTGCTAACCGGCCCATTTTATTCCTCCTCCTCAAATCTGACTCCAATGGAATTGGCATGTGCGGTAAGCTGCTCTGACCGGGCAAACGTCATGATATCCTCACTCACTTCTTTCAATGCTTCCCTGGAATAATAAATGACGCTGGACTTCTTGACAAAGTCGTCCACGCACAAGGCGGAAAAGAATTTTGCCGTCCCGTTGGTCGGAAGAATATGATTCGGTCCCGCAAAGTAATCCCCCAGAGGCTCACTGCTGTATTCTCCCAGGAATATCGCTCCCGCATGGCGCACCCTGGTCATATCCTCGAAGGGATTTTTCGTCACGATTTCCAGATGCTCGGAAGCGATCTCATTGACGGCCTCAATGGCCTGCTCTTTCGTCTGCGCCAGCAAAATATAACCAAAGGAATCCAATGATTTCTGAATAATCTCCCTGCGGGACAGCTTCTTCAGGAAACCTTCTATTTCTTTTTCCACCGCGTCCGCAAGTTCTTCGCTGGTCGTCACCAGGATCGCCGAGGCCATTTCATCATGCTCTGCCTGTGACAGCAGATCGGCTGCCACATAACGAGGCGTTGCCGTTTCATCGGCAAGGACAAGAATCTCACTGGGTCCGGCGATCGAATCAATACTCACATGCCCATAAACAGCCCTTTTCGCCAAAGCGACAAAGATATTTCCCGGACCTACGATTTTGTCCACCTTCCGGATGCTCTCGGTGCCGTAAGCCATGGCAGCGATGGCCTGTGCTCCTCCGACTTTATAGATCTCATCCGCTCCCGCTTCCTTTGCGGCAACCAGGGTAGTAGGACACACTTCCCCGTTCGAGCCGGGAGGCGTTGTCATGATGATCCGGCCCACTCCGGCAACTTTTGCTGGAACAATATTCATAAGCACAGAAGACGGATATACGGCTTTTCCGCCCGGAACATATACTCCGACTCGATCCAGCGGCGTTACCTTCTGGCCAAGGAGGGTACCCTTCTCATTTGTAGTAAACCAGCTGTTCTGTCTCTGTTTTTCATGATAGGATCGGATATTGACAAGAGCCTTTTGAATCACCCGGATCAGTTCCGGGTCTGCCTTTTCATAGGCTTTTGCGATCTCCTCATCCGTAACCCGGAATGTTTCTTCGGAAATCACAGCATGGTCAAACTTTTCCGTATAGGCAAAAAGGGCTTCATCGCCCTTCTCCCGTACCTCTTTGCATATATCCGCGACAATTTCCTCATAATTGCCATAATGATTGGTGCTTCTCTTGAGCAGGGCATCCAGAAGATCCCCGGTTCCTTCCATTGCAAGGTTCACTCTTCTCATCTTGTCTCCTTGTATCCGCCTTTCTGTCACATAAGGATCCATCCGTAAATAAACGGGGCAATTTATTGGTCTTCTGACAGACACATCCGAACAAAAATCCTCGGCAGCTTGTTCCATTTATTCCGGCTCCTGAGCAGCGAATCCGACGGTCATTCATGATTCGATCCGCTGCCTGAAAACCGGTGATCTTTATCATCAGCAAACGCTCTTCAAAAGTGCGAGCAGCTCGCGAATCCTCCGGGCTTCCATTTTCATGCTGACCTGGTTCACCACAACACGGGCGGAAAGATCGCATACCTCATCCAAAACATGCAATCCGTTTTCCCGCAGCGTGCTGCCCGTCTCAACAATATCCACGATCACTTCGGACAGACCGACGATCGGCGCCAGCTCGATCGACCCATTCAGTTTTATAATCTCAACCGTCTGATGCCTTTGATTAAAGAAATAATCCTTTGCGATATTGGGATATTTCGTCGCAACATGGATTAAACGTTTATCTTCCAGAAGAGGCAAGGCTTCCTTCGGACCGCAGACACACATTCTGCATTTTCCGAAGCCCAGATCCATGACCTCGTAAAGCTTCCTGCCTTCCTCAAGAATCGTATCTTTCCCGACAACGCCGAGATCTGCCGCGCCATATTCTACATAAGTCGGCACATCCGGTCCTTTGGCAAGGAAAAAACGCAATCCTGCTTCCTCGTTTGTAAATATCAGCTTCCGGGAATTTTTGTCTTTCATTTCCTCACAGGGAATCCCCGCTTTTTCAAAGAGAGCCATTGTTTTTTCCGCAAGGCGGCCTTTTGTCAGGGCAATTGTCAGATATCTCATAAGCCGGACGAACTCTCCTTTCCCGGAACCATGACTACGTTTTTGCTTCCTTCCGCAAAGCCGCGGCAGTGCGGATTGCGTCCAGAGTTTTTTCAGGAGTATAGAAAACGGTTACCGTTTCAGGCAATTCTTCTTCCGTTTCATCCTCCGGCAATGCAGCCAGAAGACTGTCCACCACAATCACAAAGCCAACAGAAGGAGCCGGCTTTCCGAAATGCCGCAGCAGCTCGTTATACCTTCCGCCTTTCAGCAAGGGTTCTCCCGATCCGTAGGTATATGCCTGGAAAATGATGCCTGTATAATATTGATATTTAGACAGGAGGCCAAAATCGAAGGTAATATGATCCTGGACGCCATATGCGCACAGATACGTATAGATCTCTTCCAATCGTTCAACAGCCGATCTGGCATGTTCAGACGTGGCAAGCTCCTTTGCCGTTTTTAATATGTCAACAGAGCCAAACATCTGCGGCAGCATGAAAAATGCCTTTGCTTTTTCTCCGCTCAGCCCCAGTTTACGTACCAGCGCTTCGACGCCATAGGCGTTTTTTTCGGAAATCAAAGCGCGCAGCTTGTCCTCTGCTTCCCAGGTAAGATCCGCGTCGTCCAGCAATGCCTTGAAATAATCAACCTGGCCGATGCTGACCTGAAACTCAGTCAGCCCGGAAGCCTTCATACACTCCACCGCCATCGCGAGAATCTCCGCATCCGCCGCCGCCGAGCCGTCACCCATCTTTTCCACGCCCATCTGGGTCGTTTCCTTCAGTCTTCCCTGATAACTGGAAGTATTTACAAAAGCCTGACCGGTATAGCAAAGATTTACCGGCTCGGCATCGGGATTAAAATACGTCGCGCAGGCACGGGATACGGATGGCGTAAAGTCAGGGCGAAGAACGAGGGTGTCGTTGTCCCTGTTGAAAAACTTAAACAGCTCCCTGGACGGAATCGTTCCGACCTCGTTGCTGAACACTTCAAAATATTCAAAAGAAGGCGTCTGGATGTCAGAAAAGCCATGTGACGCAAACACTTTATGGATGCCTTCTTCAAGACTTTTTTTTCGTCTGTATTCCCTGCCATAGATGTCCCGAACCCCTTCCGGAGTATGAAAAATGCGCTGCATCCGCCGCCTCCTCCTGCAATATATTTCTATGCTTCAGCCGTTTCCGTTCCTTCCATCCAGATCCTTTGCCAGCCCTTCCAGATAAGGGACGAGGACGCCGCCCTGTCTCGGGAGATAAAATCCCTCGTCCAGTTCTTCACGCCGGAAGCTTTTCCGGCCTCCTGTCTCCATCCGCTCCCAAAAACGGGAAAGCTCCTGAAAGCGCAGATAATACAACAAATCTTCATGGCTGAAAAGCACCAGTATAAATGCTACTCCGCCCTGACGCTCAAAATCTCTCATAAACCTTACCTGATGAGGATGAATATTCGCCAGCGGAAAGGTATCCCCACCGCACTCCTTCGCGTCAAAGCAGACCGGAATTCCCTGCACGGCCCCGATATAGTCAACCGTGCTTTGCTGCTCAAAATAGGCCAGTGTAATATGCCTGGATTCTTTATCGATCCGAAGCGGGGTAATGGGCGTCGGGATTTTCTGAATAAGGGCAAGCCCTTTTTCCCTGTATTGCTCATTCGTGCGATTGACCAATTCCTCCAGTGTCGACCCCCTCAGGCCCCGGCTGTTCCATGTCGCCAAGCTCTGTCTCCTCCTCTTACAATGCAAATTGTAAACCGGCATACCGTCCGGATGACTATTTTGTTGCCTATCGCGCTTCACGCTCTAGGACAAAATATGTCTCCCATAGCGAAGTTTTGTACGTTGGCTCAATGTCTTCGGATAACGGTCCTGCAGCTTCGGCAGCTGGGCTGTCGTAGATAAAAATCCGTCTCCTTCACGATTCCTCTCAGGATCGGGTCATAAATCATTTCTCACTTCTGCCCATGATAGGTCAAAAGCTTCGGCGGCCAGAAATAGCGGAACAATGCCTTTCCGACAATCTGGTCAAACGTAACATAGGTATTGTGCCAAAAACGGGAATCCTTTGAATTATTGCGGTTGTCTCCCAACATAAAATAACAGTTCTCCGGAACCTCGTATGGCCCAAAGCTTCCTCTCATGGGCTCCCGGAGAAACGAATCATCCAGGAGGATCCGCTCCCCATCGGTTTTGGTAACGTATACGTCTCCGTCAATGATCTCAACCGTTTCCCCGGGAAGGCCGATCAGTCTCTTGATAAAAAGACTGCTCTCATCATCCGGATAACGGAAAATGATAATATCATAACGCTCTGGATCCTTCATTTTCACTGTCCAGACATCCTTGTTGAAGAAATCCAGATTGATGCCATAAGCCATGCGGAAACCAAAAATACGGTCCTTCGTCATGATCGTATTTTCCATCGAAGCGGAAGGAATCTTTGCGTTAATCAGCACAACCTCATCCACGATATAAACTATCAGCACCACCATGATAATCATTTTGATCAGTTCAATGACTTCCGCCTTCAGATTCATCTTATCTTCCTTTTCCGGCATTCCGGTTTCTTGTTCGTTTCCCATGTTTTTTTCATTCTCCATCTTATATCGGGAGCCTCCTTCCATTGATCTGTTGGGTTTTCCAGAAGGGAATCAGAATTTACGCCGCGAGAGCATTAAGCTTTTGCAGTATACTCGTGAACACATGTAACTGCCGCTTTCGGATTGGAAGGGAAGCGCGTTCACCCGTGATACCTTGAGCATATCGGCAGACATTTCCTTTACCGGGTATAAATTCGTGCCATACTATAGCACACTTTTATCTAAACCGCAAGATGAACGGTTTCCCTCCATCCGGGAATCTCCCTGTCCAGGATACTCTCAAACCGGTGTCCCGGACGGGCAAGAAATGTTCTGCCTCCGGTACGGCACAGTATCCCTTCCGGATCCGTAAAACACAGACTGTACGCATGAAGCAGCTGCCTGTTCAGGGCATATTTGTTTCGGTAAAGTGTATTCAGTTTTGCATTTCCGTATTTCGTGTCTCCGAGGATCGGGTGACCCAGTCCGGCCAGTGCCGCCCGGATCTGGTGCGGCTTTCCGGTTATGAGCTTTGCCTCCATGAGAGTACAGCCTTTTCCCTGGCAAAGCGGACGGAAATACGCTTCTATATAGCTTCTGCCCTCGGCAAAATCCCGGTACAGTGTCACCTTGTTCTGTCTCTCATCTTTATCGAGATAGCCCTGATCATGTATTTCTTTTGTCAGCTCTCCCGCCGCCAGGCACAGATACCGTTTATCTGTCCGATGTTCCCGAAAGGCATGAGATAAAGCCTGCAGTCCGGCAAGCGTTTTTCCGGCTGCAAGAATGCCGCTGGTATTCTGATCCAGGCGGTTGCAGATGGCAGGGTGAAAGGTATGAAGCTCTTCCGGACGTACAGCGCCTGACCGCAGCAGATAATCCGTCACTACATCCAGCATCGAAAGCTCACCTGCTTTTGCCGGCACCGAAAGGATGCCTGCCGGCTTATTTACCAGGAGAATATCCCCGTCCTCATAGAGGATTTCGGGAGAAGGCATCTTCTTTTCCGGCTTTGCGCCGGGACATGCTTCCTTATCGTCACCATAGAAATGCCGAAAGGTCTCATCGGAGAGGTAAAGCCGTACCACATCCCCGATGTCAAGCTTTTCACTGCCGGATGCTTTCTTATCATTCAGCGTTATGTTCTTTTTCCGCAGCATCTTGTAGCAAAAGCTCTTCGGCGCATTCTGAAGCAGCTTCCCTAAGTACTTATCCAGCCGCTGCCCGGCTTCATTTTCACGAATCGAAAATTCCCGCAAATGTTATTACCCCCTCACAGGCTCAGATCCAGCAGAATCGCACGGATCACTTCATCTCTTTCGAGACCGGGATAACGTTCATCCTGTCTGGGTTTCACCTGATTTTCGAGAGATTCATAATTCTCGTTCAGCTGGTCCAGGCGCTCCAGGAAGGTTTTCCGCGAGACGGCAATAAAAACATCCTGACGGTAACCGGCTGTTTTTAAATTCTCCTCAATCTGACGTATCATATACGCTGTGTCCAGTTTTTCCTGGGGCGAATAAAGTATCAGGTTTTTTCCGCAGACCGCAAAGGCATCGAAGTAAGCGCTTTTTTCATAAAATGTCATGTAGATCTCATATGCCATACAGAGTCTGCCCTGATGTGTTTTGATCTCTTCGTATGTCTGACGATCCATGGATTTGCGCATCCACATCATGACAAGGCCCACCATCGAGCGGCAGCCCGGCAGACAGCCAACCGCGGCAGCCACGGTCCAGATCGTCTCCCGGCTTTTCAGCTGGTACCAGGCAATAAAAAAGATTCCCAGCGGAGCCGCAAATAAAAGCAGTGTGATAATGAGCCTCCGCCTTTTCTCTTTCGCGAAATATCCTATCTCTCCTTTTCCTTCCTGTCCTGTAAACCAGCGGAGCAGTTTTTTCATCGCCATCCTCCTCAGCCTCTCTTGTTTCTGCTTTTTCCTGTCTTGTGAATCGCCGTATGTTGATCTTTGTTTCTTCTGCTCTTCGTCTGCGAACCTCGATCCTTGCCGGCCCCGGACCGGGATGTTTTTTTCTCTGTCTTTTCCGGCCGAAGCAGACATTTCGGCCCATAACCAACCAGGTCCATGCGATGTGCCCTGCGCAGTCCTTCCAGCACAAGCTCTCTCATCTCCGGGCGGCGATACTGCATCAATGCACGTTGTATGGCTTTCTCCCCAGGAGCCTTTGCCGTGTAGACCTTCTCTCCGGTCAGAGGGTGTATGCCTGTAAAATACATGCAGGTTGACAGCGTGGAAGGTGTAGGATAAAAATCCTGAACCTGTTCCGGCATATATCCAAGGTCCCGTATATATTCAGCCAGCTCAATTGCTTCCCGGATCCCGCAGCCGGGATGGGAGGACATAAAATACGGAACCGCATATTGCTCTTTTCCCGCACGTTTTGTCGCTTTTTCAAATGCTTTCGTAAAAGCCAGATAAACCCGATGGGGCGGCTTGCCCATCAGGGTGAGTACGCGGTCCGATACATGTTCCGGGGCAACCCGAAGCTGCCCGCTGACATGATACGCAGCCAGTTCATTCAAAAAACGCGGATCCGGATCAGCCATACAGTAATCAAAACGAATTCCCGAACGCACAAATACTTTTTTCACTCCCGGAAGGCTTCGAAGCTTCCGAAGCAGCGAAAGATAATCTTTATGATCCACTTTTAAGTTCGGGCAAGGTTCGGGAAACAGACATTGCCGATTCGGACATACTCCTTTTTTCAGCTGTTTGTCACAGGAAGGGCCTCGAAAATCCGCCGTCGGTCCTCCGACATCGTGTATGTAGCCCTTAAAATCAGCGCTTTGCGTCATACGTTTTGCTTCTTCTATGATAGAAGCATGGCTTCGGCACTGCACAATTCTTCCTTCGTGAAACGTCAGCGCGCAAAAGCTGCAGCCCCCATAACAGCCCCTGCAGCTTGTCAGGCTGAAACGTACCTCCGAGAGAGAAGGTACGCCTCCCTCTGCGGCATATACGGGATGCGCCTCTCCGGTAAACGGCAAAGCATAAACATCGTCCATCTCCTGCATGGATAAAGGTTTTGACGGCGGGTTCTGAACGACATAGCCATGCCCTCCATAGCTTTCCACCAGCGGCCTCGCCGTAAAGGGATCCGTATGGATATACTGTATCGCGAAGCTGTCCGCATATCGTCTGCTGCAGTCCGTCATCTCATCATAGGAAGGAAGTATGACCGGATCCTGCACATGGGAGATGTCATGGCATTTGTATACCGTACCGGCTATATAAGTCAGTTCCTTTATCGGAATCCCTGCCTGTAAAGCTTCCGCTATCGCCAGAACAGATCTCTCCCCCATGCCATAGGACACCAGATCCGCTCCGGAGTCCAGGAGAATACTTCGTCTGAGCCTGTCTTCCCAATAATCATAATGGGCCAGCCGGCGCAGGCTGGCCTCGATACCGCCAAGTATAATCGGTATATCTTTGTAAACCCGCCGGATCAGATTGCTGTAAACAATACAGGCCCTGTCCGGGCGCAGTCCGATCCTGCCTCCGGGCGAATACGCATCCTCGCTCCGCCGTTTTTTGGACACGGTATAATGATTCACCATGGAATCCATATTTCCCGCCGAAACCAGAAAACCAAGCTTTGGTCTGCCAAACACCTGGATGGAAGCTTCGTCTTTCCAATCCGGCTGGGGAATGACCGCAATACGATAGCCGTATCGCTCCAGCAGACGGCTGATAATCGCCGTACCGTAAGAGGAATGGTCAACATAGGCATCCCCGCTGATATATACAAAATCCGCTTCTTCCCAATGACGGCGTTTCATATCCTGCCTGGTAATGGGCAGAAATCTGTCATCACCGGTATCTTCCACCATTTCACCCCCCGGGATCGAACCATAAAACGACTGAATTCGTGCGCATACTTACGGTCACCGCACAGGTCGACGTTATTGCATACATGTCAGCCCGCATCGTTGAAATTGACTTCCTGCGCGCGATAACCTTCCGCGATAATATCCAGCTCACGCTGAAATCTGGTCAGACGATCCAGATCCTTCAAACGGAAAATCCGGAAAAACTCGTCCTGAATCTTGGCCACTTCCCTTTGATTCGTCAGATGATAGAGGTTCTCGATCGTATTGAGGATCTCCTGGACCAGGTTCATCTGCATCTGAGAAGAAACCTGCGCATCCATGATCTCGCTGCGCACTTCACTCATCTCATGATCCAGCATAATGATGGCATCCGCCGCATTGCTCAGACGGTCTGTCACATGGGGAGGAATATCTCCTTTATATTTATACTGAAGAGAATGCTCCACCGTCGCCCAGAAATTCATCGCCATCGTTCGAATCTGGATCTCCACCTGGATCTCTCTGGCTCCTTCGAGAGTCTCTACCGGATAATACACGATCATGTGATAACTCCGATAGCCGCTCTCCTTGATATGCCGCAGATAATCCTTTTCGCTCTTTACTCTCATATCGCTTCGCCGCCGAATCAGATCTGCGACGGTGTCTATATCCTCCTCAAACTGACAGATAATACGAACTCCTGCGATATCTTCTATTTCATCGAGCATCCGATCCATCGTAACATTTTTTCGCTGCATCTTTTCCAAAATGCTCGCTACACTTTTTACCCTGCCTCGTACCTGCTCGATCGGCGAATATCTGTCCTGATCTTTGTGCTCCTGTCTGAGATGTTCAAATTTCAGAGTCAGTTCCTTCACCGCCAGCGCGTAAGGATCAAGGAGACTTCGCCAAAGCTGTATTTCCATTTTTCACACCTCTAAGAACGCCGTTCCGGTACATCATTTCATAACTGTTCAGTAAGGATCTGAACATAAATATAACCTTTACGGCTTATAAAGCCTCAAGCACTCGAACCAGATAGCGGTACATCCGCTCCACAGAAGCAATATCCAGACGTTCCTCACTGGTATGGATGTCATGGATATCCGGGCCAAGGGAAACACAGTCCAGATCGTCAATCCTGCGGTAAAAGAGCCCGCATTCCAGTCCTGCGTGAATCGCAACGACTGCCATATCCTTTCCGAACATCTCCCGGTAGATCTCTGTCATCTGATCCCGCAGCGGGCTGTCCTTACGATACTCCCACGCCGGGTATACTCCCTCCGTCTCATATTCACCGCCCAGAAACTCCGTAAGGAGCCGGACCTTGTCAGAAACCGCATCTTTCGCGCAATCTACGCTGCTTCGAATGCTGGTCTGAACGCAAAGCTCCTTCCCTGTCAGGGTCATTATCCCCGGATTTAAGGAGGTTTCCACCAGTCCTTCCACAGAACCGCTCATTTTCTGTATGCCGAAGGGCAGCTCTGCCAGGAAGAACACGACCTTGGAAAGGCTGGTCTGATGCAGCACCGGAAGTGTCTTTTCCCCTTCCGCTTCTGTTTCGATCCTGATCTTTTCATCCGAGCCTGCATACTCCTGCAGAAATTCATGTTCCAATCCGGAACAGATCTCTTTGACTGCCTCCGGTTTTGTTGTCAGGACAAGCACCTCGGCCTCTCTGGGTATCGCGTTATCCTTTGTCCCGCCGGACAGGGCAGCAATCTGAAGATCCTCGTCAAGGTCCCTCCCCAGACGCAGCAGAAGCCTTCCCATAAGAGAGACCGCACTCGCTCTTTTTTTGTCGATTTCCGCTCCGGAATGCCCGCCGGTAAGACCGGCAATCCTGATCCGCAGCGCCTCTCCCGTACCGTCCAGCCAGCGGACCTGCAGGCGGGAAACGCCTGTCATTCCTCCGGCACAGCTTACCCACAGGGATCCTTCTGCCTCGGAATCCAGATTAATCAGCCTTTTACCCTTTAATGCCGTACAGTCAAAGCCTGCCGCACCCAGAAGGCCAATTTCTTCATCTACGGTAATCAGGATCTCCAGCGGAGGATGACGTAAGGTATCGTCCTCAAGAACTGCCAGAGCGTAAGCCACGGCAATACCGTCATCTCCGCCCAGTGTCGTCCCGTTTGCGGAGACAAAGCCATCCTGTACGGACAGACACAATCCGTCCTTCAGAAAATCATGCTCCACATCCGCGCGCTTTTCGCATACCATGTCCATATGGCCCTGCAGGATCACCGGAGCAGAGGTTTCATACCCCGGCGAACCAGCCTTGCGGATCAGAATGTTCCCCATCTCATCCTGCAGACAATCCAACCCATGATCATAGGCAAAGCTTTTCAGATAATTACTGATCTGCCATATATTTCCTGATCCATGGGGAATCCCGCATATCTCTTCAAAATAATAGAAAACTCTCTCCGGCTGTATTCCTTCCAGCTTTCTCATCTTACAATCGCTCCTGTTATTTATTCTTTGATTTCATTTCTTTTTCGCCGTTTCGTCTGTGATATATCTATTTATATCGACAGAAGCCGATTCTGCGGATCGCTTCGCAGCGGAGCTGCTCTGCGATAAAAAAAGGCAGAGGTCGGCTTTTTCTCCCTCTGCCCTCATGATCTATTTCACCATCCATTACCGGATGTTCAGAACCCGGCTCCGTTTTTGGAGACCCTGTCCATATGCAATGAATCCTTTCCGGTACCGATTATCAGTTTTCATCCAGAAGATCCAGATCGTCGCTCTCATCACTGCCTGCGTCACCGCCCACGGCTGCTTCCTGCGGGGCATAAGAAGCACTGTAGGCGCCGGCCTGTGCTGTCTGCGGTGCAAGTTCCGCGCGGTTCTGATTTACCACATTCAGACAGCTCTGCAACGCCTCAACCGTCATACGGTATTTCTCACCGGCATCTCCCAGAGTATCACTCAAAACCTGTCCGATACTGGCCAGCATATCATCCGTATACGTCAAAGCACTCAGACGGATGCTGTTTGCTTCCTGGTTCGCCGAATCAAGAATCTCCTGTGCCTGCCTGTTTGCGGCGTTAATCGTCTCATTTGCCTGCGCATATGCTTTTTGCATAATTTCATGCTGCTGAATCAGCTCCGACGCCTTTGCCTGCGCTGCTTTGACCTTCTCATCCGCCTCTGCCTGCGCTCTTTCCAGAATCGCATCTTTCTGGCTGATGATCTTCTGTACACGTTTGATCTCCTCCGGAGTCTTTAAACGGAGCTCCCGGAGCATTTCCTCGATTTCTTCTTTATTTACAACAATCTTTGTCGTCGAAAGAGGCTGATACCTGCAGCTGTCTACGTATTCTTCAATCTCTTCTATAATCTGTTCTATCCTGTTGCTCATTTGTCCTACTCCTTACTCCCCTCCTGGGCTATTTATCACCTTGCTTTTGCAGCTTCTCAATGACCCGCCTGGTAATCTGCGGTGGCGCAAATCTGCCTAAGTCCCCCCCGAAACGCGCGACCTCCTTCATGATCGTCGAGCTCAGATAGGCATATTCCAGGCTGGTAGTCAAAAACATCGTATCCACATCCGGCGCCAATACCCGATTCGTCTGAGCCATCTGCAGCTCATATTCAAAATCCGTAACAGCCCTGAGTCCTCGGATAATCACCGATGCGTGATGCTCCCGGGCAAAGTTAACCGAGAGTCCTTCAAATGAATACACGGCAACGTTCCCCAACAAAGCCGTAGCATCCTTAAGTATATTAACACGTTCCTCCACAGAAAACAACGGAGATTTTGTGGAATTTAGCAAAACGCCAACAATCACCTGATCAAAAAGCTTGCTTGCCCGTTTGATCACGTCCAGATGGCCATAAGTAGCAGGGTCAAAACTGCCCGGATAGACTGCTCTTGTCATCTCACTCACTCTCTTCGCATAAATGCCTGCCCTTTACCGATGCCGCTGTGTCAGGCTTAAGAATATATGCTTATTGGTTTTATATGCTTTTACGCGCCGGATCGTAAAGCCCATCTCCTCCGCAAAGGAAATATCCGTGTCCAGCCGCTCTTCGATTACAATCAAGGTATCTTCATCCACAACAGCACTATCTTTCAGATAAGAAAGAATTTTTTCCGGATAACCCTTTCCATAAGGCGGATCGGCAAAGACAAAATCAAATCTGCCTTTTCCCTCTAAAAAAACGAGTGCCTGCATGACATCCATGTTTAAGATTTTACCATGATCTGCCAGTTTTGTAAATGACAGATTCTTACGGATGCACATGCAGGCACGTTTATGAGATTCTACAAATACAGCAGAAGAGGCTCCTCTGCTCAGGGCTTCGATGCCGATCGCCCCGCTTCCGGCAAACAGATCCAAAAAAGTACAATCGGGAAGCCCCGGGGAAAGGATGTTAAACAAAGTCTCTTTAATCCGATCCGTAGTAGGTCGTGTATCCATCCCTTCCACCGTTTCCAGCCTCAGGCTTCTCGCTGTTCCGGCTATCACTCTCATTTTAGGTTCAGTCTCCAGTCCAGATCTCCACGGGCCAGCCCCAAAATAAGCAGCTCCGCTGTAGCTATATTGGTCGCGACCGGAATATTGTACTGATCACAGCGGCGCACGATCGCTGCAATATCCGGCTCTTTCGGATCAATCATAACGGGATTATAAAACAGGATCACGAGATCCAGATCCTGTCTCTCCACCATCTCCATAAACTGCTTATCTCCCCCAATGCTTCCGGCCAGAAATTTGTGTACATGGAGGCTGGTAGCGTCTTCAATCCTTCGACCGGTAGTACCCGTCGCAAAAACCTGATGTTTCACCAAAATGTTTTTGTAAGCGATACAAAAGTCCTCGATGAGCACTTTTTTACTGTTATGCGCGATAACTCCGATATTCATCCAGCCATCTCTCCTTTCCTCGTGGATGCCCTGCAAGGGTGCGCGTCCTTGCAGAGTACTGCTTTCGTTCACGGCTCACAATCTTTTCTTGCAAAAGCCCGTATGCATTATAACAAATCACCAAATGGATTGCAATATTTTCTTTTACAATTATGCAACTATTCAAAAATTAAATGGCAGTTCAGGGTTTTAAACGATTACTTTGAAAGTCGGCCCACCCCGCAAGGGGTTCGGCCATGATGGGATGCACCCATGCCCTCACTTTCATTCATGGTAGTGCCAGGCATAGCGGGGCATGGGGGGTTACATTGAAAACGCCCGCTGCGATAGCAGCGTAGCATAGTGGGATGCTATCGCCTTCTTTTACAGCTCCCAGCCATCCCGGGACAAAAACGCTTCCATTTGTCCGGCAAGCCTTTTATGCTCCGGCGCTTCCAGAAACGGATCTTCTTTCAGAAGAGCGTCCGCTTCGGCAGCGGCGCTCTTTGCCAGGTCGGCGTCCCGATAAATATCCGCAATCTGAAACATCAGCTCTCCGCTTTGCCGGACTCCGAAAAAATCGCCGGGGCCGCGGAGCTTCAGATCCTCATTGGCAAGGAAAAAGCCATCGTTGGAACGCCCGATTAATTCCAGGCGTTTATCCGTCTCCGAAGCGCCATTCCCCTGAACGAAAATACAATAAGACTGATCCTGTCCTCTGCCTACCCGTCCGCGCAACTGGTGCAGCTGTGCGAGACCAAATCGCTCGGCGTTTTCAATCATCATAACGACAGCATTCGGCACATTGACTCCGACCTCAATCACCGTCGTGGAAACAAGAACCTGTATTTCCCCTCCGGAGAACCGCGCCATGATCCTATCCTTTTCCTTAGCCTTCATTCTTCCGTGAAGCACATCGACACAAATGTCTTCGGGCAGCTGAAGGCGAAGGGCAGCCGCGTAATCCGTGACATTCTCTGCTTCTATTTCATCATTTTCTTCTACCATCGGGCAAATCACATATGCCTGATGCCCCAGGCCAACCTGCTTTGCAATGAAAGCGTACGCGTTCGGACGCCAGGAGGGATTTACCACGCAGTTTTTGATCGGTATCCTGTTTTTCGGCATCTCATCTATCGCGGAGATATCCAGATCGCCATAAAGGATCAACGCAAGCGTTCTCGGGATCGGCGTCGCGCTCATGACAAGGAGATGGGCCGGTCTTTCACGAAACGTAAGGGCATGTCTTTGACGAACCCCAAAGCGGTGCTGTTCGTCAATCACTGCCAGACCGAGCTCCCTGTACTCTACTCCTTCCTGGATCAAGGCATGGGTTCCCACCACCACAACCATGGTCTGGGACGATATTTTTTCAAGAGCTTTTCGTCTCACCGTCCCCTTGACCGAACCTGTCAGAAGGATTATTTCGATATCCTCCCTCCCCAGGCTCCGGAAAAAAGCTTTTAAATCCTCATAGTGCTGTACGGCCAGCACTTCCGTCGGTACCATCAGCGCTGCCTGATATCCGTTTAAAATTGTCTGATAAATCGCAAGAAAAGCAATAATCGTTTTGCCGCTTCCGACATCGCCCTGTACAAGGCGCGCCATCCTGGTATGCGAACACAGATCTGTTTCTATCTCTCCAAACGCATTCTCCTGGGCTTTGGTGAGACGATAGGGCAAGGCGTCTATTGCCTGCCTTGTCTCCCACATACGCTCCATCGGGTACGCATTCTGTTCCGTTTCGCTTTTCCCTTTCATGATCCGGATCGCTAAAATAAACAAAAAGAGTTCATCAAAAGCCAGGCGTTTTTTTGCCTGCAAAAGCTCTTCCATTCCCCCCGGGAAATGGATCCCGCAAAGAGCCCTTTTTAAATCAGTCAAGGACAGCCTCTCCCTCATACTTTCCGGAAGGTAATCAGCGAAAGAGGATTCCGATAACCTGCCAACCTGAATGCCGGGGCTGTTTTCTGATTCCGTAATAAAAACGCTGTCCAACGCAAGCTTTACCATGCGTCGGACAGTCTTATTGGACAATCCCTTCGTTAACGGATAAACCGGCAGCAGCCTGCCCTGTACCAAAGCGTACTCATCTATGGTGAACACTTCCGGATGTTCAAAAACAAGCGTTTCTCTTTTTCGAACCGTCTTCCCACGAAAAACATATTTACAGCGGGGCTTTAACAGCGCCCTGAGGTAAGGCGTATTGTACCAGATTGCCTCCAGCTTCTGATCCGGTTCTCCAAGAGCCGCCGTAACAATCGTTTTGCCGCCCCGTGCGGATACATTTACCTTTCCGCGCAGAACAGTTTCGACCGTCTCCAGGGAACCCTCCTTCACTTGCGATGCCGGCACCGGGACTGCATAGGAAACATACTCGCGGGGATACTGGTGAATCAATTCCGTTACCGTATGAACCCCCGTTTTTTCCAAAAGCTTTTGCGTTTTCTCGCCCAGACCTTTCAGGCTTTGTAATTCGTCGTTCCTTACCATCCGATCACCATCCGTTTATCACAACCATAAAAAGGTTTTCTGCAGCTGTTCCGCCCGGGCTGACAGCCGCGTTTTACCGCCATAAAAGATTTCTGCATGACCGCGCCGACCGACACAGCCATGCAGAAAACCGACATTCATTATTCAACAGAAATAATATAATAGTAGACCGGCTGTCCGCCCGGATTAAACTCAATCTCACAATCCGGGTACATTTCCTCCAGCTTCTTGTTCAGCTGGTCGGATGCCTCCTGGGAAATATCCATCCCTGTGTAAACACTGATAACTTCGCTTTCATCATCCATCATGGCGGAAACCGTTTCAATGGCGGTAAGATTAATGTCTTTCCCTACGGCAAGGATCCCATGATCCCCGATCCCCATAAAGTCTCCCTCATGAATCTCTTTTTCATTGAGGCGGGTATCCCGGACCGCATACGTGACCTGGCCTGTTTTTACCGTTTTGAGAGCGTCTGTCATAATCGTCAGATTCTCCTCGGGACTCTTTTCCGGCACATAGCCGATGATGGCTGTTATACCCTGCGGTACGGTTTTGGAAGGAATCACGATAATTTTCTTGTCCGTCGTCAGATCTCTTGCCTGGTTCGCCGCAAGAATAATATTGCTGTTGTTCGGCAAAATGAAAATCGTCTCGGCATTTACCCTTGCGATTGCCTCCAACATATCCTCTGTCGAGGGATTCATGGTTTGTCCGCCCTCAATCAGACAGTCAACGCCGAGATCTTTAAAAATATCGCCCAGTCCTTCTCCCACCGAAACGCTGATAAATCCAACCGGCTTACGGTTTTCATCTTTCGCTGCTTCCTCCCGCAGACGATCCGCCTCCGCCTGTTCCTTTGCCAGCTTTTCCGCATCCTTTATCAGCTTCTCCTGATGTTCTTCCCGCATATTATCAATCTTCATACGCGAAAGAGCGCCATAAGTCAGAGCTTTTTCAAAGGCTTGTCCTGGATGGTTGGTATGTACATGTACCTTCACGATCTCATCATCGGCAACCAAAACAATAGAATCACCGATCCCGTTCAAAAAGCTTTTAAAAGAGTGCAGCTCCTCGTCCGGCATCGGATTGTTCAAAAGAATAATGAACTCTGTGCAGTATCCGAATTCTATATCTGACTCCGCCTGCTCGGAAATCCTGGTTACCTTTGGGCCGGATGTACTCTTGACAAACTCTGTGTAATCAATCACTTTGCCAAGGTATCCGTCAATAATGCCGCGGAATACTTCTACCAGGCCCTGCCCGCCGGAGTCCACGACTCCCGCTTCCTTTAATACCGGCAGCATGTCCGGAGTCTTTGCAAGGGTCTGTTCCGCATGTTCCATGATATCACGGAAGAAAAGCTCAAGGCTGTTTGCGTCCTCACAAATCTCACTTGCCTTTTCCGCCGCCTCCCTGGCAACAGTCAGAATCGTTCCTTCTTTGGGCTTCATAACCGCCTTATAGGCAGTTTCGACAGCCTTATCCATAGCTTCCGCAATCAGGGTGGCATCCAGTCTGTCATGACTCTGTACAGACCTGGTAAAGCCTCGAAGCAGCTGTGACAGGATCACGCCGGAATTTCCTCTGGCTCCACGCAGGGATCCGGAAGAAATCGCCTTGCATAAGGACTCCATATCCATCTGCTCACCCAATGCGCTGACCTCGGAAGCCGCCGAAAGGATCGTGAGCGTCATGTTTGTTCCCGTGTCTCCGTCCGGAACCGGAAACACATTCAGCTCATTAATCCACTCCTTCTTCGCCTCAAGATTTTTAGCTCCTGCCAGAAACATCCTGGCCAGGACAGCCGCATCTATGGTCTGTCTATTTTCCACTTGCTTCCTCCTAACGTTAATCTATCGCCCTGACACCTTCAATATAAATGTCAAGCTTCTCGATCTCCATTCCGGTAAAATCTTCAACTTTGTATTTCACACTGCTGAACAGATTGTCCGCAACGGCTGAGATATTGGTGCCGTAAGCTACAATCACATGAAAATCCAGTTGAATTTTATTATCCTTTGTGATACGTACCGTAATGCCGTGTTTTAAGCTGTCCCTGCGCAGAAGCTTTACCAGACCGTCTCTCATGCTCACAGCTGCCATACCAACGATGCCAAAACATTCTACGGCAACGGATCCGGCATAGGTGGAAATCACATCCGTATCTATCGTGATTTGTCCTATTCCGGAATCAATACGTCCATTCATATGCTCTGCCTCCATTTCTAAACCAGATATATAAGGAAACGCCGCAGACAAAACGTGCGGACTGCAAAGGATTTTTCCCCTGCAGGCATTTTCCATTTGCAGGGGGCGCCAAAAAGGCAGTACCGATTATACAATGTTTCTTGAAAAAAGGGAATATAATTTTTTCATTTTTTACTTGCAAAAGGACTTTTCATCTGTTAAAATATACGCTGTTGAGAAAATGAAGCGAGGAGGTGCAATCATGGCCAAGTGCGCAATCTGTGAAAAAGGCGCTCATTTCGGAAACAACGTGAGCCATTCCCATAGAAGGTCCAACAGGATGTGGAAGTCCAATATCAAGTCTGTCAAAGTAAAGACGGAAGGCGGCTCCAGAAAGATGTATATCTGTACATCATGCCTGCGCTCCGGTCTGGTCGAAAGAGCGTAAGTTCTTCAGCCGGTCTGTATCGTTTTTCCGTTTTTTTCTGTGTGGGTGTTATCGGACAGGCGATATATACGGATATGGGATGAAACCCTTGTCAGTTATGACAAGGGTTGTTTTTTTGCCGTTTTTCTTTTTTCCACAGGATCAAAGCTCCCGATCCCGGCTTAGGATTGAGTCAGAAATTGCTGTCCAGGATTACCTGTCTTTTTGTCCTGTTCCTTATGTCTCTTCAGGCTCTTCCGCGCCGTCTGCGCGCCAGGCCGAAAATTTATTGACAAGATCCGGTACCAGATCCAATACCTTCGTAATGCCGTCCTGGTTTTTAATGCTGACAACCTTTGTGGTACCGTTAGAGATAATCAGTACCGCACAGGGTGACATTTTGCCTCCGGCTCCGCCCCCGTCAGATTCCTTGTTCTCCTCTGCGGCAAAAGCTCCGGCCCCCATCCCGAAAGAGACGTCAGCCAGAGGAATAATAATCGTATCGCCGACGTGGATCGGTTCTCCGACAACTGTTTTTGCGGCAATAAATTTATCCATCCCGGCAAACAAAGTGCTTACGGTATCACCAAAATTCTTTTTTTCCTCCATAACCTACCTCTCTTCTTTCCAGGCTTTCCACAAACGCCTCGTCTGACGATGAAGCACCATCCGGAGCACTTCTGCCAGAATCCCGAAAAGAAAAATCCTTCCTCCGACTTTGCCATCAATGGAAAAATGATTTTCTTCCTGAAAAGAATATCGAACCGACAATCTGTTTTGATGCAAAGGAAGCAGGATCCCCAGTACGCCAAGCAGCATCCCCGTAACAGCCGGATCAGCGGCAGAGAAAAAAACCTCACCGTCCACTCTGCGAAGTCCGGCTTTTTTTCTCAGTCTGCAGATACAGTTCCGGATCACCTGCCTTCCCTCAAGATACTCATCGCTCCGCAGCAACAGCCATATCCGTCCTGCCCTTTTTCTGCTTTTTGTATTTTTTCTGTTTTTTTCTCCTTTGATCGTTTTTCCGGTCTCTCCCGGTGCCGCTTCCTCTTTGAAGGATCCGGCAGGCTGACGGGTCTGTTCAGAATACTGACCGGTTCCTTCCGGTTTCCTTCTCTTTTCTGCTCTTTTCCCCGGCCTTTTTTTCAAACCTTCCCGGTAATTTTTCAGAGAATCGATCGGCAGAAAGCAAAGCCATAAACGCCAGCTGAACTTTTTTCTTTCATACCTGACAGAAAAGCAAAAAAATCTCCAAAGGATCTGTCCCTGAAATGAAAGAAAAATCTCATCAAGCCTTTTGCTGTCAGCCAGAAGCTTCGCCTCATATCGTAAAGGGAATAAAAGGACGCATATCACAAAAGCCAGGAAAAAAACCAACACCGCAATCAGGACAATCGTGATGCCAACACCTGCCTTTATCAAATATGCCAACATCTGCCTCCTCGCTCTTTCATTGTTTTCAGGTTCACTGTGAAAAATCCGGGGACCAGCTCCGCCTGTTTTTCAAAAACAAGTCTACGCGATAATCGCTCCTTTGACGATATGTTTCTTCAAGGATCCGGAGAATGAGCCGGATCGCGCGTTCCTTGCCGATCGCCATACCGACCACCGGCTGACACCTGTCAAGAAACAGCTCCTGCCGTAAAAAAATGCTGGAGAAAATCTCCAGCATATTTCCCGGAGTGGCAGACAAAGTGACCAGATAAAGCCGTCTCTCGTAATCGCCCCGTCGAAGCTTCTTTTTTATCCGGTCCGGATCCTTCACCGACTCATCCACATAAACCTTCTCTCCCCACGCAAGGCTCACCGTTTCCCCCATTTTCCTGCGTAACGAAGATCCTGATACTCTTGATACGCCTTCTCAACAATCTGCTTTTCATTTGCGAACCTGAGCAAATGATATACCTCATGAAATTTATAATATCCTGAGTCCACAAAGTACTCTTCTCTCTGCGGTCTGCTGTGATAATTATCTGCCGTCATCAGATACCAATGTACCTCTTTGTTTACGATTCCCTCCGGTACGGAAAAACTGTACTGGCTTTTTCCAAGATACTTCACTATGGTAGCTTTTACATCGGCCTCCTCCTTGACCTCCCGCAAGGCCGTCTGTTCAAAGACCTCCCCACTCTCCACTGTCCCTTTTGGAAGCACCCATCCTTCATAACGGTTTCTGTAAGATTTAAAAAGCGCCAATATCTTACCCCGATGAATTACCACACCGCCACAGCTTGTTGCTTCAATCATTCTGCAATCCTCCTGTATGCGCGTGTTCTTTCTCTGAAGGATAGTATACTCCATTTTTATCGTGACGTAAACCTTTTTAACCTTTTTCATGAATTCGTATTTCAGAAATCCAATTCGATTCTGCCGCTTATTCGAAGGAACAATAAAGAAATACCTTTCACCTTTTGTCCGTCTGAATTTCCGTACGCCACGCTGCCGCCGGTCGTCGCTGTACCGCATCAGGCATGATTTCCGGATGCGGTGCAGCTCAGAAAAGCTGTCAGGTCATCCGGCTTACCCGTAATAATATGCGTCAAAGATCTGTCCCGCGATAGGTACCGCGCTTTCGCTTCCGGCGCCTCCTCCTTCCACAATGACCGCAACCACCAGATCCGGGTCATCCGTATTGCAATAGCCGACAAACCAGGAGTGGCTGTCCCCTTCTTCATTGTACTCCGCGGAACCTGTCTTTCCTGCTGCCGTATAACCGTTCCAGTTCAGAGACAAAGCCGTTCCCGAAGTCACAACCTCCTCCATCAGTCTCTGCAGAATCTTTGCTTCGGACCGGCTCATGAGAATAGTATTCTGAGATGGCTCATAAGTTTTCACGGTCTGACCGTCCGAAGTCACCACGCGGTCAATCAGGCTTGGGCGCATCAGGACGCCGTTATTTGCTACCGCGCACGTAATCATAGCCATGTGCAGAGGCGAGACCAGGGTGTCGCCCTGACCGATCGCAGTCTGCATCACCAGAGAGATTCTGGAGGCTTTTGTTAAAGAAAAAGTACTCTTCCGATAAGAGGAGAAGGGAAGGTCTTTATTAAACAAAAGCGATTCCGCGGTCTCCCTCAGACTCTGAGCCCCGAGCTGCACGCCGATCTGGGCAAAGGCACAATTGCAGGAATTGGCAAAGGCTCTGGTAAAATCTTCCTCTCCATGGGCGGAATGGCCATAGCAATGAATCGTATAATCATCCATGCTGACCTCCCCATTGCACCAGAAAGTAAAGCCGTCAAAATTTCCCTTCCTGCGATAATAATCCAGCGCCGTTACCATCTTAAATATGGAACCGGGCGGATACGCCCCGTCTGTCACACGGTTCAACAGCCGGGAATCATTTTCATCCTCCACCATATATTGCCAGTCATAGACAATATCATTGGGGTCAAAATCCGGCTTGCTGACCATTGCGAGGATCCGTCCGGTCTTCGGCTCCATAGCCAGGATCGCTCCCCGGTTTTCCCCCAGCGCATAATAGGCCGTCGTCTGCAGAGAGGTATCCAGTGAAGTGACGACATCATCCCCCTTGTTTTTGACACCCGACGCCTCATTTCTGATCTGATCCAGAAAATATTCATGAGAACGTAAAAGCAGGAAATTGGCTTCCGCCTCCAAACCGCTCTTTCCGTTTGAATCATACCCCACCACATGGGCAAATATATTCCCGTAAGGATAATTCCTGTATGTCCCGCCTTCCCAGTCATCCAAAGACTCAGCCAGAACCTGGCCGTCTGAGGAAAGAATTCTGCCCCGTACGACACGGTCCGCAAAGGAGTCCTGTCTTGTATTGTAAGGACTGTTGATGAACTCTTCGCTTTGCATCACCTGAAAATAAATCAGGTAACAGACCATTGCGACAAAAATCATGACAAAAAAACCGGCAACCAGGGTATATTCCCTGTTCCTGTCACTACCTTTTCGTTTTTTGCCGGAGGGCTGCCTGTATGGGATGTTTTTGTCTGAAGGCTGCCTCTCTTCGTAATCTCTCAATTTCCTCATCCTCATCCTCCCGATAGATATACAATCCCTGGACGATCGCGATCATCAGTAGAGAACATACCAGTGAACTTCCTCCATAGCTGACCAAAGGCAGGGTAACGCCTGTCATGGGAATGAACTTGATCGCTCCCCCGATGGTCAGAAAAACCTGAAGGGCGTATTCGATTCCCAGCCCCAGCGCGACCAGCTTGTAAAAAGGATTTTTTATCTGCAATGAAATATTCACGATCAACAGGAAAAAGCAAACGCAGACACAGATCAGGCAGATTGCAAAAATCCCGCCCAGCTCCTCATAGATCGCGCTGAATATAAAGTCATTCTTCACCACAGGGATCACCTCCGGCGATCCCTGGCAAAGCCCCATGCCGAACCAGCCTCCCGTGCCGATGGCAAACAGGGACTGGACGATCTGATATCCCTCATTCTCATATACTGCCAGCGGATCAACAAAGGCACTGACCCGCTCCTTCACATGATGAAACAGATGATATGCGCATACGGCAGCGACGGCTCCTCCGGCAGCCCCGACGCCAAGCAGAACCGGTTTTCTGGTAGAAACATAAATCAGGGCAAGATAGGTGACAAAGAAAATCAAAGCGCTGCCAAGGTCCCTTGACAGAACGAGAATGCCCACATGCAGCGCTGCCACGATTGTGGCCGCCGCCACCTTCCCGAGGGACGGAGTCCGCCAGAGTACGGAAGCAAGAAAAAACACAAACGTGATTTTGATTGCCTCTGACGGCTGAATTCCCATCAGGGAAAGCTTTGCCCCGTAGCTTGTCTGCGCAAGCATCAGAACCGCCCCAAGCAAAAGAATACCGGCGGCGGCATAGACAGCCGCCAGTTTTTTCAAAAACCTCATTCTGCGGATCATCAACGGAACCGCCAAAGCCAGTACCGAAGCTCCCGCCGCAATCAGCAGCTGACGGGAAGCCGATACGATATCCAGCCGGCACAGCATCGTAAATCCCAGTCCCAGCAGCATGCATGTCGTATTTAACAGGGCGACGGAAGCCTGAGGGTAGATCAGCCGATAACTGATCTGCAAAGCCAGAAACAGGACAAGCATTTCCACGTAAAGCACCACAACCCCATAATCTCTTGTCTTTAAGGCAATCACAAGAAAAGAAATCGAATACATGCATATAACAAGAAAGAACTGTCCCCAGTTCCAGAACCTGCTTTGTCTGCCCACCGGCTTTTCGACCAGATAAACACAGGATAATGTATAGAGTACCATCAAGGTAAGGATGGCATACTTGGAAAACTCAACGATCAGATTCACCATAAGCCTCACTCGACTCCTCTCTTAAAATGTCCCTTCGTATAAACCGTCTGTCTTCGGGAAAGCGCCGCCGGATTTCCTGCCGGCTGTTCAGTTTTCGCCTTTTCCGGATTCAAAAATGAGCTTTCATATTCTCTCAGCACTCTTTCCGTTTCATTTTTGTCTTCCATGGTAAAAGACAGACGCACCGCTTTCATTCCAAGGGCAGTGACTTTTGAATGCTCCTGAAACAGTCCAAGCGGCAGACTGTTGTAAATCACATTATAGCAGCCGGAAGAAGGCCTGGCCTTCACATACCATGGATCACAACAGCATTGTGCCCAAAATCGGGTGCTCTGCCGGTCCAGAAAACCAACGAGCTCATTGCCGCCGCTGCATGCATCCGTATTTTTCTTCACGCACTGGCAGGAAATCATGGTCGGAAGATAACCATAAATCAGCATCTCGCTGTCCGGATTATCCCTGTGGCCAAGTTCCCCTTCATTCAGCTCCAGAGGAGCTGTCATGCGTTTTACGCCTCTTTCCCGCCAAAAAGAAACCGCGTCGTCATTAAAGGTATAAACCGAATGATCCAGGACACAAAAATCGGCAAATCCCAGCCGCTGAAGCAATGCATAGCCTTCGAGATTTCTCACGAGAAAACCATCTGTGCCTCTCCTGACCAGGTCTGACAGTTTTTCTTCTATTCCCGCCAGAAAGGCGGCATCCGTCTGCCTTACCACATATGGCAGAGCGAGATAAATCTCCTTTTCCGCCTCCCGGCATTTCTTCCAAAAAGAATCGAACAGTGAGAAAGGAAGATACAGTCCCGTGACATAAGGTTTTTGCAAAGCCGCTTCAGCCTGTAAGGCCGTCTCGCAGGAGACATAGCAGCTCATCCTCTGCCTCATCCGCTTTTTGTTCTGTGCAGGATCCGTAACAGACACACCTTCCCTGATCCGGCTGTTCCCCGATCCGGCTGTTCTGCGCCAGGGCTTCAGAAGGGTTTCCGTCAATGCCCGGATCGCCTGACGGCGAAGCGCATTCAGTTCCCCTACCGGAATGAAAAGATCTCCCTCCATATCAATCTGCAGGCTCTCCGGACAAAACGGCGTGTCTCCCATCTTTCCGATTCTTTCGGTCAGCTCTTCCTTAGAAAGAGGATGGTTTTGTGCATGCTGCGCCGGTTTCCCGGTAATGACAACAGCCTTTTCTTTTTGGTCACCGCGCCAGAGCTCTAACGATACCGGTTCATCCATACGCAGATAAAGCCTTCCTGAGACCGGCAGTTTTTTTTCTGCCGGCGGCGTTCCGTATTCTCCGGCAATTTTCTCACTGCCTGTGAAAAAAATCATATTCTTCCCGTTATGCTGGTGATAGTATCCTTCACAGGAACCGCCGCGGCTGAAAACGGCCAGCAGCTCCTGCCTGTCCTTCGGATCCACGCGATACTGCCGGGGACCGGCTTCCTTCAGAAGATCCAGATATTTCCGATACACAGCCGTCACTCCGGCTGTATAAGCGGGTTGTTTCATTCTCCCCTCAATTTTCAGAGAAGATACGCCTGCTGCCATCAGCTCCGGAAGAAGGTCAATTCCGCAAAGATCCTTCATGCTCAGTAAACAGCATGGCTTTGTCATATCGGGACGCGCTTCTTTGTTCCCGTAAGCCTGTTTCTTTTTCCCTTTTACGGGCCCGGCTTCATAATTCAGGCGGCAGGGCTGGGCACATCTTCCGCGATTCCCGCTCCTGCCTCCGATCAGGCTGCTGTGCAGGCACATCCCGGAAATACTGTAGCATAAAGCTCCATGCACAAAGGTCTCAATCTCCAGTGGAGATTCCTGATGCATCTGCGTCAGCTCTTCCAGCGAAAGCTCCCTGGCCGGCACCACTCTCGTCACACCAAACTGCGACAGAAAATTCATGCCGCGGCTTCCTGTTACCGTCATCTGAGTGCTTGCATGAATGGGAAGATCCGGAAATGCCTCGTGAATCCTCTTCAGTACACCGAAATCCTGTACCAGTACCGCATCCAGTCCCTGTTCATAAAGCGGCTCCAGATACGGGACAACATCTTTTAACTCCGTATTTTTCAGCAGCGTGTTGACCGTCAGGTAGAGTCTTTTTCCGCGGAGATGCACATAATCGATTGCCGCCAGCAGCTCTTCGGGAGAAAAATTCCTGGCGTACGCTCTCGCTCCAAAACGGTCCCCTCCCAGATAAACCGCGTCTGCTCCCGCGCTGACGGCTGCTTTCAGCCCTTCGAAGGAGCCTGCCGGCGACAAAAGCTCCATTTCTCCCGTACCGGCGTTAAATGCCTCATCGACGTTTCCCATAGATCCCGTCCCCTTTATCCTTCTTTACATGGGCATCCGTCCGCAGATGCCCTGATCATTTTATCTTCATTTCTCTTTTTATGCAGGATTTTCAACAGACTTTCTCAGAAATTACCTTCCTCAAAACCATGGCCTGTGTATAAAATAGGGTAGAGGAAAGTCCTGTCTCCCTCTACCCTATCTCTGTATCGTCAAGCCGTGTAAAAAAACGTCAGCAGAAAACTGACCCCGGTCTGCGTTCGTCATGAATCCTTTGCATCCTTTGCAAGCTGAAGCGCCTCCTCCAGCCGCCGGTCGAAATCACTTTCCAACGCAAGAAGCCGATCCTCCAAAGCCTGTCTGGCATCCTCTGCCTCCTGTGAAAGTCTCTGGGCTTCCTCCAGCTTCATGCGTACACCGATCAGCTCATGCTTCAGGTCATACATCTCCTGATCCTTGCGCTGCATATCCTGCTCATAGTCTTCTGCCTGCTTTTTGGCCTTAAAATAATCATCGCTGATATTCAGACTCAGAAGGTTATGCTTGGTCTCCATAGGCAGACGGCTATAGCCCGGCATCTCCGAAAGCTCCGCGATCTTTCTGTTCATATATGTAGCGACCGTGTGAAGGTATTCTTCCGACTCGTATCCGCTGAGGGTAACTACCTTTCCATCGATCAATACCTGTGCTTTATTTTTCACTGCCATAACAAGTCTCCCTATTTCATGGTTATTCCATCTCGCCCGACGGTCTTTCCTGCCGTGACGAATCACCACTTATTTTCTCAGCTGCAAAGAGATTCGTAGAATCATGCTTTTGCCGATGCAATCATTATATACGAAATGCCCGAAAAAGTATAGAGCAAATTTTCGGCATTCTCTCACAAGCCCAGATGGGCATATGCTTTTGGGGACACGACACGCCCCCGTGGGGTCCGGCTGATAAATCCGTTCTGGAGCAGATAAGGTTCATACACATCTTCCAGGGTGCCGGCGTCTTCTCCGATGGATGCGGCAAGGGCTTCGATTCCTACCGGACCGCCCTGGAAATGCTCGATCATTGTACGTAAAATCTTTCTGTCGGTCTTGTCCAGACCATAAGCGTCTACTTCGAGAAGATCCAAAGCAAAGGACGCCACATCATACGTGATGTTTCCTTCATATTTGACCTGCGCAAAATCTCTGACACGGCGAAGCAGCCGATTTGCCAGACGAGGGGTTCCTCTGGAACGTCTGGCGATCTCCCTGGCCCCGTCCGCATCAATCTTTACGCCGAGAACATCCGCAGAGCGGACTACAATTGTCGTCAGCTCTTTCTGGTTATAAAACTCCAGATGATGTACCACGCCAAACCGGTCTCTGAGCGGGGCGGATAACAGGCCGGCCCGGGTAGTAGCCCCAACCAGCGTAAATTTCGGCAGATCCAGACGGATCGAACGGGCTGAAGCTCCTTTTCCGATCATGATGTCAATCGCGTAATCCTCCATGGCGGGATACAATACTTCCTCTACCTGGCGGTTCAGACGGTGAATTTCATCCACAAACAGTATATCCTTTTCCTGAAGATTATTCAGGATAGCGGCCATTTCTCCCGGCTTCTCGATGGCGGGACCGGACGTCACCTTTAAATGTGTCCCCATCTCATTCGCTATGATGCCGGAAAGCGTCGTCTTGCCAAGACCCGGAGGGCCATAAAACAGTACGTGATCCAAAGCATCGCCTCTTAACTTTGCCGCCTCGATATATACCTTAAGAGTATCTTTTATCTTATCCTGTCCGATATACTCGTCCAATGTCTGAGGACGCAGACTTCCCTCCGCGGCAAAGTCCTCCTCTGTCACTTCTGTCGTAATGATCCTCTTCTCCATCAAAGCCCTCCTCCCAAAGCACAGTTTGTTGCACAGCTTCTTAAACTGCCGAAGACAAAATCTGTCTCCCTGTATGTTCACAGATTTTTCAGTGCTGCCCGAAGCAGTTCTTCCACATTCATCTCAGCCGCGCCGTCAACTTTCTGTATCGCTTTCGCAGCTTCCGCCTGATAATATCCAAGCGCTGTAAGAGCGGCCACGGCTTCACCGATGCTGCCGGTATTCCCGGGCATATCCACATATGGTATCTGGCTTTCCATGGACAAAACAGACGGTTCGAGGGCATGAAATTTATCCTTGAGCTCCAGGATCAGCTTCTGCGCTGTTTTTTTGCCTACTCCCGGTGCCGCCGACAATGCCTTTACGTCATCTGCCATAACCGCGCGGCGAAGGTCATTGGAACTGATACCGCCCAGAATTCCCATTGCCGCTTTCGGACCGACTCCATTGACATTCAAAAGAAGCTTAAAAACCGTAAGATCATCCTTGTTAAGAAAACCAAACAGCTGCATCGCATCTTCCCGAACCTGAAAATATGTGTGAAGCTTTACTTCTTCTCCCACTGCCTGACGTGACAGATCCGCCGGCATCATCCAGATTTCAAGTCCCAATCCATGCACCAGCACAACAGCCGTATTTTCCGTCAGATCTATGACCTTGCCCTGTACAAAACAAATCATTCTATTTTTCCTCTATATCTTTTTTTCACAGCTCAGAGTGTCCGTTACAGTATGCGCACGGATTTACTGCAGAAATATGCCGCTCACGCGGCATAAATCCGGCGCCGTAAACAAATCAGAATGCAGGCATTTTGTTCTTTTGCCATACATTACATGGCTGCATCGGCAAAAGCCTGATTCTGCTAATCGCTTCGCAGCGGAGCTGTACTCGCCTGAATCATTACATTTTCCTTGCGCAGCCTGCGCTTTCATGTTAGGATCATATGACTGCATCGACAAACAATGCTCTGTCATTTATACCCGGTAACGGAAATGTCTGCCGATCTGCTCAACGTATAATGAGTGAACACGCTCCCTTTTCAATCCGAAAGCGGCAGTTAAATGCGTTCACGAGTATAAGAAATAAGAAAAAGGAGGTTCCCTGGTGTATTCTGCAGAACAGTTTTTGACCTCACCTTTTTTGCCTGTCTCAGATCTGGCTCTTGCTCTTGGCAGCAGCCAAAAAGACCGGTGGCCGCCGATCTTTCTCTCGATCGAGACCACCGGCCTTGTGAAAGAGCAATCCATGATCTTTCTTATCGGTGCCGTTCGCCCTTATGAGGACTCCTATCTGCTCTCGCAATGGTTTGCCGAAACGCCGCAGGAGGAAAAAGACATCCTGCAGGCTTTTCTTAACTGGCTTCCCAAAGAGCAGGCTGCTCTTGTTCATTTTAACGGAGAAGCCTTTGCGCTGTCTTTCCTTCGGGAATGCTGTACCCGGTACGCACTGGAACACTCCTTTGACGCTCTTCCTTCTCTGGATCTTTATCGAAAAGCCAAATCCCTGAAAAGCCTTCTTTCTCTCCCCCGACTGCGCCAGGTTGAACTGGAGGCCTTTTTCGACTGCCATCCGCGAAACGGGATAAAAGCCAGAACCTGTCCGGCCCTGTATCAGCAGTATGTTGGAAGTCATTCAGAGGAAATACGCTCCCGGCTTCTTTATCATAATCTGGAAAACCTCATCGGCATCACAGATCTCACCTGTATTCTCACATATGATCAGTTTACGGACGGCGGCTATGATCTCGTTTCCTGTCAGGCTGATCCCGGCAGCAGCGAAATCCTCTTTCATCTGTCCCTGCACGCCCCGCTTCCAAAGGCTCTTTTCGTTGCCGGTAAGGACTGCCGCCTGGAAGCCTCCGGCCGGAAAGTCACCGCTGCCTGCATTCTCTCCCCAGGCAGGCAGCTGCGTCTCTACCATCAGGACTATCGTTCCTATGACTATCTGCCGCTGGAAGATAAAGCCGTTCCCCGGTCCCTCTCCGGATATCTGGATCGAAGCCTGAAAAAGCCCGCTGTCCCGGAAACCTGTTATACCTGGTTTACCTGCACCGATGCCTTTCTTCAGAATCCCGGCGGGCAAAAGCGCTTTCTCTCTGCCCTGCTGCCGATTCTGACGGGGCTTTCGGAACGGAGTTAACTATAGCATATCACCGTCAATTATTCAAGCGCAACAAAACGCCGGTCCATATCCCCCTGTGAAGAACATATGAGCCGGCGTTCTGTTTTTGCCTGAAAATTTCGTTATCCGTTGTAAAGCTGGTAATATCTTCCCTTCTGCTCCATCAGCTCTTCATGATTTCCTCTCTCAATGATTCTTCCCTGTTCCAGAACCATGATGCAGTCGCTGTTGCGTACCGTGGAAAGACGATGGGCAATTACAAATGTCGTTCTGTCCTGCATGAGCTGATCCATACCCTCCTGCACCAGCCGCTCGGTACGGGTATCGATGGAGCTGGTCGCCTCATCCAGGATCAGAACAGGGGGATCCGCCACGGCCGCTCTGGCAATGGCAATAAGCTGTCTCTGCCCCTGGCTCAGGTTTGACCCGTTGCCCCGGAGCATCGTCTGGTATCCGTCAGGAAGTCTCCGGATAAATCCGTCTGCGTTTGCCAGCTTTGCGGCAGCAATGACCTCTTCATCCGTCGCGTCCAGCTTTCCATAGCGGATATTCTCCATAACCGTCGCGGAAAACAGGTTTGTTTCCTGCAGAACAATACCGATTGCACGCCGGAGATCTGCTTTCCTGATCTTCGTCACATTGATCCCGTCATATCGGATCTTTCCGTCCTGTATATCATAAAAACGATTCAGCAGATTCGTGATGGTAGTTTTTCCGGCTCCGGTTGAACCGACAAACGCAATCTTCTGACCCGGCTTTGCATACATCTTGATGTCATGCAGCACAATCTTCTCCGACGTATACCCAAAATCCACGCCGTCCAGAACCATCTCGCCCTTCATCTCCACAAATGTGGTCGTGTCCGTTGCTTTATGATAATGCTTCCAGGCCCATTTTCCTGTCCTTGTCTCGGATTCGGTCAGCTCTCCGTCTTTCTCCGCGGCATCAACCAGAGTGACATAACCGTCATCCGTCTCAGCAGGTTCATCCAGCAGATCAAACACACGCTTTGCGCCGGCCAACGCCATGACAATACTGTTAAACTGCATGCTGACCTGATTGATCGGCATGTTAAAGCTTTTGTTGAAAGTCAGGAAGCTGGCCAGACCGCCCAATGTAAAGCCTCCGACGCCATAGGCAGCCAGAACGCCGCCGAGAATCGCGCAGAACACATAGCTGATATTGCCGATCTGGGCCACGGAAGGCATCATCACATTCGCGAATTTATTCGCATTGTTTGCGCTCTCAAACAGCCTGTCATTCATTTCAAGAAACGTAGAAAGACTTTCCTCCTCATGACAGAAAACCTTTACCACCTTCTGTCCTTCCATCATCTCTTCGATATACCCGTTCACCGCGCCGAGATTCTGCTGCTGAGCCATAAAATACCTGCCTGAAAGTCCTGCGAGTTTTCCGCTCACAACCAGCATCACAGCCACCATTGCCAGCGTAAGGCAGGTCAGCGGAATATTCAGGATAATCATACTCACCAGAACGGAAACGATCGTTATGCCGGAATTGATCATCTGCGGGATACTCTGGCTGATCATCTGGCGGAGGGTATCGATGTCATTTGTATAAACGGACATGATATCTCCATGGGCGTGGGTATCAAAATATTTGATCGGTAAGGTTTCCATATGCGCAAACAGATCATTTCTTAAATCGCGCAAAGTACCCTGGGTCACGAAAATCATGATGCGGTTATGAGTATAAGCCGTGATGACGCCAATCATGTAAAAGCAGGCGACCCGAAGAATAGCATGGGCGAGAGGGCCAAAGTCCGGATCCGTCTGCCCGATCATCGGTGAAATATAACTGTCAATCAAGGTTCTGGTAAACATCGTTCCCTGTACATTTGCCAGAACGCTGATAAAAATACAGATTAACACGGCAATCAGGGCAAACCCGTACTTCTTCATCATAAAGCCAAAAACCCGCGCCATAAGCTTTCCCGGGTTTTCCACTTTCGGACCGGTGCGGAACCTTGCGCCGCCCCTCATATTATTAGGAGGTGGAGTCTGTTGATTTTTCCCATATTCCGGCCGGCCTGTTGTTGTTCTCTCTTCACTCACGACAGCTTCACCTCCTCTCCAGTTTGGATTCATCGAAATCTCCGCCGCCCTGCGTCTGAGATTCATATACCTCGCGATAGATCTGATTCGACGCAAGCAGCTCTTCATGTGTACCAAAACCGTCTACCCTGCCGTTATCCATGACAATGATACGGTCACAATTCTGAATGCTTGATATACGCTGCGCAATGATCAGCTTTGTCGTTTCCGGTATAAACCGGGCAAAGCCCTTGCGGATACGGGCGTCGGTCGCGGTATCCACCGCGCTTGTCGAGTCGTCCAGAATCAAAATCTTCGGTTTCTTGAGCAAAGCGCGGGCAATACAAAGCCTCTGTTTCTGTCCGCCGGATACATTCGTGCCGCCTTGTTCGATATAGGTATCATACCCGTCCGGCATCTTTTCGATAAATTCATCGGCCTGTGCCAGGCGGCAGGCTTCGCGGCATTCCTCCAATGTTGCGTCTTTATTGCCCCAGCGAAGGTTTTCCAGGACCGTGCCCGAAAACAGAACATTTTTCTGAAGAACGACGGCAACCTGATTGCGCAGGGTTTCCATATGATATTCCCGCACATCAATGCCGCCTACTTTTACGGATCCTTCCGATACATCGTAAAGGCGGCTGATCAGGTTAACCAGGCTCGTCTTTGCGCTGCCCGTCCCGCCGAGTATGCCAATGGTCTCCCCTGAACGGATCGAGAGGTTGATATCCTTCAGTACCGGCTCGCCTGTGCTTGCCTTATAGCGGAAGGATACATGGTCAAACAGGATGCTTCCGTCCGGGATTTCCATGACGGGATTCTCAGGATCAGACAGATCCGCTTTCTCATTGATAACCTCACTGACACGTTCCCCGCTGGCCATACTCATTGTCATCATGACAAAAATCATGGAAAGCATCATCAGGCTCATCAGGATATTCATGCAGTAGGTAAGCAGGCTCATCAGCTCCCCGGTGGTGAGACTGCCGCCGACAATCATCTTCGCGCCGACCCAGCTGATGCCAAGGATACAGGCATAAACCGTAAAATTCATGACCGGCATATTTAAAACGACAAGCTTCTCCGCCCGCACAAACAAAAGATAAAGATTATTGCAGGCCTTTTGAAATTTACTTGTCTCATAATCCTCGCGGACATAAGCCTTCACCACGCGGATTGCCGAAACGTTCTCCTGCACGCTCGCATTCAGATCATCATATTTCTTGAAAACTTCCCGGAAATATTTCGTTGCGCGGCGCATCATAAAACTGAGAAAAACCGCAAGAAATATTACGGCAGCCAGATAAATGCTGGCAATTCTGGCATTGATGAAGAAAGCCATCGACATTGCGCAGATCAGGTTCATAGGAGCCCTCGTGCACATTCTCAGCAGCATCTGGTATGCATTCTGCAGATTGGTGACGTCCGTCGTCAGCCTGGTGATCAGACCCGCGGTACTGAATTTATCAATATTGGAAAATGAAAACGTCTGAATGTTGGTGTACATGGCAATCCGGAGGTTTCTGGCAAAACCGGTAGATGCCAATGCTCCGTATTTTCCGCCCAGTACGCCTGTTGCCAGACCAGCGCCTGCCAGACATGCCATAATCAGGCCCATCCGGATGATATGCCCGATATTTCCCACTTCGACACCGCCATCAATCAGGGAAGCCATGACCAGAGGCATCAGTGTATCAACCACCACCTCCAGAATCATGAACACCGGAGTCAGGATCGATGCCCTTTTATACTCTTTTATTTGACTCATCAATGTTTTGAGCATGAATTCTCTCCTTTCCTTGCTCTTTTCCGTTCAAGCCTGCCATTTCTTCCTATGTATCATCAACTCTGCTCTTGTCAGATGCAGGAAATTGAGCAAGGATGATCGCCAAAAACATCAAAGCGCAGCCCCATAGTTCCCTTGCTGAAAGAGACTGCCCCAGGAGAAGCCATCCCGCGATGACACTGATCGATGATTCCAGGCTCAGTATCAGTGACGCAATCGTTGGATTCATTCCCTTCTGTCCTATGATCTGCAACGTGTAAGCCACGCCGCAGGACAGAACACCCGCATATCCGATGGGCATCCATGCAGCCAGAATCGAAGAAAGATCCGGAGCTTCAAACAAAAAGGCACATAGCATGGAGATGAAGCCCGCTATAAGAAACTGGATACAGGAAAGCTTCACACCGTCTGTTTTTGGGGAAAAACTGTCGATCACCAGGATATGTACAGAAAAGGCAAAGGCACAAAGAAGCATAAGGATGTCTCCCCTGCCGGGGATCAGATCTTCTTTTATACACAATAGATAAAGGCCTGCCATTGCAAGCGCCACCGCCCCCCACAACAAAGCGCCGCATCTGCGATGCAGAAAAATACCCAGGACAGGTACCAGTACGATGTAACAGGCAGTGATAAACCCGGCTTTTCCAACCGTTGTGTACTGTATGCCGATCTGCTGCAGATTTGACGCGACACATAAGCAAAGTCCGCACAGAATTCCTCCGGTCAGCAAAGTCTTTGTTTTTTCTGTCCGTTCGTTACCGGCTTCCCGGGTACCTTTTCCTTTTTTTTCGTCTGTCTGAGGTTTTTCCCCGAAAAAACGGATTACCGGCAAAAGAACAGCCGCTCCGATCAGGCTCCTCACACCATTAAACGTAAAAGGACCGACATAGTCCATTCCCACGCACTGGGCGACAAAAGCAATTCCCCAGATCACAGCGGTCAAAAGCAGCAGCAGGGAATTTTTCCAAGGCACTCCGTGATATTGATGATTGATGTCTTTCATTCTCTGTTCTTCTCTCTGCAGCGCTTCCGGATTGACGCTCAGCGGTCCATCATGCTGATCGATTCTATTCCTACGCTGCCGCCCCGCACAACCTCGATCCGTCCGAATTCTTCTTTGATCAGTTTAATGACAGCATCATTTTTCGTTGCCGTCTGGACAAATTCCAGAAGAAGACTGTCATGCCCATAGTCAATCACCTTTGCTTTAAAGGTAGACGCAATCTGGAAAAGCTGGGTCTTATCCTCCGTCTTTAAATCAAACACTTTGATATACAGGATCTCCTTCATACGGACGAAAACATCTGTGAAATCGATCACCTTAATCACTTCCACCATCCGGTTCAGCTGTTTTTTTATCTGCTCAAAGGTCTCATCATCACTGACCGTGGCGATCGTCATGCGGGAAACCGTGGGATCCTCTGTCGTACCCACGGTAAGGCTGTCAAGATTATAGCTTTTACCCGAAAACAGGCCGGATATCTTCGAAAGAACACCAACCTGATTCTCTACATAAAGGGAAATCCAGCGTTTTTTCATCCCCTTTTCTATCATTACAAAATCCTCCTAAGAAAATCGACCTGTGCGTCACAAAGAACCTGTGCAAAAATGAGCGAGCTCCTTTTTGCATGACCTTTTGTCGCCTGAATCATAAAATACCGATCCGCAATCTGAGGGTCAGCTGTCCAATATCATATCTTCCAGCGTCCCTCCCGGCTGAATCATGGGATACACCATTTCCTCCGGGTCGATGATGAATTCGATCAAGGTCGGGGCGGAAGTATTTTCTTTTGCCCTGGCAATTGCTCCTGCTACTTCTTCTTTTTTTGTCACCCGCATTCCAAAGGCTCCATAGCTTTCCGCCAGGCGGACGAAGTCCGGGGTATACGCCGGATGTTCTTTATAATCCGTTCTGCGCGTCAGCGCGCCGGAGCGGAGATCCGTCATGCTGTATCTCCGGTCGTAAAAAAGCTTTTGCCACTGACGGACCATTCCGAGATAAGAGTTATTAAAAATGCAGACAATCACCGGCAGCTCTTCCAGAACCGCAGTAGCCAGCTCCTGAATATTCATCTGCATGCCGCCGTCACCTGAAATCACGACCACAGGACGGTCCGGGTTTCCGATCTTTGCTCCGATACCGCCAGGGAATCCATATCCCATGGTACCGAGTCCACCCGACATAATCATCTGTTTTTCTCTCGTAATCTCGGCATACTGTGCGGCCAGCATCTGATGCTGTCCGACATCCGTTACCAGAATAGCGTTGTCGAACTGTCGGTTGATCTCTCCGATAATGTCCATCGGGCTCAACGCATCGTGATCCCTCATCTTCAGAGGATGCTCCGCTTTCCATCCTGCGATTTTTTCCTTCCAGGGATCGCAGGAGCAGGTCTCCACAAGCTGGGCCATCTTTTCCAATGCTGCCCTGGCATCTGCGACAATCGGGATATCCACCTGGATATTCCGGGAAATCGACGCCGTATCGATGTCAATATGAACGATCTGGGCTTTCGGCGCAAAAGCGTGCAGTCTTCCGGTAATACGGTCATTAAACCTTGTTCCGATCGAAAAAAGAAGATCACAGTTGCTCACCGCCATATTAGCCGCGTAACTGCCATGCATGCCAAGATTTCCTATATATAAGGGATTGTCCGTGGAAATGGAGCCCCTTCCCATAACCGTTGTAATGACAGGTACCCGGGTTTTTTCCACAACCTGGGCAAAGGCATCTCTCGCTCCTGCGATCATGACACCGCCGCCCGCAAGAAACAGAGGTTTCTTTGCGGAAGATAATGCAGCTATCGCTCGTTTCAGCTGGCCGACATGCACGCTGGTGTTTGGTTTATAGCCGCGGATATTTACTGTCCTGGGATATTCGTCAGATCCCATTTCAGCCATTACATCCTTTGGGAGATCAATCAGGACAGGACCCGGCCTTCCGGTACCGGCTATATAAAAAGCTTCCTTGATAATCCGTCCCAGGTCCTCTCTGCGGCGCACCGTAACCCCATATTTCGTAATGCTCCGGGTAATTCCGACAATATCCACTTCCTGAAAAGCATCGTTTCCTATCAGATGGCGCGCGACCTGCCCCGTAAAGCAAACCAGAGGAACACTGTCATAATTTGCCGTGGCAAGACCCGTAACGAGATTTGTTGCCCCGGGACCGCTGGTCACCAGACAGACGCCTACCCTGCCGGTCGTTCTGGCGTAGGCATCCGCTTCATGCACCAGGGCCTGTTCATGACGGGGAAGAATAATTTTTATGCTCTTTTCCTTATACAGTTCATCGCTGATATCAATTGTACAGGCGCCGGGATAGCCAAAGAGAACCTCGACCCCTTCTTCCACAAGCGCTTTGACCAGCAGTCTGTTGCCTGAGATCTGCTTCATCCCAAACATACCTCCTATCCGCAAAATCCATTTCGCATATTATAGTGAAACGCGGAAGTGATGTCAAGACAGATGGCGAAGAGCAAAGCGGGGTGTCGGTCACCGACAGGTGACATCTTCCTTTGGGCGGCTTGGAGATAAAAAAAGACCCGCCGGACAATCATCTGCCGGACAGGTCTTTTCGGGTTTACTTTTTACTGATCAGTTTAATTGTCAGTGTAAAGACTCATTTGTAAATCCCAAAGGAAGTAATTCCGCGAGTTTATAAATTTTATAGTTTTCTTCCGTAACCGCCAGAACGATCTCAAAATCCTCCGGGGAACAAAATTCTGTTAACGCCTGTCTGCAGATGCCGCAGGGAGCGCAGAGCTTTGGTTCCGCCCCTTCGGCTTTTCCCACGATCGCAATGGCAGTAAATTCCCGTTTTCCTTCAAAAACCGCCTGAAACAGAGCCGTCCGCTCCGCGCACTGGCTCACGCCGAAGGCAGCGTTCTCTATATTTGCGCCTTGATAAACGGTACCATCAGCACACAAAAGAGCCGCCCCAACCGCAAAGTGGGAGTATGGAGAATAACTGTGGCTTCTGGCTTCCAAAGCTTTCCTGATCAAATTCGTATAATCCATGTCAGTCCCTCCTCACCCGCAAAGCAGCAATCCGCACTCTGACCGTGTCCGCGGCAATAAACGAGACCGTCTGCGCCTGACGGGTGAATACGCTAGCCTTCCGATCTGCAACGATTGTCCGCTGCGTTCACGTACATCGATTCGTCAGACTACTTCGTTCCGAAAATACGATCACCCGCATCGCCCAGACCCGGCATAATATAGGCGTTTTCGTTCAGGCATCTGTCCAGGTGTCCTACATAAATCTGAATATCCGGATGTGCCTCGGCAAGCTTCTTCAAGCCCTCCGGAGCCGCAATAATACACATAAACTTGATCGTCCTGCCTCCGTGCTGCTTGATAAAATCCACCGCGGATACAGCGGAACCGCCTGTTGCCAGCATCGGATCCACGACCAGCGCAATACGCTCTCCGATCGATTCCGGAAGCTTGCAGTAATACTCATGCGGAGCATGAGTTTCCGGATCACGATACAGGCCGATATGTCCGACCTTTGCGGATGGAACCAGGGTCAATATCCCGCTGACCATTCCCAGCCCTGCGCGCAGTACGGGAATGACGGCAAGCTTCTTTCCCGAAATCATCGGGGTCATGCATTCCTCGATCGGCGTCGTCACATGGACGTTCTCCGTCGGAAGGTCACGAAGCGCTTCATATCCCATCAGAACGGCAATCTCTTCTACCAGCTGCCGAAATTCGTTTGTTCCCGTATTGATGTCGCGCAACATAGAAATTTTGTGCTGAAGCAGCGGGTGATCCATGATTACTACATTATTCATCTGAAAACCTCCTCTTCTTATCCGTATCCGCGCAGCCAAAGGGCAAATACCTTCCGGCTTAATTTCCTTCTGTCTTAATTTCTTAATTTTCTTCTATATCCATGATCATCTGGACACGTTTCGCATGACGTCCGCCTTCAAAAGTCGAGTCAAAGAAAGCGTCTACGATCGCTTTGGCCATCTCCGGCCCGACGATCCTGGCACCGACAGAAATAATATTGGCATTATTATGACGTGTTGCCAGAGAAGCCGATACCGGCTCGGAACAGACGGCAGCCCGGATTCCTTTCACCTTGTTCGCCGCCAATGAGATACCGATGCCTGTACCGCAGACCAGAACGCCTTTTTCGACTTCACCGGACGCCACAGCCTCACCTACCTTACGGCCGGGTACAGGATAATCTACCTTCCCCTCTGCCGCGTCAAACGCGCCATAATCTACACACTCATATCCTTTTTCTTTCAGATGCTCCATAAGCAGCTGCTTCAGTTCAATCCCGGTGTGATCACATCCAAATCCTACTTTCATATTATGACCCTCCCAACAGCGATAAAAAGTGCCGGAACACGCTCGTTTATATTTTCACTCTATCATAACACGATTCCGGTAAATTCTCAATCTGCAATGCCAAAAAAACACGCTTGTTCAGACATACCTGCGAAGCTTTGGACCCAATTATAACGAAGTTTTGTCCCTCGACTCAATGTTTTCAGTCTCCAATCTTTCAGAATCAATTTTTATGCACAGATCCCTATTTCAGACCAAAGGAAAGACTATCACAGGCAATGATAAATGTCAATGACATTGAATACGGCAAGACGTAGTATGGTTTGTTGAACTACATCCTGCATTCTTCATACTATTTTTAGGCACTCGAAGGTTTTTGTCTATTTTTTTTTTCGTTCCGGTGCGATATACTTTTTTTCATCTGAGGCAAGGGAGAAACACCAGAAAAAGGAGACTGATTTTTCTTCGGCAGTTCCGGCTGCCAAAGATCATTATCACCCGAAGACATTGCGTCAACGTACTGAATTTCATTCTGGGAGGAGGTGTAAATGTGGATTCACAGCTAAGCGTCAAACTTGCCAGAAACGGTTACATCATTGTATCCTTGCTCTTTTGCCTTACCGGGATATGGGAATGTACGGGGCTTTTGACAGATATTCGTTTGCTGTGTACTTTAGTAGGCCTTCTGTGCATAACATGTGGACTGATAAAGATGATCGGATATTTCTCCAACGATCTTTATTGCCTTGCTTTCCAGTATGACTTTGCCTTTGGCCTTTTGATGTCCAGCGTAGGATGCATTCTGCTGATACGTTTTCAGCTTTTGCATCCCTTTATCTATAATATTCTGGGGCTTATCATTCTTACCGATTCCGTCTTTAAAATCCAGATGTGCATGGACGCAAAGCGCTTCGGTATGCACCGTTTGTGGTGGAGACTGATGATGGTTGCCATTGCAACGGGAGTTTTAGGTGCTCTTATTCTGATCAGGCCTTTCCAGGTTTCTTTTTTACTGGATCGCTGGTTTGGATATGCTTTGATTTCGGAGGGAATTTTAAATCTCCTCGTAGCCATTTTTACGGTAAGGGTAACCAAAATTCATCCTTTGTAATAAACCTTTGTAATAAAAAGGATCTTTTTCTTGACTTTTTGCCGTCTGAATCATAAAATTCACTGATTGTCAATAAACAAAGACATGTGAACCACACTTCAAAGATGTTTCTTCCGCCACGAGCCTTCATCGTTCATTATGAAAAATTTATAAAGGAGGTTTCACCAACATGACCATTATCGACAAAGCCAGGCAGGCTGCAATCGCAGCTGCATTCAACACCGCTCTCGGCTATCTGGAAAAAGATCCGGAACAAAATATACCAAAGCTGATGGATCTTATTGACAAGGTAGTCCCGGACGGATGGTACGACGGGCAGCGCAACGCCATCCGAAGCGCCGTCAAAAATCCGGACAGCAATTGGTATCGTCTGATCATGAATATGTATAAGCTGGATCCTGATGTCCGTGAAACCTTCTTCCGTAATTTCATCATCAACGCCAGCCTGAAGGGCAGCGCGAAGCAGTATGAAACAGCAAGGGAAAATCAGTGCAACGTACCGTGGGCGATCCTTCTGGATCCCACCAGCGCCTGCAATCTTCATTGCACCGGCTGCTGGGCTGCCGAATATGGCCATAAGCTGAACCTTACCTTTGAGGAAATCGATTCCATTATCTGCCAGGGCAAGGATATCGGCGTTCATATGTACATCTACACCGGCGGTGAGCCCACCGTACGTAAAAAGGATCTGATCCGTCTGTGTGAAAAGCATCCGGACTGTGAGTTCCTTTCCTTCACCAACGGCACTTTGTTTGACGAAGAGTTCTGTGATGAAATCAAACGTGTGAAAAACTTTGTTCCCGCCTTTTCTCTGGAGGGATCCGAGGAAGCAAATGACGGGCGCAGAGGAGAGGGAATCTATCAGAAGGTGCTTCATTCCATGAGCCTGCTCAGGGAACGGGGACTCCCCTTCGGCGTATCCACCTGCTACACTTCCGCAAACGTAGAAAGCATCTGTACGGATGAATACTTTGACAATCTGGTTGACAACGGCGTTCTCTTTGCATGGTTCTTCCATTTTATGCCCACCGGATATAATTCAACGCCTGAGCTTCTGCCTTCACCGGAACAGCGTATGATGATGTATAACAAGATCCGTGAATTCCGTAAGACAAAACCGATCTTCACCCTGGACTTCCAGAATGACGCGGAATACGCCGGAGGCTGTGTCGCCGGCGGACGTCATTATCTGCATATTAACGCAAACGGAGACGTGGAGCCCTGTGTATTCATCCACTATTCCAACTGCAACATCCGCGAAACATCTCTGCTTGATGCCCTGAAGAGTCCGCTCTTTTTAGCGTATCATGATAACCAGCCTTTCAACGACAATATGCTGCGCCCGTGTCCGATGCTTGAAAACCCGGAAAAGCTGCGCAAAATGGTCGAAGAAACCGGCGCAAAGCCCACGGACCTGCAGGCACCCGAATCTGCCGAGCATCTCTGCTCCAAGTGCGACAAATACGCCGAGCATTGGAAGAAACAGGCTGACATTGTCTGGGAAGAAACACTCGAAAGAAAGAAAGCCGCCAACGGCGGCGTGCTGCCGGATATGACAGTACCGAAGAAAAGCGACGCGAAGAAGTCAAAAGCTTCCTGACGCGGCTGTTAAATGCGTTCACGAGTATAAAAAACAAAACGGAATTTTGCTGCCGGTCAGCGCAGCAAAATTCCGTTTTTTTCATTTCCATGATCCAGACGTTAAAAACTTTGTTATTCAACCTTAAGCATCCGATAGCCAATCCCCACATGCGTTTGAATAAACTCCGGCGAATCCGGATAAGGCTGCAGTTTTTTGCGCAGCGTTACCATAAAGACCCGTAAAGAAGCGATATCATTGTCCCAGCTTCGTCCCCAGATATTTTGCGTGATATACGTATGTGTCAGCACCTTGCCGGTATTTTTTGCAAGAAGGCAGATCAGCTTGAATTCTATCGGCGTCAGCTTCAATTCCTCATCATTCAGGAAAGCGCATCCGGCAGGAAAATCAATTTTCAGCTTCCCATTCCTGTAAACAGAACTATCCGCGCCGCCGTCTGTGCTCATCATGGAAAGACGTCGAATCGTTACGCGGAGACGGGCAAGCAGCTCCTCAACAGAAAACGGTTTCGTCAGATAGTCATCCGCGCCTGCGTCCAGCGCCGTTATTTTATCCTCATCTTCACTTCTGGCACTGATCACAATAATCGACACATTTGACCAGCTTCTGATCTTCCGGATCACCTCAATGCCATCCATGTCCGGCAGGCCAAGATCCAGAAATACGACGTCAGGATTGTGAGATGATACCAGCATGATAGCTTCCTTACCCGTCGGCGCGGTCAGATACTTATATTCATGTGTTTTCAGTGTTGTGCTCATAAGGTTGCGGACCGGCGCATCATCCTCAACAACAAGAACTACTGGTTTATTCATTAATTGTCACCTCTTCTACCGGCAGGGAGAAAGTAAAGCAGCAGCCGGAGGGATCGTTGTCTGTCAGAGTGATCGTTCCCCCGTGAGCCTCTACAATGGATTTGCACAATGCAAGACCCAGTCCGGTTCCCCTTCTTCCGTCAGAAACATCATTCTGCCCTGTAAAAAACATTTCAAAAATATGCGGTTTCATGCTGTCCGGAATACCCGGGCCGTTATCTTCAACATGGACATAGATAAAGCCGTCTGCCTGCTCGCTTCTGATTCTGATTTCAGAGCCGGCCCGTGTATTTTTTATGGCGTTATTAATCAGATTGATCAATACCTGTGTGATCAGGCGCGCATCCATCCTCGCGATCAGAACATCGCTGCTCGGCTGAACGATAATATGATACCTGACGGATTTTTTATCGATATGGCGCAAGGCTTCCGCAATCACATCATTTACAACCTCCAGAGACTGATGAAGATCCATTTGCCCGTTTTCGATTCGTGAAATAGACAGAAGATTTTCAACAAGGCTGATCAGCCATTCTGCGTCATCATAGATGTCTGTAAAAATCTGTTTCAATGTATCTGCATCCAGCTGTTCATAATATTTCAGCAGATTGCTTGCGTTCCCCGATATGGATGTAAGCGGAGTCCGGATATCATGAGAGATGGAGCGAAGCAGATTGGACCGGAGCTGTTCGTTCCGCATGGCTATGGCCGCCTGCTTTTTCTCTTCCGCATTCCTCAGGCCTTCCAGCGCCAGGGCACATTCACCTATAATAGACGAAAAAACACTGTATTCAAAAGATTCCAGACTTTCGCTATGTAAATAGATCGCAATGACTCCATAACAGTATCCGTTAATGCAGATCGGATGGTACAGCGATTTTGCTTCTTTATAGTTTCCCGTATGTGCGCCTGCCGCGGTCTGATTGATAAAAACCCATTCCGCGATCTCGGACTCATTTTCATCCTGACCTGATTTGCTATAGTAATCCGGGGAGATATCCGGTTTCATCATGTTACCAAGTTCTTTGTTCTTAGTCAATGGAAAAACCACAACATCCCGATCCAGCAGAGTTTTCACCTGTTGTGCCGTAATCCGGATGACATCGTCAGCACATTCAGCCTTCTGAAGTAATTGATTGGTATCAAAAAGAACCTTCGCGTGAAAAGCTTCACAGGAAGACTGTCTGGCACTTTCCTTCAGCTGATTTGCAAGCGTCCCGGTAATCAGGGCAGATATCAGCATGATGCCGAAAGTAACCGCGTACTCTGGTTCATAAGTATGAAAACTGAACCTGGGGGCAATAAAAAACCAGTTAAACAATAAAACACTGATCAGGGAACTGGCTATGCTGTAAATCGGGCTTACTGTAAAAACAGCGACAAGCAGAACCCCCAGGATAAAAACAGTAATAATATTCGCTTCCGAAAAGCCAAAAAGAGTAAAGAGAAGGCCGACGCCCGTGGAAGCGGCGAGAAGGGACAATGTGAGGAGAGAATCTCTTAAAGTCGGCCGGATCTGATTTTTCAGATCCAGCTTTTTATTCTGCTGCCTGATATCTGCCGAAGAATCCGGAATGATATAGACGTCTACGTCCGGCGCGTTCAGAATAATCTGCTCTGTCAGTGAAGCCTTGCTCCAGAAATGCTGTCTTCTCGCGCCGCTTCTCCCCACTACGATTTTAGTGGTGCCGGAAATATGGGCGTATTCAGATATCTGGAGAGGAACGTTATTTCCGATAATCGTGATAATCGTAGCGCCGTTTTGCTCCGCAAATCTGATATTGCTCTGCAGACGGATCTTGTCCGGTTCCGGAATAGAATCATAATTGGCAGGCTTTACATATATGGCTGAAAGCGATGCCTGAAAAGCCTCTGCCATCCTGGCCGCGGCATCTATCACCTTTTGGTTTGAGGGGGAAGAAGAAAGACACACAAGGATCCGTTCTCTGCTTTCCAAAACCTTATCCATCCGTACAGCACACCTTTCCATTTATTTATCGACCCTGCAGCCGCTTGAAAATCCGCGTCTTTTTTATCTGACCTTCTGCCGCCTGAATCGTCATATCTTAAAACATTTCTGCATGGATTTTCTCTCTCCGATGACAAGCAGCGTCATTCTTTCGCTCAGAGTGGTATCCGGAGTCACGTAAAGATTCATTTTTCCGCCTAGTTTGAATGCCATAATATTGATACCGTATCTTTTCCGTATGTCAATCTGCCCGATCGATTTTCCGACCCATTCTTTTGGAACAGATACTTCAAATATAGCATTGTTATCATCCAGACTGATATAGTCCAGAATATGATTCGAAGAATAACGGATCGCAACCCATTCCGCCATATGCTTATCAGGATTTATCACCTCGTCCGCGCCGTTTTTCAGAAGGAATTCTTCCTGGATTTCCCTGTCAGCACGGGATACAACGAGCCTCCCTCCCAATTTCTTCAGCAGGGAGGTTGTTTCCAGAGAGCTTTGAAAATCGCCGGCAATCGTTACGATACACACGTCAAAATTGCTGATTCCGAGAGAGTGAAGAAAAGCTTCATTGGTACTGTCACCGATCTGCGCATCGGTAACCAGAGGAAGTATGGCATTGATCCGCTCCTCCTCCTTATCTACGGCTAAGACCTGGTGTCCGAGAGTCTGCAGCTGTTTTGCGATCATGGTTCCGAAATGATTGACTCCTATCAGAAGTATGGATTTCATATTAATATCTCCTTCTCATCCAACATTTATCTTTTCAACAGGTCTTAGAGATACGTCAGTGTTGTTTATATTGATAACAGCATAGATCAGGGTCAGGCCGCCTACCCGCCCAAGGAACATCATTAAAATCAAAATAAGGTGTGAAATAACGCCAAGAGATGGCGTGATCCCTAACGACAGCCCTACTGTACCGATCGCGGATGCGCATTCAAAAATACAGGTCCCCACAGGAAGATTTTCCAGCATACTGATCACAGCTGCTCCGAAAACCGGCAGAATCAGGTACATCATGAAAAGTGTTGATGCGTTCCTGACAGTATCTTCCTCAATTCTTCTCCCGAACAGCTGCGCGCTTTTTTTTCTTCGAAACACCGACAAAGCATTTGCCATAAGTACAGCTGCCGTCGTTGTTTTCATACCTCCTGCCGTCGATCCCGGAGATCCGCCGATCAGCATCAGGGAAATCAACAATAATTTCCCCGCGCCTGACAGAGAAGAAAAAGAAGCCGTGTTGAAGCCTGCTGTTCTTGGCGTTACTGCCTGAAACAGGGAGAGAAAGAAACGCTCTTTGAAGGAGCCCCCGGTATACTCGAATACCAGCAAAAGGATCAGCGGAATAAGGATCAATACTCCGGTCGTAACCAGAACGACTTTGGTCTGCATCCGATAATTATGAAAGCGAAGCTTATTTTCCGTAATATCTTCCCATGTAAAGAAGCCGATCCCCCCAAGAATGATCAGCAGACAGATCGGGATAATAATCCCGGGATTCGCGGCATACGAGGTCAGAGAAGAAAAGGCTCCTGTTTTATCTCCCATAATGTCAAAACCCGCGTTACAGAATGCGGATACCGAATGAAACACCGACATCCAGATGCCGGAAAGGCCATATTGCCTGCAGAAAGCCGGCAGCATGAGCAAGGCTCCGGAAAGCTCCGCAGCCAACGCGATCTTTAAAATGGAACCGGTAATCTTAACAATTCCGCCAATCTGATGAGCTGCTATGCTTTCCTGCATCATGCTGCGCTGCAGCAATGTAATTTTCCGTCCTGATATGATCGCGAAAAACGCCGCAACGGAAACGACCCCCAGACCTCCGATCTGTATCAGAATCAGAATAACAATCTGGCCAAAGCCGGACCAGTAGGAAGCCGTGTCTTTTACAACAAGTCCTGTGACACAGACGGCAGACGTTGAAGTAAACAGAGCGTCCTGAAACGATGCATGATTTCCGTCAAAGACAGATATCGGCAGCATCAAAAGTATTGTCCCGATCAGAATCACCCCCAGGAAACCGGCGATGATGATCTGGAAGGAAGTCACCTTGATCTTAAAAAATCGAATTGCCATATGCTTTTGCCTCTTCCCAAAACGCAGACGTTTTGTTCGTTACAATCCTGCAGCGACGGAATCATTTTACAGTATAAGATACAAAGATGGTATTAAGCTGACAAAACACAGAATTAAGATTAAATAAAGAAAACAGCAGGTATGAAAGATGACTTTCATACCTGCCTCCAGGAGAGCGGCAATTTGTTTTTCAGTTGATTTCCCACCAGTTTTCCGAAAGCAAGAGGATATTCCTCCACGCACAATAATTTCCAGCCGCTTTTGGGAGGCTTCCCTTCCGGAAAATCTTTCTCCTCCAGGAAGACCGGCTCTCCGCGCAGATATTTCAGCAATCTCTCATCTGAAACGCCAAACGTAATCCGCTCCCGGCATTCTCCTTTTCTCAAAGCGAGCGCCAGAGTTTCTTCCGGTTCAAAGCGGTCTTTTTTTATTTCCCCCAGCAAAAGTCCATGGCGAAGAAAACGCAGTCCGGGAGAAAGCGCCAGCTTTCCTTCCCGGCTGGCCTTCGGAATATAATATGCCTTATCCTCCCGGATTTCAATCTGGTCCGGTTTCCATGCGCAGTTCCCGATCCTTTCAATCCCCATCTCGGAAAAGAATGACAGGATCAGCTTTTCCGGATCATGTTCCCTGTTTTTTGTTTTTCCGCCTTTCTTGCTTTTTCTGTTCTTAGCTTCTCCCTGTTTCTTCGTCCCTGCTTCCAGGGTCCACTCTGAGCCTTCCGTTCCCGGCTGTACCCGGGAGGAAATTTCCGCCTTCTTCTCAAGGACCGCAAAAAAATGGCCTTCCGCCTGCATTTTATGCGGATAGACTCTCACACATTTTCTGACCTGTGAATTCCCCGTATCACCTTCCAGACCTTGTGAAAAGCCTTCGTAGGGAGAAACCTCTTTCACAATCATCTCCGGTCTTTCCTTCAGGAGCCAGGCAATCGCTTCCTCATCCTCCCCGGGGTTATAGGTACAGGTGGAATATAAGAGACTTCCTCCCATGCGAAGCAGATCAACAGCGCATAAGAGCAGCTCCCGTTGAATCGGGACGAGCCGCTGTGTCTTTTCCACAGACCAGTCTGAAGCCAGAGACTCTTCCTTTCTGAACATTCCCTCTCCTGAGCAGGGAGCGTCCAGGATCACGCAGTCGAAGCAGCCTGCCCATCGTTCAGCCAGCCGGGACGGCTGCTCGTTGGTAACAAAAGCGTTTTGAATTCCCGCCAGCTCTATATTGCGCAATAAAATCTTTGCTCTGGAGGAGCTCACGTCATTCGCAATGAGCAGAGCCTCCGGTCCAAGCCTCGCCCCTGCCGCCGTTGCCTTTCCGCCGGGCGCGGCGCAAAGATCACAGACGAGGTCTCCCTCTTTGATCAACAGCCTGGAAAGCGGAGTCATTGCGCCGGGATCCTGCAGATAATATAATCCGGCAAAATATAACGGACATTTCCCGGGGCGGTCCTCCGGATTATAAAAATATCCATTTTCCATCCATGGAATTTTACAGACCGGGAAAGGAACAATCCGTTCAAACTCCTCCGGACTTATTTTCGCTGTGTTTAAGCGAAGTCCATACGTTCTGGGCTCCTCAAAGCTCCGGAAAAAGGCTTCTGCTTCTTCAGGGCCCAGCAGCCGTTCCATCCTTACGGAAAACTCCCCGGGAAGAAATGAGTGATTACCTGCCATTTTTTCGTAAAATCCTTTTATGCTTTCTTTTATTTTTGCACCGGAATCACGGAATCACTTAAAATCCGAATATCGCCAGTGTCTGACTGTCGTCTATGATCCTGTCGCTCTTACAGTCGGCATTTGCCAGCATGCTCTCTACCTTATTTTCCAGCGTCACATCAATAAACCGGTCCACATCGATGCCTCTCAGTTCAAAAAAATAAAACGGATTTTCATCGAAGCGTACTCCTATGCCATACATGACCGCGGCAACGTGCTTACACATCAGCGCCCAGTCCGGGCAGCTGCAGATAAAGCTGATTTCCGTCGGTTTGGGAAACAGGCCGTCTTCCTCAGAAAAAAGCTCCTTCAGATCCTCCGGAAATCTCCCGTATACCAGATCCTCAAGGTTTTTGATTTTCTTTCCACATTGATCGATGATGCGCTGACATTTTTCTTCGGAAAGAGGACTGATCCTGATTTCGATTTTATATGGTGCCCGTCTGGTCCCCTGTACTCTTGCCTCTATCCTGCCTTTGTGGATTTTCAGATCTACAACGGTTCCCAGACGGATATATCGTTTTCCACGATCCAGACGGGTGGCATAATCCGCGTAACGTTCCAGATTCGCGCACCAGGCCTGTCCCCACCAGGTAGTGCAGACCTCTCCCCGCTCTGTCTTTGCTTCGACCGGCTCCAGGGCCTGGCCCCGCTTCTTTGCAGCCGAAGCGCTGACCATCGCCCTGCGCCGAAGTTCCTCGGCACTTGGCTGTTCGTAAACAGGAATATCATCCCAGTATTTTTTTCTCATCTGCTTTCCTCCGTGCATCCCGGCACAGCATTCATGATTTCTGATGCATCCGGACGCCTGTCTGTTCCGTCTTTGCGGCGCTGCTGTCGGCTGGCGATATCCGTATATTCTATGTTTATCTTATCAGGATTTTTTTCCTGTCTGAAATGATTACGCTTACCCGTCCAGACACATCAGATTCAACAGCTCATCATTGCTCATTTCCGTTATCCAGTTCTCAGAGGTGCCTCCGATCACATTTTCCGCCAGTGCTTTCTTGCTGTTGATAATGGCGTCAATTTTCTCTTCGATCGTTCCTTCAGACACCAGCTTATGAACCATGACATTTTTATCCTGACCGATCCGGAAGGCACGATCCGTTGCCTGGTTCTCCACTGCAGGATTCCACCACCGGTCAAAATGGATGACATGATTGGCGGCAGTCAGATTCAGGCCTGTCCCACCCGCACGGACAGAGAGAATCATAAACGGAACATATTCCTCTTTTGACTGGAAAGCATCCACCATCTTCTGGCGCCTGGAGACCTCTACGCCGCCGTGCAGAGAAAGTCCCTTTCTTCCGAAAATGGATTCCAGATATTTCTCCAGATGTGGGATAATTTCCGTATACTGGGTAAAAACAAGGACTTTTTCATGTTTTTCATGGATTGTCTCGCAGATCTGATACAGCATGGCAAATTTCCCGCTCTCTTCCGGGGAATATTTCTCCTGTCCCAGATATTGATCCGGATGATTGCAGATCTGCTTCAGTTTCGTAATTGTCGCAAGCACCATGCCTCTTCTCTGCATGCCATCCACTTCGCTGAGAATTGCAGCCATTTCAGACACGACCTTGCGATACAATACGACCTGTTTTTTGGACATCGAAACATAGTCGATCTGCTCCATTTTCTCCGGCAGATCTGCGATAATGGATTTATCCGTTTTTAATCTGCGCAGGATAAAAGGAGAAACCATTCCTTTCAGTCTCGCATACCCATCTGTATTCTGATCCAGCTTCTTTGTAAAATCCCGGAATTCCTTTGACGACCCCAGCAGTCCTTTATTCAGAAAATCAAACAGGGACCAGAGATTTCCCAGTTCATTTTCGATCGGCGTGCCTGTCATGGCGATCTTGTGCGCAGCTTTCAGTTTTTTGATGGTTCTGGTCTGCTGCGTTGCGGGATTTTTAATCGCCTGCGCCTCGTCAAGAATCAATGCTTCCCATTCCATTTCCTGCAGCGCCAGAATTCTGGAAGCCATACCGTAGGTTGTGATATACAAAAACGCCCTTGTCGCCAAAGCCTGTTGATTCAACGCGGATGATGTCATTCCATGAAGAATCACAAACGGCAGCGAAGGAGTAAATTTCTGTGATTCCTTCGCCCAGTTTCCTATCAAAGACGCCGGGACTACAAGAAGGACTTTCGCTTCCGGTTTTTCCTCATACAGCTTCATCAGATATGTCAGAACCTGCAAGGTCTTTCCCAGTCCCATATCGTCTGCAAGGCAGGCGCCGAATCCGAGCTCCGACATATAATGCAGCCAGTTGAAGCCCAGCTGCTGATACGGACGAAGCTGTGCATGTACTTCCTCCGGCACAAAGGTCTGCGCTATATTTCCGGGACTTCGAAGTTTTTGAACCAGGCTGCCCAGCCATTTTCCGTTGGAAATCAGGATGCCTTCCCAATCCTCCTGCTTTGCGGCTTTCTCCAGACCTGCCTGCATCCGGAGCGCCTCAAGGAGCGTTACCTTACCTTCATACTTCTGCATATCATCCAGAAGCCGCCGCAGTTTGTCATGATCTACTTCGATCCATTTTCCTTTCAGGTTTGCCAGTCCCTCAGTCTGAGCCAGCAGGTTTTCCACATCTTCCCTGGTGAGGCGCACGCCGTTGACCACAAGAGACGGCTGCATGGTAATAAGCTCATCAAAGCCGATTTTTTCGGGATTTCCGTCTCCCAGATTTACGGAAATTCCCACAGACGAATAATTCCGGCGCCACCAGTTCGGAACCCTGCAAAGAATGCCTCCTTTCTCAATCTCCGGCACGGCTTTCAGAAACGCAAAGGCTTCCTGCGCCGTAAGCCTCAGGGAATGAAAAAGCTCTCCTGAAGTCATGAAGCCCGCGATCAAAGGAGAAGCATCTGCCGCCTGCCCCAGGCACGACAAAAGGTTCATCAGCTTCTCCCTGGATTGTTTATACTCGGTCAATGCATAGGAAAGCGGTTTGTGACAAACCCGTCCTGCTTCATCCCGGGTCGTATAGGTTGCAATAAAGGCAAAAGGATACGCCGACTCTTTTTCATTCTCTACCAGATGAAAGAATATCCGTTCCGGAATATGAACATCTGTATCCAGCTCCGCGAAAAATAAAGCAACCGTTCCGGGATATTCCGCAATCTGCCTGCAGAAGACTTCATTTAATTTCCGGAAAATATTCTCGATCCATTCTGTATTCACATATTCCGCGCCAATGCAAAAAGGCATGGAATACAGCAATCTCTCTGATAGTTCTTCATCCGGCAGGACGACCGTCTGTTCCCTTGAGACCTCCAGACCCGGCTGACTGGTCAATGCTGTAAAAAAAGCGCAGGACAGGCGGTACAGCCACAAAAAGCCTGCGGAAACCTGTTCCGGCTTTTCCTGCGTTCCCAGATCGTAAAGTGCCTGATATCGATCCTCGGCAAACGCTTCCCGCCAGGAATACGTCCACTCATTTTCTAAAATGCTGTCTTCCTCCGGGAATTCTGCCTGGAAAGAATCGGGAGTAAAAAAAGCACTGGCCAAATAGGATACGGCTTGTGGTTCCGGCATAAAAACTCCTTACTGACGCGCGATTACGCCTTAATATACTTAATGCTTAAGTCTTAAAATTTCAAAAGCTTCACTTCGTACGGCCGAAGCATTCCCTGTTCCCCCTGATCCGGATAATTACCCAGAAGGAACTCTGATTTGTCTTCCTCGAAGCCTTTCGGCAGTCTGTATTTCACCTTTTTTTTCCGGAAAGAAATGATCACCAGTATCCGTTCCTTCCCATAGGATCTGCCATACATATACAGCTTTCGGCTTCCTGAAAAATATTCCTGATACTCTCCCCAAAGGAGAGCATCCGTCTGCTTTCTGAGCAGAAGACATTTCCGGTAGAAATGCAGAATGCTCTGCGGATCCTTTTCCTCCTCTTCCACATTTACCGTTTTATAATTCCGGTTAATGAAAAACCATGGAGTCCCGTCAGTAAAGCCGGCGTTCTCCTTCCCGCTCCATTGCATCGGCGTACGGGAGGAATCCCTGCTTGATACATAGATCCGTCTCATCCGTTTTTCCGGGGACTGAAAACGGAAAAAAGTATGATAGGCATGAATCGAAGCGACGTCCAGATAATCATCGATGGAAGGAAGCTCAATATTGGTCATGCCGATCTCCTGCCCCTGGTATACAAAGGGCGTGCCCTGCTGGAACAGATATGCGGCGGCAAGGGCTTTTCCGGATTCCTTCCAGTATTCCGGACTGCCGTATCTGCTTATGATTCTGGGATGATCATGGTTTTCAAGATACAATACATTCCAGCTTTTTCCCGCCAATGCCTTTTGCCAACGGGTAAAAGCTTTCTTCATTTTCCGAAGGCGAAAGCCGTGATGCACATACTCGGTCAAAAAACAATCTGCTGTCATGGCGTCAAAGGGAATCATCATGTCAAGAACCTTTTCGTCTCCCGAAGTATAGTGAAGGGCTGTCCTGATATTGGTAAAGGGCGCTTCGCCTACCTGCAGGGCTCCATACTCTTCTGCCACCCTGCGAAATTCCGTCAGGTATTGATGGAGGTTCGGTCCTTCATTATAAAAAGGCAGTCCGTTGATCGCGGGAAGAAAAGGAATTCCGTCAGGAAGCTTTTCATGCTTGGAAATAAAGGTAATAACATCCTCACGAAAACCATCCACGCCCATGTCAAGCCAGAAACGCATAATGCTTTTCACTTCTTCCCGGACCTTTGGATTATCCATGTTAAGATCCGGTTGTTTCTTTGCAAACACATGTAAGTAATACTGCTCCCTCTGCTCATGATATTCCCATGCAAGTCCCTCGAATTGACTGTACCAGTTATTGGGGGGCAGCTTTGCTTCCCCTTTCCATTTCGGATCTCTCCAGATATAATAGTCGCTGTATGGATTGTCCTTTCCTTTACAGCTCTCCAAAAACCATGGGTGTTCGTCTGAGGTATGGTTGACCACCAGATCCAGCAGAACCTTCATTCCCAGCTCATGTGCTTTTGTCAATACCTTTTTGAATTGATCTAATGTACCATAATCCGGATGGATGTCTTTATAATCTGAAATATCATAGCCGTAATCCGCATTTGGAGAGGGATATATGGGACTGAACCAGATGCCGTCTACTCCAAGGCTCCGTATATAATCCAGTTTATCATATACTCCGTACAGATCGCCAATGCCGTCCCCATTCCCGTCGCAAAAACTGCGGATCCAGATCTGGTAAAAAGACATGCGGCGATAATCAAATGTCTGCATTCTTTTTCCTCGATTCACGCAACGTATGGTACAGGTCCTGAATTTTACCGTGTTTCCCGATTTCTTTGCGGATTGTGCCTGTAAGCCCATCAAAAAACTGCTCGGTTTTGTCTTCTGCTTCCTGTATGTTTTCCATCATGCCCACAGCGGTTTCCCGGAAATCCGCGAACACCTCATTGCCGAAGCGCCGGATCTTTTCATGTTCTTCCATTCCTTTCGCAGTCATGGACACCAGATAATCCAACGTATTCTTTTGCTTCAGCGGTAAACGACCGGCTCTTTTTTCCTCCAGTATAAATCCATATCGATCCATAGCCTGGCCGACACAATCCTTCCAGGACTGATAAATCTCGTCCATTGCATGCTGTCCCACCTGGCGCGCATGAGAAAGATCCTCTGTCAGGCGCTTCAGCACTTGTGCCATCGCCTCCGCGCTTTCCTCAATAATAAAGCCGTTTCGATCGTCTGTGACTCCCTCCGCCGCACAGGAATCCCGTATCAGAACGCTTGCCAGCCCGCAGGCGGCTGCTTCACGCACAACAAGCCCGCTCGTATCAAAGGTAGAAGGAAACACAAAGACGTCCGCTCTGGTGTTCCACGCCCGAAGCATATCCCGGTCGTAGACGGGGCCGGTAAAGATACATTTGTCCCTTTTTCCTTCCTTTCCCATCAGCCCGTATTCTCTGGCTTTTTCCTCCAGGAGCTCCCGATCCGGACCTTTTCCGACAAATACCATGCGGAAATCAATATTATCCTCGTCCAATATCTTCATGGCATCCAAAATGATGGGTAAATTCTTATATGTCATGAGCCTTCCGACATACAGAAACAGAGGAACCCCCTCGGGAAGATCGTAACCGGCTGCAGCTTTTTCTATCAGTTCTTCCGATGCCCTTCCCTTCGCAAAGTCTACGCCGTTTCCCATCACGGTATAGTCTCCGGAAAAGCCTAAAGCCTTCAGGCTTTCTCCTGCCCCCCGGCTCACGACCCAGATATCGTCGCAGGCTTCAATATTCCTGACCATTGCCTTGATTCCCTCATTGGCAATCGGTTTTACTTTTACGGCTCTTCGGATATCAATATCATATTTCGTATGGTACGTATAGATCAAAGGCGCATCCGTCTGCTCCCGAAGAATCCGCGCGATAATGGTTGCGGATGCAGGACAATGGGAATGAATCACGTCCGGCTGAAATTCTGCCAGACGGGCGACCGCTTTCTCGACAAAGGGGTTCCCTGTCCGGTACCCGTTTGTTACCCTGTCTGTGCCAAAGCTCTGGTAAGGTATGACCGGATACGGATACTGCGTATAATCCGCGTCCGGATAACGGGGCGTTCCAATCTCCACCTCGGCTCCAAAATCCTCCCGCATGTATTTCGCGTAATTCAAAAGTACATTCACCGTGCCGTCAATGACGGGAGGAAAAGAATCATTTAACAAACAGATTTTCATGTTTTTTTATCTCCGAATAAGAAATAAGTTTCATCATAAGATACGTAAAGGATTCCACTTCAGATAATCACCGGAAACAAGCCGGTAGACAACATGATGATATTCTCCCTCTATGCTGTCATGAAATCTGGTTTCACCATGACAATGGGCATAGATCACCTGTTCGGCTCCGTATTCCTCTGCCATCTGTGTAAAGCCGCTGCTTTCTTCCAGGATATTTGTGGGAGGATAATGAAGAAACATCAGAAATTTCCGGTATCCTGCTTCTTTCGCTTTTTCAAAGGAAATGCGCAGCCTTGCCAGTTCCCTCTCAACCAGCTTCCTGGCGTGTTCTTCCGCCTCCTCATCCCATCCGATAATCCTGCCTCTGGCGTCCAGATAAAAGGGGCCTTCAAAGGTAAATCCTTTCGTCGCTGTCAGAGCATAGTCCTGATACGTTTCAAAACTGTCCTGCAGAAAAGTCAGTTTCGGCTGATAAAGATGATTTAATTGATTTGTCTTTTTTGCGTCCCAAAACATATCATGGTTCCCTCTGATCAGAATCTTTTTTCCGGGAAGGCCGCAGATATATTCCAGATCCTTTTCACATTCCGAAAGATTTTTTCCCCAGCTGTGATCTCCTGCAAGCACCAATGTATCTTCCGGTTTTATCAATTTATCACAGATTTTGCGGAACTTCTCTTCATGATTTTTCCAGACTCTGCCATGCAGCTGGCCGGGCGCCCTAAGGACAGACTGAAAATGAAGATGAAGATCGCCGATCGCATATAACGCCATGTTTTCCTCTTATTTACTCTTTCTTCTCCTCTTACAATGCTAATTGCAAACCGACATACCGACCGGATGACTATTTTGTTGCCTATCGCGCTTCGCGCTCCAGGACAAAATATGTCTCCTGTTACAATGATTATTTATACTCAATAACGTATAGTATGATTCAGGCGGCAAAAGGTTATGCAAAAAGGATTCATTCAGGCTTTTTTTGATATCTCAGAAAATTCCGATAAGCCTCTTCCCCATATCTCGTAATGAAATCCACGTTCGCATTATACCTGGTCAGAATACGCTTCAGTTCCTGCTCCGAATAAGAGCCAAAATCAATTTTCCCTGTTTTCTCCTCCGCGCAGGAGAGGATATTCAGCACAGCAATTTCTATGTTTGATCTCTTATCAGAATGCAGTTTTTTCCAGATATATCGGACATCCTTCGGATTGCCCTCGTCAAGACGGTGACCGCAATCAATTTTCAGGGATTCATAAGTGGCTAACCCCTGATCCACCGCAAAGTTCACAGCCTTCAGCCCTACATACCCAAATATCTGAGCGTATCCCGTGGAGCTGTCTGTCCTCTTTGGAATCCGAAGCAGCACACAAAAATCCGCCAGAGCATCCATCAGGTCAATCTGAATCATCTCCTGATAAAGGACGGCCTTGATCAAAGCCGAAGGAACATGATACTTCTCTGCTATATTTCCTATAAAAAAACTATATCTTTGAAGAATCTGTTCCGTTTTTTTCTCAGAGTATAGTTTCAACATAATTTTTTCCTGCCTTTTGCACCTGTTTTTTTCTTCTGTCGCCTGAATCATTATATGATTGTACCGGCAAAGGCCTGATTCTGCGACCCACTCACATGCAAAAATGAGCAAGCTCATTTTTGGTTGACCTTCCCTCGCCTGAATCAATATATTAACACAGAAAGAGGCTTTGTACCATCTTTTTTGCATCAGGGATCTGTAAACATACACGGATCGGCATACAAAAAAGCCTGGTTCACACTGTAAGCTTGCTTACAGTGTGAACCAGGCTTTTGCAGTGTCTTAATAAAAGCCCGTGATCCTACCGGCTTTTTATCTTAATGCTTCCCATTTCTGTCTCTGCTTTAATGCTCTTTCCCCCATTACCCGTCTGCTCGAAGTTCTTTGTTACCTTTTCTCCGTCTACAGTTACGCTTCCCATCTCAGTGGAAAGATCCAGATCCATTTCCTGTACCGAACCGTTCACATTGATATCAATGCTGCCCATCTCAGATTCTGCGGAAAGGGAAGTAAAGCCGCATCGGTCTGCTTTGACACTCCCCATTTCCGTTTCCAGGCTGGCATCCCCCAGTTCACAATTTTCTGCGGTTATGCTTCCCATGTCTGCCTGAATCTTCGTCTTGTCCATTTTAAGATCCGTAATCGTGATACTTCCCATATCGAGCTTCAAGTCTATACTCTCAAGCATTTTATCCTTCGGCACGGTAATCGTTATCGTTCCGCCTCTGATGTTCTGAAAAAACGGGAAGAACCTGAAGACACGTTTCTTTCTCTCGTTCACCTTCAGCATGCCATCATCAATTTCATATGTAATTTCGTCATTTTTGTCATATCTGGCGGCGATACAATAGGAATCTCCGGTCTTCAAGGTAACTCCTGACATCTCTGCCGTAATCCTGACTTTCTCAAAAGCTTCCAGCTCCTGTTTCTCTTCCGTTAACACAGTTCGAAAAGGGCTCCCATAAGCTTCATTCCCGACAAACTCCCAGGAGCCAAAGCGAAAACCTCCAAAATGGATCATCGAGCCAATGATAATCGCTCCTACCGTAATGATCGAAAGAATCGTCAGATATACTTTTTTCCACATATTCCTTTTACCCCTCTTATCATGCAGTTTCATATCGAAATACTGTTTTTTAAGTAAACGAATAAAATGCCTGCATTTTGATTCGTTTACTGCTCCTTTACGCCGCTGCAGGCGGCATGATTCCGCAGTAAATTCGTGTGCATACTATAATAATTTATACCGCTTCGTCGAAAACAAAATCATTCTTCGTCATCATCCTTCAACCCCCAGATGCTTTTCAGCAACCCGGCAATTACGCCGGCGATCGGCCAGATAATCCAGCTTCTCCACCACCGGAATGTAAGAAAGCTGTAAATCAGGTAGATACAGGTTATCGTTGACCAGTAAACAGACAGGAAGGCTTTGCCTTTATTGTTTTCGTACCGGATTTCACGCTGGGAAGATACATAGCTTCCTCCGACTGTTCCGGCATCATTCAGGCGCAGCAGCTGCTTGCAGCTTTTTTCCCTGCCATTGGCTGTAACAAGGATCAAGACGCCGATCCCAACCATAAACAAAAGAACAACGACACCGATGCCTGCCGCCATACCGCTCATGTTCAGATATCCGATCACCACCACCGGGACGAAGCATAATGCGCACAGGATGATGCCGATGGTTTTCAATAAGGCATAGGTGCTGCGATTATTCTCCCGAAGCTGATGTACATATTCACAGGTCGCATAATCGATACGATAGTTTTTCTTTAATCCCTTCCACCTGTCCATAATGGATGCGGAGTAAACGGAGAGACCAATAACTGCGGCAATGCAGCCAAACAGAAAGATCAATCCCTTCAGAAGGGCTGTGCCCCCTCCGCCCATCTCCGAGGCGTCTGCGTATATGCCGCCCAAAATCAGGCCTGAAGCACAGATGATCGCAAAAAAAGCAACCAGACCATGCATAAATGCCGCCGAAGAGCTGTCGGACAAAAACTCTTTTGCTTCATCCAGCAGCAGCACCTGGCGGGGATCCTCCGTCTGTCCGCGAAGAATCTTTTCAATCCCCAGCGTCTCAGCCAGCTCGTCAAGATTCCCAAACTCGGAAATCACTGTACCGATCGCTTCGTTTTCGCTCTTTCCTTCATCAATCAGCTCGTGGAACTTGTCCTCCATCATCTGGCCCAGCTCAAGCTTTGCCCGCCGTACCTCTGCGTTGTTTGGCAGGGAAGAAAACATTGATTCCAAATATGTTTTGATCGTATCCATAGCTTCTCTCCTTTTCGTGAATGCAGTCGCTTCAACACGTTTCAGATATTCTTAGCGCCGGTGTCAGGAACCAGCCGTCAGCCTGCGGCTTTGATACCCGGCTGTAAATCTCCCGATCACCTCCTGGGTTAAAAGCCATTCCTCACATTTTTCATTGTAATACTCTCTCCCCAGCGGAGTGATTTCATAATAGGTACGGCGCTTTCCGTTCTCCGCGTTTTGTGAGAAAGAGGTTACATATCCGTTTTTCTCTATGCGGGTGAAGGCGGAATACAATGTGGTTTCCTTGATCGTGTATTTCTCCATAGAGATCTCCCTGATACGTTTGGAAATCTCGTACCCATAGGATGGTCCGTCCAGAAGAATGAACAAAATCATCGTGTCCGTGTAACCTCGTATGACATCGCTGCTGATTTGATTCATAATGCCTCCGTTTCCTACGGCTATCGTACTATGTGTGTCGTAGTATGTCTGTCGGGGTAAATATACTACGTCTGTCGTAGTTTGTCAAGCTTTAATTTCATTTTTTTAAAGTTCCAAACCGATTCTATGTTGACGTTTCAACTTACTTGTGTTATATTTTTCAATCATAAATAAGTTATTTCTAATCTTAATATTATGCAACGCACTTTACATAGTTAATTCTTATCACAAGATAAGGAGGTTGAGATGATGCCTGTGACGATGGCGGATCCCGGAGCTACGGTTTCCATTGCCCGTATTACCGGAAAAGATGAGGCAAAGCGTCATTTGAATGAGCTTGGTCTGGTAGAAGGAGATCAGATAACCGTGATCTCCAACAATGGTGGAAATGTGATCCTTCAGGTGAAGGATTCCAGAATCGCCCTGGATGAAAAAATGGCGAACCGCATTCAATTTTAGGAGGAGGAGTCAGCATGAAGACTTTAAAGGATGTCAATGTGGGCGAGACCTGCAAGGTATTAAAGCTTCACGGAGAAGGCCCGGTCAAACGCAGGATCATGGATATGGGCATTACGAAGGGTACGGAAATCCTGGTTCGTAAGGTTGCGCCGCTCGGAGATCCGATGGAGCTGAACATCCGGGGATATGAACTTTCCTTACGGAAAGCAGACGCAGAACAGATCGAAGTCACAGAATAAAGGGAAAGAAGACCGATTTTGACTTCAGCAGCCCACTGCCGAAGCAACAGAATCGTCATCCGAAAACATGGAGTCAACGTACAAAAATGCGTGATGGAAGGAGACTGATCAGATCATGAGTATGAAAATAGCACTGGCAGGCAATCCGAACTGCGGCAAGACTACCTTGTTCAACAGCCTGACCGGTTCAAACCAGTATGTCGGCAACTGGCCCGGCGTAACCGTTGAAAAGAAAGAAGGACGGCTGAAAGGATATGATGATGTTCTCATCCAGGATCTTCCGGGGATTTATTCCCTTTCTCCGTACACACTGGAGGAAGTGGTTTCCCGCCAGTACCTGGTAAATGACAAGCCGGATGCGATCCTGAATATTGTGGACGGCAGCAACATCGAGAGAAACCTTTATCTGACGACACAGCTTCTCGACCTTGGCATCCCCACTGTCATTGCCATCAATATGATGGACATCGTAAATAAAAACGGCGATAAGATCGATACAGAAAAACTGTCCCGGACGCTGGGATGTCCCGTACTGGAGATGAGTGCTTTAAAGTCTGACGGAACCAGAGCCGTGGCAGACGCCGTAGTAAAAGCCGCCGAAAAAGGAACCACAGGTGAACGGCCGCACGTCTTTGAAGGCAGTGTAGAGCACGCCATCGCCCACATTGAGGAATCGATAGAAAAACTGATCCATGATCAAAAGTATCTGCGCTGGTATGCGATCAAAGTTTTCGAACGAGATGAGCGGGTGATGAAAGAGCTGCAGCTTGAACGTGCCGTCGCGGAAGAAATCGAGCAGCATATTGCAGATTGTGAAAAAGAGATGGATGACGACGCGGAATCCATTATCACGAACGAGCGTTATAATTATATCAGCAAAGTCTGTGCGTCATCCGTAAAGAAAAAGGCGGCAAAGCACAGTCTTTCCGTTTCAGATAAGATTGACAAAGTAGTCACCAACAGGGTTCTCGGACTTCCGATCTTCGCGGTCGTCATGTTCCTGATTTATGCCCTGGCTATGGGCAGCTGGTCCGTTTCCCTTGGTACCCGGGCCACGGATTTCACCAATGATGTCATATTCGGTGAATGGGTCCCGGCCGGAGCAGACGCTCTTCTGCAGTTTCTTCATGTAGGGGAAGGAACCGTTGTCTACAGCCTGATCCAGAACGGCATCGTGGCCGGTGTCGGCGCGGTACTCGGTTTTGTGCCGCAGATGCTGGTGCTTTTCCTGCTGCTTTCCATTCTTGAGGACATCGGATACATGGCCCGTGTCGCCTTCGTCATGGATCGTATCTTCCGTCAGTTCGGCCTCTCCGGAAAATCCTTCATCCCCTGTCTTGTGGCAACAGGCTGCGGCGTCCCCGGCATCATGGCCTCCCGTACCATCGAAAATGACCGTGACAGGAAAATGACCATTATGACAACGACCTTCATGCCATGCGGAGCCAAGCTTCCGATCATCGGACTCATCGCAGGAGCTATCTTCGGAGGGTCTCCGTGGATCGCCGCTTCCGCATATTTTATCGGCATCGGTTCCATTATCCTCTCCGGAATTATCCTGAAAAAATTCAAGGCCTTTGCAGGAGAGCCGGCTCCCTTTGTCATGGAACTGCCTGCCTATCATATCCCGGCATGGGCGAATGTCCTTCGCGCTACCTGGGAGCGCGGCTGGTCCTTTATCAAACGCGCCGGTTCCGTCATCGTAGTTTCTTCTGTCATCATCTGGTTCCTGAACAGCTTTGGCACGATCAACGGACAGTTCGGCCTGGTAGAGAAGATGTGGGAAGACGAGACTATCGTCAGCGAGCAGACAATCGAAAAAATCGCCGATCAGATGAACCTGCCTGCAGAAGACGTAAACTTCCATGATGCTTCCCTTCTTGCAGCCCTGGGAAGCAGAATTTCCATCGTTTTCCGTCCTCTGGGCTTTGGAAGCTGGAAACCGACCGTGGCAACGATCACCGGTCTTGTAGCGAAAGAGGAAGTCGTCGGAACCATGGGTGTATTGTACAACTATGATGATTCCGAGGAAGAGCTCGGTGAAAAAGGCGAACAGATCTGGGATCGCGTCGCCAATGATTACACGCCGAGCGCAGCTTTCGCCTTCATGATCTTCAATCTTCTCTGCGCTCCCTGCTTTGCAGCCATCGGCGCAATCAAGCGCGAGATGAATAACCGGAAATGGACCTGGGCAGCGATCGGATATATGACCGTCTGGGCTTATATCCTGGCCTTTATTGTCTACCAGCTCAGCGGTCTCTTCCGTGGAGAGCTCACCATGGGGGCATCAACAGCAGTTGCTTTTGCATTGATTGCGGTACTGGTCATTCTTCTTGTCCGCAAAGGCTATGTTCCGAAAGAAAGCAAAAGAAGCCTCACCAGCGTTGACGCAAATATGAAATAATCCGGCAGAAAAGGAAGGTGATCATATGCCATCCTGGCTTGGAAATGTCATCGCGGTTTCATTCGTCATTTTGCTGACCGGAATTTCCATCAGAGAGATACGAAAAGGCCATAAAAGCGGTAGCTGCGGCAGCTGTTCCGGGAACTGCTCTGCCTGCAGCCATACCTGCAGCAGGCAGTCCGGCTCACCATCCGTAAAGCAGACAGACGAAAAAGCAATAGTAAAAACCGTGTTATCTATCGAGGGAATGATGTGCGGGATGTGTGAGGCGCACATCAATCAGGCGATCCGAAATGCTTTCCCCGTAAAAACCGTAAAATCTTCTTATAAAAAAGGAGAATGCGTGATTCTGTCTGCTCTGCCTCTGTCTCAGGAGGATCTGAAAAAAGTCATCAACGAAACAGGTTATACATTGACGAAGATAGCCCAATCGTAATATGCCGTAAACGCCAAAAGGTCATGCAAAAAAGAGAATGCTCCTTTTTGCATGACCTTTTGGTGTCCGGATCCTTTTTTTCCGTCCTTTTATTTCTGACTTCTCATGAATGAAGAATCTCCCAGATATCTAAGCTCTTCTTCGCTCAGGTCAAGCTCCAGCGCCTTAATATTGTCCTTCATTCTTTCCATGCTCGTGGAGCTCACTATGGCAAATACATTCAGTTCCTGCCGGAACAGCCAGGCAAGAGCAAGCTGGGATACCGTGCAGTTTTTTACCCGGGCCAGTTCTTCACATCGCTGAAGACGTTCAAAGTTTTCCGGATATCCGTAGCCCTTCATTGCCTCTTTGCTCAACATGTTTTTTATCCCGGCAGGGTCATTTCCCTTTGCCCTGCCGGAGAACAAACCATTTGCCAGACTGGAATAAGCAAATACCGGCATCCGGGTTCTCTGATACCAGGCTCTTGCCTCCTCATTTTCCGGTCCGGTAAGAGTGACGCACCCGCCGCCCCAGGGATCCTGCACCTGATGCGCCAGACTGTAATGCGGACTGGAAACGGCAAACGGAACCAGATTATATTTATAGGCATACTCATTCGCCATCTCAATCCTCTGATGTGTCCAGTTGGAGCCTCCGTAAGCCCCGATCTTTCCCTCTGCATACAAAGCGTTCATAATCTCCACGATCTCCCCGACTTCCTTGTCGGTATCATCACGATGAAGAAGGTAAATGTCTATGTACTTTGTCCGCAGCTTTTGACTGGAAATCTCAAAATCCTTGCGTATCTCCTTTTCATTGACCCGCTTTCTCCATAACGGAACGGAAGGATGCGCGCATTTGCTGATCAGCACCACCTGATCATACGCATTTCTGCTCTCCAGCCACCTGCCCAGCACTTCCTCCGACTTTTCATAAACCCGGCCTGTATCTATCGTCGTAATCCCTGCCGCAAGCGCCTGATCCAAAAACAGAGACTGATCCGCTCCTGTCCGGAAAGGTTCATTTGCAGTCCCCAGAATCAGCCTCGAAATCGGTTTCTCAACATATGGAATTTCTTCGTAAATCATCATTTCTCCCTGCATCCATCTGCAGATATAATCTTCTGCACCATAAACCTTCTCTATACTCGTGAACGCAATGAACCGCCTTCAGACCGGAAGATGAACGCGTTCACCCGCTATAGTGATATTTTTCGGCAATCATTACTTTGAAAACGCCCGCTGCGACAGCAGCGTGGCATAGTGGGATACACCCATGCCCTCACATTCATTCATGGCGGTGCCAAATTCGAAGGGCATGGGGGTTACTGTGTAACTGATTTTTGAGGTATGCCCCCGGACAAAAAGACAAGTAATTCGGGACAGTAGTTTCTGACTCAAGCCTTACATTATCGAGTATAAATTATAGCAAGGTACAGAGCTTATGTCAATTTGAGCAATCATCTCATACAGAACGATTTTTTCTGCTGAAAGTAAAAAGGTCATGCAAAATGAGAGACCCCATTTTGCATGACCTTTTGCTGCCCTGCATATTTACCCTATCGCATTAAATCCATTTTCCAGATCTTCGATAATATCATCAATATGCTCCGTCCCGATGGAAAGACGGATCGTGTTTTTCTTTATGCCCTGATCCAGCAGTTCCTCTTCTGACAGCTGAGAATGCGTCGTAGATGCCGGATGAATCACCAGGCTCTTTACGTCAGCTACATTTGCAAGCAGAGAAAAGATCTTCAGGCTGTCGATAAATTTCCAGGCTTCCTCCTGCCCGCCCTTAATCTCAAAGGTAAAGATGGACGCTCCTCCGTTCGGGAAATACTTCTCATAAAGGGCATGATCCGGGTGCTCAGGAAGAGATGGATGGTTCACCTTTTCCACCTTCGGATGCCTGCTTAGATATTCAACAACCTTCTTCGTATTCTCCGCATGTCTGTCCAGGCGCAGGGAAAGAGTTTCTACGCCCTGCAGAAGAAGAAACGCGTTAAAGGGAGAGATCGTCGCGCCGGTATCCCGAAGAAGAATAGCCCGAATAAAAGTAACAAAGGCTGCCGGACCGGCTGCATCTGTAAAGGCTACGCCATGATAGCTGGGATTGGGAGCCGCGATATTCGGATATTTCCCGCCCGCGCTCCAGTCGAATTTCCCGGATTCCACGATAATGCCGCCCAAAGTGGTTCCGTGACCGCCGATAAATTTCGTTGCCGAATGGACGACGATGTCCGCTCCGTGTTCGATCGGACGGATCAGATAAGGAGTTCCGAAGGTATTGTCAATCACAAGAGGAAGCCCATGCTTATGAGCAATTTCCGCGATCTTGTCAATATCCGGGATGTCGCTGTTAGGATTGCCCAGGGTTTCAAGATAGACAGCCCTGGTATCCTCCTGAATTGCGTTTTCCACCTCTTCTACGTTATGGGCATCCACAAATGTCGTCCGGATCCCATACTGGGGAAGGGTATGCGCCATCAGATTATAGGAACCGCCATAAATCGTCTTCTGAGCCACGATATGTCCGCCATTCGCGGCCAGCGCCTGGATCGTATAGGTTATCGCTGCCGCGCCGGAAGCGACGGCCAGCGCGGCACTGCCGCCCTCCAGCGCGGCAAGCCTTTTCTCCAGCACTTCCTGCGTGGAATTGGTCAGTCTTCCATAGATATTTCCCGCATCAGCCAGACCGAAACGGTCAGCGGCATGTTTGCTGTTATGAAACACATAGGATGTCGTCTGATAAATCGGAACGGCACGTGCATCCGTAGCCGGATCCGCCTGTTCCTGTCCAACGTGCAGCTGTAAGGTTTCAAATCTGTATGCGCTCATGGTTATTCTCCTATTCTGAAAAGTCTTTGTCTTGAAAAGTTGAGGAGATTATAACCCATTTTTCCTACTATGTCAATATGTTATATTTGATTTCTATGCTTTTGTTTCCCCCGGATTTCTGTTCCTTTCGACCTGAGCGGTCACTAAGGATTGCAACGTAAATAAATGGAACAAGATTTCGCAGGATAAATCGCCGTATGCAAGGCGGAGGATGGAGTCGATGCGGGCATCGACGACTGACGACAACGCAGCAGACGACGATTTAGACGCGAAAGATGTTCCA
>JAFVGK010000078.1 GCA_017475035.1 Blautia sp.
CGCGGCGCTTTCCTGCCCGGCACACTTCCGAAGTCCGACAATTCCAACCGGCGTTTCATAAACCGAAACCAGGCAATCTACCCGTTCGGGATCTGATAAGCACTTTTCAAACCATTGAGACAGTTCTCCTGCCTCCAACGGAAGGTCATTTGTTGTCATCTGTCCTGAATTGCGTTCAATCCAGCGTTCCAGCAGCGGCAATTGTCTGCGCTCCAGGCGTTCAGTCCAAATATCCATAGAAGACCTGTGATCTCATCCTTTGTTTCTTTCCCAGACTCGAAGGGCTTCCCTTCTAAGTCGATTCATGCACTCTGCAGTCAGGTTTACCCAACTAAGGCAATGGTCTAAGATAATGGAATCTGACGTGACAACATTCTCTTTTTCGTAAAGCGTACGGTCTACGTCTCGTTGGATCTGAATGTCCAGCTTAAAGGGATAGCTTTCCCCTATATCGGCAATCAGCGCTTTTAGCCGTCCGGAATTGGATATCGGTTCATCCAGCAGAATTGTTGCCGAGTGAATCTTCATTTCCTTCAGGACATCGAACAGCATCCTGACTGCGTCCGCCGTCTCCGGAATGATTCTGTAGGTTCCCCGCAATGCTGCCAGATTCCGAATCGCTCCATCCATACACTTAAACAGAATGGAATCGCTCAAAAGAACCTCCAACGTGATGACCATATTGAAGCCGTCAATCCAGACATCCTGTCCGCAAAGCTTTGAAGCCTCAAGTCTCTTGGTCTCGCGATTTTCCAGCTGTTCTTTCGTGGCAAGGCTGCGCATAATCGCAAGGCGCTGTCTATCTGAAAGCAGGAAATGGTTCCCTACAAACGTTATTGCCTGCTTCAGATCATAGCCTTCATTGATCAGGTAATCCACATGACTGGAGGCTGTGCGCATAATCTCCATGCTTTCAGAAGAAAAGTTTCTCTCGTCATCCGGTACATAGCCACGTCTGGCATTTGATCTATCCATCATGGGCGTTCACCGCAATTTCTCTGCCATGGCTGCGGAGGTCTTTTCCGGTATATTCTCTATCCCACAATCAAGATATCTCAGTATATCCGGATTCCGCAGTCTTTTGATGTATTTCTCCAGTAATTGCCTGATGCGCTCCCGTGACAGGTCCTCTCTCTCGGCAATGACCTGCAACGTACAGCCTTCCCGGTATCGAGCCATCAGAAACTCATAAGCACGCTCGTCTTTTATTGTAGAGGCAGCTTTCCTCAAACGGTCATCAAAATCAGCCGGAATGTCATCTGCGCAGACGCTTTTGGAGTTTTGATAGGTATCGCAGTCCATGATTGCGTCAATCAGATTCAGAGGGTATTCTCTTCGGAGTACCGGATCGGGATCCGGCTCTTTTGTCGGCTTCTCCTCAGGCGGTATGATGCCGCCAATAACGACATCGATATCCCGCTCCTTAGCGTACTCTATCATTTCTTTCGTGCCGCCATCTGATCCGTTATAAAACGCGATTACTCTTGTGCAGTGTTCGACCATCCAGAAATTGCGCTTTGAAAAAACATACGGATCATAGGTTCGGCTGATATGTTTGATGAGATCGGCTCGTTTTATCAGCCTTTCATATCTTGTCTTCCATTCAGCATTCCATCTTGCCGAAAACCCAGGCCATGGTACGGCGGCAATGAGATGCAGCCGGGGATCTATCTCCCTGAGATTGACAACGGTCTCTCCTGCCCAGATATCCACGCCCATCGACATGCCGGTGATGAATGTCAGGTACCCTTCAGCGATGGCATCTTTAATCTGGTCTGCCAGCCATTGCTGAACTTCTTCTGGAGACTGAGCCAGTTTCTCTGGGCGATGTCCTGTAAAACAGCAGCGATGCAGCCGCATTTCCTGTTCCGATGGCATTTTTCACACCTCATCCGGTTCGTTTTTGGCTTCTTGAATCATCCGCTCAAAACTCTCCGCAAACCGCATATCGTCTTCTTTCGTCCTCTTTGAGGGCCCTTTCAGATGATTTTTCGCGCTGCGTCTGGCCTTCTTTGCCATGTGGCGTTCCATCAGCATCGCGTCAATGTTGTCATCCGTATACCATCTGCCGCTCTGGTGAATGGCTCTCACACCTTTTCCAAGAGCCAGAGCTGCCACTCCATAGTCCTGTGTGACAACAACATCCCCCTGTTTGCACAGATTGATGAGTGCCAGGTCGACCGCATCTGTCCCGGCACCTACAACAATGATGCCGCTGTAATCAGAGGTCAGCACATGGTTTGTATCACACAGCAGTGTGACCGGAATGTTGTATTGCTTTGCAATTCTCTCAGCGATGCGTGTTACGGGGCACGCATCTGCGTCAATGAAGATCGTCATCTGATCTCCCTTACTTCATCCAGCACTTCAGCTTCCGTGCTTTCCTCTATGAACTGAGAAATCTCATCCATCAGGCTGTCGGCCATGGCATTGTGCGGGACGATGGCAGCCACCCCAATTACTATGATCTGGTGTGTATCCTGCTCCTTGATCTCCGCTGCCGAAACATGAAATCTGTTCTGTAGTCTGGCAACCAGGCTTTTGACGATCATTCTCTTTTCTTTCAGGCTGTGTACCCACGGAGCATACAGCCGAAAACTCATGACTGCTACTTTCATTGCATATATTTCCGGCTCGTGTGAGCTTAAACTTTTAATGTCCATCCGTTATCTCCGTGATAGATCATCTGATGCGTCATGCCGCCGTCAATGCAGATGTTCTCCCCGGTGATAAATCCTGCCTTCTCAGAGCAAAGGAACAGCACCATATTGGCTATATCAGACGGCTCCCCTACTCTGCCAACCGGTTGCTGGACGGCATCAGGGCCGTCATAAACTTCGCCGTTGACCTCGATCCATCCCGGAGATATGGAATTCACGCGAACCCTTCCTGCAAAGCTTACAGCCATCGCATGCGTCAGCGCCGCAATTCCGCCTTTTGCCGCTGAATAGCTTTCTGTTTGAGGCTGGCTCATTCTATCTCTGGATGATGAGATATTAACGATGGAAGCCCCTTCGGCAAAATACGGTGAGAAGAGCTTTGACAGGTAGAACGGCGCTGTTACACCTACAGACAGTGCGTATTGAAACTCTTCATAAGAGCAGGCGTCTATCCC
>JAFVGK010000009.1 GCA_017475035.1 Blautia sp.
CCTGACACCGGCGATTGCAAGGCCGGATCCGGACGGCGGCTATGAAATCATTTCCGGTCACCGTAGGCTCCGTGCATCAGAGCTTGCCGGTCTGGAGACCCTGCCGGTCATTGTCCGGGAAATGGATGATGATACCGCGATTATTTTTATGGTGGACAGCAATCTTCAGAGGGAACACATCCTGCCGAGTGAGAGGGCGTTCGCCTACAAAATGAAGCTGGATGCAATCAAACATCAGGGTGCAAGAACGGATTTGTCGCAAGAAGGAACTTCATCCCGAGTTGGGATGAAGTCACCACAGGCACTTGAACTTGTCGGAAAAGAGGCCGGAGACAGCAGAAATCAGGTGCACCGTTATATCCGTCTTACTGAGTTAATCCCTGAAATCCGGGACATGGTGGATGAGAAGAAAATTGCCTTCAATCCGGCAGTGGAGCTCTCCTACCTGAAACCGGAGGAACAGCGGGAATTTCTGGAGGCGATGGACTATGCCCAAGCTGCCCCGTCCCTGTCCCAGGCGCAGAGGCTGAAAAAGCTGAGTCAGGAAGGCGGGTGCAGGCTGGATGCCATGTGTGATGTGATGAGTGAGCAAAAGAAAGATGACATGACCACCATCACGATTTCCCATGATGTGCTGCGGAAGTATTTCCCGAAATCCTATACCCCTCAGCAGATGCAGGACGTGATTGTGAAGCTGCTGGACCAGTGGCAGAAAAAGAGAAACAGAGAACAGGCACGATAAGGAGGAATTGCGATATGTGTTACAGAAATGGTTATGGTCACAGATGTGAGTGCTGTGGAATGGAGAAAACGAATAAGGAACTGACTGCGGAAGAGAAATCCATGGTGAGAGCGGTCCTTCATTTCCTGGATATCTGGGGAGATATGATCGAAGCCGTGAAATACGATGAAAACGGGATGGAACCCTTCATGGTTGCTTTTACCCCCGGCGAACAGATGAAGGTCATTCCGAAGGATAAAGCGGAGGAATATCTTCCCTGCTTCGGTGAGGACGATGTGATTGAATTGGCTCCGGATACGGATTTTGTCATTAGCTATGACAGGCAGCTCCTTTTCAAGGTCGGTGACCAGAAATACCTGGATGGCCCTGCACTGATTTATGCGGTGGATGAAGAAGGGGAAGTGCTCTCCCTGAGCGTCGCGGACATCTATGAAATTCAGGAAATGCTGGAACGGAGGACGCTGCTCGTCACAGAGGATGGGGATGAAATGCCGGTGCTTTCCCTGAACTGACGGAGGTGCCAATGAAAGAATATGACATCAAGATAACCGAGGTGCTGGAAAAGACCGTGCAGGTGCAAGCGGATTCCAGGGAGGAGGCGGAAGCCATTGCCTCCGAAAACTGGAATAATTCCTTATATGAGATGGATTCTGCCGAGGACTATGCCGATGTGTCTTTCCATGCCGGTGAGGAACGGGACATCAGCCCTCCGGAAATAATGGACGTACTTCTGGTTTCTCCCGGGGAATATCCCAGGGAGGTGCAGGTTGGTACAGAACTGGAAGATCTTCAGGAAGCGGTCGGCGGCATGATCGAATGTGTTTATCCTTTTGATGAGCAGGTCGGCCTGATTGTGAATGAAGAAGGCAAATTCAACGGAAGTCTTTTGAACCGTGCTCTTTACAGTGAAGATGGAAAAATGGTTGATCTAATCGCCGGGGATTTTCTGGTGGTCGGACTTACAGAGGATAACTTTGGGTCCCTGACGCCGGAGCAGATGCAGCGTTATGAGCAGAAATTCCATCAGCCGGAAACTTTTATCCGGATGGGCAGAAGCATCATGGCGCTTCCCATTCCGGAAGACCAGGTGAAACGGACCATGGCAAAGAAGGCCAGCCGGGACAGTCCCGGAAGAAAGCCGAAGGATGGAGATGGCAGGGATGCGGGGAAGGTAATCCGTTTTCCTGCCGGGCATGAAATGTGAAGGGAGGGATGAGCTTTGCAGGAAGAAGTGGAAAACAGGACAGTAAATCTTGCGGTCACGACAACAAAGCTGACCGCCCGGAATGTGCTTGCCGCCTGCATGAAATATCTCCGGCACCGGGGGCAGGTGAAGGAGAAAAAAGCGGCGGAGAAAGCAGCGAAAGCCAAGGAGAATGCCATCCCGCACGGCAAACAGACCGTAAAGGAACTGATCGGGCAGAACCAGGGCGTATCTAACATGGATATCGCCAAAACAGACCTTCGCGGTTTTGAAAAAGTTGCCCAGAAATATGGTGTGGATTATGCAATCCGGAAGGATGCTTCCCAGCAGCCGCCCCGCTATATCGTGTTTTTCAAGGCAAGGGATGCGGATGCGCTGACATCGGCATTCCGGGAATATTCAGCCTCTGTCATGAAGAAGAAAGACAGGCCGAGTGTCCTGAAAGCCCTGAAGAAGATGAAAGAGCTGGTGGCTTCCATCCCGGATAAAGTACGGAACAAGGAGCATTCGTTATGAGGATTGATACAAAGAAACTGAAACGGCTGCTCCTCCTTAATTTCCCTTATATTTTTGTCGGGCTGATCGCAACCAATATCGGGGAGGGATGGAGGCTGGCTGAGGGAGCTAATTCCTCGGAAAAGCTGCTGTCTTTCATGACAACACTTCCGGCGGCATTCCAGACTCCACTTCCCAGTTTCCATCCGTTGGATCTGCTGATCGGCATTCTGTGCGGGGCTGCTCTCCGGCTTGCTGTGTATCTGAAGGGAAAAAACGCCAAGAAGTACCGGCATAATACGGAGTATGGATCCGCCAGATGGAGTGCATAATTTTAAGTGTAAAGGACACCTACATGGACGCACAGGAGGTTATGCACATGACTGATTATAGCAAAATTACCGCCCTTTACTCCCGCCTTTCCGTGGGCGACGAGGACAGGGACGGCGGTGAGAGCAACAGCATACAGAACCAAAAAATCTTTTTGGAGAACTATGCCAGAGGACAGCACTTAACCAATATCCGGCACTACATTGACGATGACGAAAGCGGCAGATTTTTTGACCGTTCTGCCTATTCCCGCATGATGGACGATGTAGAAAACGGAAAAATCGGTGTCTGCATTATGAAAGACCTGACGCGCTGGGGGCGCGACTATCTCCAAGTTGGCAACGCTATGGAGATATTCAGACGGAACAATGTGCGCTTTATCGCGGTCAACAACGGGATAGACAGCGAGAAGCCCGACACATTGGAGTTTGCGCCCTTTATCAACATCATGTCGGAGTGGTACGCAAAGGACATCAGC
>JAFVGK010000079.1 GCA_017475035.1 Blautia sp.
AAGGCATCAGAGAAGAATGACCGTCTCCGGAGCCGTGAGTCCACGGCAGAGGAAACCGGCATAGACAGGACACGGATCGCAAGGATCGAACTGAACGTCCTGAATCCCTACCCGGAGGAAGTAGCAATGATGGCAGACACGTATTGCGCGCCGGAGCTGCGAAATTATTACTGTCACAACACCTGCCCTCTTGGCAGGAGCGTGTGCGAGATAGGCAGTGACAGCATCGACCGAATCAGCCTTGCCGCCCTGGCCAGCTTTCGGAAGATCGATGTTGCGAGGGAACTGATCCTCGACATCATGGCAGATGGGAACGTTGAAGAATCAGAGAAATCTGACCTTGACGAGATCATCCGGGCGCTGGAGAGGATCGCAGATATCAAAGAAGACTTGAAGTGCTGGAGAGAAAAGCATTTCGGAAAGGAGGAATGATGGCAGCAGGTGTGATCAAAGAACTAGGTCCTGAAGACCGAAAGTATTACGACTATGAAGATGTCATGGAACTTCTCGGCGTCAGCAGGCCAAAGGCATACAAGATGATCCAAGAGATGCAGAAACAGCTTAAGTCAGAGGGGAAAATGTTCTCTGGTTTTCCTGCTGGGAAGATACCTAAAAGAATTTTCAATGAGCTCTGCATGCTCGACTGACAGAGCTGGAAAGGACAAGCTATGACGAAGGAAACATCGGCACTGATCGTTAATACCCGGTTCAGGAGCTATACAGTCAGCAGCATTGTGACTGAAAGATACATTGCTGACGACAGCCCTGCAATCCTTTTGTGGAGTATATTCGATGGTCCCATAGCACGTATTACCGTGTGTCTGGATGACAAAGAGCTCCTCACGAACGAGGCCTACGTAGATACCAACAACTGCCCATGGGCTCCGGACTGGATCACGACAAACGGGTTCGGAAAGGCAACGGGAAAGACCAGGCAAAGCGGATACTGCACATACCCATCATTTCTTTTTGACATGGATAGGCTCGCGGAGTATTCGCCTAAGGAAGGTGGTGAGTGATATGGAAATCCCCTTCCCCAAGTGCATCGACACACGAAAGTGTTTCGCCAGGAATAAGTTCAAGGATTGCACGATCCTGAAGGAGACATGGCCCCGTGATGGTGCCTGTAAGTTCTGCAAGGCAGAAAAGGAAGTAACAAATGGCCGGAGGTATCCGCTGCGTCAGGGCTGATGGATTGGCAGGAACGGCATATGGATTGCAAAAAATGCAAAAGACTGAAGTTGCAAGATGAATACACGTTGTGCAGAAGAGCTGATGAGGTAAGAAAAGCAATACAGGAGGTAGAAGATGAATGGAATCGTGTTTTTGGCACTGGCAACCGCACTGTGCTGCGTAGCTGCGGGATGGACCACACTTCGCCGGAGGGCAGCCGACAGGGCGAAATCAAAGGAAATGCGGAGCCGTATCCGTGAAAGATACACCCCACTCAAACTGGATTGGAGCAAAGTCATGGACTATACACGCATTGCTCCTGGAAAGAATCCGGAGGCATGAAAAAAAGCCACCGCGCGCAATAGTCAGTGGCTTTTAAGGACAAGCTGCAGAGTTTAACGGGGATGACGAGGCCCCGGCGTTCCCAGCCCCTTGCGGGGCGGCGCTACTTAAACGCGAATGCTCTGCTGCTTGCTCCAAGATATCACACATCCCCCGATTAACGCAAGGGGGAGGAAAGGAGTTTACATATGGCATACAAACAGAACACACAGGTTCAGGACTCCCGCAGGGATGATGGAGGGCAGAGGCTGATGGGGATGGTCAATCAGCTGCTCCCTCAGATCAGGAAAGCGCTTCCGTCTATCATGACTCCGGAGCGGTTCACGCGGATCACGATTACGGCAATCCAGAATAACCCGAAACTGGCGCAGTGCTCCCCGGTGAGCTTCCTCAACGCAATGATGAATGCCGCTCAGCTGGGCTTGGAGCCGAACACTCCTCTCGGTCAGGCTTACCTGATCCCTTACTGGAACTCCAAGACCAGGAGCTATGAGTGCCAGTTCCAGATCGGATACAAGGGAATGCTCGCGCTGGCTTACCGCACGAAGAGCTTCCAGACCATTCAGGTCCATACCGTTTATGAGAACGATCAGTTTGAATACTGCCTCGGCCTTGATGAAAAGCTGGTACATGTTCCTGCGATGCAGAACCGTGGCAGACCTACATTCTTCTATGCACTTTACAAGCTGGATAATGGCGGGTATGGATTCCAGGTCATGAGCACAGACGATTGTGACCGCTTCCGCGACCAGTATTCACAGGCGGCTAAAAAGGGCGGTTCACCCTGGGATACCAACTATGAGGCAATGTGCAAGAAGACGGTCCTGAAACAGCTCCTCAAATATGCTCCTGTTTCCAGTGACATCATGCAGGTCATGACCGTGGACAATTCCATCAACAGTGATATGAGCATCCTCGACGGTATTGCTCAGGAAACAGCCGATAATCCTTTCGGCCAGCAGATCGAAGCAGAGGAACAGCCCCTGATCGAGGAACAGCCGGCCAGACAGCAGGCTGTATGGGAACAGCCTGCGCAGCAGCCTGAACCTGTTCCCGTCCAGCAGGAGTATCCTTCCCAGGGTTATCGCCAGCAGGAATATCCCCAGCAGCAGTATACGGGAGAGCCTGAACAGTTTGATTTCTTCGCACAGTAAGGAGGTTTTATATGATCCTCAATGATGAAAATTACTACACAGCAGATGCTGATAAGACCTATCTGAGCGTTTCCCAGTATAAGCAGTTCGTGGGAACGCTTGGAAAACCCGGCTGTGAGTTCCATGCCATGGAGCGCCTGGCCGGAAGGTGGAAGGA
>JAFVGK010000080.1 GCA_017475035.1 Blautia sp.
AAGGTCATGCAAAAATGAGCTCGCTCATTTTTGCATGAGATTGGGTCGCCCACAGACACGAGGAAGTAGCCATTTTGCACTATTTATACTTAACTTTGCAAATCTTTCTGTGCAAAATGAGCGGATTCCGAGTGGCTGTAGGATCGCGAGAGCAGCTCCGCTGCGAAGCGATCCGTAGAATCAGGCTTTTGTCGATGCAATCATTTTAATTGACTATGAAAAATTCTCATCAGAGGAGACTGATTCTGCTGCTTCGGCAGTCCGGCTGCTGAAGCAGCATAATCGTCATCCGAAGACATTGTATCAACATACAGAACTGCGTTTTGGGAGGAGGGCTTCGTTGATGAAAAAAGGGATTTTGGTGGTGGTTTCAGGCTTTTCCGGCGTGGGAAAAGGAACTGTGGTGAAGGAACTCATAAAAAGATATGACAATTATGCCCTTTCTGTATCCGCGACGACCAGACCCCGAAAACTGAATGAGGAACACGGAAAGGATTATTTCTTTGTTTCCAGAGAAGCATTTCAGCAGATGATTGAAGAAAAGGCTTTGATTGAATACGCGGTCTATGTGGATCATTATTACGGTACCCCAAAAGCCTTTGTAGAAGAAATGCTTTCTGAAGGTAAAGACGTGATTCTGGAGATTGAGGTTCAGGGCGCAAATCAGATTAAAAAGAGCTTTCCGGATGCCGTTACTGTTTTTCTTGTCCCACCGTCCGTTGAGGAATTGCTTTCCCGGCTGAAAAATCGCGGAAGAGAAACCGCCCAGGAGATTGAAGCCCGTGTCGAAAGAGCGAAAACAGAAGCCCAGAGCATGGGAGATTACAGTTACCTGTTGGTTAATGACCAGATCGAGGAGTGCGTAAAAGAACTGCATGCGATTGTAGCGGCAGCCCATGCCGAAACCATTCGAAATGAGGAAATGATGCAGAAGCTTTATAACGAGCTTCAGATATGATGATTGCATTGACAAAAGATCTTATATAAAGGAGACTATTATGATACATCCATCCTATACGGAGTTAAAAGAAGCCATTAATGCAAACAGCGATCCTGAGGCACAGGATACCGTGCTGGACAGCAGGTATTCGCTGGTTCTTGCGACAAGCCGCCGGGCGCGGCAGCTGATTGCCGGCGCGGAACCTCTCGTTCCGGTTAAAGAAAACCAGAAGCCTCTTTCCATTGCCATTGATGAGCTCTACAAAGGCAAGGTAAAAATTCTTCCTCCAAGACCGACAGAAGAGGACGGGGAACCGCAGAGCTTTATGGATCAGGTTCTGAACGGTTCAATCAGCGACATCCAAAGGATGCTTGCGACGAAATAAACAGCCGGGAGCGCGGAAGATGAAAATATTGTTTATTTCTCTTGGCTGTGACAAAAACCTTGTGGATTCAGAAGAAATGCTGGGGCTTTTAGTAGAACGGCATCATGAGATCGTGGATGATGAGGCCCTGGCGGAAGCGGTTGTGATTAACACCTGCTGCTTCATCAATGACGCAAAAGAAGAGAGCGTTAATACAATCCTTGAGATGGCTCAGCACAAGAAAGAAGGACAGATCAAAGCCCTGATTGTCACAGGCTGCATGGCTGAACGGTACCGCCGGGAGATCATTGACGAAATTCCCGAGGTTGACGCCGTTCTGGGGACGTCTTCGTATCGGCATATAGTGGAAGCTCTTGAAAAAGCTGTTGACGGTGCACGGTATGAATCCTATGCACCGTCGGACAGCTTTCCTGTTCTGACGGGAAGACGGGTTCTGACGACAGGAGGGCATTACGCTTATCTGAAAATTGCAGAGGGCTGTGATAAGCACTGTACGTATTGCATTATTCCCAGGCTTCGGGGGAAATATCGCAGCGTGCCCATGGAAAAGCTGATCGAACAGGCCGGGGAACTGGCCGGGATGGGAGTAAAGGAGCTTGTGCTGGTCGCGCAGGAGACAACACTTTACGGCACAGATCTTTACGGGGAAAAGACTTTGCATATTCTGTTAAAGAAGCTTGCCCGGGTGGAAGGGATTCGATGGATCCGGATTCTTTACTGTTATCCGGAGGAGATCTATGATGAATTGATTCAGACCATGAAGGAAGAGAAAAAAGTCTGTCATTATCTGGATCTGCCTATCCAGCATGCCTCAGACCGTATTCTGAAACGGATGGGACGAAAGACCACCAAGGCGGACCTGACACGGATTATTGAGAAATTACGGCAGGAGATTCCCGATGTCGTTCTGCGCACGACATTGATCACAGGATTTCCCTCAGAGACTCAGGAGGACTTTGAGGAGCTGTACAACTTTATCGATGAAACGGAGTTTGACCGGTTGGGAGTCTTTACCTATTCCGCTGAAGAGGATACTCCTGCGGCGGTTATGCCCGATCAGGTTCCTCAGGAGATAAAGGAAAGCCGTCGTGATGAACTGATGGAACTGGCACAGGAGATTTCTCTGGAAAGAGGAGCTTCCCTGGTCGGACAGACCCTGGTTGTCATGATCGAAGGAAAGGTCTGTGACGAAGCTGCTTATGTCGGGCGAACCTATGCGGATGCTCCAAAGGTGGACGGATATATATTTGTTCAGACGGGTGAGAGTCTGATGACCGGAGATTTTGTCCGCGTCAGGGTGACCGGGTCGATGGAATATGATTTGATAGGAGAGCTGGCAGATGAATTTACCGAATAAATTGACAACCGGAAGAATGGTAATGGTGCCTTTCCTTGTACTGTTTATGGTGACCGGATATGGCGGGGCGGCAAACAGATGGATCTGCCTGGCAATCTTTTGCGGGGCAAGTATTACGGATTGGCTGGATGGTTATATAGCGAGGCGGGATCATCTTGTCACCAGCTATGGAAAATTTATGGATCCCCTGGCTGACAAGCTGCTGGTCTGCTCTGCCATGATCTGTCTGGTGGGGCAGCAGAGACTGCCATCCTGGGTAGCTGCGATTATTATCGGACGGGAGTTCATTATCAGCGGTTTTCGGCTGATCGCGGCTGAAAACGGAATTGTGATTGCGGCAAATCTTTGGGGAAAGGCTAAAACCGTAGTGCAGATGATGATGATCATATTGCTGCTGCTGGATTGGCCCGGCCTGCAGGTTTTAGAGACAGCGGCGATTTATCTTTCTGTGCTTCTGACCATTGTATCTCTGGTTACGTATATTTATCAGAATAAGAAGGTTCTTTCGATGCAGGAATAAGAAAGTATGCCCCATACAAAGCCGCGTTTTGAGAGGAGGAAAGTGGATGACGATTTGGGACGAGCTCAAGGCCAGAGGCCTGATTGCGCAGGTGACGGATGAAGAGAGGGTTCGTGACCTGATTAACAGCGGAAACGCTACTTTTTATATTGGTTTTGACCCGACGGCAGACAGCCTGCACGTCGGGCATTTTATGGCGCTGTGTCTGATGAAGCGTCTTCAGATGGCCGGAAATAAGCCGATCGCCCTTTTGGGCGGAGGTACCGGCATGATCGGTGATCCGTCAGGAAAAACGGATATGCGTACGATGATGACGAAAGAGACCATCGCGCACAATATAGATTGCTTCAAAAAACAGATGGGCAGGTTCATTGATTTTTCCGACGGGAAAGCAATCATGGTCAATAATGCCGACTGGCTGCTTGATCTGAATTATGTTGATCTTCTGCGGGAAGTAGGACCACATTTTACCGTTAACAGGATGCTGGCTGCGGAATGCTATAAGCAGCGCTGGGAAAAGGGCCTGACTTTCCTTGAGTTTAACTATATGATCATGCAGAGCTATGATTTTTATATGCTCTATCAGAAATATGGGTGCAACCTGCAGTTCGGCGGTGATGATCAGTGGAGCAATATGATCGGCGGCATGGAGCTGATCCGCAGGAAGCTTGGACGTGATGATGCGGCGAATGCCATGACGATTACGCTGCTGCTTAACTCAGAGGGCAAGAAGATGGGCAAGACCGTATCCGGCGCAGTGTGGCTGGATCCGGAAAAGACGAGTCCCTTTGATTTTTATCAGTATTGGAGAAACGTCGGGGATGCCGATGTAATCAAATGCCTGTATCTGCTTACATTCCTTCCCGTAGAAGAAATCAGGGAGATGGAGAAATGGGAAGGAAGCCAGCTGAACAAAGCGAAAGAAATCCTTGCTTTCCAGCTCACGGAGCTTGTTCACGGTACAGAAGAAGCAAAGAAGGCAGAAGCCGGCGCTAAGGCTTTATTCGGCGGCGGACAGGATGCGGAACATATGCCGACGACAGAAATCGCTGACGCTGATTTTGCCGAAGACGGTACCATAGACCTGATTACCTTGCTGGTGAAAACAGGACTGGTGCCGACCCGTTCGGAAGGGAGACGCGCGATCGAGCAGGGCGGCGTCACTGTAGACGGAGAGAAAGAAGCGGATGTGTACGCAAAGCTGACAAGGGAACGTCTTTCAGGAGAAGGCGTGGTTCTCAGAAGAGGGAAGAAAAAATACAACAAGGTATTTACTAAATAAATCCTTTCTATATTTCATAGGGATACGTTCGGAAACAACGATAGATATATGACCCGTTTCTTTTTGACCGTATCCCTGGTGGATCCCAAGAAAAGAGGTAAAGATGACGAAAAAATACGGAGTAAATGAACTGCGCCAGATGTTTCTGGATTTTATGGAAAGCAAAGGACATCTGGCTATGAAGAGCTTTTCCTTAGTGCCGCAGGGAGACAAGAGCGTCCTGTTGATCAATGCGGGTATGACGCCGTTAAAGCCATATTTTACAGGCGCTGAGATTCCGCCTCGCAGAAGAGTCTGTACATGCCAGAAATGCATCCGGACGGGAGACATTGAGAATGTCGGCAAGACTGCCCGTCACGGTACTTTTTTTGAAATGCTGGGCAATTTTTCCTTTGGCGATTATTTTAAGAGAGAAGCGCTGAACTGGTCCTGGGAATTTCTGACCCAGACTGTGGGATTGGATCCGGATCGTCTTTATCCGTCGGTTTATCTTGAGGATGATGAAGCCTACGATATCTGGAACAAGGAGATTGGGATTCCGGTGGAAAGGATTTTCCGCTTTGGCAAAGAAGACAATTTCTGGGAACACGGCGCGGGACCTTGCGGTCCGTGCTCGGAGATTTATTATGACCGCGGCGAGAAATATGGCTGCGGTAAGCCTGACTGTACCGTTGGCTGTGACTGCGACCGTTACATGGAAGTCTGGAATGATGTCTTTACGCAGTTCGAAAATGACGGGAAAGGCAATTATACCGAGCTGACACAGAAGAATATCGATACCGGCATGGGCCTGGAGAGACTGGCTGTCGTCGTACAGGATGTGGATTCCATTTTTGACGTGGATACGATCTGTTCTCTCCGTAACCTGGTATGCAAGGTTGCCGGCAAGGAATACGGAAAGAAGCATGAGGATGATGTTTCGATCCGCCTGATCACGGATCACATCCGTTCCGCGACCTTTATGATTTCCGACGGCATTATGCCTACCAACGAGGGAAGAGGCTATGTTCTCCGCCGTCTGATCCGGCGTGCGGCAAGGCACGGAAGACTCCTGGGCATTGACGGCGTATTCCTGCCGACCCTGGCCGAAGAGGTGATTGCCGGCTCCAAGGCGGGATATCCTGAGCTTGAGGAAAAAAGGGAATTTATTCTTCGTGTTCTGGATAATGAAGAAAAACAATTCGAAAAGACGATCGATCAGGGACTTCGTATCCTTTCCGAGATGGAGGATGAAATGGTCTCTTCCGGCGCGAAGACACTTTCAGGAGACAATGCCTTCAAGCTTTATGATACCTATGGTTTTCCGCTGGACCTGACAAAGGAAATCCTTCAGGAGAAGGGGTATGACGTGGATGAGGCCGGCTTCGCGAAAGCCATGGATGTACAGAGAAAAACTGCCAGGGATGCACATAAAGTAACAAATTATATGGGAGCGGATGCCAGTGTATATGATGAGCTTCCGGTAGAGCTTTCGACGAAGTTCGTGGGATATGATTCCCTCAGCGCTGATTCCGGGATTACTGCCATGACGATCGAGGAAGAGGTCGGAGACAGGCTGCAGGGAAGGATCGCAGAAGAACTGGCGGAAGGCATGAGAGGAACCATCATTACAGGCGAGACTCCGTTCTACGCGACGATGGGCGGTCAGACAGGGGATACCGGTGTGATTTCTTCCGCAAACGGCTGTTTTATTGTCGAAGAAACCATCAAGCTGCGTGGAGAAAAGGTCGGTCATGTCGGCCATATGGAAAGCGGAATGCTTCGAAAAGGCGATAAGGTCACCATGAAGGTTGATGAAGGATCCCGTGCCGCGATCTGTAAGAATCACAGCGCGACCCATCTTCTTCAGAAGGCGCTTAAGACGGTATTAGGCTCTCATGTCGAACAGAAGGGGTCTTTGGTTGCCCCGGACCGTCTGCGCTTTGATTTTTCCCACTTTCAGGCAATGACGCCGGATGAGCTTTGCAGGGTTGAAGCTTTGGTAAACGAGGAAATCCGTGCAGCACTTCCTGTTACAACTCAGCTTATGGATATCGATTCCGCGAAGAAATCAGGAGCAATGGCATTATTCGGTGAAAAATACGGTCAGGAAGTCCGTGTTGTTTCCATGGGTGATTTTTCCAAAGAGCTTTGCGGAGGTACGCATGTGGCAAATACCTCCCAGATTACTCTTTTTAAGATTGTTTCCGAGTCTGGTATTTCCGCAGGGGTCCGCAGAATTGAGGCATTGACGGGCGATGGAGTGATAGCTTATTACCGTAATCAGGAGACATTGCTTCGTCAGGCGGCTGCCGCGCTGAAGGCGTCTCCGGAAGAGGTTCCGGAAAAGATTGCCCATCTGTTAAGTGAGGTCAAGGCACTGTCGTCCGAGAGAGACGCCCTGAAGAGCAAGCTTGCGAAGGGTGCTCTGGGAGACGTGATGGACCAGGTTGTGGAAGTGAACGGCGTGAAGCTTCTTGCCGCAAAAGTACAGGGTGTTGACGCCAACGGCCTGAGGGATCTGGGAGATCAGCTGAAGGAAAAGATCGGTGAAGGCGTAGTGCTTCTTTTCGGAGTAAATGATCAAAAAGTGAATCTTCTTGCCATGGCTACAGATGGCGCGCAGAAGGCCGGCGCCCACGCCGGCAACCTGATCAGGCAGGCCGCCGCGATAGTAGGAGGCGGCGGAGGAGGCCGCCCGAATATGGCGCAGGCAGGCGGAAAGAAACCGGAAAAGGTAGACGAAGCGATTGCGGCTGCCCGCGAGCTTTTAAAGTCCATGCTGTAAAGAAAAACCAAAAAAAAGAAAAAAGGTGTTGACGAACCAAAAGGGCATGTTATATAATAAAGCCCGTGCTAAAGATACCCACACAGTTGTATTTACGCACAATCTACAACTGGAGGGAGGTTAGGTGGGGTTCTATGTCAAACGTTATCGTCAAAGAAAACGAGACTTTAGACAGCGCTCTCAGGAGATTCAAGAGAAGCTGTGCTAAGGCAGGCATTCAGCAGGAGATCCGTAAGAGAGAGCATTACGAGAAGCCAAGCGTTCGCCGTAAGAAAAAGTCTGAAGCCGCAAGAAAACGTAAATATAATTAATTGTGCACAAAAAGTCCCTGGCTGCTGTCTGGCCAGGGATTTTTCTTTTGTACAGCAGGGGCGGGCATGGAGAAATTTAAGCGAATCTTAAAACGTATTTCCAAGCTTTTGTTTAACAGGATTATCTATGTTGCTATAGCGGTGTCCGTTCAGGTTGCCTGGTTCGTGGTACAGTTTTACCGCCTGACCAGTTATTCCGGCTACATGAACTTCGCGGTATCGGTTCTGGCAATTATTGTCGTGGCTTTGATTATAAACAGGGAAATGAATTCTTCTTATAAACTGCTGTGGACTTTTCTGATCTTAGGCATCCCTGTTTTCGGATTGGTAGCCTATCTTCTCGTAGGGGAATCCAGGATGATTTCGCGGACGAGCAGACAATACCGCCATGCGGTGGAAGCCAGCCGGGAATATACTCTGGAAGAGGAAGAACCGCGCCGGGCACTGGAACGGCTGGACAGAGTTGCCGACAGGCAGTCGCGCTATATTTATCATATGTCCAAAGCCCCGTTGTGGCAGCATACCACAGCGGAATATTTCCAGATCGGCGATGACATGTTTCCGGTGCTGGTTAAGGAACTGGAAGCCGCCAGTCATTTTATTTTTATTGAGTATTTCATCATCAATGACGGCCTGATGTGGCAGACCATCCTGGATATTCTGGAGAGAAAGGCCAGTGAAGGAGTGGATGTCCGCCTGATCTATGATGATTTTGGCTGTATGACGACCCTTCCCGTGCGATACTATGAAAAACTCAGGGCAAAAAGGATCAAATGCGAGGTTTTTAATCCCTTTCGTCTGATTGCGAATATCGTACATAACAACCGGGATCACAGGAAGTTTTGTATTATCGACGGGTATGTCGGCTTTACGGGCGGGATTAATCTTTCGGATGAGTATATCAATAAAAAGTGCAGGTTCGGGAGATGGAAGGATACAGCTATCGTTCTGCGGGGAGATGCTGTCTGGAATATGACATTGATGTTTCTTCAGATGTGGAGTACCGTCACGGAAGCAAAGATCAGTGAGGATCTGGATTATGCTCTTTATAAACCCCATGTCTACCATCCTGAGCCTTTTGAAGGGGAAGGCTTTATCCAGCCCTTTGGCGATTCTCCCCTGGATAATGAGCTTGTGGGGGAGAACGTCTATACTTCGATTCTTTCGCAGGCTGAGCATTATGTCTATATCTGTACGCCTTATCTGATCGTAGACGATGAGATGATGTCTGCTCTTTGCGTTGCCGCGAACAGCGGGATTGATGTCCGCATTATCACACCCGGGATTCCGGACAAAAAACTTGTATTTTTGTTAACCCAATCCTATTACACAAGACTGTTGCGGGCAGGGGTAAAGATATATGCTTATCAGCCGGGATTTCTTCATGCAAAATCTTTCGTCTGTGACGACAAGATTGCTGTCTGCGGTACGATCAATCTGGATTACCGCAGCCTTTTTCTGCATTTTGAGGATGGCGTCTGGATTTATCAGGATCCCGTGATAAAAGATATCAAGAAGGATTTTTTAAACACATTGGCCCAGAGCAAGAAGGTGACTCTGGAATTCTGCGAGGGGAGAAATATTCTCATTCGTGGGATGCAGAGCGTGATGCGTCTTGTGGCGCCGCTTTTGTAATAACTGCACAGCTCCTTAAACGGGCATTTTGTTCAGGAATAATGAGGCAGAACCGCGTTCCGGGAGGAGGACGGAAAATGAGGGAGTTTATAACAGTGACATATACTTTGCCGTGTTCCCGTCTTGCGGCAGGCAGGCAGTTCTCTTTTGTCTTGCTGGCTGATCTGCACGGAAAGATGTACGGAGAGGGACAGAGCAGGCTGCTGAAGGCTGTCTGTGCGGTAAAGCCTGATATGATCTTATGTGCCGGAGATATGATTCTGCGCCGGGGCGAAGGAGGATTCGGGGCGGCACAGACATTGCTGTGTGCTTTGGCCAGGGATTATCCGGTTTATTATGCCATGGGAAACCATGAAGCGCGCCTGATAGCCGAAGAAATGATTCTGGGATGCTCCGGACCGGGCAGGATGTCCAGGATTACGGAGAAATCCGACATTGTGCCCGAAAGCGGATGGATCAGGACTCCGTCACATAAGAGAGGAGCCATGAGGGAGCTGGTTCATCGTTATCAGGAGTTTGAAGAGAGGATTGGTTCGAGCGGGGTGCAGATCCTGATAAATGATCATAAAAGAATTAGGCTTCATGGCTGTACGGTCGATATCTATGGGCTTTACCTTCCGATTGACTGCTATAAAAAACCGTTTGCAGCCGGGCTTACTGCAGATGATATCACCTGCCGCCTGGGCGGAAGGCCGGCGGAGGATGGTTTTTCGATTCTCCTGGCCCATCATCCGGGATATGCAAAGTCATACTTTTCCTGGGGAGCCGATCTGACTCTTTCAGGACACTATCACGGAGGAATGGTGAGGCTGACAAAAAGGATCGGGCTGGTAAGTCCTGAGCCAAGACTGTTCCCGCCATATTGCTGCGGGGATTTTCATAAAAACGGCAGACATCTGCTTGTCAGCGCCGGGATCGGAGAGCATACGATCCCGATAAGAATTCACAACCCCAGGGAGCTTGTGAATGTCATCTGCCGGGGATAGGGGGACTTTATGGCGATACCTGTCAAGCTTGAGGTGTTTGAAGGGCCGCTGGATCTCCTTCTCCACCTGATTGAAAAAAACAAAATAGATATTTATGATATTCCGATTGTTGAGATTACCGAACAATATATGGAGTATATCAAGACCATGCCGATGGAGGATCTCGGTCTGATGAGCGAGTTCCTGGTGATGGCTGCTGCTTTGCTTGATATTAAATGCAGAATGCTGCTGCCGGCTAAAACCGACGAAGAAGACGGAGAGGAAACGGATCCCAGACAGGAGCTTGTGGAGCAGCTTCTGCAGTATAAGATGTATAAGTATATGTCATATGAGCTGAAGGATCTGATGGATGAGGCAGGGGGAGTTTTTTACCGGAAAACGGTTTTGCCGAAGGAAGTGCTTTCTTACCGGGAACCTGTAGATCCTGCGGAATTGGTAGCGGGACTTACTTTGGAAAAACTGAATAAGGTATATCAATCATTGATGAAACGGAGAGAAGATCGAATTGACCCGATCCGCAGCAGGTTCGGACGTATCGAGAAAGAACCGGTAAGCGTTTCTGAAAAGATGCTGCAGATCCGGGATTTTGCTGTCAGTCATCGAGAATTTGACTTTTTGATGCTCCTGCATATGAATGACCGGGATCCGGACCGCACCACTGTGATTGTAACATTTTTATGCGTGCTGGAGCTGATAAAGATGGGATACATCCGTGTCTGCCAGGATGAACTTTTTGAAGAAATCAATGTCGAGGTGCTCACTGATCCGGCCACGTGGAAGCATCTGACCGAGTATGACAAGGAGTAAGCCATGGAAGAAAACACAGAAGAAAGCATGGTGAGTTTCACGGAGGAAGGCGCGGCCGAAAACCGGGAGGAAAGCAGGACGGAGGTACCGGAAGAAGGCGCGGCCGAAAACCGGGAGGAAAGCAGGACGGAGGTACCGGAAGAAGGCGCGGCTGAAAACCGGGAGGAAAGCAGGACGGAGGTACCGGAGGAAGGCGCTGCCGAAAACCGGACGAATCTGCATGCCGCAATAGAGGCTGTTTTGTTTGCTATGGGTGAGCCGATAGAACCGGAGCATCTGGCGGCTGCATTAGGTATTTCCCGGGAGGAAACAGAGACAACGATTCAGGAAATGACCGAGAGGTATGAGCAGGAGGACCGGGGAATCCGTATTATCGTGCTGGAAGGCGCTTATCAGCTCTGTACAAAAAAAGAATATACGGAATATCTGATCCGTCTTGCCATGCACCCCAAAAAACCGGTGCTTACCGATGTCATGCTGGAAACGCTTTCTATTATCGCATATCGTCAGCCTGTGACTAAAGCGGAAATTGATAAGATACGTGGAGTAAAAAGCGATCATGCGGTAAATCGTCTGATAGAATTTAATCTGGTAAGGGAACTTGGAAGACTGGATGCTCCGGGCAGACCGATTCTTTTTGGGACGACACAGGAATTCCTGCGTTGTTTCGGCGTAGAGGGGACAGACGAACTGCCGGAGATCGACCCGGTGAGAATGGAAGATTTCAAGGCAGAGGCAGAACAGGAGGCTGCTGCCCGGCTTGTTCCGATTACGACGTAAGGATCTTTACAGGTTGTTTTTGCACAGCTCCTAAAGACATGATTACCGTCATAACTTTCTCTTGAAAAAAAGACAGCATTAGGGTATTATTAAAATGGATTATTTTAGGTAACAATCCAGTTCCCGGATTTTATTTTACACAATGGAGGGCGATATAGAATGAGTAACACTACGCAAAGCTTAGCGGGCGCAAGGATCGAAACGCTTCTTGATGCCAACAGTTTTGTTGAAATCGGACAGAAGGTGACAGCCAGAACGACTGATTTCAATATGGCTGGCAAGAAAGCCGCTTCAGACGGCGTCGTCACCGGATATGGCGTGATCGAAGGCAGACTGGTTTATGTATACAGTCAGGATGCCTCTGTTCTTGGCGGTTCTGTCGGGGAGATGCATGCAAAAAAAATCTGCGGGCTTTATGATCTTGCGCTTAAGATGGGTGCTCCCGTAATCGGGCTGATTGACTGTTCCGGTCTTCGTCTGGAGGAAGCGACTGATGCTCTGGCTGCTTTTGGAAGTATCTATGCAAAGCAGGCCCTGTGTTCAGGCGTTGTTCCGCAGATTACAGCTGTGCTGGGTTCCTGCGGAGGCGGAATGGCTGTGGTTCCGGCATTGGCGGATTTTACTTTTGTGGAGGAGAAAAAAGGCAAACTGTTTGTAAACACACCGAATTCCATGGAAGGAAACACCATTGAAAAGTGTGATACCTCTTCTGCTGTCTTCCAGAGTGAAGAAACAGGGGTTGTGGATTTTGTGGGTACAGAAGAGGAGATTCTGGACAAAATCAGAACGCTGGTTTCCCTGATTCCGTCAAATAACGAAGATAATGATACAGCGGTAGAATGTGAAGATGACCTTAACAGGGTGGTACAAGATATTGCGGGTTACAGCGGGGACTCTGCGGCAGTGTTGACGCAGCTTGCTGACAATTCGGAGTTTTTTGAGCTGAAGGCTGCTTACGGCAAAGATATTACGGTCGGTTTTATCAGACTGAACGGCGAGACAGTCGGCGCGGTTGCCAATCGTTCCGTGATCTATGATGAGAACGGAGAGAAGAAAGAAGAGCCCGGTTCAAAGCTTACCTTCCGCGGCGCAAGAAAAGCTGCGGATTTTATCCGGTTCTGTGACGCTTTTGATATTCCTGTGCTTACGCTTACCAGTGTTACAGGCTTTGCCGCCAGCATGTGCAATGAAAAGCAGATTGCAAAGGCTGTAGCCGAAATGGTTTATGCTTATGCAAACGCAACTGTCCCGAAGGTTACGGTTATTACCGGAGCAGCTTACGGAAACGCTTATGTCGCAATGAATTCCAAGAGTCTTGGAGCTGATATTGTCTACGCATGGGATTCTTCCGAGATCGGCATGATGGATGCGTCTCTTGCCGCAAAAATCATGTATCCCGGCGCGGATGCCGCTGAGCTTTCTCAGAAGGCCGAAGAATACCGCGCGCTTCAGTCGGGCGTAGATTCTGCAGCTGCCAGAGGATATGTAGATACGGTTATTTCTCCGGCTGATACCAGAAAATACGTGATCGGCGCTTTTGAAATGCTCTATACAAAGAAGGAAGAGCGGCCGGGCAAAAAGCATGGGACAGTCTAAGTGAGGTGATAAGATGAGACAAGAGAAAAAGAAAGCCAGAAAAATCCTCACTCTCTGGCTCTGCGCCATGACTGTGGCGGTTCTTGGCGTCTTTTCCGCCATGGGTGCCGAAGAGGAGGATGAAAATCTTGCCAAAGCGCTGCGCAATGGCATTGGCCTGACAAAAACGATCGTTCAGATGACAGATGAAGAGATCGCTGAGTATAAGAAGTCGACGGATGACTTTACCGTTCAGGCTGTGGAGGCCTGGGAGAGTTCCGTCGAGGATCTTGGCGCGTGGGTTCCGGATGCTGAAAATGCCGAACCGACTGTTACGGTAAAAGGGCATACCTATACTGTTACTGTGCCTCAGACGTTTGAAAAAGCAAAGGCAAACTTTGTTTATCTGTTTGACAAGAGAGCGAATCCTACGACCCTGACACTTGATGTCAAGCTTCCGATGGGATTGACTATTGTCCGCGCACTGTTGAATACCCTTGTGGGTATCGGAATTGTATTTCTGGTGCTGGCTTTCCTGTCATTTGTGATTTCCCTTCTGAAATTTGTGCCCGCTCTGCTGGAGCAGGGTACGACAAAGGCACCTGCTCCGGCGCCTGCCCCGGTAAGAGCTGCTGCTCCGGTTACGGCACCGGCAGAGGAGGAGCTTGCTGATGACGAAGAACTTGTTGCAGTGATTGCGGCCGCTGTCGCTGCCTCCGAGAATATTTCTCCGGATGGCTTTGTTGTGCGCTCGATCCGCAAGGCGAACCGCCGCGCAAGATGAGATGTTTTACGGACGCATCCTTTTGCTTATCATGATGGTAAGCTGTATTCTGATGCGCTGCGAGTGATGATGAGTTGATATTACATGATAATAAAGGAGAGAAACAAATGAAAAGCTATACCATCACAGTTAATGGAACCGCATATGATGTTACCGTAGAAGAAAATACCGGCGCAGCTTCTGCTGCCGCTCCGAAAGCCGCTCCGAAGGCAGCGCCGAAAGCCGCTCCGAAGGCTGCGCCGAAAGCAGCTGCTTCCGCAGGCGCAGGCGCGGTTAAGGTAACTGCTTCCGTACCGGGCAAGGTGCTGAATATCGTCGCTTCCGTCGGCCAGACAGTCAAGTCAGGTGAAAACATTGTAATTCTTGAATCCATGAAGATGGAAATCCCGGTTGTTGCTCCGCAGGACGGCACGATTGCCAGCATCGATGTTGCAGCCGGCCAGGCAGTGGAAAACGGGGACACTCTTGCAACGATGAACTAAATAGGCAAAAGTAAGTCGTGGAGGTATTCATATGTCATATGTAGCAAATACCTTGTCTAACCTGGTTCATCAGACCGCCTTTTTCAATCTGACCTGGGGCAATTATCTGATGATCCTGGTAGCCTGTGTATTCTTATATCTTGCGATCGCACATGACTTCGAGCCGCTTCTTTTGGTTCCGATCGCATTTGGTATGCTTTTAGTTAATATTTATCCGGATATCATGATGAATCCGGCCGATTCGTCCAATGGCGTCGGCGGTCTGTTTCATTATTTTTATATTCTGGATGAGTGGAGTATTTTCCCCTCGCTGATTTTCATGGGCGTCGGAGCCATGACGGACTTTGGCCCCCTGATTGCCAATCCGATCAGCTTCCTTCTGGGTGCGGCTGCGCAGCTTGGCATTTATGTCGCGTATTTCCTGGCTATTTTCCTTGGCTTTAACGGAAAGGCAGCGGCAGCGATTTCCATCATCGGCGGCGCGGATGGCCCGACCTCTATTTTCCTGGCAGGAAAATTGGGACAGAGTACTTTGATGGGACCGATTGCCGTGGCTGCATATTCCTATATGTCCCTGGTTCCGATTATCCAGCCTCCGATTATGAAGGCGTTTACGACAGAAGAGCAGCGCAGGATAAAGATGCAGCAGCTTCGTAATGTCACAAAGCTGGAAAAAATTCTTTTCCCGATCGTTATCACGATTGTTGTGTGTATGATCCTTCCGACAACAGCTCCGCTGGTCGGTATGCTGATGCTGGGAAATCTTTTCCGTGAGTGCGGTGTAGTGAAGCAGTTGACGGAGACCGCTTCCAATGCATTAATGTATATCGTTGTTATTTTGCTGGGTACCTCTGTCGGTGCGTCAACCAGCGCGGAAGCATTTCTGAATGCGGCAACGCTGAAGATCGTAGTCCTCGGTCTGGCGGCATTTTGCTTTGGTACTTTTGGCGGTGTTATGTTGGGTAAACTCATGTGCAGGATTTCAGGCGGCAAGATCAATCCTCTGGTAGGCTCCGCAGGTGTTTCTGCCGTACCGATGGCGGCCCGTGTGTCGCAGAAGGTAGGGGCTGAGGCAGATCCGACCAATTTCCTGCTTATGCATGCGATGGGACCGAACGTAGCAGGCGTTATCGGTACTGCTGTAGCAGCCGGTGTTTTCATGGCCATTTATGGTGTATAAGAATGTCAGTTTAGAACTGCGTTCTAAGAGGAGACAGATTTTGCCTTCGGCATGAACCGCCGACGCCGCAAAATCGTCACCCGACGACAGTATGTCAGTATAGAACTGCGTACTAAGAGGAGGTAAATATGTCACAGAAAAATAATAACGGAAAAAGACCGCAGGAGAAAGCGGTAGACAGGAATGGAGCTAAGGCACCGGAAGCGGCGGCAGCTCCGGAAAAGAAGCCGATTAAGATCATGGAGACCATCCTTCGTGACGCGCATCAGTCGCTGATTGCCACGAGAATGAGCACCGAGCAGATGCTTCCGATCGTAGACAAGCTTGATCAGGTCGGGTATCATGCAGTGGAGTGCTGGGGCGGCGCTACCTTTGATGCTTCTCTTCGTTTCCTGAAGGAGGATCCATGGGAGAGACTGCGTAAGCTTCGTGATGGCTTCAAGCATACAAAGCTGCAGATGCTGTTCCGCGGACAGAACATTCTTGGCTATCGTCCTTACGCGGATGACGTGGTTGAATATTTTGTACAGAAGTCCGTGGCAAACGGTATCGATATTATCCGTATTTTCGACTGCCTGAATGATATCCGTAATCTTGAGACAGCCGTGAAAGCCGCGAACAAAGAAAAAGCGCATGCTCAGGTCGCTCTGAGCTATACTTTAGGTGATGCGTATACTCTTGATTACTGGAAAGATATTGCAAGAAAGATCGAGAACATGGGCGCGGATTCGATCTGTATTAAGGATATGGCCGGTCTTTTACTGCCTTATGAGGCTACAAAGCTGGTGACAGCCCTTAAGCAGACGGTGAGTATCCCGATCGATCTTCATACGCATTACACCTCCGGCGTTGCTGCGATGACATATCTGAAGGCTGTGGAAGCCGGTGTTGACATTATTGACTGCGCAATGTCCCCGTTTGCCCTGGGTACTTCCCAGCCGGCTACAGAGGTTATGGTTGAAACCTTTAAGGGAACTCCGTATGATACGGGCTTTGATCAGAAGCTTCTTGCACAGATCGCGGACTATTTCCGTCCGATCCGTGATGAAGCGCTTGAAACAGGCCTTCTGAATCCGAAGAATCTTGGCGTAAATATCAAGACACTCTTATATCAGGTACCCGGAGGCATGCTTTCCAACCTTACTTCTCAGCTGAAAGAGCAGCATGCGGAAGATAAATTCTACGAGGTGCTGGAAGAGGTACCGCGTGTAAGGAAAGATCTTGGTGAACCGCCGCTTGTTACGCCTTCTTCACAGATCGTCGGTACACAGGCTGTCTTTAACGTACTCTTTGGCGAGCGTTATAAGATGGTGACAAAGGAAACCAAGGACATTCTGTCCGGCAAATATGGCGCAACGGTGAAACCGTTTAACCCGGAAGTGCAGAAAAAGTGTATCGGAGATGAAAAACCGATTACCTGCCGTCCGGCAGATCTGATCGAAAATGAGTTAGCCAAGCTTGAGTCGGAGATGGCACAGTATAAAGAGCAGGATGAGGATGTCCTGTCTTACGCGCTCTTCCCGCAGGTAGCGACGGACTTCTTTAAATACCGTCAGGCTCAGCAGACCGGTGTTGATGAATCTAAAGCCGATTCGGAAAACGGAGCGTATCCGGTATAAATCTCTTTGAAAGATCCATCCGCAGATGATCGTTTTTTGAAGATTTGAAAGGAAAGGGTAGAGGGAGAGTTCATCTCCTTCTACCCTTATTATGGCAGAGCGGCGATTGGTTTTTTATTACCTGTCGGTAACCGGCGCGCGGACGAGGGCAGAATGACGCGGCTTTAAGATGTCGTACGAGCCTCCTTTTGCCCGAATCTCAGAGCCGGGAAAAGGAAGATGCCGGCGGGGGTGTCCGGAGGAAAAGGAAAAAAGATTGAAAAACATAATCGTGATAGGAGGAGGAGCCTCCGGATTAATGTTGTGTGCCTGCCTTTCCGGAAAGGGAAGGAAGGTTATCCTGATAGAAAAAAACGAAAAACTGGGTAAGAAACTATTTCTTACAGGCAAAGGAAGATGTAATCTGACAAATTCCTGTGATATTCAGGAGCTTTTTCAGGCTGTGATACATAATCCACGATTCTGCTATAGCGCGTTTTATACTTTTTCCAATCAGGATGCAGTGGATTTCTTTGAAAATGCAGGCGTGCCGCTGAAGACAGAGCGAGGCGGCAGGGTTTTTCCTGTTTCGGACCATTCTTCAGAAATTATACGTGCGTTGGAAAAAAAATGCAGGGCAAATCATGTCGAGATCCGTTTACAAGAGAAAGTTGATTCCATCAGATACGCAGACGGAAAAGTCAGCAAGGTGAAGCTTCATGGCGGCCGGGAACTGGAAGCCGATGTGATTGTAGTCGCTACAGGAGGCCTTTCTTATCCCCAGACAGGTTCGACCGGGGACGGTTATGCGTTTGCCGTGGATGCCGGACATACGGTTGCCAGGTGTATGCCTTCCCTGGTGCCGCTGCGGACAAAGGAGGACTATATCCCAAGGCTGGCCGGTTTGTCGCTGCGCAATGTAGAATTGTCGGTAATGCAGGGAAAGAAGACCTTGTTTTGTGAGTTTGGGGAGATGATGTTCACTCATACGGGGATTACAGGGCCTCTTGTTTTAACTGCGAGCGCCGTGCTCGGTGAACGTCTTTCGGAGAAGGAGCTTTTGGCTTACATCAATCTGAAACCGGCTCTTTCGGAGGAACAGCTGGATGACAGGATTTTGCGCGAATTGGAAGCGAATTCCAATAAACAGTTTAAAAATGTCATTCCTGTTTTGTTTCCTTCTACTCTGACTCCTGTGATATTGGAATTAAGCGGAATAATGCCGGATAAGGCAGCCCGGGAGGTAAGCCATCCGGAGAGAAAAGGCTTTGTTGATCTGATCCGGCATTTTCCTGTTACGATTACCGGTACGGCGGGTTTCCGTGAGGCGATTATTACGAAAGGCGGAGTTTCCGTAAAGGAAATTGACCCGGGTACCATGGAGTCCAAAAAGATAAAGGGTTTATACTTTATTGGGGAAGTACTGGATGTTGATGCCCTGACCGGCGGTTTTAACCTGCAGTTTGCCTGGTCTACTGCCTATCTGGCAGCACAGGCTATCAGCAAATTATAATAAAACTGATTTTCTTCGGCAAGTTCGCTGCCGAAGCAGCAAAATCTTCATACGAAGACATTCAGCCAACGTACAAAACTGCTTTATGGGAGGAGGATCGCGATGGGAAAGAAAATTGCCATCGACGGCCCGGCAGGAGCCGGCAAGAGCACTATTGCCCGCCTCGTTGCCGGAAAGCTGTCATTTATCTATGTCGATACCGGGGCTATGTACCGTGCCATTGCTTTGTATTTCATCAGGCAGGGAGCAGATGGCTCAGATACAGGAATGATAAAGGAAAAATGCCGGGAAGCTGAGGTCTCGATTCGATATGAGAATCAGGAACAGGAGGTTTATCTGAACGGAGAACGTGTAACGCCTTTTTTGCGTACGGGTGAAGTGAGCAGGATGGCTTCATGCTGCAGCGCTGTGGCTGAGGTGCGTTCCCATTTACTTGATCTGCAGCGGGGATTAGCCAGAGAATATAATGTGGTCATGGATGGCAGGGACATCGGCACAACGATTCTGCCTGATGCCGAGGTGAAGATCTTTCTGACTGCCAGCGTGGAGGTCCGGGCAAAAAGGCGGTATCTGGAACTCCTGGAAAAAGGAGAGCCATGTGACCTGGAGCAGATCAAGGCAGAGATTTCAGAAAGAGATGAAAGAGACCGTACACGGGCGGCATCTCCTCTTGTGAAGGCTGAAGACGCGATTCTCGTCGATTCTTCTGATATGACGATTGATGAGACCGCGAATAAGATCCTGGAGATTGTGCTGGAACAAATGGGGTGTAAATGATTGCATCGATAAAAGCCTGATTCTACGAATCGCTTCGCAGCAGAGCTGCTCTCGCGATTCTAAAGCCACTCGGAATCCGCTCATTTTTACATGACCTTTTATCGCCTGAATCAGATAAATTACGGTAAACGAACGGAATGCCTGCATTCTGATTCGTTTACTGAGCCGATTTTACGCCGCATAAGCGGCATTTGTCTGAAGTAAAATCATGCACATACTATGATTGCATCGACAAAAGCCTGATTCTACGGATCGCTTCGCAGCGGAGCTGCTCTCGCGATCCTACAGCCACTCGGAATCCGCTCATTTTGCACAGAAAGATTTGCAAAGTCAAGTATAAATAGTGCAAAATG
>JAFVGK010000081.1 GCA_017475035.1 Blautia sp.
ATAGATCAGCTTATATTCCTCGCGCGTCGGCGTCGTGTCAGTATAATCCGGGCATAGATTTTTAAATCTCTTCCCTGTACACTCCGGCGGTATTTCTCCCCTGCGCCTCGCCTCTGAATGCCATCCATGCCGGCATCCCAGACAGATCCCGGCCGGCGCATACCCCTGCATGTGCCGGCCGCGCAATTCCATTAAATCCATATGCGTTTCAGCGTTTACGCTGCTTCTCCGGCTGTCTCCTGAAGCCGTAGCTCTCCTGGTATCCAGCCTTACGGATTATGTGTGTCACGTCCCTTACTTCCTGTTTTGAAAGTGCCTTGCGGACATATACAACGCCGTCTACATTTTCCGCGGGATACCCATGTTTTTTCAGGACATCCACCATTTCATCTTTTGTCATATAAAAATACCTACAAAGTCGACCGGATCGTCCGCTCCTGCGGGGAAAAATTCATATCCCATTCCAAGAAGCTGGTCCGCAATTTGGAGATAGAAGAGGAAATGGAAGCCCGTCTCACTCTCTATAACCGTGATCCCGGTCGGCGCACCCGGATCGCGGAATCCGTAATGCAGGGAATAGTATTTAAAGTTTCCGGAGCCGGTCATTTCGTGCCCCTGGACAAACACGATTAAGTCGTGGTCGTACCATTTCTCATTTGTTTTACCAGCCATTTTCGTCCATTTCCTATTTGCTTTCCGAGTTTCTGCATGATGCCTTGCGTCATATCGCAGGTGGCACGGTGCGCAAAGGGCTTTCAGGTTCTCCGGGCGCATGTCCTCCGGGATATGGTTCATATGTGCTACCGTTAATGTCCTTTGGTGCGTATCAAAGGGCTCTCCCGGCTTTCTGCATTGCTTCCCGCATTTCTGACACTTCCATCCGGCATCCTGCTTTATGCGCGTCGCTATCCGCTTCCAGTCAGCCGGATATCGTTTTCTGTCCATCGGCATGAGGCAGCTCCATTCGCACAAGCGGTCCGTAAAATGAACTGATTTTTGGCTGGATATGCTGACAGAATATCTTTACGATCCGACGCTGATCCGGATAATATTCTTTGACGGCGAGCTCATAAGCCTGGTTGATTTCGAATTCGTGTTCACTGTTCCACTCTTCGATAATTTCTCCTGCCCTGTTGTCTTTATCCGGTGATCCCTGCAGAAGGTTCCGCAGCTCTTCCCTGTACCTGATGATCAGATGGTCTTCGATGCGTGGAGAATCCTGTTGTTCCAATTCGTATTCGGCATTCCTAACCGTCAAGTCAATGTTTACGCATTTCGGCAGTCCGCACAGTTTGTGGATCAGATATTCATTCCTTACCCCGTGTAGCAGGCGCAGGAATTCCTGCCCCCTCTCCGGCCATCTGTGCGCAAAGTCCCCGCAGTCGCTCTGGATATTCAGCATTCCGCGGGAAGCGTCAATGTCAAATATCGCCCAAAGGCACGACCCGTAATCTTTATCGGATTTTTCCTGCCTGTAGATGAACCGGATTATCTCCGGCTTTTCTGTCGTTACTGTCATGGTGTTGGCTCCTTTTACGTTTCATCCACCTTGTTTTCCTGCACGCTCCGAAGCGCCGCGCCGAGCACTGTCGGCGGCAGCAGTTTTCTTAGGCAGCGTTCGCAGGAAAACAAGTCCAGCGTGCATTCTTCTCTTTCTTCGTACGTGCAGACCTTCTCGCACCCCTCTTCCCGCAGTGCGCAGGCAGCGTCATCATAATCATATTCGTCATCAACGCAGAATTCGGTCATGAATACGTCCAGCATGGCGTCGCAGTGGATATGGAACCGTCCTTCGTATATACGGCAATCGTTTACCCAGGAATAGTACATGTATTCCCTGCCGGGAAGGATGGGACTGCCGCACAGCGTGCACTTATGTTCCTTCCTGGCTTTTCTTTGTTTCATCGTCAGGATCTCGCCCATGTTGCATCCTTTCTCTGTGCGCCTGCGCCCCTGAAAATCACGATCATCGAGGGGAAAGGCGCAGAATTCTTACATTCTCCGAATTTTAGCCGTCCTTGTATGAATCTAATTTCGCTCCTGTGCAGGATATAATCATGAAAGTATCTTGTGTCCGTTCTGGAAGGGAGCAAAAGCACGACCGTCGTGTTGTCTTTTGTTCCCTCCCTGTATGCTTTTTCGACCCACTTCGCGACGTCGCTGTATGGCGGGTTGCAGAACACTGTGCACCCCCCCAGTTTTGTACAAGTCCGTTCTGCTCGGCTGTAAAGAATCTTTCGCACTTGTGATTTTCTTTTGTTGCGCACGGATCAAGGTCGAAGTGAAACTCTCGATCGAGAGAATTAAACAGGCTTTGCGGCGTAGGCCATTCGTCACTATTCGATGAAAATAATGCTCTGTTCATCTACGCACCCCATCAGTGGAACGGCAGCTCTTCCTGATAGCCGTCCGGGACATTCACGAATCCGTCCATATCCGTCTGTTGCGGTGCGTATCCCTGCTGCGGCGCAGCCTGTCCGTTCCCTGGCCGGCTGCTGAGATACTCGATCTGCTCCGCCGGGATTTCCAGGCTTGCCATGGCTTTTCCGTCTCTTGAAACCCATGCCCGCGCCGTCACCGGCCCGATAACAGCGACCTTGCTGCCTTTCTGCAGGTACTTCGCCGCATTGTCAGCCGCCTTATTCCAGCAGGAGACCCGGAAATAGTCCGTTATCTTCCTGTCTCGGACCACGCGGTTGACCGCGACGGTAAAGTCGCACACGACCTGCTGTCCGGACGCTGTGTCTACATACCGCGTCTCAGGATTGGCCGTGAGATTGCCGATAATGATTGCTTTATTCATGCATCCTCCCTGTTATGATCCTGCCAGCTCCTGTTCCAGGGCGTCAAAGTCATAGGCATTGTGCTCGAAGTCATTAAACTGATTCTTTTTTGGCGCCGGCCGTCCATATGCGCTACTGGCCGACCCGACCCTTGGGGCCCTGTTCTGTTCCCTGGCAAGCCAGCCATTTATGAACTTCGCTATACCCTTGGCCGTTTTGCGGTTCTTCCTGTTGGCATTAAGCCATCCGCACATGTTCCGGAGCTGCTGCCGCACATCAACAGCCGGGTAAAGTTCCTGGAATTCTTCAACTTCGCTCACTGTTACGGCCCACATTTCGCCGGTATTGAGCGGCAGCCTGATAAAGATCTCCGAAGGCTCTGCGGTGTTCTGTATTCTGACGCCTATTCCTTTCGCGCCTTTCTTTGTCCTGGCGTCCATTCCTTCCACGCCTCTGACCGCCCCAGCGCCTACCTCTTTCGCGCTGTCTGCCGTTGGGGCATCTTCTTTCATGCCATGTCCGGCAGGCGGATATTTTGTGGAGCCGTCCGGCCCGGAGCTCGCCTCCGGGCTATATATATTATCTATATCTTCTCTTCTCTTCTCTTTCTCTATCTCTTTCTCTCCGTTACACAGGCGTTTCACATGTGTAACAGGTATGTTACTTTGCGTTACATCAGCGTTACATTGTAACGCTTTCTTTTCCCTGTACCGCCGCACCCTGGCGGCGCTTTCCGATTCGGATCCGGTCAGCCTTTCGGCTTCCGGGAGAAAGAATTCGTCATCTTCTATGATTTTTATGAGATTCTGCTGTTCTAAAAACCGCAGGCACACCAGGACGTTTTCTGGCTCCTCGTCTATTTCCAGAGCAAGTTCCTCGTGGAAATTTTCCTCCACGCCCTCGAAGTAAAGCCTCGAATCCTGCTTAATGGCCGTGAGCAACATTTTGAGATAGATGATCGTGTAAGTGTCCCCTCCGGCGATCCGCCGGAGCTTCTTGACACTTTTCTGGTTGAACCAGTCATCCGGCATCTTCAGCCAGTAATATTTTTTTGCCATATCAGCCCCCCCTGCATACGGTCAATGCAGGATTGAAGCCGTCAGGATACCTCACTTTCAGCTTTCCGATATTGAGCTCCATGGCCTCTTCCAGGGAGGACCCGCAGTGGAATTCCAGAAAGTCCCGAATCTGCGTCACGAGCCCAACCACGTTGGCGGCCGCATGTGCTTCCTGCATCCGCCTTGCGGAATTTGATTGCACAGGGGAGTCAAAAAGATCCCGCATCGGAAGGGATGCCACGCAGGAAAGTCGGAGCGCCATGGTTTCTATAGGCGCATCTTCATTGACCGTCCTCACGGCTTCGTACCAGTGTTCCGCATCGTGATAGATGTCGCCGAGGTTCTTTCCAAGACCGGCAGAGAGTTCGGCGCAGTACCAGAGAGCGTCGCCGCATTCCTCAATCAGCCTGTCCACAGGGACAGGGCTCCCGGGCGGGCTCTGGAACCTCCACTTTTTCACGACGTCCATTACCTCACCGCACTCGCCGATCAGACCCATGCAGCCTTCCAGCAGCATGTCTCCATCTTTCCAGAGTGTCCGCATGGCCTGCGCCTGATAATCCTCAATCTTCAATTCGTCACCTCCTCAGAGCCGCCGCAATGCGTCTCCCTGAAAATATCACGCAATTCTTCCTCTGTTGGAGCGCGGCCGGTTTTCCTTGATTCTTTTGCCGCTTCGCTGATGTTTTTTATCAAAGACTGCGCGACAAGATGCACGTCGTCGGTCTTGCTCTGCATGACGGATACCATTGCGTTGATCGCAGAGAGAATGGCGTTTTTGGTCGAAGGATCTTGCTGCTTCCAGCCCATTACTGCAAGTTGACAGACTTCCTCCATGTCTTCGCTCAGTTTTTTTATGTCGTCCAGTATTTCAGTTTCCCGGGCAATCGTAAGAGCATATTTGATTTTGTCGATCGCTTCCTGCCTCATGCTTCCTCCTTGCTGCCTTCAGCTGTTTTGATTCCGGTGATCGTGGTGTCACGCATGATCCGGTCCCAGTCGGCCGAAATCGGAAAACGTCTCCCTTTCAGGTGTGCGGCGCGTCTTTTCCTCTTATGGACCTCGATCCGCCGCCTGTGCAGCATGTAAGCCAGAGTCGCGGCCTGCAACGCCATGATAAGCCCCCCCATTATCCAGAAACCAACTACCTGCATTTTGAACCTCCTTTCTGATATCGTCCAAGCTCTTATATTCGCGGCACCGCCCATGAAGGCCGTGTTCAGCGCATCTGGTGATCTGATAGCAGTCGTCGCACCCGGAAGGCGCTGACTGCGCGGCTTTGAGAAGCCGTTTCCGTCTCTTATCCCTTCTTTTTTTGCTCATTTCATATCAGTCCTCCGCCGTCCCCTGCCGCGATTGCGGCAGGGCGTCAATAGGAGAATCATGGGGTAAAATCAGGGAGCCGGGGCTCGAACCCGGATTTCCGGCATCAAAGACCGGCGTATTTGCCGTTTATACTGCTCCCCGTCGGCAGCTGCAGTTGTGCGCGGACTGTACG
>JAFVGK010000082.1 GCA_017475035.1 Blautia sp.
CCAATATGGATTTGAGGGATGCCCAATGTATGTGGAAAGCCAGAGCCCATTGAAGCTGGCAAAAGGCATCCCATTGCCAGGAAAAGATTGATAGCGGACGAATGGAAAAGCGGTTCTTACCCAAAAAGGTTTGAACCGCTTTCAAAGATTCAATATTCAGATTGATAAACTGAAATTTATCAAACTGTTATCTCGATCTGATTTCCCTCTATTGCGACAATGCAGCTCTCATAATATCCATCTCCGGTAGTTCTGGGACCGCTGATAACAGAAAAACCATCTGCTTTCAGTTTGGCCGTCAACTCATCGACTCGTTCTTTGCTGCCAACCGAAAATGCTACATGAGCATATCCAGTACGATTAACCGATTTCTCTGCATCCGTCATTTCCGGCTTCGACATGATTTCCAGCCTTGCGCCATCGTCAAAGCTGATAAAGAAAGACCGGAAATCCGTAGTTCTGTTGTGGTAACCATCATTGGAACGGCCACCAAGATAGTCTATGAAAAAGTCTCTGGCGGCTTCCAGGTTATTCACATATAGTGCAACATGTTCTATTTTCATGTTTCCCTCCGCAAATCCTGTTTTATCAGCCAAAACACCATTATCAATGTAGCATGGAACGGCGTCCCTGTAAAGGCAGAGGCCGTTAAAAATCCTGCCAGTTCGGAAGGTTTAAAAAGCTCCCGCAAGGCTCGTCACCCTGTGGGAGTTCGTGCTTTCCGGTCCTTATGCCGCTATCCGCATATACTGCCCGACGCTGATGTGAACCTGATTTGCACCTCATAGTCGCGCCCGATCTCGATGCGCTCCAGCCGGGCGATGGTCATATGCTTCTCCTTGTTGCCAGCCTGATCTTTTCATGATCACGACGGTGCCTTGTTCATCAACCATCCTTGCAACGCGCGAGAAATTCTGATTCGCTTCTGATTTTCACTTTGCGCTTATGGCAGTTTCTTTTCGCGCCGATTGCCTGCATAGGCCCCGTCTTCACAATGCCCGGCAAACTCATAACCCATTGCCCCGTAGTATGTATTCAGAAACACATTGTCAACCGCACAATCCAGCCGCATGAAATGTTTCCCGTGACAGATCGCCAATTTTTCGGCTTCCGCAAGAATTTCTCTCCCCGCGCCGCTCACCGCCGGATCCGTTACGAGATTATGCACATAATACGCGGGCGAATCCGCTCTGTCCGGCCATCGGTCGTCGCTCTGCAGCAGCACAACCGCGCCAAGCACAGTTTTATCATCCTTCAGTGCATAGAGATTGCCAAGCATCTGCTGTTCCGCATAGTACCCGATCGGGTAAGCTTCAAGATAATCGGTCACATTCCATTGCATAATGCCCATGTCATCCATCCAATGGACTCTCTTCTGATACAGCCCAAATATGAGGTTTACATCGTCTGCCTTTGCCAATTGAAAGCTGTGCGGCATTTCATTTCACTTCCTGATAAATCCCGATCTGTCGAGACGATTATACTATACTCAGGTCGGTGGAGCAATAAAAAACCTCATTTGCTCTAATAGAGAAAAGAGGTTCCTTAAATGATGGTGGGAGAAGTTGGATTTGAACCAACGTAGGCCGAAGCCAACGAATTTACAGTCCGCCCCTTTTGACCAGACTCAGGCATTCTCCCATATGTGGTGGGCTCTCCAGGAATCGAACCTGAGACGCGCAGATCTTCAGTCTGCCGCTCTACCAACTGAGCTAAGAACCCGTGGGGTGAGTGACCGGCCTCGAACCGACGACTTCCGGGTCCACAACCCGGCGCTCTGACCATCTGAGCTACACTCACCAGGTGGTGCACGAAGTGAGAGTCGAACTCACAATCCCGAAGCGGGCACCAGATCCTTAGTCTGGCGCGTATTCCAGTTCCGCCATTCGTGCATATGGTGCGCCTTGAGGGGGTCGAACCCACGACCTTCGGATTAAGAATCCGCTGCTCTACCGACTGAGCTAAAAGCGCATATGGTACGCTCTGCGGGGCTCGAACCCGCGACCTACGGATTAAAGGTCCGTTGCTCTACCGACTGAGCTAAGAACGTATAAGTGGTGCACAGAGCGAGATTTGAACCCGCATGCCTTTTGGGCACCAGTTCCTGAGACTGGCTTGTCTACCGTTCCAACATCTGTGCGTGTGGCGGAGTGAGAGCGGCTCGAACGCTCAAACACATTTCTGCGTCTCCTCCTTAGCAGGGAGGTCCCTTACCTGTTAGGGTATCACTCCATAACGATGGCGCTGGGAGGAGGTGTCGATCCCCACGGCAATTCTGCCGCCCACGGTTTTCAAGGCCGGTCCCGGAGCCGTCCGGGATCACCCAGCATTTTTGGCGCAGTGTGAAGGAATTGAACCTTCGCAGGTCTTTCAACCTGGCTCCCGCTTTCCAAGCGGACCCATTACCACTCTGGCAACACTGCAAATTGGCGCGGAACAGAGGTGTCGATCCCCACAGCATAATTGCTGCCCACAGCTTTCGAAACTGGTGCCGGAGCCGTCCGGCGTTGTTCCGCATGGAGGTTCCAGACTGAATCGAACAGTCGTCTCCTGGGTTGCAGCCAGGCGCCTTTCCACTTGACTATGGAACCATGTGGCACCGAATCAAGGATTTAAACCGCGATCTCCCGAGTCAAAGTCAGGCGTGCTGCCATTACACCAATTCGGTATGTGGTGCGAGAGGCGGGCTACGATCCCGCACGCTCTTTCAAGCACCAGGGTTTGAGCCTGGCCCGTCTGCCAGTTCCAGCACTCTCGCATTTCGAATGGTACCTGCGGAGGGAGTCGAACCCTCAATCCTTGTGGTATCCGGGTTTAAACCGGATGTGTATTCCCAATTCCACCACGTAGGCTTATCAGGCCTCTGCGCAGCCGGCGCCATGGGAAGCCGATGACCGGCTGCGCATCCCTGTGATTCTTGGTGACCTCTGTGAGACTTGAACTCAACATTACCAGATTGAGAGTCTGGCGTCCTTGCCGATTAGACGAAGAGGCCAAATGGCAACCCCGACGGGACTCGAACCCGCGATCTCCTGATAGACAGTCAGGCGCGTTAGCCATCTGCACTACGGGGCTGTGTTGTGGCTCCAGATCATGGATTTGAACCACGACCTCCTGAGTCAGAGTCAGGCGTGCTGCCGTTACACCAATCCGGAATATGGTGATCCCTGCGGGATTCGAACCCTGCATTGCTGCCTTGAAAGGGCAGTGACCTGGCCTGTTAGTCGAAGGGACCTTGTCAGCTCTGTTGCCAGAGCTGGTTATTTGTTATGCGGGGATTCGGAGTTGCTGTTCAATTTGAAAAATCAAAATATCATCGATCTTCACTCCGAATACGGCTGCGAGAACTACAAGATTATCTACAGTCGGCAATGCTGTTCCACGCTGCCACTTGTAGATGGCCTGCGGCGTGCTGAAGCCGAAGATGTCCTGGAGATCCTTCACCGTCAAGCCCGCGTTAATCCGCAAGCGAGTAATATTGTTTCCGGTTGCGGTCATATTAATGACCGGAATACGATTCATTTTATTTACGCTCCTGTTCCGGCACTGAGCCGGAAAGACGCCGACTTAGTTGGCCTTTTTGAAATTGATGGTGTTCAGAACTTCGATGATTTCGTCGACATCTTCATTCAGGATGAAGAAGTCTGATAATGATTTGGGATCCATAGCAATTAGCATAGATGATTCTCCTATTTGAACGTGAAAAGGCCGCCTGCCTCATACAAGGCAAGCGGCCAAAGAAAATCTGATTCTTCCCGGGCGGGGTTATGAGATCACATAGCCATGCTTCTTTGCCTTATATGAGCGCACGAAGAGACGGTCCAGATAATCAAAGCTGGACTGGAGTTCCTTGTGCTCTTTGCATGACAAAGTGAAGCGAACTGTGATCATTTCTTTTTCCTTTCCGGGCATTGCCCTGTTTTCTGGCGATACTATACCACGCTTATTGAGGTTTGTAAAGAAACCTGTAGTATAAAATTTGGGACAGGGACTATTGTCTCAGGAGGCTGAGCGCTTCTGGAGCGGCAGCCACCAGGTGAACCCAAATGCAAGGCATTTTGCCAGACCTTCTATCTTTGAAAGTCCGTTTTCTTTTGCGACTTTACGGCCAACATGGAAGTATTCAAAAGTATGGAGTGCGAGCAGAATCAAAAGAGGAAGCAGTTTCTTCTTTGCGGCAAGTGCCGCAAAGCCAGCGTATAAGGCCACACAGATCGGTTTTCCATATTGTTTTGTGATTTTCAGAAACATGATAATTCCTCCGTGATGATAAATACAGCCGATTACACAAACTTAAACAGATTCAAGCCTGTTACTTCTTCGTCCAGCTCGCGCTCGACATTCCCTTCGATCTTTCGGACAATCATCTCACAGGTAGCAGATATCCGGCACTCGTTGAGATGACCGCCGATCACGCTCATATCCTCCCGGCACAGATTGATGTGAAGATGCAGATAGGTCTCGCCATTTTTCGTAGATACAGAACCGAGTAGGGAAGTAATCTCCATTGGCTCGTCGAACGTGTGTTTGTGATACTGACGGGCCTCAACGTCATAAAGACCGATGACAACATGGTCTGCTGCGCCGAGCGCTTCTACAGAGCCCAATGTGATATGCTCGTCGTTGCACAAGGCGGTAAGAGTAGAGATAATCTCTTCACCGCGATCCATGCGGATGACATAGGTGTTTCCAAAGTTCCGATATTGCATGAAAAGTGCCTCCTGACCTTAGCTTGAAATGTAATAGGATTGTACAGCAAAAGAAAGTTTTTATCAATCCTTGGTTAATGCCAAACAAAAAGATTTAACGAAGAGTATTGACATAAAACAAAAAAAGATATATAATAATAGTTGACAAAAAGGAAAAACGAACATTGGATAATGACATGGAACTTGAATTGTTAGGCATTAAACCGAATAAGAAAAAGCAGTTCGAAACAAAAGGGATTTTCTCGGTA
>JAFVGK010000083.1 GCA_017475035.1 Blautia sp.
AGATTTTCCTAATTTCTCACAGATTGCAATATCTTGGGGCTGAATTTTGGCAAGTTAAGAAACCCCTTGATATATTAGTCGTATGCCTTTTTGTTATAAGTCAGCAACCCTATGACGGTCTTCTCTGATCGGCGTTCGATCATCGTTCTACACCAGAGTTTACCGCACTCGATGATCTCCTCCAGCGTCACGTTATAGTCATTGTGATAATAACGGATAAACTGCATGGCGATGCCGTCCGAAAATGCAGAAACTTCCAGTTCAAGCAGGTGTTTATCACGAATAGAGTCGTCTTTGTTTACTGCCTCGTAAATTCGTCCTTTACAGATGTTGCCCAGATGACGCACAAAATTCGTCACTTCATCTGAGATGAAGATCAACCGGAAGAAGGAATCGTTCTTCTTGATATAGGCATAAATCTCATCAAAGAAAAGTTCAATGTCATGTACATTGGATATGGTTTTGTTCTCAAAGAAGGCTTTCAGTGTTTCGGCTTTAATATCCTCCGCAACGTGCCGCACATCATCATAGTGAGAATAGAAAGTGCTCCGGTTAATGTCCGCTCGCTGCACCAGCTCTGTCACTGTGATCTTGTTAATATTTTTCTTTTCGTAAAGCAGCTCTGCAAAAGTATCTCTTATGAGGTTTCTTGTTTTTACAGATGAAGCGTTCAGGTTCTTTGCCTTCATAAATTTCCTCCTGAATATATCGACAAATATGCGTTGAGTGTGGATATATCAACACTTCGCATAACATCAATGGTTGCTCCATAGTACATTCCTTATTATAATATAGACAGTGTTGTGATTTCAACACTGTTTTGAAAACTTTTCAGAAAGGAATGTATGCCATGAACATTTACAATCTGTTTTACAAGGCTCCCGCACCTGAAGGCATAGAAGAAAGGAACGCCCACATCATTGGCGGAGGAATGGCCGGCCTTGCGGCAGCGGTCTTTCTGATTGATGATGCCGGAATGCCGGGAAAGAATATCACGCTGTATGAAAAACGAAATTCCCTTGGCGGCTGCTGTGACGCTTATTCCGGGGAAGCGGGCTATATCTGCCCCGGTGAGCGTGAACTGGAGCCATTTATGGAGTGCCTTTGGTATCTGTGCAGCAAGATCCCGTCCTTGGAAGATCCATCGATCTCGGTGCTTGATGAATCAGTAAGAGCCAATAAGGATATGCCGATCCATTCCGAAAGCAGACTCCTGTGCAAACAGGGACATATTTACGAAAAGGTACATGACTACCGCATGAGTCCGGAGCTGCTCCTGAAAATGGAGCACTTCACCAGCATCCCGGAAAAGGATCTGGAGGATATGACGATTGAGGACTATTTCGGAAAGGACAGCGAGTTCTTCCATAGCTCTCTGTGGTGGTGCTATCACTCTATGCTGGCTTTTAAGCCCTATCACAGTGCATTGGAGGCGCAGCGGTATTTCAACCGATTCGGCCTTCTGAACAGGCTCGACTATCTGGAGGGCATTCTGCATACAAAACGCAATGACAAGGATTCTGTGATCAAGCCGATTCATAAATGGTTGGAGGATCAGGGTGTCACCTTCCGTATGGACACTGCAGTCTATGATCTGGAAATGGATGAGGCCTGCAATACGGTTTACGGTATTAAGATCAAGAATCAGGAAACCATTCCTGTAAGAGCTCAGGATTACGTCCTTCTTACCAGCGGCTCCATGATGACAAACGCCTCCTACGGTGATAATACACATATCGCTGAAATTAACCGGGACACGGAAGATATGGGCTTGTTCACGGTATGGAAAAACCTTGCCGCACGGAATAAAAAGTTCGGCAATCCAGATAAGTTCTTAAGCCATATCGACAAGACCAAATGGATGAGTTTTTTCCTCACCGTAGAAGACTATCCCGAATTTTTTGAACGATTGGAGAAGATGACCGGAAGCAAGAGCGGTACGGGCGGCGGAATCACCTTCATGGATTCCGGTTGGGAAATGTCGCTGGTCATTTATGATAGGGACTATTTCCCGGATCAGCGTGAGAAGAACCGTGACGTTCTGTGGGGAGATGGCCTGTTTGGAGAGCGTATTGGCAGCTATATCAAAAAGCCTATGGCGGAGTGCACAGGAAATGAGATCATTGAAGAGATGCTGTACCATTTTGGAATGTTGGATATGAAGGATGAGGTGCTGGCACATTCCCATATCTCTACCTGTATGATGCCCTATATCACCTCGCAGTTCATGCCTCGCAAGGAAAGCGACCGCCCGACGATCATTCCGAAGGACTGCACAAATCTCGCTCTCATTGGACAATATGTCGAGGTTCCCCGTGATGTGGTGTTCACCATTGAAACCTCTGTCCGCACACCGCTGGAGGCAGTTTACATGCTTACGGGTCTGGATAAGGAAATCATCGAGGTGAATCCTGCCAGATATGACCTTCGCTATATCAAAGAAAGAGTCATGAAATTCGGCGGTATGAAGGGTAAGATTACGGAGGAAGACCTTCCGAAGATCAATCCTCTCAAGCTGTGGCTTGGGAAGGCAAAGCTGATAAAAGAGCTCTTGAAAAAGGCAAACGAGATTCCGCCTTATTACATCATGTATCCGGGCAGAGATAAGAGCATAGCACTAAAGGATTCTGTTCTGAAACCACAGTTTCCGAAAGACAGTAGATAATCATTCATTACAAACAGGCCGCGAGACGGAAATCAACCATCAAAGCGGCCTGTTATATCCGGCGCGGCAAGGAAGTGTCCTGTTGGCAGTGTGGCCTGCATCTGCGGGAAAACAGCGAGTGCTGCTCACACTATATTCAGACAGAAGTGCTCGAGGAGATCATCAAAGCCGCCCTCAAGTCAGTTGCCGGGAGCGTG
>JAFVGK010000084.1 GCA_017475035.1 Blautia sp.
CGCGACTTTACGTATTGCCTGATCCCATTTGTTAGCTCAGCTAACAGCCAGCTAACAAAAATCGCTTGACAATACTTTACAGCAGCATACATCAGATTGACCAGATTTGATAACGAACCCCGTGCTTTTGTTAGATTTTTTGACTTGGCATGACTCCGGTTGACTGTATTTTACCGCATTTCGACCGCCTCCTAAGCGGTAGGTCGGGTGTTCGATCTCGTCTCCCGACTCGGTCGGCGCTAAACGCGTGCCACTGGCACGCAGCGCCACCTCGCGGACGTGACTTATGAGTGGGAATGTGTTAGCTGGCTAACAGAAAAGCTGACCTTCCCACTCATTTTTTGTTGTTATAGAACAAGGAGAGGACAGTTTATGTATATAATAATCCCTGTAAGAATCGAACTCACATTTCCAGGTTGAAAACCTGACGTCGCTGACCATTAGACGAAGGGGTCATAAACAAGGCACGTTTTTTTGCTTTCATAATTAGAAGTTATGGGCATAAAAAGAAATTGCTGTTTGTGCCTTTTGGCTGCTTAGAGATTACCATACAGAAGAAAACACTTCAGATCCGGGTGTAGTAACCCCTGTGAGAATCGAACTCACATTTCCAGGATGAGAACCTGGCGTCGTTGACCGTTAGACGAAGGGGCCAAAAGCAAGGCACGAGTTCATATTTGGAAACTACCATATTTCCGAAGTGAACTGACTCCATGTTTGAGGTGGTGGTGTTTATTTGCTGTGTGTGCCTTTAATATATCAACTTATTGTTAAATATCTGGATTGACAAGGTTGGTAGATCGATTTAAAAGGCATGTTTTTGCTTGGCAGCGACCGCGCTTATACAGGAGTCAGACCTGATCCAAAATACGTGAAAGGTATTTAGCATGAAATTGCTGTCCATGCCTTTGGTTGCTTATAGATTACCATACAGAAGAAAAACCTTCCCGGACAAAAAGTTGCGATTTTTTCCCCATCCCTCCCCACTCTGGTGGGAAAGATAAGAAGACCCCAGGCTGCGGATTAGGGAAAAGGCGGTTCCCATTTGGTGGAAGAGATACTCTGTGTGAGTGAATAAAGGAAAATCTGACTTTTATTATTTGGGAATGGATTTTGGTACAACTCCATAAGGCATGATACTACTACTCCCCAACGATTCTGATGTTGACTTGAGAAAAGATTAGCTTTAGGATGGGATATAATTATACAGTAAATTTTACTATCAAAGATGGAATGCTGATAAGATACAACGGTTCGGAAACCTCTGTCGTCATTCCGGATGGAGTGAAAAAGATAGGCGACGAGACATTCTCTGTGTGCAGAAGCCTCACCACCGTAACAATTCCAGAAAGTGTGATTAAGATTGGTAAGGAGGCATTTCGTGGATGCAATAATCTCCCCCTTACCGTCAAGAGGGGTTCGTACGCCATGCAATATTGCACTGAAAATGGATTAAACGATCATCGGAGTAAGAACAATCCGGTGGTCGGGTGTTTTTATTTCTGATGAGCAAGAGAGATGAGAGCACTAAGCTCTTTTCCACTTTCCTGCATACCACGCTTGATCCATCAAGATTTGCTTTCGCGAACTGATGAAACAGAACCTTCAGATGACGGAACCAGATTTCAAATCTCAATTTTAACCTATGTTACTCTCCTGTTATCATTAGATAATTAGGAGGTGGATTTCGATGAATATCTTTATTAATGCAGGTGATTATCAGAGCGCCAGTCCAAAACTGGAAAGAGCCACTATTGCCTTTCATGCTCTTCCTGAAAGTGACGCAGTTATTCAAAGGCTGGTAATGACCATGGTAGATGAAGCCTGTCGGGATGTTTCCCTGTATACTCCCTTAGATCAGGATCGGAACAACCCTATTGCTTTATATTCAATAATACAAATGTCTTTGCTTTGTATACTGACAGCATACTAGCCCATGCTTGCGCTATAGCATCAACAGCAAGCGTACCGCACGTTTTTCCGAAAGAGATTTCTATCTCCCTGGCAAAGATGATAAATTTCAATGGAGGAACATCCGCATTGGCTTTAAATATGGGGATGCCAACACAGACCATTTTTCCTCCCGATGTGGTACACACAATTCGGCACCTGATGATCAGCCACAAGTATCACACAAAAGAACCGGAAGGATCTTCTTGGAAAGGGTGGATCAGCATTATGGAGCGATACTTTGCCGAGAAGGAAAAGAAACCGGAAGACCGGCAGCAAGGGGATACCGCTCACAGAAAAGCTGTTGAGCTATCTTTGCCGGTATGTGTACATTACATAAATGGTCCGCTGCCGCATTACTATCTGGAACCCTGACAATGCGTTAATCAATTTATGGAGAATGTTTGATGTATGGAAAGATAAAGACCAAAAGAATGTGTATTTTTATGCCCCATCTTAGGAGGTGATACAATGATAGATATTACTTTACTTGGGACAGCCGCCCTTGTGCCGTTACCGCAGCGTTCGCTGACAGCCGCATTGCTGTCATGTGGAGGCCGCTCCATTTTGTTTGATTGCGGCGAAGGCACGCAAACGGCCGCAAATCGGGCGAATGTCAGTCTGATGAAAGTTGATATGATTGCTTTGACACATTATCATGGCGATCATATTTTTGGAATGCCCGGCCTTCTTCAAACGATGTGCAGCATGGGACGAACGGAAACCCTGTATATCACTGGTCCGGAGGGACTCAAAGAGGCTATGGAACCGATTCTGAAACTGGTCGGTTGGACGAGTTATACTATCACGCTGCTGGAACTTGCACCGGAAGGTTTGCAGCTGTCTGAGCTGGGAACAGGATGGTCAAGGGAATCGAAGCTGACCGCGTTCCAAACGGAACATCGCATCTCAAGTCAGGGCTATTGCTTTACCCTGAGCCGAGCAGGCAAGTTTATACCGCAAAAAGCCAGGGAACTTGGAATCCCTGAAAATCAATGGGGGCTGTTGCAGAAGGGAACTTCAATACAGGTTGGTAATACGATAATTCAGCCGGAACAGGTTCTGGGTGAACCGCGTCAGGGACTGAAATTTGTGTTTACCGGCGACACCGCTGTCTGTGACACGCTCATTAAAGCGGCTGCTGAAGCAGATCTTCTGATCTGTGAGGCAACTTATAGTGAAAACGAGCAGGCGAATCTGGCCATTGAGCATGGTCACATGAATTTCGCACAGGCTGCATCTGTCGCTGCAAGGGCAAATGTCAAGCAGCTTTGGCTTGTGCATTATTCACAGATGATCGACGATCCACAGGTACATCTGCATAATGCAACTGACATTTTCGAACATACCGTTTGTGGATTGGATGGGATGAAAACAACGCTTCGTTATCAGAAATAGGTTCACGTGGTAACCTGGAGCCTGTTGCTTTTCTGCCTCTTCGTTAAAAACCCGGGAGCAGTTCATAGCTGCTCCCGGGTTTTTCTCTTAGCAAACATAATTCCCATTCACATAACCGAATTTTCCGTTCTGGTAAGCAAACAGCCAGTTGCCTTCGCTGTAGCTTCCATGAACCAGGATCGAATCACCGTTCTGCTAGCCGCATCCGTAGATGATTCCTATTGTCTCTATGTATGGAATATCCTGATCACTCATAAAGCCGCATAACCAATCGGATACTTGTTCTCCGTTCAGACATAACAAATCATAATTTTACAACTCTTCTCAGGAACTTATCGATATTTAAAGAGCAGTCCCTTTTGCCGGGATTGTAAATTGGTTCATATCATTGCCTTCCATGTTGACCGCCCCATTAGATTTCGAAAGAGAAAACCGCAGGCACTTTTTTATTCTGACAGAAGAAGATTACAGTTTCAATAGGGCATTATATTTTGTTACTGCCGCTGGCGATATATTTTTCGCCCTGTTTTTATTCCAGGGTCAAACCTAAGGAATGATTTCTCAGCATGTTCCCACGGACTGCACTGAAGACAGAACGGAATTTCTGCTGCTCAGAGGCCATACAGGTGATCCAGTAAGTGGCATGCGCTTCCGGATCGGTGATGGGCAGTGCGACCCTGTCCGGCGGCTGATATCCGGCTTTCAGCATCTGATCTGAATTGAAGAATGGCAGATTGGAGGCGTCAATAAGTTCACCCAAAGCATCCATGCTGTTCTGGATCAGAAGATCTGAGGAACCCAGCTTTTCCAGTGTGATGTCCATCCAGAAACCTACGTGGGCTGTCATCAGGATACGAAGTCCCTTCAGTCCTTCAAAGGTAACGCTGTTCTGCTTCGCCAGTGGATGTTCCTTCGCAACAGAGATATAGAGCTGTTCATCCAGATACCTCTGGCAGAATAGGTCCTTATCTTCCGGGCAGTGATGAAGAACGACCATCTGGTACAGGTGGTTTCGAAGACCTGCAAGCAGTTTTTCATCACTGCCCATAAGCTCGGCAGACAGCGTTCTTTCAGGCAGATGTTCCTGCAGGACCGGTATCAGGCTATTGATTGGGAATGGCGAACAGGATCCGATGCTTACAGTTCGCAGGCTCCTGTCAAAAGCCCACACACGCTCGACCATCTCCCTGTTCGCTTCCAGCGCCCTTCTGGCATAATCTGCCGCCAGTTTCCCTGTTTCATTCAGTGAGATTTTGCTGTTTTCCCTTTTGAATAGAGATACACCCAGCTCTTCCTCCAGTTTTTTCATGGAACGGCTTAAGGATGGCTGCGATATATGCAGATCCTCGGATGCTTTTAAAAGTGTGCCGCACCGGGCAACCGCTTCAAACTGTTCCAGCAGGTATGATTCGATCAGCATGGTACTCTCCTTCTCATGTTTGCTATACGTTACACGTATACCATTATAGATACAAAGCAATGGACTTGCAAGGAATTTTCATATAAGATGACATTATCAACAAAGAAACAGATTATAGCCATCAGGGAATATCAGAACAGAGAGACTGATTTTGTCTTCGGCAGCCTGGCTGCCGAAACAACAAAATCGTCATCCGGAGAAATTGAGCCAACATACAAAACTTCATTTTGGGAAGAGGAGATACAGACTATGGAATATTTCACACTGAACAACGGAATTCAGATGCCTGCGGCAGGAATCGGCGTGTTTATGATGAGCCCGGCTGAAGCAGAAGCATCCGTAGAAAGTGCATTAAGGAGCGGTGTCCGTCTGATCGACACAGCAAACGGATACATGAATGAGAGCGGTACCGGCAGAGGCATCAAAAAGAGTGGCGTTCCAAGAGAAGAAATCTTCCTGGTAACCAAGCTCTGGCCGACAGTTTATGAGAAAGAGACAGCAGTCGATGAAACCCTTGCCCGCCTGGGTACTGGCTATATTGACCTTCTCTTCCTGCATCAGCCGACAGATAACTGGAAAGAGGGTTATAAACAGATTGAAAAGGCATACAAAGAAGGGAAAGTAAAAGCCATCGGCCTGTCCAATTTCCCGGAGGACCTCCTGCAGGAAGCCACCTGCACCATGGAGATCAAACCCCAGGTGGTACAGGTAGAGGCACATCCTTACTTTCCGCAGACCGGATTGAAAAAGATCCTGAAAGAAACTGGCATGGTCCTCATGTCCTGGTATCCCCTGGGACATGGAGACAAGAACCTTGTAAACGAGCCGGTGTTTGCACAGCTGGCAGAAAATTACAGGAAGACCAATGCACAGGTTATCCTCCGCTGGCATATCCAGAGCGGCAACGTGGTGATCCCGGGCTCCAAAAATCCGGATCATATCCGGGACAATTTTGATATCTTTGACTTTGCCCTGACGGATGACGAAATGGCAGAGATCGCAAAGATCGATAAGGGCATGCGTTACTATACTGCGACACCAGAACTGATCGCTCAGTATGCAAAGATGGAACTGCAGCCGGATCTGTAAGAGAAATTGGAGAAAATGAAATGGCAAAAGAACTGGTAGTCTATTTCAGCGTCTACGGCACGGCAAAGATCGTGGCGGAGGAGATCGTGAAGCAGACCGGTGCGGATATCGCTAAGATCGAGTCTGTTATCCCATATGACAGCAACAGAGATCACTACAATGCTCTGGCAAGGCTTGCCAAGAAGGAGCATGACGAGGATCAGCGCCCTGCGATCAGGAACGAGATCGACATCGAAAGCTACGACCGGATCTACATCGGTTATCCCATGTGGTGGTACACCTTTCCGATGATCATCTACACCTTCTTTGACAAGTATGACTTCAGTGGCAAGACGATCATTCCTTTCAATACCCATATGGGTTCCGGAGACGGCGGTACCTACGATACAATCCGGAAACTGGAACCGGCGGCAGAGGTCCTGACCGGCCTTCCGGTAGAAATGCGGGAAGCGGAAAACGGTCCTGCGGATACAGTTGGAAAATGGCTGAAGAGCCTGAAGTAATAATAAAGAAAAGAGGTTTGCTATGATGAAAAAACGAATCCGGGCACTCTCCGGCGCAGCGGCTCTGCTCCTGCTTCTGTCTGTCAGCTGTGCACCAATGACAATTGCAGCTCAGGCTGAAACTGAGATACAGACGGAATCTGCTGCTTCAGAAGATACAACACGTGAAGATGATGTTCTCCGTATCGCCAGGCAGGGCATGTTTTCTGCCGGCGGCACAGTAACAGATCCTGTACCCGGAGACTATGATGAAACGAAGAACTGGCAGGATCCAACCCGGGCGGGGAATACAATGCATGTGGATCATGCGAATGTATTTTACCAGATACCGGAGAACGATAACGGCAACCCCATCGTTTTCCTGCACGGCGCCGGGCAGTCCCGTATGGGATGGATGACGACTCCTGACGGCAGGGAGGGATGGTCCGACATCTTCCTGAAGGCAGGGCACAGTGTTTTCCTTGTAGACCAGCCGCGCCGCGGTGAGGCGGGGCAGACAGCGGAAGGCCCGGTGGATACCCAGGCCGGTGATCAGGCCTGGTACACACACTTCAGGATTGGGCGTGTCGCTCCGGAACGCTATGAGAATTCACAGTTCCCGGAAGGAGAAGAAGCCCAGGACCAGTTTTTCCGCCAGATGACGCCCAATACCGGCGAATATGACCAGATGATGATCGCGGCTGCCATGGATGAGGTCCTGGAAAAAGTGTATGAGATGACAGGCCATAAGGCTATCCTCGTGACGCATTCCCAGGGCGGACTTGTTAGCTGGGATGTTTCGCTGGACTATGTCTCTTCGATCGTTGCCATCGAGCCGGGGTTTGCACCGGAAGAGCAGATGATGCCGGAAGAATGGAACAGGTTCATGACTCTTGAAGATAAGGTACCCGTAATCTTTTATTACGGAGACAATATTGATAACGGGCCGGAGGATATTGATTCCACGGCATTCTGGCAGATGTCCAGGAACAGCTGCATTACTTTTGCGGATGCATATAATGCCGCCGGCGGTGACGCGACGGTGATAGACCTTCCGGAAGAAGGAATTTACGGCAACAGCCACTTCCTGTTCCAGGAACTGAACAACAGGGAAATTGCGGATCACGTCGAATCCTGGCTCTCGGAGAGAGGGCTGACGGACCAGCAGTCATAATGGGAAGCCGGACGGATCTGTTCCGTTCGGCTGTTTCCGTTTCAAAAGGAGAGGAACGAAGATTATGAAAAGAACGACAGCATTTCTGACCATAACAGCCATGACTGTGGGCCTGGTTTATTCCCTGCCTGCATGGGCGGAAGAACCATCACAGGGGAAAGACGCGATCGCCATCTATTTCCTGTATTCCGAGAATACAGAAGATAAGGACCATCCGGATGCGGTTTCATCCGCAACCCCGTATACGAACCTGGAGATCAGTGACCTTGAGGTGATGACAGACATCCTGAAAGAGGAACTGGAATCGGCAGGCAGAACCCTCGACATGTATCCGATCATCGTAAATGAGAAATATGATGCGGATTTTGATGTGATGGTCGACCCGGTAAGGACAGATATCACCGAGGAGAGGGAGTTTACTTTTGAAAGTGAACTCCCGGATCTGGAAGGGTATAAGGACATCTACTTCGGAGTGCCTGTCTGGTGGGGCACTTATCCGCAGCCGGTAAAGTCCTTTCTTAAGCAGGACGGGGTGGCTTTCTCCGGAAAGACAGTTCATTTCTATAACACGCACCTGGGTTCCCGTCTGGGAGATATGGTGAAGCAGATGGAAACATTGGCTCCGGAAGCGGTAATTGCAGACGATCCGTTTGTTTTATCCGCCGACCAGGACATTCGTGAAGATGACAGCGCATTCCGTGAATGGATTCAGAATCAATAAGGAAAATGAAAATATGAGAATTGCCGGAGCATTCATAGTGTGGACTGCATTTATATTTATCTGCGGAGCAGCCGTTTATGCGGGAAGTGAGAAGGACGCCATAACTCCCGGTACGGAGGAACAGCGCGGTTTCATAAATGACAACGTTTATCACTCAGAAGAAAACGGGGACATCCATTTTTCGAGTTATATCCCGGAGAGCTACGACGGATCAGAACCCTATGCGCTGTTCATTACCCTTCCGGGATGGGAAGGCCTGTACTTCCAGGGAGTTGGATCCAACATGGTCGAAGATTTCGGCGTGGAAGCAATCCGATACAACGATGAGATGATCGTCCTCTCCACCCAGCTGAATGACTGGGGAGAGACATCGGCCAATCAGGCGATCGCCCTGACGGAATACTTTCTTGCTGAGTATAACATTGATCCGGAAAAAGTCTATTTACATGGTTATTCCGGCGGAGGAGAAACCGGTTCTCTCGTGATGGAAAAAAGACCGGAACTCTACACGGCGTTCCTGTGCTGTGCGACGCAGTGGGACGGCGATATGACTGCCGTCGCAGAAGCGCGGACGCCGGTTTATATGGTCACTGGAGAGAATGACAGCTATTATGGCTCAGAGCCTTTGAAGGATGCTTACATGAAACTGCATGACCTTTACATGGCAGAAGGTTTGGGTGAAGACGAAATAGATGACCTTCTTATCCTTGATGTAAAAGACCAGAAGTATTTCACGGACAGGGGATTTACGGATCAGCATATGGGCGGGCAGGCATTTGCAAAAGATGAAGGCATTATGGTTTGGCTCTTCGGAGAACATTAAGAAAAGAGGCGCAGACACTTGAAAAAACTGATTACATTGATTTGTTTTCTGCTCCTGGTCGGATTTACGGCTGTCTGTGCCGCAGTCATGGCTAAAACACAGGAGCAGATCAGTCAGGACGAAACAGATGGGAAACTTAAGTGCGGCAAAGACTCATCGGATGTACAGTCATCGGAGAACAGCGGGGAAATGCAGCAGACAGGATTCACTCTGGGGAGGTTCCGCAGGAGCGAGGATGGCAGCCTGGCTTGGCAGCTACGGCACGGAGAGTTTCGGTGAAGATGTATATCCCCGGCCGGCTGCGGTAGTTGTCAATTACACCGGGCTTTCGGAGGTTTATGGCAATGACCCCCCAACCTACAGCGCTGTCGGAATGAATGACGGGATCGCTTCATACCGGACGATGGAGCGTAGAATCAGTGCCATCAAGGCAAATGGCACGGATGCAGAAATTGAGATTTTTGACGGCCTGTCCCACGGCTTCGGGCTTGGCACAGGCACCATTGCAGAAGGTTGGCTGGGCCGCGCCGTTGATTTCTGGGAACGTAATATGAAGAACGAGTAAAGAAAGGAGTTTGAGGGTTATGAAGAAACAGACAGCGGGAAGAGACCGCCTGGGTGATCTTGCTCCTAAATTCGCAGAACTGAATGATGATGTACTCTTTGGAGAAGTCTGGTCAAGGGAGGAGGAGCTTTCGCCGAGGGACCGCAGCATGATCACGATCGCTGCGCTGTTCTCTGCAGGACTGTATCCACAGGTGAAGAGTCATTTGATCCTTGGAAAAGAACACGGCATCACAAAAGATGAAGCAGTTGAAATCGTGACACACCTCGCTTTCTATTGCGGTTGGCCAAAGGCATGGAGCGCTTTTCCGATGATCCGGGAGGTCTACGGTGATGAATAAGAAAGTACTGATCCTGTCTGGCAGCCCCAGAAAGGGCGGGAATTCAGATCTTCTGTGCGATGAATTCATGCGTGGAGCCGCCGAAGCCGGCCATGATGTTGAAAAGATCCGTGTGGCTGAAAAGAAAATCGGCTATTGCAGTGCCTGCTATACCTGCAGGCAGCCCGGCGGAGCTTGCCCAAAGAAGGACGACATGGCAGACATCCTTCAGAAAATCATCGATGCGGATGTACTGGTTCTTGCAAGCCCTGTTTATTTCTATTCGATTGACGCCCAGATGAAGGCTCTTATAGACAGGATGCTTGCCCGCTGGACAGAAGTAAAGAATAAGGAATTCTATTATATCGTCACCTGTGCGGATGAGGATACATCCGCACAGGAAACGGCTCTCTCCTGCTTTAGAGGCTATGCTGACTGTGTAGAAGGTGCCGAAGAAAAAGGCGTCATCCACGGAATCGGTGTGTATCAGCCTGGGGAGATCAAAAAGAGCCCTGCCTTTACGCAGGCATATGACATGGGAAAGGCAATTAAGTGAGTGGAGACCCCATAAGGCGTTAGTAAAGAAGGACCAAAGAGAACCATAAGGAGGAATAAGCCATGAGAAAGATGCTGTCGATCAGGGATCTGGATCTGTTGACAGTGGGAATGGTACTTGATTTGTGGACGGAGAAGGCGAACGATACTGTAGTGTCTTCCGAAGATGGAGGCAGAATTCTAATTGCCGGACAAAACGAATATGACAATTTCTGATACATTAGGCTGTGTGATAATGATATAATACTAAAAATATCATTGGGAGGCAGAACTAATGTTTAATCATCATGATATTACCCGAGATGCGTTTATGCTTCACGGACCATTACGTCACCACGGATATGACTGGTGGTGGCATTCCTTTACTGCCCAGGATGAGGAAACGGGGGAGGACAAGCCTTTTTTTATTGAATTCTTTCTTTGCAATCCTGCGTTAGGAGAGGATACGCCAATATTCGGACAACTTCCGGAAAACCATGAAACGGGCAGTCGTCCTTCATATCTTATGGTAAAGGCCGGATGCTGGGGGGAAGACCATTGTCAGCTGCACCGTTTTTTCGGGTGGGGGAATGTTGATCTTCATCCTGAAGCTCCATACAGTATTGCTGCTTCGGATTGTTTTGCTTCAGAAACTGTACTCAGGGGCAGTGTATACATTACCCAGGAGGAGGCAGCCGATCATCCTGAATGGATGTGCGATGCCGGAAAGATGGAGTGGGAGCTGGAATTGGAGAAACTCATTGCTTTCAATGTCGGTTACGGAGCAAGCAAACCGCTTAGGGATGCGGAGGCTTTTGCTATGTACTGGCACGCCGAAGGAATGAAGACGGCTTATTCCGGATACATTACCCTGAATGGCAGGAAGTATACAGTGGTGCCGGAAAAGTGTTATGGCTATGCTGATAAGAACTGGGGACGGGATTTTACAAGCCCATGGGTGTGGCTGTCCTCAAACTGCCTGGTAAGCAAAAAAACGGGGAATCCATTGGAAAACAGTGTATTTGATATTGGGGGCGGAAGACCCAAAGTATATTTTGTTCCATTGAACCGCAGGCTTCTTGGCGCGTTCTGGTATGAAGGTAAAGAGTATGACTTTAATTTCTCTCATGCATGGCTGCATGTGAAAACAGAGTTCCATTTTGAGGAATCAGAGGAAGAAGTGCGTTGGCATGTGCGTCAGGAAACGATTCATGCCTTGATGGAGACTGATGTCTGCTGCCTGAAAAAGGATATGCTGCTGGTGAATTATGAAGCCCCTGATGGATCAAAAAAGCATAACCGGCTGTGGAATGGAGGAAATGGTTCTGGAACAATCCGTTTGTTTGAAAAGCGGAAAGGCAGCCTGGTGATGGTAGATGAAATTGAAGCTACTCACATAGGGTGCGAGTATGGGGAGTACGATGAACAGCAGTCTTAAGGATTGCTTGTCTGCGTTGGGAAAAGTGAGGAATTTCATGACTTTCCGGAGAGGAGAAGTAGTCTGCTTTTTGGGTCTGAATGAAGAAACAGTGATGAAATTTACAGATGCGTTGATACAGGAAGATCTTGAGGCTGTTCGCGGATGCCCCAAGGTTGATCTGCACAATCACTTTGTGTTAGGCGGAAGCCGAAAATTTTTGCGTGATTATTCCGGAAAAGATATTCAGCCGATCAAAAAACCCATTCATTCCATAGATGAGATGCATACCTGGAATTCCGTGAATCTTGGGGGGAATTATGAAACGGCTGAAGGCCGTAGAGTGTTGATAAGGGCAGCATTTTCACAGGCTAAGGAAGACGGGGTTACTATTCTTGAAATAGGCGAAGACGTCTGGGGGCTGGGGGAGTTTTTCCATGGAAACATTGAAGAACTTGTGACAGCGTTTGAAACGGCTCATCGAGAAATCGCTCCGGAGATTGAACTACGGCTTCAGATTGGTCTGTCCAGACATTGCGGTATAGCATATTTGGAAGATTGCTTGTCCCATTTCTGGGGATGCAAAGCGTTTTATTCGATCGATTTGTATGGAGATGAACTGGCACAGCCAATAGAGAATTTCAGATCCATCTACCGGAGGGCAAAGTCTGAGGGACTCAGACTGAAAGCACATGTCGGCGAATGGGGAACAGCGGATGATGTACGCCGTGCTGTCGATTGCCTTGAACTGGACGAAGTACAGCACGGGATCGCGGCAGCAGAAGATCCTTCCGTGATTCGTTTCCTGACAGATAATCACATCCGGCTGAATATCACGCCCTCCAGCAATTACCTTCTCGGAAGAGTCGAAGATTTGAAGAAGCATCCCATTGCAGGGCTATACCGCAGTGGCATTGATGTAACGATCAATTCTGATGATGTTCTGATTTTTGACTCGGATGTATCCAAAGAATATCTGCGCTTGTATAAATGCGGCTGTCTGAACGCGGAGGAATTAGATGATATTCGGAAAAATGGATTAAAAGCTTTATAAGCCTTGTGCTGCAACAATCGTTATTATAACAGAATTCCAGTGTGTGGAGCAGAGGGGCCTTGAATTATTCTTCTTATGACGTATTTTCAAGACGACAGGGAGAACATAGACTGGTGCTAAAAAAATGGAGAGATCAGAACAATGCCCGATAATAAATGGATTTCCTGGATCAAAGAACTTCAAAATCTGTCGCAGTGCGCTTTAGCCTATTGCAAGGATAAATATGATATTGAACGGTTTGAGCGCATTCGGGAAATTTCTGCTGAAATGGCAGCAGAGATCAGTGATAAACCGCTGGATGAGATCAAAGCGACCTTCTGTGCAGGAACCGGGTATCAGACACCTAAGATGGATACAAGATCTGTTGTTTTTCAGAATGGAAAACTCCTTCTAGTACAGGAAGCAGACGGCAGATGGGCATTGCCAGGCGGTTGGATTGATTATGATCATACGATTAGGACAAATGCAATAAAAGAAGTTCTGGAGGAAGCAGGAATGCATGTGGAGCCACTCCGCGTAATTGCCTTGTATGATCATAATATGCGGAATGGAACTATCTATCCAAGTAATCTTTGTTCTGTTTTTGTGCTGTGCAGGTATATCTCCGGCGATTTTCAGCCAAATCTGGAAACGGTTAGCTGTGGTTTTTTCGGACCGGATGAACTGCCCGAATTGTTGGCCGAAGGAAAAACCAATCTGGAACAGATCAAAATGTGCTTTGATGCAGTTGAAGATGAGAATTGGAAAGTGATCTTTGACTAATATATGTAGGAGAATTCGGAAGAAATCATTCAAGTTGCATTTTGTGGAGACCTTTAGCATGGAAAAAGATTTGTTTGAAATGTCATTGGAAGAATTATGGGATTTATTCCCCATCTTCCTTGTGGCGCACGATGATCGGTGGAAAGATTATTACAATGAGATCGAGAAAACGCTGAACGAACTTTTATCTGATCAGCCTGTTGACCGGATCAGTCATATCGGAAGCACCGCCATTCAGGGAATATGGGCTAAGAATATTATTGATGTGATGATCGAAATACCTGCAAGCAGCGGCATGAAAGATATAGCGCGGATATTGGAACAGAACAGCTTTACCATCATGTCCTCCGGGGCAAACTGAATCTCGCTCAATAAGGGATATACTGAAAATGGATTTGCCGACAAGGTGTATCATATCCATCTGCGATACGCCGGGGACAATGATGAACTATACTTCCGTGATTATTTGAATGAGCATCCTGACGTGGCAAAAGAATATGGAACATTGAAGCTACAGCTTTGGAAATAATATGAGCATAACCGGGATGCTTATACAGATGCAAAGACAGATTTCATCTCCAAATGGACGGCAGAAGCACGAAAGGAATATAGAGACCGATACTGACAACTTCGTATTTTGTATTGCAGAAATGACGGCAGGATAAAAGTGAGGAGATTATCTTGATAAGATACGTTGAGAGTCAGGACAAAACATCCTGGTATACTTTTGATCACGATCTACCTGAAACCGGATTTGACGAGAAAGTCAGAAACAGGCAGGGTTATGTCTGTGTCAGGGACAGGAAAATCATTGGCATCCTTCGTTATAACCTTTTCTGGGACAGCATCCCCTTCTGTACACTGCTTCGGATTGATGATAAATATCAAGGCCAGGGATATGGGAAGCAGCTTATGGAGCGCTGGGAGCAGGACATGAGATCTGTTGGCTGCGGAATGGTAATGACATCTACGCAGGTGAATGAAGATGCGCAGCATTTCTATCGTAAGCTTGGATATAAGGACGCAGGTGGTTTAGTTGTTGATGTTCCAGGCTATGAGCAGCCAATGGAAATGATTATGATAAAAGCAATTTAGACAGAGACATTTTTAGCTCGGAGCAATCCGGGCTTTTTCTATGTCCGAAAATGAACAAAACTCGATGCCCATAAATACGAGGTTTTGAGGCAGTCAGAGTAGGAAAAACGACAAAACCGGGAGGTGAGAAATTTGAGTTTCACTCTGCGTGGCATAACAGTCTCCATTAACGGGGACACGACAGGGTTGGATAAAGCACTCTCCAGAATTTCCTCAAAAATCCGTACTGTATCTACTCAGCTCCGTGAATGTGAGAGGCTCCTCAAGCTCGATCCGACGAATACGGAGCTTTTGAAGCAGAAGCAGGAGTACCTGGCGAAGGCGGTCCAGGAGACGAAGGAGAAGCTGGAGCTGGAGAAGGAGGCGCTGCGGCAAGCGGCGGAACAGGATATTCCGGCGGATAAGATGGAAGCCCTTAAGCGTGAGGTCATTGCGACTACCCAGGAGCTGGAGCGCCTGGAGACGGAGCAGAGAAAAGCTGCTTCTGTGCTTGGCAGCCAGATGCAGGCTGTCGGGGAGAAGCTGGAGACTGCCGGGAAAAAGGTGGCGGATGTCGGCGGCACGTTGACGAAGACGGTGACGGCTCCGATTGTGGGGCTGGGTACGGCTGCGGTTGCTGTGGCTGCTGACTTTGAGATCTCCATGAGCCAGGTGCAGGCGACTCTGGGGATCACAAGGGATGCGACTACGACGCTGAATGGTGAGACGGTTAATACCATGGAGACACTGGAAAAGCTGGCCAGGAAGCTGGGGTCGGATACGAAGTTCTCTGCCTCGGAGGCTGCGGATGCCATGCTTTCTCTCGGACTGGAAACCAGTGACGCGGAGGGAAACATGAAGCCCCTGAATGAGGTGCTGAAGGATCTGGATGCCTCATTGGGAGGGATGAGTGACGCCGACCGGGCAAAAATCCTGGCGGAGATCTTTGATTCCAGGACGCTGGTAGGGGCTCAGTACCTGCTGGCAAACTGCGGGGCGGAATGGGATAACCTGTCGGAGAAGATTGAGGATTGCGACGGCGCGGCACAGGCGATGGCGCAAACGCAGCAGGATAACCTGTCCGGACAGCTGACGATCCTGAAGTCTCAGCTGTCGGAGCTGGCAATCTCCCTGGGGAAGGTCATTATCCCGGTGGTGAAGAAGGTGGTTTCTGTCGTCCAGGCGGTTGTGGATAAGCTCAATGGGATGGATGACAGGACGAAGGAAGTCATTGTGACCATTGCTGCGGTAGCGTCGGCGGTCGGGCCGGTGTTGCTGGCCGTCGGGAAGCTCGTTTCCGGGTTTGGTACGGTGACAAGGATTGCGGGACAGGTGGTCTCGGCTCTGTCCGGGGCAGGCGGGCTTGCTGCTGTCTTTTCCGGTCCGGTAGTGCTGGCGATCGGGGCTGCGATTGCTGCCGGAGCGCTCATCATTACCCACTAGTGGTTTGTCTCAATCATATCTACACTTAAATCTTAGAATTGAAATCTCGTACCAACTGATAATCGAGGTCTATAGTTCAAATATGGATTTTGGTGTAGATATGGCTGAAATGTACCACTAGGATGAAGTGAAGAAGATGGCGGGAGCGCTTGCGGATAAGGTGAAGGAAGTCTGGGCAGACAGGATCCAGCCTGCCATTACGAGGGCGATGGATGCGATCAAAGGAGCTTGGGAGAACATCCTGAAGCCTGCCCTTGACGGGATCTGGAAATTTATGACGGATAAGGTGGCTCCGGCGGTTAAAGCAGTATGGACGGATACGATCCTGCCTGCGGTCAGCAAAGCAATGGATGGGATCTGGGCGGCGTGGGATACCGTGCTGAAACCGGCACTGGAAGCGATTGTTTCTTTTGGATCTGAAACTTTGTTCCCGGCTCTGCAGAAAGTATGGGAGGGCTTTGGTTCTCTTGTGAAAGGAACCTTTGAAGGAATCAAAGGTTTCTGGGAAACGATCCTGCAGCCTGTCCTGTCGACGTTGCTTTCGTTTGTGGGGGAGACGCTTCTCTCTGGATAAACGTGCCGAGCGCATCGTCAAAGAATATGGAGAAAGAGATCAGACGCAGGAACAGCGCCTCAAGGAAAAAGATAAGCGTCGGGCTGCGTATCATCGCTTTTATACGGATATGAAGTGGGGACATGCACAAAACTACCATATCTGTCTCGACAGTGGAGAGCTGGGTATCGAGAAGTGCGTCGAACTGATTTTGCAATTATACTAAAGCAGATGAAGGGCTCCCAAAGAGGTGGAAAATGAATGCTCGGTGCGGGCTTAGGTATCTGGGCCGCGATCGACTTACTGGAAGGGGGCGGCAACGATAATCCCGGCGCAAAATCCCAGGTCTGATGTTCTGGCAAGGGTTCTCGCAGAGCCCGAGACGACAGCTCTGCTTGCTTCCCTGGCAAAGGGTATGGGGGTAGTGAGATTAATAGAAATAGCCCCTGTGTCGTGCTTTTTCAGGAGATCAGTTGGGGAATTCCCCACTGCTCTACTGAAATTATGACACAGGGGCAAACGGTGTTCTTACCCTGGTTACAATTCTGCAATGTACTTGGACTGCTCCGATTTTGGTATTCCCAGGGCATCCATAGCCTGCTGGATGGTCCAGCCTGCATTCTTCATCAAATTCTTTATGCTCTCCAGGCGTGCCTTATCCACGCCTTTGGCTTCGCCTATAGCTATACCGTTCGCCTCTACTCTATCCAGCACTTCACACATATCCTCAGGCTTGCCTCCTTCCTCATCATACAAAG
>JAFVGK010000085.1 GCA_017475035.1 Blautia sp.
TCCGATACAAAATGGGATGTAGTAACCGAAACAACTAAACGTGATAAGTTACTACTAAATTTGTTGGGTATAGTATAAAGCTTTGGAGATAGTCATCAGGGTCATCCTTCGATTTATGGTGACTATTTCGTGACTTTTAGGCTGAAAAGCGAGCTGCGCGGTGTTTTGTCAGTTCTGGGGGATGATGATTATCCCTACGGTATGCCCATCAATCACTACTACTGCGAGGAAGATGGAAAGCTGTATTTCCATGGCGGGAAAAGAGGGCACAAAATCGATGCGATGATGCGCCATAATAAAGCATCCTTCTGCGTGTATGACAGAGGGTTCCGTAAAGACGGCGAGTGGGCGCTGCATATAAAATCAGTGATTGTGTTCGGACACATCGAATTTGTCGAGGATCAGGAGACAACGTATCGGATCTCTGCCGACCTGAGCCGGAAGTTTACCGATGATGAGGCATATATAAAAGACGAGATCATAAAAGCCGGTTCCCGGACACTTCTGTTTGCCCTGGTACCTGATCACATCAGCGGGAAGATCGTAAAAGAATCTTAGGATTAAAAAAACACTGAAAACAGATTGTGATAAAACTTAGGTTAGAGTCAGAAACAGATGTCACGAATATCGAAGGATTTTTGTCTAAGGTATGTTCCCGGACAAAAGACAAGCAATTCGGGACAGTAATTTCTGACTCAATCTTTATGGCAGGTGAAAAAAGGATCGTTTCAGCACCTGACTGAGTACCTGGTGGTGAGCTGCATTTTCAAAGGCATCCTCCAGAGGCGGGAAAGAAAAACTCCCATATTTTCTTTCCAATGCGCTCCGGAGGATCCTGTCGCAAAAGAAAGGATTTTTCGGCAGTACCGGACCATGACTGTAGGTGCCGAAAACATTTTTATACCGGACGCCTTCGGTCCGGTCTTTGCCATTGTTGCCGTTTCCGGCCAATACATAACCGAGGGGCTTGACGTCAGGACCTAAGTATGTCCGCCCACTGTGATTTTCAAAACCGACGACAATCAGGCGTGAGTCGATATTGTTTTTTTTCCCTTTCGCTGACAGGATCGTTTCTTCGGCTTCCAGACGATAGGCATAATTCCCGATGAGTCTTTTGGCACCTCCGATCGTATAGAGATCCAGCGCTCCGAGAAATTCACATCGAATCCCCGCGCTGGTTTCATAGTGGCGCCCTAAAATCTGATACCCTCCGCAGATACATAAAAAAGTCTTACCATCCGCAACAGCAGCCTTGATTTCCTGACCGTTGTGTCCGGAGAGATCCTGCAGAAGAACCTCCTGCTCAAAGTCCTGACCGCCGCCCATAAAAAAGAGATCATACTTTGACAGATCCTTATGTTCTCCTACATGCAGACTGTCGATTTTACAGTCGATTCCTCTCCAGCTTAACCGTTGTTTCATACAAAGAACATTTCCCCTGTCTCCGTAAAGATTCAAAGCCTCCGGAAAAAGGTGGCAGATTCTGATTTCCATATATCCTTCCCTATCCTTTCCAGAATTCCTCTCCGTCTGCTGATGTGAGAAAGGCTTTTCTGATTTCCAGCATGGCTGTATAATTGGGCAGCACAAATACTCTGTGAGATTCCTTTTTTAAAAGCCTGAGCAGTGCCGGATAATCTTTCTCCATTCGTATCGCGTTTTCCGGGATGCCCGCATACTTCAATCTCAGCTGCATGTCCTCAGCCCTGCTTCCGCTGACAAAGACTGCTTTTCGATGTGGATTCCCGGCCAGCTTTTCCAGATCCGCGTCCCAGATCCAGGAGATATCATGCCCGTCGGCGGTTTTGTCATTCAGACAAAAAACGAGGTCAAAGTCTTCCTCTATGGCACTGACATAATCAACAGCCTGGCTGCAGCCCGCCGGATTTTTAATGAGAATCATCTGTATACGGATCCCTTTTAAGTCAAAGGTTTCCAGCCTTCCAAAGCATGCCCGGGTATGACCGACAGCCTCCGAAAGTGCCGTTTCACTCAGTCCGAGAACCCATCCGGCGCAGATGGCAGCCAACGCATTATAAAGATTATAGACAGCCGGCAGCCCCACACGGATTTCAGATGTGTGGCTTCCGGTTTTCAGTAAAATCAGGGAAGTTACTTCGGTCAGTCCAAGGATTTTTTCAGCAGCCACTTCCGGAATCGGTCGGACAAGGCCGCAGGCCGGACAGCTATAGCTGCCCAGATGGGCATAGGTATAGTATCTGTAGCTTAAAGGTGCCCCACATCGGATGCAGTATCTGGCATCGGATAATTCTCTTTCCTGCTGATCGCCCACGGCAGTATTGATTCCGAAATAGTGAATCCGGTTCGGCTTCTCCGAACCGAGACTGGCTGTAAGCGGGCAATCCGCATTCAGGCAAAGGACGCTTTCCGGGGCAAGAGCAATTCCTTTTAAAATCTCCTCTCTGGTATGCATCACTTCCCCATATCGGTCCAGCTGATCCCGGAACAGGTTTGTGACGACAATAATCTCCGGTTTTACCAATGGAACAACCTGCTTTAACGCACCTTCATCACACTCGATAACCGCATATTCATGACAGGGGTTTCCGCTTCTGTCTGTTTCACAGACAAACTCTGCCGTGATTCCGGAAAGCAGATTTGCCCCGGAACGATTCAAAAGACAGCTTTTTCCGCTGTTCAGAAGGGCTGCTTCCAGAATACGGCTGGTTGTCGTTTTGCCGTTTGTACCGGTTACCAGTATCACATGCATGCCCTCACTGGCCTTCGCCAGTACTTCCCTGTCAAAAGCCAGGGCAAATTTGCCGGGCAAAGCTGTTCCGCCTTTGCCGATGATACGAAGAAAGCTCCTGGCCAGCTTACAAATGCAGATTGATAAGACAGATCTGAAAGGAACATGTTTTCTGCTCATATACTGAAAATCACCTGCCTTTTATAACAAAAAAGACACTTCGAGTCCGAAAACCCAAAGCGCCTTTGCTTCTTATCTGCTCTAATCATAATGCAATCCGTAAGAAAAATCAATGCTGTTTTTCAAAAGAAGGTTTTTCTGCTTCCAGGCAGGCAAGGAAAAACCTGAACTGTCATGTTTCAGGATGAAATGAAAAAAAGGCTTGACAAAACGAACATATAAGGTGTAGTCTGAAACTGCGAAAAGGCAAAGGCGTCTTGGAGAGTATCTCCGGGACGCCTTTTTGCGTTGAAGGAGGGATGCGTCATGTGTTCAATTCTAGGCTACTGTAATATAAGGGAGGAAAGATCGGGTATTCAAAAAGCGCTTGAGAAAACACACTCGAGAGGTCCGGATTCCAGAAGAATCGTGGATGTCGGGAATGGCTGGCTTGGATTTAACCGGCTTTCTATCATGGGCTTAACGAGAGAAGGAATGCAGCCCTTTGCTTACGGAAATAAAACCACGATGCAGTATTCCGGCTCTGAGGACAGGAAGGATCACGCATATGTGATTCCGGCCGGATGTGAGACGATGCTTGTATGCAACGGGGAGATCTATGGATTTCGCAGGCTGAAAGAGGAACTGAAAGCAAAAGGATATCATTTTATCAGCGACTCTGACTGTGAGATACTTCCCGCCATGTATGAAGAATATGGAACAGGGATGTTCGGGATGCTGGATGCGGAATTTGCACTGATCCTGTACGATGCCGGAAGCCGGAGCTTTATCGCTGCGCGGGATCCCATCGGCATCAGACCGCTGTACTATGGAGTTACCGGGAATGGAACCTATGTTTTTGCCTCTGAGCCCAGGAACCTGCTTACCTTTACCGACCGTATTCTTCCTTTCCCTCCGGGACATTATTTTAAGGACGGGAAATTTACCAGATATCGTGATATGTCTGAGGTTCAATCTTTTGTGGAAGATGATATGGACACGGTTACGAAGAAAATTCACGATCTGTTGATCAGCGGCGTAGCGAAACGTCTTGATTCAGATACGCCGGTGGGTTTCCTTCTTTCCGGAGGCCTGGACTCTTCTCTTGTCTGCGGGATTGCGGCAGGCATGTCAGAAAAACCGATTGAAACCTGGGCGATTGGCATGGATATCGATGCGATTGACTTAAAGTATGCGAAGGAAACTGCTGATTATATCCATTCGAATCATCATGAAGTGATCATATCCGAAAAAGATGTCCTTGGCGCGTTGGAAGAAGTGATCGAAGCGCTTGCAACCTATGACATTACGACCATCAGAGCTTCCATCGGAATGTATCTGGTGTGTAAGGCCATCCATGAAACCTCCGACATCCGGGTGATCCTGACAGGAGAGATTTCCGACGAGATTTTCGGCTACAAGTATACGGACTTCGCGCCAAACGCGGAGGAATTTCAGAAGGAAGCCGAAAAGAGAATCCGGGAAATCCATATGTACGACGTACTCCGGGCGGATCGCTGCATCAGCGTGCATTCTCTTGAGGCAAGAGTTCCCTTCGGGGATCTGGCCTTTGTAAAATATTGTATGTCCATTGATCCGGAAAAAAAGATGAACCGCTATGGAAAAGGAAAATACCTTCTGCGCAAAGCGTTTGAAAAGGACGGCCTGCTTCCGGAAAGTATTCTGTGGAGAGAAAAAGCTGCGTTTTCAGACGCCGTCGGGCATTCCCTGAAGGATGATCTGGCGGCATTGGCAGAGCGCACCTATACCGATGAGGAATATGAAGAGAGAATCCGGAAATATACTCATGCAAGACCATTTACGAAAGAATCCCTTCTGTACCGGGATATTTTTGAGAAATATTATCCGGGTCAGTCGGAAATGATTGTGGATTTCTGGATGCCGAATAAAAACTGGGAAGGCTGCGATGTCAGGGATCCATCCGCCAGAGTTTTGTCCAACTATGGTGAAAGCGGGAAATGACAGCTGCATATATGCGCCGCGTAATAGTCAGTGTGTCGTCTGAAATATGAAAAACCGCCTGATACGGGACAAGAGTATGACAGAGATTAATCAGAGAACCGTACCCTATGATTGTCAGAAAAGGAGGCAGCTATGAAGAAATACAATGTACCTGAAATCTTTGGTTCTATGGTATTTGATGACAGAGTGATGAGATCACGCCTTTCGGCGGATATTTATCAATCGCTGAGAAAAACGATTGATGAGAATGAAAAGCTGGATGAGAAAGTAGCATACGCAGTGGCGGCTGAGATGAGAGACTGGGCAGTGGAAAAGGGAGCCACACATTTTACGCATTGGTTCCAGCCCCTTACCGGTGTGACAGCTGAAAAGCATGACAGCTTTATTACCCCTTCCCCGGATGGCGGCGTGATCATGGAATTCTCCGGAAAAGAACTGATCAAAGGTGAACCGGATGCCTCTTCGTTCCCTTCAGGCGGCTTAAGGGCAACCTTTGAGGCAAGAGGCTATACGGCATGGGATCCCACATCCTATGCGTTTATAAAAGACCATACCCTCTGTATCCCGACCGCCTTCTGTTCTTATGCGGGAGACGCGCTTGACAAAAAGACTCCTCTTCTTCGTTCCATGCAGGCCCTGAACATTCAGGCAAAAAGAATTCTCAGGCTTTTCGGACATGAAGTGAAATATGTAAGAACCAGTGTGGGACCCGAACAGGAATATTTCCTGATTGATAAGGAAATGTTTGAAAAGCGGCCGGATCTGATTTATACCGGAAGAACCTTGTTCGGCGCAATGCCGCCGAAGGGGCAGGAGCTGGATGATCATTATTTTGGAGTGATCAAGCCCCGGGTAACCGAGTTCATGGAAGATCTGAATCAGGAACTCTGGAAGCTGGGAATCCTTGCCAAGACAGAACATAATGAAGTAGCGCCTGCCCAGCATGAGCTTGCCCCGATTTTTTCCACGACAAACATTGCTACCGACTGCAACCAGCTGACCATGGAGATCATGCAGAAGGTGGCAAGAAAGCATGGTATGGTATGCCTGCTGCATGAAAAGCCCTTTGCCGGAGTCAACGGTTCAGGGAAACACAACAACTGGTCGATGGCTACAGACGAAGGCACAAATCTGCTTTCACCGGGGGATACGCCCTATGAAAACGCCCAGTTCCTCCTCTTCCTGTGTGCCGTGATCCAGGCGGTAGATGATTATCAGGATCTTCTCCGCCTGTCTGTCGCTACAGCCGGGAATGATCACAGACTTGGGGCAAATGAGGCGCCGCCGGCTATTATTTCCGTGTTCTTAGGAGACGAGCTTTCCGGCATTCTTGAGGCGATTAAAAATGACAGCCCGTACGAGGGAAAGGAGAAAGAAGTCATAAAACTGGGCGTTCATTCGCTTCCGAGATTTTCCAGAGACGCTACGGACAGGAACAGAACCTCACCCTTTGCCTTTACCGGAAACAAGTTTGAGTTCCGCTCACTGGGTTCATCCAACAGTATCGCGTGCTGCAACATCATGCTGAACGCGGCTGTGGCGGAAAGCCTGAAGCAATATGCCGACAGGCTGGAAGGAGCGGAGAACTTTGAGACTGCCCTTCACAGCCTGATCAAGGAAGTGATCGGCAGACATGAAAGGATTCTCTTTAACGGGAACGGTTACAGTGAGGAATGGGTGAAGGAAGCGACAGAAATCAGAGGCCTTTCCAACCTGAAAACAACGCCGGACGCAATGCCCCATCTGCTTGATAAAAAGAATATGGATATGCTCATGTCGCATAAAGTCTTCACGGAAACAGAGCTGCACTCAAGATGCGAGATCATGCTGGAGAATTACTGTAAAACCGTGAATATCGAAGGCCATACCATGGTGGATATGGTAAGAAAGAATTATCTGCCTGCGATCGAGCATTACCTGCAGCGGCTCGCACAGACAACGGCCTTGATGAAGTCTGTCAGCAGCAATGTAAAGTGCAACTATGAGATATCCACGATGGAGCGGCTTTCGGAGCTTACGGATTATATTCTGGAAAGAGTCAAGGACCTTGAACTCGCGTTGGATGATCTGAAGAAATATGACGATGTCATGAAAACCTCGGAAGCCATCCGGGATGATGTGATTCCTAAAATGGAACACTTAAGAAAGCATGTTGACGAAGCGGAAATGCTCGCAAGCGAAGAATGCTGGCCATTCCCGAGCTATGGGAAACTGCTGTTTTCTGTTTATTGATGATGCGGAACACTTTGCCGTTTTGCAAAACACGTAATAACCAGCAAGGAGCTGTGTAAAATAAACTGTACAGATCCTGAGCCGGGAACCTTTTATAGTATGATTCAGGCGACAAAAGGTCATGCAAAAATGAGCTCGCTCATTTTTGCATGAGATTGGGTCGCCCACAGACACGAGGAAGTAGCCATTTTGCACTATTTATACTTGACTTTGCAAATCTTTCTGTGCAAA
>JAFVGK010000002.1 GCA_017475035.1 Blautia sp.
CATAAACAGATGGCCCGGGGGGGGCATTTGTATCAAGCAATGATAGGAAAAGATTTGGTGGGGGCGGCCATTGTATTCCCGGATGAAACAGAAAAAAGCGTATATATTGGCAGGATCTTTATTGATAGCATCTATCATAGAAAAGGTTATGGAATTCGCTTGATGGATTGCATAGAAAAGAATTTCCCATGGGCTGCTGAGTTTGATCTGGATACCCCATGTTGGAATGAGCGGACAAATGCTTTTTACAAAAGATTAGGCTATCGGATCATAAAGGTTGAGGATGGGTTCACCTTTTACCAGAAAAAAAAAGCGAACCCGATACCATCCGGAATTTAACATAAAGGAAACTTCTCGTTCGTGGAGGCTTGAGGTTTTCAGATGGAGAAACTGACAGAGAATATGATTCGTTGGGCTAAAAGCAAACTTGGCAGCACAGAGTATGCAGGCTGGTGTCTTGCGTTTATCGAGGACGCACTTGAAATCAGCAATCATATCGAAATATTCGGCGGAGATTCCGCAAAGGAATCCTGCGAGCTGTACAAGGACGCGTTGCGTGGCGGAGTGCCGGAACGAGGCGCGTTCGTATTCTATGACTGCCTGTGTCCAAGCGAAAACGATCCGGTCAACTGGGGACATTGCGGCATAAGTTTTGGGGACGGCCGAGTAATCCATGCGTGGGATATGGTCCGAGTCGACGACTATCTGGCAATCGAAAAGTTGACGGCATTGACCGGAGATCATCCGAAATACCTGGGTTGGGTAGCGCTCGAACGCGTACTGAATCAAAAACCGAGAGAGTGATTTCAAAAATGCGGATTTGCAAAGGTGACTTCATTGAACAAGATTTTTTATGAAATGATATTTAGAAGAAAGTCATTTCATCTTTTCAGAAATGTTGGGAACGAAAAAATCAGTAAAGACGAACTTAACGATATACAAAGTGCATATTCAGATTTTACTCCCCTGAATCCCGGAATCAAAACCGCCATTCGCATTGTTCCTGAAAAGCAGACTAACTGCAAACGAGGCGGAGAATACTGTGTTCTGCTTTATAGTGAAAAGAAAGACGGCTATCTGCAAAACATTGGTTATCTCGGTGAACAACTCGATCTTTATCTGGTATCCAGAAATATCGGAACGCTCTGGTTCGGAATAGGCAAAACACAAGAAAAACCCTTTGAGAATATGGGATTTGTCATTATGTTTTCTGTCCGTAAAATCAGTGATGACTCAAAATACCGTAAGGATATGTTTAAGAGCAAAAGAAAGAGCGCTGAGGAAATATGGGAAGGCGAACAGATCCCTGGTGTGAGTGATATTGTCAGGTTTGCACCGAGTGCCTGCAATTCTCAACCCTGGCTTGTAAAGAACAACGGTGAGCTTTCGGTTTACAGATACAGGAAGCCCGGTAAAAGAGGGATCATGCCTGCCGATAAGGTTTCATTTTACAACCGAATTGATATAGGAATTTTCATTTGCTTTATGGATATTTGCCTTGAGCATAACGGTATTGGATTTGAGAAAGCACTTTATTCAGATGCCGGTGATGATGATAAAGAATTGGTGCTGAATGCAAAGTACAGACTTTGCAGATAAGGGGACGATTTATGAAAGACAAGTATTACCGGTGACTTATTAAGCGGAATTACCTTGCTTTATACCCCTCTCAGAGCAAACATGGAAGCTGGAAAGGAGGCATGAAGCCATGAGGAAGATAACAAGGCTTGAACCTGCGGCTCCCGTTCTGAAACCGAAAAAGCGGGTGGCGGCATATGCCAGGGTATCGCTGGAAACCGAGCGATTGCAGCATTCTCTCTCCGCGCAGATCAGCTACTACAACGAGAAAATCCAAAAGAATCCGGACTGGCTGTTTGCCGGAGTTTATGCGGATAACGGGATCTCAGGAACAGGAACCGCAAGGCGTGACGAATTCAACCGGCTGCTTGCGGACTGTGAGGCGGGAAAGATTGACATTGTGCTTGCCAAATCCATCAGCCGCTTTGCCCGCAACACCGTTGACCTTCTGGAGACGGTCAGGCATCTGAAGGAAATCGGTGTGGAGGTCTGGTTTGAACGCGAGAACATTCACTCCATGAGCGGGGATGGTGAGCTGATGCTTTCCATCCTCGCATCATTTGCGCAGGAAGAGAGCCGCAACATCTCGGAGAACATCAAGTGGTCGTATCAGAAGAAGATGGAGAACGGCACTGCCATAAACTGTTTCAGAGTCCTTGGATACAGATGGGAAGAAAGACAACTGGTTGTTGAGCCTGATGAGGCACGGACTGTTCAGAGAATCTACAGAGAGTTTCTATCCGGGAGAACGCCAAAGCAGATCATGAGGGGACTAAACGCTGATGGGGTTAAAACCGTAAACGGAAAAGCATTCTGCATGACCTCGGTAAAAAGGATCCTGCGCAATTCCATCTACACCGGCGAACTTATCCTTCAGAAATACTATATCGACGATCCCATCACAAAGGTGCAGAAAAGAAATTGTGGGGAACTGCCTATGTACCGTATCCCTGATGATCACGAGGCGATCATTTCCCCGGAAACTTTCAGCGCGGTACAGGAGGAGATCAGGCACCGGCTTGAAGAGTGGACTGCAAACGAGCATATGTATGAAGGCATCAGGGATTTTTCAAGGCTTGTTAAATGTTCAAAAGCCGAGGCGACCTTTGTACACGAGACGGGAGAAGGGGGATATGGCGGAGACGGTGCATGGGCATGTCACCACTATGACTGCCCACACAGAAATGAGTGTTCCATCAGGAGAATACCGGATCTTGCGCTCAGGCAGTCAGGCAGAAGGGCTTTGCAGTCAGATACGCCTGACGGAGATCAGATACGCGCGTCGATTGAAAAGATTATGGTACCAAAGGATGGCATCCTGATCTTCCACATGAAAAATGGAAGCATATACGAAGACTGTTTCCGTGCAGCAACAGAGCCGGTGGAAAAGCAGGGGAAAATCGGGAACTGCTTCACCAAGAGGCTGAAATGCGGGTGCTGTGGGAATTATTTCAACGCCCACTCCTACTACGGAAGGAGAAAGATCCGCCTCGTACAGTGGAACTGCCATCACTGTGGCGAGAACAGTTACATCAATGAAAATGTGCTGAAATACCGCATCAAGGACGCCTGCGGTTGGGATGAATTCTCACCGGAGCGGTGTAAAGAAGAAATCGATGTGGTGGAGATGGATAGACCGTGCCACATGATTATTCGAATGAATGACGGTCGTGTATTTGCGGTCGACTATTATGCAGAAAAAAAGAGGAGAACAAAGTATGGGCAAACAGGTGACAAGGATACCTGCGACGATCAGCCAGCTGACAAGAGCGCCGATTAACACACAGGCGAAGAGGAAGGTTGCGGCATATGCCAGGGTTTCTACCGACCAGGAAGAACAGCTTACGAGCTACGAGGCACAGGTCGATTACTACACCAACTATATCCAGAGCAGAGAAGACTGGGAGTTCGTTTCTGTGTTCACTGACGAAGGGATCAGCGGAACAAGTACCCGAAAAAGGGAGGGTTTCCAGCGGATGGTAACGGAAGCCCTGGACGGAAATATAGACCTGATTGTGACAAAATCGGTGAGCCGCTTTGCAAGGAACACGGTTGATTCCCTTTCTACCATCCGCCAGCTGAAGGAACACGGCACGGAGGTCTATTTTGAAAAAGAGAATATCTGGACATTCGACAGCAAGGGTGAGCTGCTGATTACGATCATGAGCAGCCTTGCACAGGAAGAGAGCCGGAGCATTTCAGAGAACGTCACATGGGGACACCGCAAGCGGATGGCTGACGGGAAAGTATCGGTGGCTTACAGCCGGTTCATTGGTTACGATAAAGGGGAGGACGGCAATCTGGTGGTAAACCCCGAGGAGGCAAAGACGATCAAACTGATCTTCGGAGAATTCATCACGGGGCTTTCCTACCATGCTATTGCAGAGAAACTGACGGAACTTGGGATTAAAACACCGGGCGGCAAGGATAAATGGAGTCAGAGCACGGTGAAGAGTATCCTGCAAAACGAGAAATACGCCGGAAATGCCCTGCTCCAGAAAACCTACACTGCTGACTTTCTGACGAAAAAACAGGTGACAAACCACGGTGAGGTTCCACAGTATTTTGTGGAGGATAATCACGAATCCATCATTGACCCGGCTCTTTTTGACCGGGTGCAGGATATGATCAAAGAGCGGTCGAACAAGAAGGGCTACAGCGGCGTGACGATCTTCTCATCACGGATCCGCTGTGGCTGCTGCGGTGCCTGGTACGGCAGCAAGGTGTGGCACAGCACCGACAAGTACCGCCGGGTGATCTGGCAGTGCAACTCCAAGTTCAAAGACAAGACGCGCTGCCGCACGCCGCACCTGACCGAGGATGAGATCAAGGCGGCATTCCTCCAGGTGGTCAACAGCCTCATCACCGACCGGAAGGAAGTCCTGACCGAACTTCGGACGGTGCGGGACATGCTCACGGGCACGGAAGATCTGGAAAAGGAACAGAAAAAACTGGCGGAGCAGATGAACGTGGATGCGGATGCAGTCCAGGAGATCATCTCGGAGAACGCACGGGTGGCTCAGGACCAGGAAGAGTACACGATCCGCTACGATGCGCTGGTTTCCCGGTTTGAAACCACCAAGGCAGAGTACGAAAAGGTCACCTCCGACATCGCTGCCAAAGGCATCCGCAGGCGGGAACTGGAGAGGTTCATCCAGTCGGTCGAGAAGCTGCCGGAGATGGTGACGGAGTTTGACGAGGCGCTCTGGGGCAGCCTGGTCGATCACCTGACCATCAATGCAAAGGACGACATCGTCTTCACCCTGACAAGCGGAATGGAGATCAATGCATAAATACAGAACAGTAGCCCTGCTTCTTCGGAGGTGGGGCCTTTTTTAATGAACCAAATAAGACCGAAATGTAAAATATAGGTCATGATAAAATGTTTCTATTGACACATAATGATACATGCATTATTATTGTAATTGAATAAAAAAGAAGGGAGGTATTTATGTCGCATCAGACGAGATGGGTCCTAACAGAAGAGGAGCAGAATAGATATATGAACGCTCTGGCTGAGGAACTCGCTCCATTACGCGCAAAAATAGGCATATCCCAAGTGGAACTATGCAAGATGATAGGGATTTCACGCCAGACATATTCTGCTATAGAAGGTCGAAGAAGACAGATGACGTGGCAGACGTATTTATCGTTGATTCTTTTCTTTGACTATAACAATGCCACAAGAGAAATGTTGAGGAACTTACCTGCATTTCCAGGAGAGATCATATTGCGAATGAATGATGGCAATTCTTCGGATTTGCTGTCTGGAGAAAAACCGAGCGAGTTGGAGGAAATGCTAAAAGATCTGGACGATCAAGCCCTTCATGCATTAAAAACGATGTTGCTCGTGGAATATGCAAGATGTAAAAAAGTTCCCGGAGACATTGTGATCAAGGCCTTTGATGGAATTGTAATCAACAGCAGATCTCCCGATATGGCCACTGAAAAAGCTCTTAAGGCCATAAAGGAAAAAGCAAAGGCATGAATGAAAGGGATATAAAGGAGAAAGTTCGCAGATTCAGAAGAGAATATGGAATCAAGAGACCCTCTCTCGCTTCTATGCAGTCTGTATTTGAAAGGCAAGGTTTCACTATTATCCTCTTTAACCAGGTAATTAATGATGAAAATGTAAACACCATAATTGATAACCTTGGGTTAGTGGATATGATAGCACTTTCTGATGGCTTCCTTTATTTGGATAATAATTATAGGTTGGTTTTTTTGAATGAAAAGCTTTCTGATGATGAGAAGTTGTTAGTCCTTTTACATGAGGAAGGGCATTACTACTGTGGACATACAACTCAGCATTCTGTTATAGGGAAAAATGTTGTTGAAGAGCATGAAGCAAATGAATTTGTTCATTACCTTCAGCAACTGCCTTTATCAGTTACTATCGGTGAGTTCATTTCTGAAAACAAAAGGATCATAGCTGTTATTGCGTTAGCCACCATAATTATTTTTCTGGTATTTGGAGCCATAAAAGTGTATCACGACCGTATGCTTTATGAGGGGGAATACTACGTGACTGCAAATGGGGAGAAGTATCATTTGAAGCAGTGTGTTACAATTCAGGGACACGAAATTAGAAGATTGACTAAAGAAGACGTTTTGTCTGGAAGATATAGTCCTTGTGGGATATGCCTTCCAGAAGACTAATAGCTGTGTCTCTTCATGTTTAAAAAAGTCATCTACTACCACTCCGAATATTGACAAATTATTTGTCAAGGTGTAAAATAATGAGCATCCTAAAAAGGTTGGCTTTTCTGTGGGCCATCTTTTACTGAAAGCGAGGTGAAGTGGGTGGATGACCAAGGAACGCACGATCGCGAATGAATTTGTGAGTGCTGCTGAGAGAGAAAAGCTGATTAATATTTTAACAGACGAACTGCCTGTATTGAGGGCAAAATTAGGAATATCGCAAAATGAGGTGGGTACAATTATTGGTGTATCTAGGCAAACATATTCTGCGATAGAAACAAAGAAGAGGCCGATGACATGGAATACATTTTTGGCACTGATTCTCTTTTTTGATCGAAATGAAAAAACAAAACCGATATTGGCAAGTATTGGGGCGTTCCCTGAATCATTGGAGCAGATGCTTAGGACTGATCGCAGGGAAGACAATTCGTTGATCGAGGAATGAGCACCTCTCGAAGTAGCAATGTTGTTTTACTGGTTAACATATAATTCTTTGCTTTATCAAACTGAAATAATAGTGTACTAATCTATTTTCACAAACAGGAGGATTAAAAATGAGCTTTTGGGGCGTTGTTGGTGCTATTATTGTTGCAGTTCTGATCTTGGCGTTTCTTTAAAAGAAACATAATTGAAACAGTTGATACTGGTTTCAATGAGACTGCATGTTACATCCTGATGAATTTGGCGAAGATGGCTGTGAATTGCAAGTGTTTATGCCAAAACATGTAAATGGGGAATGTTGAGAGACCCTCTTTTTCCCTTTTTTCCAAGGCCGAAGGAAATGTGTGGGTGAGATGGAAGTGGCATTCCAAAGAATGCCACTTTTCATATTTTTGGAAAAGGATCTGATAGTGTGCGGGCAATTTTCGATAGTATCAGGAAGCGGCCAATCAATATTATTTTGATGCTTTTAGTAGCTGCATTATATGTAATTAACAATAAAGTTTTGAAACTGCAAACGCATGGAATTATAAGAGAGTTCTTTGTTTGTTATTTCAATGACTTGTTGTGTCCATATTTTTTTCTTTCATATGCAAATTTACTGCTAATAACATGTGACCGTGAAATGACAAGCCTAAAGGTGTTGCTAATGGTTAGTCTGACTGCAGGAATCGTGTGGGAGTTTGCGGCTCCATTGATGAAAAAGGGATCTGTAACAGATTTGGGAGACTTACTTTGCTATGTTATAAGTACAGTAGGTTATTGGGGAATACTGAGGCTAACAAAGGGAGCAAAAACGGATGCTGACAGTAGACAAAGTGGAGAAATCATTCGGTGATAATAATGTTTTGAAGGGGATTTCTTTTAGTGTAAACAAAGGTCAAATATTTGGCCTAATTGGTAAGAATGGAGTTGGAAAAATAACATTAATCAATATTATTGCTGGATTATCTTCTGCTGATTCAGGCACATGCAGAATAGACGACCAGGTTATTACAGTTTCAAATAAGTCATTAAGTATTGGCTATCTTCCGGATTCTCCTAATTTTTTTGAGTATCTTACTTGTGGTGAGTATCTGGATTTTCTATTAATGGAAAACCATTCAGAGAGAAGGAAAAAGCTGTTGGATTTGGTGGAATTAATGCCTGATACAAAGATATCAACCATGTCACGAGGCATGCGACAAAGGTTGGGTATTGCAGCAGCTATTATTGGTGATCCCGATATTGTTTTACTTGATGAACCTACTTCAGCACTTGACCCGAGTGGCAGGGCAGATGTTGCAAGAATTCTTGTTGATCTAAAAGGTATGGGCAAGACCATAATCCTATCAACACATATTCTTACTGATATGGAAAAGGTCTGTGATAGCGTTGGTTTTCTTTCAGATGGTATTATTGCTAAAGCTCTTGATATAAAGGAACTGGACAAAGGTGGAAAGCATATCTTTGTTTCGATAGATGGCAATATGGTAAATGAGCTGTTTTTTAACAAGGAAGATATACCGTATGAGATAATGAAAGATGGTACTTTCAGATTTGACCTTGGTGAGGATCATAACCTTGAAAAACAGCAAGCCTTATTCAAGTCTCTTTCTGGATTAAATGTACGCATTGATTCGATTCATAGTGAGGTCGGCACCTTGGATAAAATATTCCAGGAGGTGTGTAGATGATGAAAACTATCATATTTATTGCCAGAAAAGATCTGAAAGAAATTCTTCGTGGAAGAAAAAACATCTATTTCTCCTTAACGTTATTTGCTCTTGGAGCCATGGTTATCTTGACGACACTGTATTTTCCTTTGTTGATTGATGCTTTAGGGAAAAAGGCTCCTGAAATGATTTCCGATTCTAAATCTTTAGATGAGATGATGGGTAATCTTTTTCCCAACAATGTGAAGGAAAGTCTCGGGATCTGGGCATCTGATGTAGGCGTTTTTTATACTATAGTAATCACACTAATGACACATAGTCTTGTTCCGGATGAGATGAAAAAGGGCATTTGGATCATGCCATTGTCGGTTGGCTATGACAGAAAAGAGTTACTGCTATCTAAGTGTTTGGTGTATGCGTTGAGCGCTGCATTTCCGGTTTTTATATTGACAAATGTTTACTACATAGTAGCAAGTACTCTGTTGAATGGTGAGGGTTATTCCGGATTCCCAATACTTCAATCATTGAGTTTAAGTTTGGCAATCGCAGGGATTGTAGTGTTGACTATTCTTCTGTCGACTTTATACAAGCATAGCATTACCGCTGCTGTTACTATGATAGTCATTATTCTTGTGGGACCTGACGTTTTAAGTCTATTTTCATTTGGAAAGTTTTTTCCTACACACCTTCTTACATTTGCATATACTATGTCAAACGACATTTCGAGTCTTTTTATTCCGACAATAGGTCTTGTTGTGCTTTGCATTGTTTTATTCTTCTTTTCTTCAAAAAGACTTATGAATATGGAAGTGTCACGATGAGGGAGGTGCGTTTATGCAGAAATTTGTTGGCTTAAATGGAACTATTTCCGCGAGCGAGAAAAGTGTGATCCTATCACGAGAGAAAAAGCTGGATGGAGTATTCCATAAACTTGGAACGATGGAAATTCCCATAGATCAGATCGAGAAAGTTGTTTTTTCTGAGGCGGGATTAACAAATGGATTTATTGCGATATTACGGAAAGGAGACAAACGTCCACATTCAGTTTTTTCTGCAATGAAGAACCAAAATGCTGTTATTTTCAGACTTACAAAAAATGCGCAGGCTCAGGCATTGACAGAGTATGTTAGATCATTAATATAAGGAAAAGAAAATGAAATTAAAGGATCCGCAGAATCTTGGCGATTTTTTATGGATTGTTTTTTGGATTATTCTCATTGGGATTCTTTTATCTCTTCTATAAAGGTGTACTATTTAAACAGGAATAACAATAAAAAAGGAGAGCAATCATGAAAAAGAGAATGGGTGTATTGTTGGCAGCAGTTATTGTTTCTTCGCTGCTTGTGGGATGTTCAGATTCTGGAAAGAAGCAAAGCGAGTCCTCGAAAACAGAAACAACAAAAACTACTGAAGCGGCAGCTGTGGAATCCAAGTCGTCAACTGTAGAAGAAGTTGTTTCAGAAGTATCCACAGAAGCAAAGAAGAAAACCAGTTCATCAACCAGTTCATCTTCGAAAAGTACATCGTCAACCGGCTCGACAAGTAAGAGTTCAGGGAGTTTCACAAACAAATATGGCACACCAACAACAAAGTGTCAAAAGCCTGGATGCAACAATTACATAGCGTCTTCTGGAGACACATGCTATTGCCCAACGCATTCCAATAGGTGCCTTGAATGTAATAAGTACATTGATGGAGATGCAATGTACTGCTTGGATTGTATAGCGAAGGCAGCATCATCGAGTTCAAATAATTCTTCCTCGAAGGGAAGCGGTAGTAGCTATTCGAGCAGTAAGGGCAGTTCGTCAAGCGGAAGTAGTTCGGGTGGCTACGGATATGACTCAAGTGATCCATATTATTCGGCTAATGACCATGATGGCGATGGCAAGATCAATGATCAGGAATTTCAAGATGCAATGAACGATCTTATTGATGACCTGTTAGCAGCACAAGGAAATTGATAAATCTTATAAAACAGTGGACATGTGCCCATGCACATGCAGGACGGTGGATATGTTCCAATAGGTGATTTTGAAAAAGGCGGTCAGTGGATATGTTCCGGACCGCCTTTCTTGAAAATAGGCGAGGGAAATGTCTTTCTATTTCGACTCCTCCTGCACGCCCCTATCGTTACGGGGGTTTCACAGGGGGTTTCAAAAGGGGTTTCAAATCCAGAATGAATCGTGTGATTGTATCAAATACCTGAAATTAGGGGAGAAGCTCGGCTATGATGTTGAACTGACCTATAAGAAGAAGTCTGAATGGGAGAAGTAACTATGAACGTTTTAGTCGAGTGGCTTGGAAAAGCAGATGAGCTCTCGATTGCTTATGATGCAGGAAGACTGCAGTCGCAAACGCTGCCGGGTGGTGTTACCCTTGGTGAAAATCTTCCTGCAATAATCTATCCTGTTAATGACAACATCCGTGATGTCGCAGAGGCCACGTGGGAGGAAAGCGTCAAAAAGGCAGACCGCATAGACTATATGATGGCGATTTGCAGCGGCACAATCTCCGGCCTTATTGATGTTTTTTACGTGGGTGAGTTCTCTTTGGAGCGAGCTAATAAATGGGGCACCGAAGAGGTAAACAAGTTTGTAAAAAAGGTTGCAGAGCTTCAAGGCTTTAAGGGTGATGATTTATCTGATGCAATCAGGTATCTCGAGAAGAACTTTGGCCTTGCGGCAGATAGTGTCACTCCGGACTTTGGTGGTGGATTACAGCATCACCTCCGTGATTTTTCTCATCACTTCAGTCTCGGCGGATTACTATGCTCCCTTTTTACTCAATTTACAGGGAAGGTCATCGGGACAGACACGCTGGGTGTATTGCACATTGTGGAGTTGAAAGACAAGACCTTTATTGGCAGGAACTTTGAAGAAAAAGTCTTGTTTGGCACTGTCAACTGGTTCTTTCACATGGTTAGTGACATGGCTGGTTCAAATGCCACTCCTGGGAAAGGGACGGGCATACCCGGACCGTTGCTTTCTTTGATAAAGGAAATATCAGCGTTGACGTGCTATAGGGATAAGAAGATTGGTGAGCATGAGTTTCATGTGGAGTGGGTATCGTTTTGATGATGACCGCTCTTCGGATCAGGAATATGTTTTTATCCGCTCAACAATACCGGGAAAAGGAAACCCATCGTTTTGAGTAGATATGTGGAGCAGAGACAATATGCATATTCGAGAACTCAGAGCTGATGAAACTGGATTACTGAAGGATTTTCTGTACGAGGCGATTTTTATACCTGAAGGTGTGGAACCCCTGGACAAATCAATTATCTATCAGCCGGAGCTTTCTTTGTATTATGAAGATTTTGGCAGCGGTCCTGCGGATAATTGTCTCGTAGCAGAAGTGGATGGCAAAGTGGTTGGTGCCGTTTGGACAAGGATCATGAATGACTATGGACATGTGGCTGATGACACACCGTCTTTTGCGATCTCGCTGTACAGGGAATATCGTGACAAGGGCATCGGAACAGAAATGATGAGGAAGATGCTGACACTTCTCGCAGGGCAGGGGTGGAAGCAGGCTTCTCTCGCAGTACAGAAAGCTAACTATGCAGTCCGGATGTATGAAGCCGTCGGTTTCCGGATAGTTGATGAGAATGCTGAAGAATATATTATGGTGCGGGAATTATGAAAAAGGCTTTGATCGAGAATATCATCAGGCTCCACACAACAGAAATGGGGGCTGAGCGGATCAGAAGGAACCTTGGTCTGACTGAAGATCCGGTGGAATGGTGCCGGTCAAAGATAATGGGAAAAAATGCCATCATAGATCGGCGTGGAAAGAACTGGTATGTGAGCGTTGACGGCTGTGTGATCACGGTCAATGCAGGCAGTTATACGATTATCACGGCACATAGGAAGAAGTGAGTATGACATGACCAAGCTGATGATTTACCATGATGACCACGGCTGGACCTATACGTCGGAACAATAAAGGAGAATAGCATGGGCTACTGTACCTGGGCCGGAATGAATGAGGCCAATCAGATTTATCATGATACGGAATGGGGGATCCCTGTCCATGATGACCGGCAGATGTTTGAGCATCTGACTCTGGAATGCCTTCAGTGCGGCCTTTCCTGGGACCTGATGCTGAAAAAACGGGAGATCTTCCGTGAATGCTTCTGTAACTTCGAGTATGATCGTATTGCTGAGTTTGGCGATGAAGATGTAGAACGTATCCTGAATACAGAAGGGATGATCCGCTCGCCCCGCAAGGTACAGGCAGTCATCAATAACGCCCGGTGCTATCAAAAGGTACGAGAGGAGTTCGGAAGCTTCTGTGATTATATCTGGGGATACTGCGGAGGAAAGACGATACTCTATCAGGGCCATGATAAAGGGCCGATCCCGGTTAGTAACGGATTATCCGACAGGATCAGTAAGGATCTCAAGAAGCGTGGCTTCAAATACGTGGGTGCTGTTACGATTTATTCTCACCTGCAGGCCTGCGGCGTCATCTGCGACCATGATCCGGAATGCCCCTGCTATCAGAAGATTGTTGCTGCGCATCCAACTGTACGGAAACGCAGGGACAAGGAGGTACTTTGATTATGAAAGTATTGATTTTTAACGGAAGTCCTCGCCCCAAGGGAAATACTAAACAGTAAGCGAAAAGCCTGGACCCCGTTAAACAAGGATCCAGGCCTATAAAAATAACTTAAATTGTATGTTTTTTTCGAAGGCAAGGGAATCAGCCGGCGGACCTTGCTCCCCCGGCTTTGATGCCCTGTTTCCTGTTATTTTACGCAGTTTTTTTGCATTCTCTCTGACCATGGTGCAAACTCTGCGCATTTCTCCGGATCATCCAAATACTCCTGGCGGCATTCCAGAAGCTCGTTCAGGTACAGCTCCGGATTAAGGCCGTTTGCCTTGGCTGTCCTGATCAATGTCATAAGGATGGCAGCTGACCTGGCTCCCTCTGCAGATTCATGGAACAGGAAATTCTTGCGCCCCGTCGCATAGGCTCTTGCAAGCAGTTCTGCCCGGACATTTGTAAGCGGAAGGTTCCCGTCCAGCGTGTAATTCTCAAGGGTATCTCTCTGATTGCGCGCGTAAACCAATGCCTTGTACAATGGGCTTCCACCGCTTGCCTCTATGTTTTGCTGCCATGTCCAGAACCATTCCCATAATGGTTTTTCTGCAGCTGCCCTTTCCTGCACCTTTTCTTCAGGATCCTTATCGGCAACCTCCCTTTCGATCTGGAATAACCGGTTGCTGAACAGGAAGCCGACTACCGCAGGATCACTTTTATCCAACTTCCCCTGTTTCGTCTTTATTGCCTCGTACCAGTAGTCCCTGAAATGGGCAATGCAGCTGCAGCGGGTTGCCATCTCGAATATATTATATCCTGAATATCCATCCGTAATCAGGTAACCGCTGTAGTCTTTTCCGAGAAAAGCTGCACAGCAGGCTCCTGCCCTTGAGGGCTGGTAGTCATAGATGTCTATGGGATGGTCTGTCCCATAGCGCGAAGCATAAAGCCACATATAAATCTTTTTCTGGTGAAGTTTTCCATCCTCCGATTCACTCTTTGCTTTTTCTGTTAAAGCAGCCTGCCCGGCATCCCTTTCTTCGGGATCCACAACCCGGCCGGCGGCATCAGCCCAGGGAACAAGTTCCTTGAACAGGTTTACTTTTCCCGGAGTTTCATCCGCATTGATGATCGGCCTTGTTTTAAGTTCCCGATGAAGCCATTCATACATTACCACAAGATAATTCTTACTGACATATATCATCTGGTTGGCCATGGATGAGCGGGTGAGGAACAGTCCATGTGCCAGGACATACTGTTCCAGGCGGTATCCCGGTACAAACAGTTCGTATTTCATGATGGCATTGTCTGCGATGAGGGAGCAGGAAGCCAGACTGCGTGGGATCACGGCGGGAGGTACATTGTTTGTCTTCACAATGATGCTTTTCTCATCGCTGCTGCAGTTCGTGCATTTCAGGGTTTCGGCGTAATAAACATTTGCCTCATATGCTGCAGGTCTGACAATGATCTCCGTACGGATTTCTTCCCAGCCCAGATGCTCCATTTCTTCCCCGCATTTACCGCAGACCCGCTGTTCGTCGGTGGCCGGGATCCTGATTGCATTTTGTTTCAGGCTGGCAGTAATCTCTTTAAAAGTTGTTTTTCTTGTAACAGTCTTCCCTGTTTTCCTGGTATAACTGTCAACTTTGATTTCCTGACCTTCCCGGACTTCTTCCTCAACCAGGAGGACGCCATCGAAAAGAGGGCTTTCCTGGGTGGGGTTCCCTGACTTTGCAGACGTTTCCCCGTCCTCAGGAGTGTTTTTTTCCTGTGGATTACAGCTGCCTTCAGCTTCTTTTTCTTCCACAGCAGCCCCTTCACTGCCTGGTTCCCCTGCGGGTTTTTCCCCGGTGGTCTGCCCTGGGAAAAGCATGGCCATCTGGCCGTTTATAGTATCTGTATCAAGCGTGGAAGTGCGGGCGCTTTTGTTGCCGAAGACCTGCCTTTTCAGCCAGTCAAGCTGAGCCTGGGTTTGTTCTTCCCGTTCTTTCAGCAGCTGGATCTCCTGGTTTTTGGTATCAAGCTCTGTATCCTTAAGCTCAATGGCGTTCTCTTTGTCCTTCAGTTCACTGTTTAACTGCGCAATGATTCTGTCTTTTTCAGCCAGGTCACGGGCAGCCTGCTCCAGGAGCTGGTCCTTATATGCAAGCTGATCCTGCTGTTCGGCGACAAGCTTTTCCAAACGGGCAAGCTCTTCCTGAGCTTGTTGTATAGAAGTGTCCCGCCCGGTCTTTTTGAAAAACAGGTCATGGATGTTCATTGCGCATTCTCCCTGACAGTCAACCGTTCCATCATCCCCATACGGGCTCAGGATACGGTTAATCGGTAAAATCCTGGTTGCTGGTATATTGAATATCACCGCAGAGGGTGCTTATGGAAAGAAGGGTTTTTTCGAGCTTGTTTATGACGGCTTTTAACTGCCGGTTTTCACTTTTCAGGGCAGCAATCGCTTCATCTTTCTTCTGGAGGGTTTCCAGGAAGCGGGCTTTTGCCAGCTCTTCCTTATTCCGGGTTTCTTCCTTTTTTGTATCTGCTGATGGGCTGTCTGTTTTGGCAGGACGTCCCCGTTTCCCAGTGGGAACCAGCTGTTTTGTTTCCGGATTAAGTTTTCCGATCAGTTTGCGTTTTGAACGAGTCTTCCCGGTTTTTTCGTCAAATATCTCTTCAACGTCATATACATATGTAACATCAACCCGGTTGTCATACTGATAAACTCTGGACATCTGGAGCCCTCCCGTGTTTTATGATATAAACAATTATATCATAAATATCTAATTCTGTCAAGCACTATTTATGTATTTATATAAATACATAGTATCGGTGCGCTGATCTTTGGCATAAAGAAAGGCTGCAGGACATAGTCTTTGCATGGACTATATCCTACAGCCGTATTTTAGAGATGAAAACAGGATAAGGCATTTGCCTTACAAGAAAGAAATCTTAGAATAGCCGTTTCTGCGCGTCGGGGATGACATTCTTCTGGTCGATTTCAAGTCCTTCCAACAGCCACCTGAGCTGTTGCCTGGTTAAAGGACGGACTTCCGAAGCATCTCCGGGCCATTGGTAACGGCCTCTGTCCAGCCGATGGTATAAAAGTGTCATTCCGTCCCGATCAAAATGGAGTACTTTGATCCGGTCTGCTTTCCTTCCGCAGAAGAAAAAAGCCGCATTTTCGAAGGGATCCATGTTGAACGTATTTTGAATGATCCCCATTAATCCATCGATTGACTTTCTCATATCAGTGCGACCGGTTACAATGAAGAAATTCTTGCAGCCGGATAAGTCGCCGATCATGTTTCTGCCAGAGAACTGATGGCATAGCGCAGGACGGAAGGATTGACATGATTTGAAATGTCGAGGGATATCCCATTAGGAAAGCATACCTGAAGCACAGACACAAAGCCTTCCTTTAATTCTTCCGATTTTGCATTATCAGTTCTTTCCGGATGTATGTTTTCCGGCCGGACGATACCACCAGGACGGGCATCTTTTTCTCCGGCCGGAGATTCCTGAATAATCTGTAAAGGTACCACATCCTG
>JAFVGK010000086.1 GCA_017475035.1 Blautia sp.
CACCATCCAAGGAGACAAGCATTTCAATATGGGCTGGTTCGAGGACCAGTTCTGGTGAGGAACAGGCAGATAAAGAGAGCGCAAGCAGTATCAACAGCCATATTTTTCTCATAGTGCTGATTCTCTACCATAGATTGATAACGCCAGATCCGGCCCCCTTCACCCAGTAGGCTGCGTTTTCTTCAGGTTTGACGTAGACTGTGTCGCAACTGGCTGGAATTCGGGATAAGATTTCGTCCGTCGTGATAGTTCCCCCCATCTTGGATTCGATTACAATGGAGGTGGGCTTTTTTTCTTCTTCAATCGGCGCCGCTGCCGCTTGTTCCTCATCAACCGGAGCTGCTGGACCTGCCTCCTCCTTGACGAGTTCCTTAATCTTGCTCAATATCTCATCCTTCGGCTTGCTCTTACCGTTCTCGTAGTTCCCCACTGCACTGGGGCTCACACCTACCAACTTCGCCAGGGCTGATTTGGAGAGACTTAGCGACTCCCGGATCTGCTTGATGAGAGCTGAGGCATCCTCCTCCACTGGCTCAACCAGTGCCTTCGCAGCTTCAGCAACAGCATCCGGTATCTTGCAACCACCACTCTCATACCTGCCAAGCAGCATTGGTTTGACGCCGATCTTCTCTGCAAATTCCTTCTTTGTGAGGGAAAGGCTTTCTCTGATCTGTGTAAGTTCTTCTTTTGTCATTCTATTCTCCTTTCGTCCTTTCATTAAAAGCCGTAATAATAAAACAACTGTTGGATCAATCTCCGGGGCTTTTTCTTCCTCTTTCGTCCGATCTGGCTTCCTTTTATAATCCCCAGGCTTTCCCAGCGGATCACCCGGTTTATACCCATCACGATATATATCTCCGATATACATCTCCAGCCATTCATCGTTTACATGGTATATGCTGTAAAGATTTTCGAACACTTCTGGAGAAGGATAATAAGTCCCATTTTCAAAAGCGCCCCATACTGGCGGAGTTACTCCAACTGACCGTGCCATTTCAGATTTCGTCAAACCGTGGTCTTCCCTGATGTATCTTAGACGGGAAGCCAACGAATAGGTAAATGTTTCTACCATGATGAGACCTCATTGGGATTAGTCAAAACTATACATTATTCCATCCTCAGTATGCGTTAACCTATCAGTGGCTCTATCTCCGGCATAAGCACTTCCTTAAAATCGTAAATATATGGATCCATTTTCCAACAAGATCTTCCTAATCTTCCCTTCGGATGCCCCTCTAAACAGAACTCCATGTGGCAGAACGATCGCCATGGTGCCTGTCTGCTTCAAGTGGTAAAAACCATGAAGTAAAAACGCATAATCCGCCTTTGACTTCGGGGCCAGGTTCCCTCCATAATCCATAAAGCGTTCATCCTGCTTAAAGCCATCAGCTGCCGACCAATGGGCTGAATAGGGTGGGTTCATAGTCACCACATCAAATTCTGTTTCTTCATCCGTCGGCCAGTCAGAATCAAGGGTGTCTCCATTCCGTAGGCGTTGATTTTCCGGCAATACATCATGCAGGAACATATTCATACGGGCTAAGTTATACGTTGACTGCATCAACTCCTGTCCATAGTATTTGATGAAATCGGGTTCTGCAGAATAATTTCTACAACTCAGCATCAGGGAAGCAGAACCCATCGAGTGTGTAATGAAGTGTCTCTTTTATTTCTTGTAAAAGGTCTTCAGTGTCTTCGGATTTCATAGCATTTTCATATGCTCCCTGAGCATCCTCCAAAGACTCTGGAACCTCATCATTGAGCAAGTCATAGACTCTCAAAAGGTACTTATCAGAGAGATATTTGAAGAAAACCAAACCTAACAAATATGTCTTATATTCATTGGCATCCATTTTTCCGCGGAGGACATCAGCTCCGCTCCATAATACAGACACCAGATTATTGTCCGCCATTTCTCGCCACGCTCCTGTTTTTTCTTTTCCTTCAGTATAGCATATATGTCCACACATTTGAATAAAAAGAGAAGTTACTTTCCTTCAGTATAACTTTACCTCGTTAAAGTATCGCCTTATTTTTAATGCCCTGTGTGGGCCCTCAGCCTCACACAGGGCTTTCCCCTGCTGATCCCTTCTGCTACTAAAGAGCATCAGGGTGAGTCAGGTAATGAACATGATTAGTTTTCTTGGGCATTTCAGGTCACCTTCCTCTTCGTGAGAAGCAACCACACCGTTGATGAGAGGATAAGACACAATCCTGTCAGATAGAAAATCAACGTTCCAGGTCCTCCGATGGCAGAAAGGGCTGCGCCAAGTTTTCGGTAACAGGCATTTAAACAATGCCCTCATAAATCATTTTATCTCCAAAACGTACCGCATGTACTCCTGTTTCTTTATTTTTATTAAAACTGAAGGTTAACATATATCCCGTTTTCAGGCCAAATGAATCCAGATATTCACTAACTTGCCTTTCCCCTTCTTCATTGTATTTAACGCCATGCCATGAAGTGAGCGGGCTCGCAGGGGAGCCCGCTTCTTCCCGAACCGTACATGCACCTTACAGCGCATACGGCTCTCCATCAACCATAGACTCGCTAAACCATCCCCTCATGAATAGCCCTGTGACAGTCAGGGCAAAC
>JAFVGK010000087.1 GCA_017475035.1 Blautia sp.
ACGCGAAGGATATATTTGGCATCGCTGGAAGAGTTGATTATTTTAGTACCTTCCTTCAGCAATTCTTCTGGATTGTGTATAAATGTGCGAGTGTTCATAATAGCCACCTCCACGATCTATTATAGACCATGGGGCGGAGCAATGCAATGGGCAATTATATATGTCGTTTACTATATAACCATATCAACCTGATTATTCGGAATCATTTATCCTCAGCTGTATCCTCAGGTGATTGATGGGAAGAAAGACTTTTGCATTTATTTCTTCCGCGATACTAACCTGATTCAGGTAACAAAAGGTCTTGTATCCATCCATATTCGGAGAGAATACAAGCCAGGTCTGAAGAAATGCTCATAAAAAAAACAGTTACGGAAGAAATCCCACTTCGTCCCCTTTATTATAATTGATATGAATTTCAAATGGTGTGCTGTCAGCACACATAACGTTGTCTTGTCGGAGAAAACCGCAAGGTAAAACAAAAGGTTTTTCTACTATCGTAATTCTGTCCTCTTAAAATCCTATCAGCAGAGGGGCATGCCCCCTGTGCCATCGGACCCTTGCACTATCGGACCAATCATCCATCTACACGAAAACGAAGCTATAACAAGTAATTAAGATCCGGTCAGTTGTCAGTCCACAGCAGTTGTCATGTGAATTATCATCTTATACCTTTACTTTTGGGATTGACGTTTCCTTAAAACCTTTACTTTAATCCATCGATAATCTATAATAAGTAAAGGTCGCAAAGGAGATTGATTTTCGCTTCAACATCCCAACTGCCGAAGCGGCAAAATCGTCATCCGAAGGCATTATGTCAACGTACAAAACTGCGTTTTGGGAGAAGGCATATTTTTCCATGGCTGTGTTTTTTGCAGGTGTGACTGCAAAATAGTCATACGTGGTCAGTGAGTCAACAGACTCTACGTTTTGGAAGAAGGAGAAATGAGGGGATGATTTCTTATGATGGTTTATACAAGCAGCTTAAGAAAAAAGGAATCACAAAAACAGATCTGACATTGAATCTAGGGATTTCCTCCCGCACAATAGCGAAAATCGCTAAAGGCGAAAAGCTTTCAAACAGAACATTGGAGAAGATTGCCGCTTTTCTTGGTTGTGATGTACATTCCCTCTGCAGAGAAATATCCGACAATGCGATTCTTCAGATCCTTCGTGAAGAAAAAGAAAGCCAGATCTCCGGTGGTTTATATCATGAACTTCAGGTGCGAATGACCTACAACTCGAACCATATTGAAGGCAGCAAGCTTACAGAGGCTCAGACAAGGCTGATCTTTGAGACAAATACTGTCGATGTGAGTGATGGTGTTCTGGTTGACGATATTCTGGAAACAGTTCATCACTTCCGGGCGATTGACTATGTGATTGACACGGCAGAAGAAAAACTGACCGAGGAGATTATCAAGCACCTTCATTATATCGTTAAACACGATACAAAAGACTCTGCTTTGAGCTGGTTTGCTGCAGGCGACTATAAGCGCAGGGCAAACATGGTCGGAGGCCGGGAAACAACAAAGCCAAAAGATGTGCCGGCTCGCATGAAGGCGCTTCTGGCTGATTATAATGCTATGAGTGCAGTCACGATCAATGATATAATTGCCCTTCATGCGGAATTCGAATACATTCACCCATTCCAGGATGGAAATGGAAGAGTAGGGCGGCTTGTTGCGCTGAAGGAGTGCCTGAGACACAATATTATTCCGTTTATTATCGAAGACAGTAAGAAGCATTTCTATTATCGCGGCTTATCTGAATGGAGAAATGAAAAGGGATGGCTGACGGATACCTGTCTTGATGGCCAGGATACATTTATCCGGCTGCTGGATGTGTTGGATATACCGCACAAGTAAAGATGTGATCTGCCTTTTGTTAATCATCCGACCTGTGTGCTTTTTATTGCAGCGAAATATGGCAGAGTGAAGCCCGTCCAACCTCCGCCCTCCGGTGGGATCGTTCGCCGACAGGCGAAATACTACATTACGCCGTCCCTGCCATATGAACGGCAACAGCCCCGAGAAATCATCTCCCGGGGCTGTTGCCATCTTGTTCCTGTCTTCTTTTTACTTTATTCTCACTTGCTTCTCTTTCGACCAGGTAGAGTAATACTTTACTTTCGCCACAGTTTTGTATGTCCGGATCCGAAGATAATATGTTTTCCGGGAATCGATGCCTTATCATTTAGCTATGTAGTTGTAGTACCAGCTCTTTCGCAAAGCCTGCAATTTCATCTTCCTTCAGTTGTCTGGAAAAAGAAGCCCGTTTCAATGAGGCGCCTTCTCCTCTGTTTTGATACTCCGCAAAAAAGGCGGTTTTTTCAATCCCGGATGTCTGCCAGTCATCCCAGCCTGCTTCTTCAATCTGCGGGCCCATTTCACAGTTCAGGAAAACGACTTTCGCGTATTCTCTCCAGGGTCTTCCCAGATAAAATCCTCTGACACGCTCATCTCCCGTAATCCGGCAGTTTTGAAATACATAACCGTACTCCTGCCCTTCCGGCGTGGATGCTGCCGTAATATATCCCAAAGGCCGCGGATTTTTCTCATATTCCTTAAGAAACTCTTCCTCTTCTCCTTTTCGGCATGGCAAGACACAGCGAATCAGGCAATTCTCAAAGTAAGCTGTAGCGCTTCCAAAGATAAAGTCAACATTGCCTTCGATCTCGCAGTCATGATAATATTGCCTCCCGTTTATCCTGGGAGCATATTCCAGAGGACCGCGAAACCCTCCCGGAATCTTCTCCTTCTCCGGCAAAGGTCCGGTAAACAGCGTATCCTGCTGTCCAATCAATCGTACACGGTCAAATTTCAGCCGGTCTCCGTCAGCATAAAGGGCAATGCATTGTCCGGCCTCTTTTCCCGGACCGGCAGAATTCTCGATCGTCAGGTTGGATAATTTCACGTCTGATGCATGCAAAAAGAAAGTCTGCGTCCTGAAAGTTCCCCTCTTTTCTCCATCCGGCAAAATTTCAACTGCCCTGGCATCTGCCGTAATTACCGTATCGGAAGGATGGTCTCCCTCTCCTTTCAAGATGACATGGGAGCGCTCCAGACTGACTCTCTCCCTGTAAACCCCTGGTGCCAGGTGAATGCAGACCGGCTCTTCACCGTTATCCAAGGAGGAAAGCGCATCAGAAACAGACGAAAACCACACACAGTCCTTCCGGTCTTTTACTACATCCGCGGCATCCCTCTTCCCAACACAAATATCCTTCACGCATCTGCCTCCTTCCAAAACGCAGTTTTGTACATTAACTCAATCTCTTCGGATGACGATTTTGCTGCTTCGGCAGCTGGACTGCCGAAAACAAAATCAGTCTCCATTTCTGAACGTAGAACACCAACCTCATTCTTCGTTTCAGCCTGACTCCTTGACTTCCTCAGTATCCATCATGCCCCACACGCTTAACACCACCATAAATGAAAGTGAGGTCACGGATGCATCCCATTATAACCACTCCCCTCTCAGGGCGGCTGACTTCAAAGAAAATTGAAACAGTTCTGCCTGGTGTTTTTCTATAAGAATCCACATTTCAACATGAGGGACGGTTTATGGTTTCACATCCTGTGAACGCCAAAAACCGTCCCTCCCTTTAAACTTTATACGTTTTTTACGGCTGCTTGCCGATATAAGCAAGAATACCGCCGTCTACGTAAAGGATATGTCCATTCACAAAATCAGATGCCTCTGATGCAAGGAACACAGCAGCACCCATGAGGTCCTCCGGATCTCCCCAGCGCTCTGCCGGCGTCTTTGCGAGAATAAAGCTGTCAAACGGATGACGGCTTCCATCCGCCTGCCGTTCACGAAGCGGGGCCGTCTGCGGCGTAGCGATATACCCAGGCCCGATACCGTTGCACTGGATATTGTACTGGCCATATTCAGAAGCAATGTTCTTGGTGAGCATCTTCAGTCCGCCCTTTGCGGCAGCATAAGCGGAAACCGTCTCTCTGCCCAGCTCGCTCATCATCGAGCAGATATTGATGATCTTGCCGCTCTTCTTTTCCATCATATCCGGAAGGACAGCTTTGGACATAATAAACGCCGCGGTAAGGTCGATATCAATAACCTGACGGAAATCTTCACTGGACATTTCCGTCATAGGGATTCTCTTAATGATGCCCGCATTGTTTACCAGGATGTCCACGCTGCCCAGATCTGCCTTGATATCAGCAACCATTTTAGCAACCTCATCCTCACGGGTTACGTCGCAGATATATCCCTTTGCCTCAATGCCCTTTTCCGCATAAGCGGCCAGAGCCTTATCCATATGCTCCTGGCCTCTGCAGTTAAAAGCGATCTTTGCGCCTGCTCCGGCAAGACCCTCCGCAATCGCGAAACCAATGCCATAGGCTGCTCCGGTAACCAGAGCCACCTTACCCTCCAGGGAGAACTTCTTTAAAATATCCATTAGTCATCACTCCTTGTTAAAACTGTTTTCACGTTCCAATAATTGAAAAACATTTCAAAACTTATAGTATACACACGAATTTACTGCAGAAAGATGCCAGACAAAGCTGTCTATTATTCACTTCATAGACCACATCAAAATAGTCTCACTTAGGAATAAATACCGCATAAAACGGAAGCAAATATATCATTACCTCAGCTCCGTCGTCGGAATATTGTCCATATCATCAAACGCCTGATTCTCGCCGCCCATAGCCCAGATAAAGGTATAATTGCTTGTACCCGCGCCGGCATGGATGCTCCAGGACGGACTGATGACCGCTTCCTCATTCTGCATGACGATATGTCTGGTCTCCTGTCCTTCGCCCATCATATGGAAAACGACATTATCCTTCGGGATCTCAAAGTACATATAGATTTCCATTCTGCGCTCATGCGTATGAGCCGGCATGGTATTCCATACGCTGCCCGGCTCCAGAACTGTCATACCCATGGAAAGCTGGCAGGTCTTCAGAACATCCGGGTGAATAAACTGATTGATGGTACGCTTATTGGAAGTCTCCATTGCGCCAAGAGGACGCTTTGCTGCCTTCTCGATCGGAATGAAAGTCGTCTTGTACGCACAGTGAGCCGGAGCGCTGACCATATAAAACTTGGCCGGGTTCGAAGCATCAAGGCTCTTAAAGGTAACCTTCTTTGTTCCCTGCGTCACATAGAGGCAATCCTTGTAATTCATGTTGAAGGTTTCCTCATCCGCGCAGACAACGCCGGGGCCGCCGATATTAAACATGCCAAGCTCCCTGCGCTCAAGCAGATAAGTGGTTCCGAAATTATGCCATACATCAATGCCCTTGTCGATCGAGACTTCTTCATTTACCGGCATACAGCCAAGGGTAACCATACGGTCCACATGAGAATAAACGGCGACAACCTGGTCCGCCTGATACAGACCGGTAATCAGAAACTCATCACGAAGCTCCTGTGTGGTATAGCGCTTTACATCTCTCTGGTTTACGGAATATCTGATATCCATTTTAATCGCATCCTTTCTATAATCAAAATTAACAGACCTCTGCGCGGCTCTGCAATTTCATGGCAGAGGATTCATCCGGCCTCTGCCCCGTGAGCCGCGCGTCAGTTCTGCTGAAATCTTCCTTTGTGCGGCTCTGCGATAACAAAGGACGGTTCTTCCCTTGCCGGGAATCGCAAGAAAAAGAACCGTCCCGTTTCACATTTGACAGATCAGTCGATAACCAGCTCTGTCTCCTTGTCGAACAGATAGACACTCTCGTACGGAATCGAGAACTGAATCTCTGTATCGATCTCAGGAGTATCATGCGGATCCACTTTGAGGATCGCGTTATCTTCCTGCATCTTGATATAAACGTTCGTGTTGTCGCCGAGCATTTCAGTCAGCTCTACCATCGCGTTAAGCGTATAGGCGTTTTCCTTCTCTCCAAGGACAATCGCCTCCGGGCGGAACCCGAACACAAGCTCCTTGCCTTCCAGAGCGGAGATTTTGTCGCCGCATTTCGCCGCAAGATCCAGAACCGCGCCGCCGACATTCACCTTGCCGTCCTTCACGACGACATTCACAAAGTTCATCGGCGGTTCGCCGATGAAGCCTGCCACAAATACATTTGCCGGATGGAAATACAGTTCATACGGAGTACCCGCCTGCTGTACATAGCCATCCTTCATAACCACGATCCGGTCGGCCATGGTCATAGCCTCGGTCTGGTCATGCGTGACATAGATCGTAGTCGCGCCGGTTTCCCTGTGGATCTGGGTAATCTCGGAACGCATCGTTACACGCTGTTTTGCATCCAGGTTGGACAGAGGCTCGTCCATGAGGAAAATACCTACCTTGCGGATGATCGCGCGCCCGATCGCGACACGCTGACGCTGGCCGCCTGACAGAGCACGCGGAAGACGATCCAGATAATCGGTCAGACCAAGGATCCTGGCGGTATTCCTGACCTTCTCATCAATATAGTCTTCATCTGCGCCCTGCAGCTCCAGACCGAATGCGATGTTGTCATAAACTGTCATCTGCGGGTACAATGCATAGCTCTGGAATACCATCGCGATGCCTCGTTCCCTGGGACCCCATTCATTTGCCCTCTCGCCGTCAATGAGGAACTCACCATTGCTGATATCCTCCAGGCCGGCGATCATACGCAGCGTCGTGGACTTGCCACAGCCTGAAGGCCCGACAAAGACGATGAATTCACCCTTTTCCATCTCAAGGTTAAAATCATGAACGGCATGGAAACCGTTTGGATAAATCTTATTGATTTTCTTCAGTGTCAGATATGCCATATCTGCGTACCTCCTATGGATTCACGGCAGCGCCTCATATCGGAACCGGCCGGGCTGAACCCGGGCCGTGAACCCGTTTTTTAGGATCCATTTTATTTACGGATGAATCCTTGGTTAACTCCGATACAACTGCTCATTTACAGCTGCACAACATTTTCTTTTCGCAGGAAGCGGAATGTTTTCCTTTTCTATTGCTTCCTGCGGGATCAAAGGATGTTCCTTTCGGATTTCCTCTGTTCCTTTTCATCATAAAAAACCTGCCGGAATCATTCATTACCGGCCAATTCCTTACACAAAGCCTTCCGTAATGACCTCGTCGCAATGATCCGTGATCAGCTTTTCTCCGTCCACGCCTTCCAGCGAAACATCTTCAATATGCACCTCACGGACATGATCCAGATACAGGCCTAAGCGGCAGCGTTCTTTCGCGAAGTTTTCCATTGCGGGGATTCCCGGCTTTGCATCCTTTGCGAAGGACACCTTCACCTTGCGGAACTCCACCTTTTCAATCGGCATCTCCGGGAGACCGTCGATATAGCAGGCAGCCACTTCCGCATCCGTACATTCGATGTTGCTGAAGCAGAAGCTGCCGAGGCTCGGCGTCCTGTCATCCACAGGAAGCTCTTCCCTGGAATACACATATTCCGTATAGCGGTCCGGATCACAGCAATTATAGTACATATTGATGACGAAAGGAGTCAGCACGCCCTCCATGCGGATCCGTTCAAACAGAACCGCGTCAATCCGGCTGTTTTTGCCGCGGCCTCGTCTGGTCTTGATCCGAAGCCCGCGGTCCGTATTGCGGAAATAGCAGTGGGAAACCGTCAGGTGACGCACTCCCGCGCCGATCTCGCTTCCTAAGGTAATCGCGCCGTGGCCATGCTCCATCAGACAGTTGCGGATCATGTGATGATCCGCGGGCTGATTATATTTCTGCCCCAGTTCGATTTTACCGGATTTGATCGCGATGCAGTCATCACCGACGCTGAATTTACAGCCGACGATCTTTACGTGATCGCAGGATTCCGGATCCAGGGCATCCGTATTCGGACTGACCTTTGGCGCGGAAACAGAGATGTCATAAAAACCCAGATCCTTGGAAAAGAACGGATGCAGCTGCCAGGACGCGGAATTGCAGGCGTGGATGCCGTGTATCGTCACGGATTTGCAGTGATTGAGGAAGATCAGCCGCGGCCTTGCAGCCGGGAAGGACTCAAAATTCTTCCAGAAATCACTGTTCTGTGCATTGCCGTCCACCGTACCGGGACCTACGATCGTGATATCCCTTGCATACTCTGCCGTGATCAAAGCCTGATACATCGGAACAGCGAGTCCCTCAAAGGTACCGATCAGAATATCCTTTCCTTTATCCTGGTCTTTAACGACCCCCGGAATAATCGGATAGCTTTCCCGATCCACAGAGCCGAGCAGCGTCGCGCCTTCCGTGAACTGGAGAATGATATGATTCTTCAGCATCAGTGGGAAGGTCAGATAAGTCCCCGCAGGGAAAATCAGGCGCCCGCCCTTCGGCAGACAGTTGATCGCATTCTGGATCGCGGTCGTATCATTCGTGACTCCGTCTCCCTTTGCTCCAAACTCGCGCACGTCAACCGCGCAGGATTCAGAAGCAGTGCGGAAGGTTACTTTTCCGCGCACCTCTTTTCCCTTTACCTCAACCGAATAGTCTGTCGACGGCGTCAGGTCAAAAAGAGAAAAAACATTGGTATCCCCATCCTTCACATGCTGTCCGTTCAGCCAGATCTCATATGCGGATGGAGCATAATATGGTTCATCGTTAATAATCTCAAAACATGCGGATATCGTCCCGGTAAATAAAACCTGGAGCATATCTTTCCTCCTCCCAGAACAAAGCTTTGTCCGTTGGCTCAATGTCTTCGGATGACGATTTTGCTGCTCCGGCAGCCGGGCTGCCGAAGACGAAACCAGTCTCCTCTCAGAATACGGTTTTATGACTGTCAGATTGTTTTCGGAAGATGTTCTTGCTGCCTGAGCAGAAACCCTTTGTCCGGATTCATCTCCTGTGTTTCGCGCTCTCTTTTGCGTCCCGGATCATAGAAATGACCATCTGTTTCATCGCAAGAAAAAGCATATCAAATCCTGTGTAAAACAACCCGAACAGAATCGGACCGACTCCCAGCGCCATCGCGTCGCCGCCTGCCGCGGCCGTCAGGCCGATATTAATCAGGCTGTAGAGCACAACAACACAAAACAGGAGAACCATGGCATACATGATGTTAAAGAAGAAGCTGGAATACTTCTTCTTCGGAAACATCATGAAGCGGTCATTTGCTCCCGGTGTCCTGGCGTAAAAACGGATCACATTGTTTGTCATAAGATCCGTCACCATGCCAAGAACGATGCCAAAGACAAACAGCACATCCAGCAGATCCGCCAGATAACCGCTCAACCCCCAGAAGATGAAGAAACACACTGCCCCGGCAAACCAGACCTTGCAAAAAACCATCTTCACCCCATCCGGGATCCGTCCCAGCAAGGATTTAGACTTGTATTTCCGCAGTTCCTCTTCCGGGACGACCGGGGAGTTTTCTTTGTTCGCTCCTACCAGGTCGTCCACGGCTTTTCGATGTAACGTATAATCTTCACGCATTTCCTGTTAATTCTCGCCGGAAATATCAATCTCTCCCATCGCTCCGTTGTCCTCGACAATAATGGAGGTATTGATCCTGCGAAGCAGCTTGCTGTATACAGGAAGCAGAACGATCAGCGCAACGGCAATGATGAGGAGAATCATATGTATGTGCAGGACACTCTGCGCCTGCTGGATATACATGGTTGTAGGTCCGATCTCGATCGGATTGTCTGCTCTTGTAAGGGCGTTCGTGATACGTCCTAAATAGAAATAGTCGCAGAAAATGATGATGCCGAACATGATGAACATGAGTATAAGCATCGGAATATGCGGCTTTTTACGACGCGGGAACGCATTCAGAAAGCAAACGAAGGAAAGCATGGAAAAGAGCATGGTGGCAAAGCCGCACAGACCCATGCCTACTCCCTGAATCTTCGCCGTCGTATCTGAAATATGGGTCAGGTTCAGCGAATAAACCAGGAAGCAGATAATCAATGCAATAAACGGGATTACCGACGGACGGCGTTTCAGAGAAACCGCCAATTTCCGCAAAAACTCAGATTTCTTTCCCGTACCGTTCGCAGTATTGCTCATGAATTCTCCCTCCTTCCTATCGCATTGCCTGTCTCCTTGTCGAAGAAATGTTTGCGCTTGAAGGACACCTGTACAAGATCGCCCGGCTTATAATCACACCATCCGCGCAGCTTTGCGGAAAGCTTCACATCGCTTCCGACAATGTTGCCGTGGACAAGGGTGTTCATACCAAGATTTTCGTTGGAGAAAACCTTCAGAGAAATCTCTCCGCCCTCTGCAATGTTTTCCGGACGAACGCCAAGCGTAATTTCTTTGCCTGCATAAGCCTTCAGAATTGCCTTTTCTTCTTCCTCTAACGGAACGGAAAAGCCCTTGCCGACAAAGGCCTCTTCCGTAACCTTTCCTTCGAAGAAGTTCATCGGAGGAAGACCGATAAAGCTCGCCACAAAAAGATTTGCCGGAGAATCATACAGTTCAAGCGGCGTACCAACCTGCTGCACATGTCCCATGGACATACACACGATGCGGTCTGCCAGTGTCAGAGCCTCCGTCTGGTCATGCGTGACGTAAAGCATCGTCGCTTTCAGTCTCTTGTGAAGAAGCAGGATCTCACGACGTGTGGCGCCGCGGAGCTTTGCGTCCAGGTTGGAGAGCGGCTCGTCAAACAGGAAAACCTTCGGGTTACGGACGATGGAACGTCCCATGGCTACACGCTGACGCTGTCCGCCGGAAAGCTGAGACGGTTTTTTGTTCAGCTGGGTGGTAAGCCCGAGAATCTCAGCTGCCGCCAGAACCTTCTTATGAATCACATTCGGATCCTCTTTACGCAGAGTGAGCGAAAATGCCATATTCTCATAGATCGTCATATGGCCATACAAAGCATAGTTCTGGAATACCATGGCCATGTCGCGATCCTTCGCAGGCGTCTGGGTAATATCTTTCCCGTCCAGGAGAAGATGCCCGGCGGAAATATCCTCCAGTCCCGCAATCATACGCAGGGTCGTCGACTTTCCGCAGCCGGACGGTCCGACGAGGACAATCAGTTCTCCATCCTTTACGTCCAGATTGAAATCAAAGACTGCCTGCACGTTATTATCATATATCTTGTCAACATGCTGAATGTTGAGCTGTGCCATAACCTTATCCCCCCTATGCCGCCTGCGTATTCAAAGTAGCAAGATGGGCAGAAAGCGCACGAGAGCGCTGAATGCCGACTACCGCGCTGACAAAGCAGCAGAGCGCGGAGAGCGCCAGATAAAGCACTACGCGAACAAACTGCGCCGTACCCATTACTTTGACCATCTCGCCGCCTGCCGCGGACAGCTCCGCTGCATGCGCCCGTACCGGGTAAATAAATATACGGGCAATCTGAATGATACCGAGCAGAATCAACAGATAAGAGTAGCCGACATTATAATTCTTCACTCCCTCTGAAGACAAAAAGGCAGCAAGCAAGAAGACCAGGTTATAAAGAATGGACGCGCCCATCAGAATATTGTAGTAGTACGAACCCGCATTCGTCTCATAAATGCTGATGAAAAAGCAAACATCAAGAAGAATCGCCAACAAAGCGAAATTTGCTGACAACGTATTTTTGGTAAAACGCATACGGTCGAGCTGAATCGTTCTTTCATCGTTCATGCCATCGCCCTCCCTGCTGCAATCAGCTTTCCTTCCTGCCTCATCAGAATGCCCTTCCAGATGATATGGATGATCAGCAGCAAGCTTACCAGAAGAGCAAATCCGAAGACGCCATAATGGACGTCAAACCAGAAGGTAGACTCCGTATAGGCAGTTCCCCAAAGATCCGCATGGAACTTCAGCGCTTCGAAATCAATCTGCAGAAACTGAGCTTTGAACAGCTCAATATTCTGGTGCGCCCAGTAAGCTACATAGCAGTTCGCTCCCGCGAAAACAAGAATCGCGAACCAGTTGCCGATGTAATATCTTCTCCTGATATGGGTATTCGTAATATACAGAAGGCATCCAAGGAGAATCAGAATGATGCTGTACCGAAGGAAAGTACTGTTAAACGCCTGCATATCATAATAAATAATGGATCCCGGCACGTCCGTCTGGGTGAGATCCGCCGGGTTCATCATCGTAGAATACAGGCTGTCATACAAGTCCGTCATGATCCCGAGAGAATACAGAAAAATCACCACACTGGAAACCAATGCCAGAAGGCACGTAAACTTTTGCAAGGCCAGTTGCTTTTTATACATTATGACCTCCTGCCGTCACTGTTCCCGGCACACGACGCGGGCGGCTGCCCGTCCGCGCCCCTGTGCCCGAAACCAGCAACTTCTAACATAATCGTTTCAGCCCTCCGCCGCCGTCTGACGGCAGCAGGGCTTTCTCTTTGTTTCACAACCGGAAAGAGTGCGGTTCCGGATTTTTACGGTCAGCCGGCTCTCTTTCCGGCGATACCTGATTTCGCTGATTATGATCCGATCAGCTCAAGGACTGATAATACTGAAGGAGACGCATCCAGGCCTGGGTCTTAAGCGCAAGATACTGACGTCCGCCCCACTCTGTCACGATCTTGTTGGCAGTTTCCGCGGCATTCGTCATACCTTCTTCGGTATAGCCGCCGGCAATAATATTTACGAATACGTTCTCGCCGTCCTTAGCGCTGTTGAATTTGCCGTTGGCTGTCAGATTCGTGAAGGTGTTGAGCATATCGTTCTCGGTCGTGGTGTTCGGGATAACGGTCGGGATGGAAGTATACCACGGATTCTCGGTAATCTCGAGCTCCGGATGCTTGATCGTTCCGAGAGCAATCGCGTTGGAGATATGGCCTGCGCCTTCCTTGCCGATCTCGCTGGTGCACTGATATTCAAATGCCTGGTTCTTTACAAAGCTCAGCGTAGAGCCGAGATACATACGTGCATAGTTTGTATAGTTGCCGCTGGCCTTATCCCAGAGCTCTTCATAGGTAGCGTCTGCGATCTCAGGCATTTCATTGCCGTTGAACATGAAGGTGACATAGTTGCCGGCATCGTCTGTCTTAATGAAAGCATCCGGGCCATAGGACATCAGGATCATGCCCTCCGGGCTGTAAGCATAGTCAATGAGCTTCAGGCACGCATTAAGCTTGTCCTGATCAGAGCCGACACCCGCTTTGGAGATGCCCCATCCGTCTGTCTTAACACTTCTCCAGGACTCGGTAAAGCGCATATAGCTGCCGCCTTCCGTGCCGTCCTGCCAGCAGGCTACCGGCACCATAACTGCCATGTATTTCTCGCCGTCTTCTGTCTGAAGCTTGGTGTTGTTCAGGATCGTCTGGGTCTGATTGTAGTCATAGCTCATGAAGCCAAGATCGTTCTCAAGATAAGTTCCGCTGTTCTCTGTAGAGCTGTTCAGGAATGCCTCAGAGATCAGGCCTTCCTTAGCCATTGCGTTCATCTTGTCCATGGCAAGATAAGCGTCCTCTTCCTGACGGGCGTCATGAAGCATGCCGTCAGTTCCGAGATACAGGTAATCCTGGCGGGACTCAAGGCCGCGGACGCCAAAGAGGATGCCTGCGAAACGGAACATATCTACACGGCGCTGGTTGTTGTCATCTTCACGGGAGAAAAGTCCCTGGATGGAATCGGTACCGTTAAGTGTCTGCGGATTCGCAACGACGCAGCGAAGAAGGGCGACCATCTCATCCGCGTCCCAGGCTGCATTCTGGCCGACAAAGAGGTCAGAACGGGTTGTTCCATAATATCCTGCGTAAGCTTCGTCAATGTAGGTACGAAGCATGTTGACAGCGTCCACGCCGCTCATGGCGCCTGCTGCGTTCATCTTGTCGATGATGTTGCCGGCAGTGTCATAATCCTTGGAAATGGTCTCTACAGCAGAGCCATCAGCAGTCACAACATCAATGTCGATCTTGCCGGAGGTCGGCATATAGGGCTGATAAACCGGAGCCGCGGTATCCTTGCAGGCGTCAGCTGCGAACTCGCCTTCGCCGTCCAGAAGCTTCTGAACCCAGTCCACACGCATAAGAGGCATACGCTCAATATCGTTGACACCGTCGAAATACGGGGAGAAGTAGATCGCGCCTGTCGTGGTATTACCGGTAATGGAAAGACGAACGATCGGGTTCGCATCCAGGTAAGCCTTAAAGTTCGGCATGCTGTCGAGATAAGGAGCAATGTCAACGATGCTTCCCGCTTCACCGAACTCGGTAAGCTTCGTAGCGGTACCGCTGAGCATATCGACGTCACCGAGACGCTCTTTCCAATAATCAAACTCGTTGTTTGCGCTGTTGCCCTGATATTTATCCTCGATCGCAATGCCGAGAACCTTCTCAACCTCTACCCAGGTTGGCTTCAGATCGCCTGCGCGGTAGGTGTTGCCGTCGGCGAGGGTGATGCCTTCCCCTGCGGTCTCAGCGTCAAAGCTGAGGCCTGTCTTTACGGAGTTGTAACCGGTAGCCATACGAAGAGTGGTGCCCTCGGCATAGCTGAGCTCCTCAGCTCCTACGCCTGTGCCCAGCAAAGCAACTGCCAGAATGGAAACGCCTGCTATCAAATTACGAAATCTCTTGCTGTTTCTCATTTCGTTCCTCCTTGAATCAGATAAATATATGGTAAACAAACAAAATATCTTCATTCTGACTCGTTTAAAGCGCCGGATTTACGCCGCGCAAGCGGCATCCCTCTGCGGTAAATCCGTGCGCATATTATAAAAACGAATCATTTTTATCATTCCTTCACGCCGCCGACATTTACGCCCTTGGCAAAATATTTCTGGATGAAGGGGTAAATGATCAGGATCGGCACGATCGAGCATACAATCAGTGCATAGATCACGGAATCGGAAGCAAAAACCTCATTCCAGCCTGCCATCTGCTCGGGGTCGGTGTACTGCTCCAGTCTCAGTCGGATGAAAACCTGCAGCGGATGCTCATTGGAGTTGGAAATCATCTGGCGTGCCCAGAAGTATCCATTCCAGCGGGAGATCCCGAAGAACAGGGCAACCGTCGCGATGGTGGATTTGCTCATCGGGATATAAACCTTGCTCAGTACCTGGAACTCTGACGCGCCGTCAACAATGGCGGCCTCTTCGATCTCGCTCGGAACCCCTTCAAAAGCATTACGAAGCAGGATAATATTCATAGCCGCCATACCCATGGCAATAACGACCAGCCATTTGTCATCCATGATGCCCACCGCGTTGAAGACCGTCTTCGTGCTCAGATAATTCAAATACTGCGGGACGATACCTGCGGCAAACCACATCGTAAAGACGAGGAAGAAGTTAAAAACCTTACGGAACAGAAGGCGGCGCTTGGAAAGTGCATATGCGCCAAGGATGGAATAAAACAGAGCCCAGATCGTTCCGTAGAAGGTAATAAACAAAGTGTTGGAATAAGCATTCCAGAACATGTTGTCATTGAACATCCTCTTGAACGCATCAAACTGGATGTCCTTCGGGAACAGCACGATCTGGTTATAATCCACGGCCGCGCGGCCGCTGATCGATGCGGAAATCGCATAGACAAACGGATACAGACAGCAGAGCGCGAACATGGTCAGGAGTGTGTAGCTGATCACTTTAAAGATCAACTCGGATATTTCTAGTTTTCTTTTCATCCCAGCCTCCTATACTAATATAGTGAGACATCGGACGCTTTGCGCGCGATGGTATTTGCGCCAATGACCAGAAGCATACCGATGACATTGTTCATCATTTCCGCGGCTGAGGCGATACCCTTCGAAGCTCCTGCCAGACCATACCGCTGCGCAAAAGTGGATACCACGTCTGCCGTCACGTAGGTATTGGCATTATAAAGAAGAAGGACCTTCTCATATCCGATGTTCAAAAGGGAACCGATCCTGGTAATGAGCATGATAACGATGGTCGAAAGAATACTTGGCAATACGACGTAGCGCATCTGCGCCATCTTGTTGGCTCCGTCGATCTGAGCCGCCTCATAGCTGGTCGGCGAAATCGCTATGATAGCAGCAAAGAATACGATGCTGTCATAGCCCGCGCTCTCCCAGATACCGCTGATGATGTAGATCGGGCGGAAGAAGGCGGCATTGTTCAGCAAGCCCGCATTCGCCGTCTCGCGGGAAATCAGCCCGATATTGGAAAGTGCCTGGGAAACGATACCCATACCGGTGGTCAGAGACCCCTGTTTTACGAGCATCATTACCAGAGATGTCATAACGACGGTTGACATGAACTTCGGCAGATACGTAAGCACCTGATACACGCTCCGGGCGATATTTGACTTGATCTCATTAAAGAACAAAGCCAGAATGATCGGCACCGGGAAACCGAAGCACAGTCCGTAGAAGCTCAGGATGAAGGTGTTTCTCAACGCCCTCCAGAACTCTACAGAAAGGCCGTCTCCTCCTACCAGCAGACGTTTGAAGTACGAAAAGCCGGAAAACAGCTGCTCGGAAACGCTCTTCACCTCGTCAGAGACCTTGAAGCAGCCCAGCAATTCATACATCGGAAAGTACCGCCAGAACAGAAAGACCAGCAGCATCGGAATCAGCATGATGTAAAGCCGCCAATCCTTAAGGATCGTACGGCCAACGTGGAGCCAGTAATGCTTTTCCACGTCATCGCGAACCGCCTGCTCTGGATTTTCCCTGTACTGACCGGTAGCTTCGTCATAGAGTAGAAAATCAGCCGCTTTTGCTTTCATTTCGCATCCTCCTTTTCCCCCTCCCTATGTATGCGGAGTAGATAGTGTTTTTGATCCTCAAACAGTCCGTCGATGCGCCGGGCGATCCACAGGATCACCGCCGCAAAGAGTCCTGAAAGGGCATCCGTAGTAAAAAAACCGAGGCAATCCTTGGGAGCGGCCCCCAAAACCAATGCCACGATCGCTCTCCCCGCCTGCATGAAGAGCAAAGTACAAATCGCGAAAAACACGGTCAGCAATGCATCCTCACAGATCCGCTGCTTTCCCAGTGCCTTCATCAGGGCCAGAGAAATCAGGCTGAACAGATTTCCTGCCATATAAATCAGGATCTGCTCTTTCGTCGCCCCGGAAACCAGGCTGGTCACCAGTCCGCCCACAGCCGCGGGAATCGCGGCGTAAGCATTCCAGCGCATCAGCACAATTGCGACAATCGCGGAAACCACCGAAACCGTATAAGGCTGGGACGGAAACCATTTCGTTGCCGCTGTATGAATCACGGTCTCAGAGACCGTCATCATCAATAAAAAGAAGAAAATATCGATTCCCCGATACTCTCCGATCGTCATCTGACGTTTCATAGGCAAGCCCCCTGCTTATGCGCGCAGATACTCTGCATAAGCCATAAAAAGTGGTCCAACCCCTTTTGCGTCATCCGCTGAAATCGGCTCTGACAGATAATACGCCACAGACCCGTCACGCTTGTCGCCGGGTCCTAAGCCGCCCACGTGGCAGATATCCTGAAGGCGGACAATCCCATCCTCGCTCGGGCGAAGCTTCTGGTCAACGACTCTCTCAAACAGTTCCCTGCCGACCGGCTGGTATTTTTCCTTCGGAAGCACGCCCTGTCTCACGCCGCTCAGAATCGCGGCTGCCGCCATCACGCTTCCGGAGCTCTCGGTGTAATTGCCCTCAACGTCAGGCCTGTCAATCACCAGATGAACCAGGCCATCCTTCTCATCCAGATACGGAAGAAGACCGTCAATCGTATCCTTCAGCAATCCTGCCAGCTCCTGATAGGGCTCATCGATCTGCTTATTCATAACCTCCATGGTATCCACCAGGGCAATCAGCCACCAGCCATACGCGCGGCTCCAGAAATTCGCCGAGCAGCCTGTCTCCTTATTTGCCCACGGCTGAATCCTGGCCTCGTCATAACCATGGAAATACAGATGCTTCTCCTCGCTGTAAAGATACTTCCGGACATTTCTGAACTGGAGCATGACATCGCTGTAATTCTCCATCCCGTTGCATCTGGTCTCATATTCCATATAGAGCGGGGACGCCATATACAGGCCGTCCAGCCAGATCTGGTTCGGATAGATGTCTTTATGCCAGAAGCTGCCGCACTTGCATCTCGGATGAGCATGCAGCCGCTCCATATGAAACTCCAGTGCCTTCAGATACCGGTCATCCTTCGTCTCATCGAGGCCAAAGAAAAGAAGCTTGCCGCAGTTTAAGTCATCCAGGGTCATGTGTGTCGTCTTATAGCTCGGAATACTCCCGTCCTCCATGACACGCTCTTCAAGATAATCCAGGATGTATTTACGGAAAAAAGGATCCCCTGTCGCTTCATACATCCTTTTACAGCCCATCAGCAGGGAGCCATCTTCATAATTCCAGTATGTCTGATAGGCTGTGTATCTTCCCAGGTAATCTTTGATATACTGATCCACTTTGCTTTTATCCATGATGACCACCTCCTTTTTCAAATTTTTTTTATTTTACCACAAAAGCGAAACAGAATTCTACTGTTTTTCTGTGATTTTGCCAACCATTTTACAGTTTCCTTACGATTTCTGTTTCTAAAGTGCCTGTTCTTTTATGTCCATCTTTTACAACCCTTTCTTTCAGCCCCCTCTTTCCCTGTTTCATCAAATACTTTTCGTTTCCGGAAGAATGTGCTAAAATAGCAGACAGTTATTTCTTCAAAGCTATTACATCTTTACCAAAGGGAGTGTTTCCATGCCAGATCTACAGGATCTATCCAAAGACAAGCGTTTGCGCAACCATTTCAACATCGACAAAAAAAGGCGCACCAACCAGCACCGGCAGTCTTCGCCTCATTTTCATTCCTACTATGAGCTTTACTATATGGAAGAAGGACAATGCAAGTTCTTCCTGACAGACACGGTCTATTCCCTTCAAAAAGGACACATGCTGCTTATTCCGCCGGGGGAATTTCACACGGTTGTCTATGACACCAAAGGGATGCACGACCGTTTCAACCTCTATTTCGACAAAGAGAAGATTGATCCCTGCGTCCGATCCTACCTCTCTATTTTCGATGAAGATCTTTCCGTACGTCATTTCCGCGTAGCCAAAGAAAAAGAAGAAGAGGTCTCACGTTTCTTATACCGTCTTCTTGAGCTGTACCGCATGGAAAATGATTTCGGCGACCTGACGATCCATTATTTTCTTCCCGCCTTTTTGCTTTCTCTTTCCAAAAACACCGTCAGCATCGATGCTGCCGAAGACCGTGATCCCAAGGAAGCTGCCCTGGAAAATGCCGTGCAGTATGTCGCTACACATTATGCCGAGACGATTACCCTGGAGGATGCTGCCGGCATAGCAGGCTTTACCCCCACTTATTTTTCCAGAAAATTTAAAGAGCTTGTCGGAATCTGCTTTCGGGATTATTTGACCCATATCCGTCTCAAAGAAAGTACAAAGCTGCTCCGTCAGACGACAATCCCCGTCCAGGAGGTTGCCAATCGCTGCGGTTTTCACTCCAGCAACTATTTTGGGGACACCTTCCGGCAGGCCTATGGCATGTCCCCCAGAGATTACCGAAAAAAGGAGGAAATCTGATGATTCAATTTGGTATGCGCTGTCACGACATCTGTCCTAAATTACCGCTGACCGAGGTTCTGGATGCCGTACAGAAAAACAGAATCCGGTTTATTCAGCTTGCTTTATCGAAATCCGTTTCCGACTATGACTTCTCTTACGGCAGATACAGTGCCGGGCTCGGCCGTCTTCTGAAGGAAGAGCTGGAACAAAGAGACATCCATGTCGCCGTCCTGGGCTGTTACATCAATCCCGCAAATCCGGACCCTGATCTCCGGAAGGCCGCGGTAAACCGTTTCATTGAGCATCTGAAGTACGCCAAACGGATCGGCGCTGACATGACAGGCACGGAAACCGGCCGTTTTTCGACAGACATGACCGTCGTAGACGCGACCCGGTCAGAGGAATGTTATGAAATTGTCCTGGACAGCTTTCGTCAGATCGTAAAAGCCGCCGAACAGCTGGGCGTTACCGTCGGCGTAGAGGGCGTTTTTGATCACACTCTTTATTCCCCAAAGATGATGCGGCGTTTCCTGGACGATATCGATTCTGAGGCAGTTGAAGTCATTCTCGACGCCGTAAACCTGATTCCGCCGGAAGCAGAGTTTTCCAGAGAGGAACAGGCAAAAATCATTGATGAAGCCTTTTCCCTCTATGGTGACCGCATCAGTGTCCTTCATCTCAAGGATTTTGTCTTTGACGGAAGGAAGCAGCTCTACCGCCATCCCGGAGAAGGGCATTTTGACTATTCCGCACTGATGAGGCATGTCGCAAAAGAAAAGCCGGCCATCATCGGGCTTCTGGAAAACTCATCGCCTGACCGCTATCCTTCGGACTGCGCATTTCTCGAAAAACAGGCCGGGATCCCTGGAATACAATAAGAAACAACGTACAGAACTTCGTTTTGAGAGGAGATACTCGCCGACAGGTGAAATATTGCATGATGCCGCCTCTGCCATAGTAAAAAGCGGGCTGCGCCAATGTCAGTCTGACATCGGCGCAGCCCGCTTTCTTTTCGCCCAGGATCTCCCTCTGTTCTTTCTACTCTGCCGCAATCAAAAGCTCATATTCTTTCCTCTGTTCCAGCAGTTTCATGTAGTCAAGATAAAACGCTGCCGTATCTTTCCCCTGGATATCCTTCAGTACACGGCTGAGGGTCCTGTAAAAAGGAATGAGATTCAAGGTCCCTGAAGCGCCTTTTAGAGTATGGGCTGCCTCATAGGCGTTTTCACTGTCTTTCTTCTTTACCGCCTCATCCAGTCTCTCAAACGCGGGATCAGCAGGGAATCTCTTCAGACACTTCATATACAGGGCTTCATCGTACAAAAAACGATCCATCCCTCCGGAAATATCCGCTCCCCAGTCAGACAGCCTCATCAAAATTCTGTTTTTCATCCACTCACGATCAATGGGTTGATCGTAATCACACATTTTCTGTCACTCGCTTCCTAAACGGTGGTGCACAAACTCCATCTTCAGGCTTTCAGCCCGGATATCCCAAGTGCACGGCTTATAGCGGAAAAGACCCCATCGTCCTGCGCTCTCGGCTCAGACGTCCGGCCTTCCCCGTTGATAACTATCGTTTCACTGACGGCAGAAAACTCCCGCCTCACTCAAACCACTTTGCCAGAGTCGCAAACAGATGCGTCGTTTCTACAGGTTTACAGAGGAAGGTATTCATCCCGGCAGCGGTACATTCCTCCTGTGTGCTCTCCTGCACATCGGCGGTAAGACCGATAATGCAGATGGAATCGGAGTCCTCAACCCCCATCTGCCGGATCTCTCTGGCCGCCTCCAGCCCATTCTTTACCGGCATCCTGATATCCATCAGGATCGCCTGATAATAAAACGGTCCTTTTGCGGCGAACATTTCCACCGCCTCGCCGCCATCCCTTGCCAGTTCGGCATGAATTCCTTTTTTAGCCAGAAGCTTGATGATCACTTCCGCGTTAATATAATTGTCTTCCGCAATCAGCACGTTCTTTCCGTGGAGGACACTGTCTTCATAGGTCGTCACGTGTGTTTTGAGAAGCTTGATCTGTTCATCGGTAGCTCTGTTATAGGTAAGTACAACCGTAAAGGTCGTGCCCTCCCCCACCTTGCTCTTAAAGCTGATGGTTCCGCCCAACAGATTTATCAGATTCTTACAGATGTAAAGGCCAAGCCCTGTGCCTTCCCTTACCTCCTGACTATTGTCCTCCTGCTCAAAGGGAAGGAACATTCTCGTAAGAAAGCCTTCGCCGATCCCACGGCCGGTATCCGCGACAACATATGTATGCTCCACCTCAGAGCCATTATACCTGACATAGACATCCAGGCTGATCTTTCCTTTTGCCGGCGTAAACTTCACGGCGTTGCTCAAAAGATTCATGAGAATCCGTTCCACATGTTCCGTGTCCATCATCACAAAAACATTTTCCGAATCATGAATCTCGCAATGGAACTCCTGATCCGACTCCCTGCAGCGCTCCGTAATAATCGTTGAAATATCTTCGAAAAGGCTGTTTTCCCTGACGGCAGAACAGATGGATACGACCTTGCCCGCATTGATCCGGCTTGTCTCAAGAATCTCCTCAATTAAAGTCATCAGATACCGGCAGGATGTCTGCACCTTTTCCAGATTATCCCTGACGCCTTCCGGAAGGTTCTTCTCTCCAAGGCTCAACTGTGTCAGACCATATATCGCCGTCATCGGGGTACGCATATCATGACTCATATGGGAGAGGAAGGTCTCCTTCTCCTGTCCGGATTTCACAGCCCTGCGCAGGGCTTCCGCCATTTCCTCGATCTGCTGCTGGTCGTCTACCTGCTTTGTCGTGTCCACGAAGGTGATGACCAGACCTTCTACCGGGCTCCTCTCCCTCTTCTCCTCTTCAGAATCGTAAATCTTCTGCTGATGCTGATAAGGCGCAATCCGGATCAGATACGTCCGCCCGCTCACGGAAGCACAATGATGCTCTGTCGGCGTCATGGTTTTGAGGACTTCACGGCACAGACTGTTCAGGTCAATCGTGCCGAAATTATAGGATATATACCGCAGAGAGCGGCCTACATCCTGCTCCGCAACATTAAACTCTGTTGCCACAAACTCCGTAAACTTGCGGATATTCAGATCCCGGTCCACCATCAGCACCCCGACCAGGGTCGTGGATAAAAAGTTTGCCAGGTCGTCATTCAGGCCGGCCAGTTCATCCAGCTTAGACTGAAATTCCGAATTGACCGTATACAGCTCTTCGTTTACGGACTGCAGCTCTTCGTTGGAGCTCTGCAGTTCCTCATTTGCCGTGAGAAGCTCTTCGTTTGCCGCCTGCAGCTCCGCATTCACGGATTCCAGCTCCGTTACCGTGTGATGAAGGTTCTCCTGGGAAACCTTCAGCTCCTTCTCCAGGGTGGAAATCCGCTTCGCTGCCGCGGTATCAATCCGGTATTCATGCATTTTTCCAACCAGGGCTCTTTTTCCTCTCAGGAAAGAGACGGCGGTAAAGTCGGTGACAGATCCGTGTTTATCATAGATCGGCTGTGCGACGATCGTGATATATTCCGGTTTTTCGTCCAGCTGGACCGGTACATTATCATAAGCAACCCGCTCCATCTTCTGCCTTGCTTCCCGCATTATGGTCGACAGGGAAATCTTCAGATCATTCCGGATCAGGGAAAAGACATCCAGCGTGGCCGCGCCGGGAGAAAACGCAAGAAACTTGTCGCACTCGCCGTACGTCCGCCAGAGCTCATTTTTATCATTGACAACCACCGTAGCAGGCATCATGGTTTCCAGCACGCCAAGCTCCAGTTCATTGGAGCTGTACTGAATATCCGTCGTATCCTTCTGGTTGGAATAATGGAAGGGCTCCAGATTGCTTTCCACCGGCTGCAGCGAATAATTCATCCTGGAATTTGCAGGAACCCTGCCGGATGCATAGTGGTAAAAAATCTTTTCATTTGCGCATAATACCCGGAAAACGTCATCGTAATCAATCACCGACTCGGATCTGCCCAGGAAGAGGAAGCCCTTGTCCTTCAGAGCCATATGGAAAATACCAAACAGATTTCTCTGCAGAACCGCCTGGAAATAGATCAGCAGGTTTCTGCAGGAAATCAGATCCAGCTTTCCGAAAGGCGGATCCTGAAAGACATTGTGCTGGGCAAAGATGATCATCTTGCGGACATCCTGATGGATAATATATTTGTTTCCCTTTCTGGCGAAAAATCTGGACAGGCGGGTAACCGACACATCATCGATAATATTATCTCCGTAAATGCCTCTTCCCGCGACAGTGATCGCCTCCTGATCCAGATCTGTCGCGAAAATCTTGATATCCCTCGGCGCATTCAGCTCCTCCATCGCTTCTTTAAACAGGATAGCGATGGAATATGCTTCCTCACCTGTAGAGCAGCCGGCAACCCAGACTCTGATCTGCTGCGTCCTGGGGATCTCCTTTACCATCGGTTTGATCACGCGGTCCTTCAGTACGTCAAAATAATCCGTGTCCCGGAAAAAGCTCGTTACTCCGATCAGGACCTCTTTTGCCAGATACTTGGCCTCTTCCGGATCATTGGTCAGGTAGTTGACGTACTCCCTCAGGTTCCTGTTATGAGTAATAACCAGCCTTCTCTCGATCCTTCTCAGGATCGTGGTCTGTTTATAGTATGCGTAATTAATATTGGTCACATTCTTTAAAACGCTGAAGATCTGAGAAAGCAGATCCTCATCCGTCAGCATCAGACGATTGCCGGAACGAAGAAGCGACGCCGAAATGTGCACCATTTCTTTGGCGATCCCTTCCGGATTCTGAACGATATCGGCAAATCCGGTACTGATGGCGTTTCTCGGCATCCCGTCGAACTTTGCGCTTTCCGGTGACTGAACGATGATCACCCCGTTCTGCTCTTTGATCGCACGGATCCCGTTCGTACCGTCAGAACCGGTACCGGAAAGAATCACGGCTACAGAGCGGTTTTCATAAGCGCTGGCCAGCGACCTGAAAAAAATATCGATGGGATGGTTGATCTTTGCGTGATCGTACTGACGCAGACGAAGAACATCCGACACAATCTCCAGATTATATTTCGGCGGAATCATATAGATATGATTTCTCTGCACCCGCATGCCGTCTTTTGCCTCAGTGACAGGCATCATGGTATATTTTCCCAATATATCCGCCAGCATGCTTTTGTGATCAGGCGCAAGATGCTGTATGATCACAAATGCCATATCCGTATTTCCAGGAAGAAAAGTCAGAAATTGCTGCAAAGCTTCCAGGCCACCGGCAGACGCGCCGATTCCCACGACGCAGCCCGGCGCCCTTGACGATTCATGTTGTTGCTTAGGCTGGTAGTCCATAATCTTCGAATCCTCCCTTTCTTTTTCATGCTCTTTCATTATAACCATTTTATCTGAGTAAATCAATGTCCATGGAAAATCTTTATGTTGTTCACAAACCATTCATTGATTTTTCCGGAGAAATAAGTTACACTTGTTCTGTCCAGCTTTATGTCAGACATACGATTATTTCACCCTGCAGCTCAGCCTGAGGACGGGGATGTTCACAGATTCCTCCGGCATTTGAACCTGCCGCTGCCGTCTCATCATGGCAGCGATGACTGTCTGTCTTTTGGAAAGCATATAAAGAGCCTGAGCGATTCAGCCCTTAGTACTGTGTGATTGGCAAATGGGATCTTTCTCATGCTTCCTTTTGGAGACTCTTGTAAGAAAGGCAAAAGGGATAATGATTCAGGACAAGATGACCTCCTCACCGCATTTTTCGATTCGTGCAATCTATGACGACTCCGGTCTTCTGGAAAAAGTACGTTCACTGTTGCTGACGGGGATCGCGATGGACGACTATGAGTCCGTCATTCTCGTCGAGAGCGCCACCGGCCTTGCTTTTGTCCTGCATGGACACGATTCGGATTTTATTTCACATGTCGGTACAGAGATTTTTACTTTTGATCCGGAGATCACCAGCTACATGGACAGCCATTGTACAGACATTGACCCTACTTCCGTTATTCATCACGTATCGCTTTCTTATGCCAAAGAGAAGTTAGCCTGCGCAAATTCCTACACTGTTTATTATCAGCTTCACACCAGCCGGGATCATATCCTGCACAAAAAGCTGACCTGGCATAGGATCAACAGCGAAGGCATGGAAGGTTTTTTCTGCGTATCCATCTTCGATCTCACGGAAGCCTTCCTGGAGGAAGATATCCGCAGCCAGAACCTGCAGCGTGCCTTAAAGGAGGCTCAGGCGAACCTCGACGCCAACAATACCTTCCTGTCCCTGATCAGTCGTGACATCCGCACGCCTCTGCATTCCATTATCGGGCTGACGAGGATTGCAAATGCCGAGCTGAAGGATATCTCTGCCGTAGAAAGCTATCTTCATAAAATCTCCATGTCCGGCACCTATATGGAAGAAACCATTAACGATATCAGAGATTTCATCCGGATTTCCTGGCATCCCATTAAGCTTCGTCAGCAGAAGATCGATCTGTCTGCATTGATCGGAAACTTAAGCAAGATCTTTGCCCGCCAGGCAAAGGACCGGGAACTGCATTTTAACTGCCGAACCGAGGGGATTTCCCAGAACCAGGTGCTGGCAGACGCGTCAGCTCTGCGCCTGATCACTGTCAAGCTTACGGAGAACATTCTGAATTACACCCTGCGGGGCGGCAATGTAGAATTAAAAATCAGCTGCACGAAAAACAATGAATCCGAAAATCTCGCCGACCTCTGCTTAAGCGCAGTAAGCCGGGGCATCGATCTCGATCCGGAAAGGCTTGATATTCTCCTGATGCCGTATGAATACATCATGGAAGAGATTCATTCCAATATCAACAGCATTGATATGGATCTCGTTATCCTGAAGGCATATCTTCATTCGATGCAGGGAACCCTGCATATTGATACGCAGAAGGATATCAGTACCGGATTGACCATTCAATTTCAGGTTCCCATCCAGACCGACGGCTTCGACCAGGAAACCCCGGATACCGACGCCGCAAAAGACGCTGCCAGGTTCTCCCATCACGCGCCTTCCTTCGAGGGAAAAACCGCGATTCTGGTTGATGATGATGAGATCAATCTTGAGGTCGGCGTAAAGATGCTTGAAAATGCCGGTCTCGTTGTTTTCACCGCACACAACGGCTCTGAAGCCTTAAATCTTTTTGTCTCGGAAAACGGCAATGTTGATATTATCCTGATGGATATCCGCATGCCTGTAATGAACGGACTCGAAGCCACACGCCGGATTCGCCAGCTCAGCCTGCCCAACGCAAAAACAGTCCCGATCATCGCCCTCACCGTCAACGCCTTTGACCATGATGTGGACCTGAGCCACGATGCCGGCATGAACCGGCACCTGATCAAGCCCATTGCACCCAAAGAGCTTTACCGGGTTCTGTCCGAATATTTATGAGCGCATCGACTGAGCCTGAATAATGAGCGAGCTCCTTTTGCATGGCCTTTTGTTGCCTGAATCAAATTTATAATCAAAAAATAAAATTGTAAAGAAAAAGGAAGGCAGAGCAAAATGTTCTGCCTTCCTTTTTCTTTTTTATTTTCCATTCAGGAAATAAAGAAACAATGTTTTGCGGAAGAGTCCTCTTAAGATCGGATCAGCGCAAGTATTTCTTCCAGACTTTTTCCGCTCTCATCTGCTGCCTTAATAATCTTTTTATGCATCTCCTCGCGCTGTTCACTTTTCAGTGCTTTTATTTCATCCTTTTTTTCCTTTAATGCTGCCTGCAGACGGTCGATTTCCGCGCTGACGGTTTCGATCCTCTCGTCAATGCTGTTAACCGGCTGTTTGTTTTTGGAGCCCTTCGGTCTTGCCATAATTGATCCTCCCAGAAAATCAGGATCTGTGCATATACTCACGAACGCAATGAATTGCCGTTTCAGACTGGAAGATGAATTCGTTATGCGTGGTTTTTTCGGCAGATAATGACGTTGTCGAGTATAAATTACAGATTATTTCATACGAAACAAATTCAAATTTCCTGTAAAATAACTTTCGATGTATGTTCTTCTCATTATACATGAAGTGCAAAAAAAGGCAAGTACCTTTTCTTTCATTTTTCTTAAACACGGAATAAATATTCTATAAAAACAATTATCCGCCATATCTATAAATCGTACCGGCAGACAGTCAGACAAGCTATTTCTGATAAAATGCAATGAAGGATAACAAACGAAGAAAAGGACAGGCAAAACGCTCCATTTATATTTTACCCGGCAGCATATATGTCTGCCGGTCTGCTCAACAGATAACGAGTGAATGCGTTCACATTCTGTCTGTGGTTTTTTCGGCAAATAATGACGTTATCGGGTATAATTGCCTTCCCGAGAAAAGGTCAATTAAAACTGCGTATAAACATATTTAGGCGCATTTGATAAATTACCAAGCATAAAGTATAAGTATAAAACGAGAAACAGAAAATAGTATCCAAGTACCGAAAAAATAAAAGAAGCTTTAGGATGCTTCGCCTTGAACGAATCGATAAATTGCTTCACTGACCTTTACCCAGCCTTTCTTTCCTAAATGGACACGATCCTCAAAAAAATACGGCGTATATTCCTCAGAAGAAAAATCAGCCAGAGAGGCGCCTGTATCGGCCGCAATCCCGCGTATTTTTTCATAGTATGCCTGTCTTGCGGATGCAGGAAACTCTGTAAAATCATAATAATATCCATTTACGGGAACGATAACCAGCAGCGGTTCTATTCCGGTTTCCCTGCATACCTGCAGAAATATGCCAAGGTCGGTAAACTCCGGACCATATTGATATCCCCCTGTCGCATCTGCATTCATTCCTCTTTTTATTTCGAGGTAAGGCAGCAATCGTTCATAGCTTTCCTGCTGCATATAAAAAACATTATTGTTTTCCTTTTCGCCAAGCTCATCAGCGAGACTCAGATAAGCTTCCCAATCCGGTTCACTCTCCACGGGCTTTTTATTCTTTTGGGGAATCATAAATTGCCGCAGCCAGATCGAAAAATAATCCCTCTCGGCGAGAAATCCCGTCCAGATCTTCTGTGACAGACTTTCAGACCTGTTCGGCAAGCCTTTCCAAAGAACAGCCTCGTCCCGGTCTACGCAGCGCAGCGTCCTTTCATCATCCTGTAAAAGAAGGTGCGTTCTTTCGGACAGGTAGGCTTTTGTCGTTTCGGAAAGTCTTTCATTAGAAAGCATATGCAGATACATCAGCTCGCTGAACCGGGAAACATAGGCTTGCGGCAGCACACCTGTTTTCCGGAACCATTGGGGAGAGAGAATCAAAACCGCCTTACGCACCGGCATCTTTTTCTCTATCGCAGCCAAAGTAATGGCGTGGCTTAAGGACTGATAATAGCCAGCTCCGATCAGCATCGGTTTAAAAACAGTGTCCTGAAACAAAGAGGAAGGATGAAACAACGTCCCATCCCCGTGCTGCATCTCTGAAGAACCGAAAACCACCGTCATCTGATCCGTCAGATTGTTCACCAGCCCTTCATAGGAAGAAGCCTTGGCTTCACTCGTCCACAAAGCATAGGCATCAGGAGAAGTCCCCACAAAATATCTTGGCAAAAAATGTCCCGCCGCGGCAGTTGCAGCGATCAACAAAAAAGCCAGGAAAAATGCCTTGATTTTATCCACGCGTACTCCTTCCCAGAGCCATCGCTACGATCTTTTCCGGTGTATCAATATCCTCCCGCACAACCTCAGACGGAGAAATCACGATACCGGTCTCCTCCTCCAGCTCCACCAGAAACTCCGCAAAGCCTAAAGAATCCAAAAGCCCTGACTGAAACAGCTCTGTCCCGGTATTCTCTTTCACCTCATCACTCTCACATATCTCCGCAAGCAAATCCAATATTTTATCTCTCATACGAATCTTTTCTCCTCTCATAAAACAGTTTTGTATTTTACTTAGGATCTGTACATAAATATCCTTTACATCTGCAGCTTCGGTTGTCAGACCGTCGGAGACAAAAGTGTCTCCCTCATCTGAATAATACGGCTGCTGCCTTCCCTGAAAAAATGAAAAAGCCCAGCATGACCAGCTGCATCGTCACAACATAAGAAACGATTCCATACCATGGTTTATTTTTATTCTTTTTATAAAAAGCGGATTTTTTTACATACAGCTCATTACCGGACAATAAAAGCCCATGATACAATCCATATGCAAAGTAGGAGCCATTGAAGCCATGCCACAATCCCATGATCCCCATATTGATCAGAAATGCCACACAGGCTCTTGAAAGGCGGTCCGGCAGCATTTTTTTCTTTGTCATCTGCATCACAAGCCTTGTGAAAATAAAATCCCGAAACCAATGGGAAAGACTGATATGCCACCGTTCCCAAAAATCCCGGATGTCCTTTGCCAGAAACGGAGCCCGGAAATTCTCCGGGAGCTCTACCCCGAGAACATATGCCGTTCCGATTGCCATCAGGGAATATCCGGCAAAGTCAAAGAACAGATAAATGCCGTAAACATATGCATATGCGGCCCATTGCAGAACCGCGGCATCAGGAGTGTCCAGATATATCAGCCATTTATAGGCAGCCGCAGCCAAAACGAATTTGTATACCGAGCCCAAAAGAAGTTTTTCCAGCCCCTTTCCTGCCAGCTCCAGATAATCCTGCCGGGGAAGAACACGGTGATAATCTTCCGTATATCTCCGGCTGCGGTCAATGGGTCCGGAACTCAATGACGGAAAAAAGACCAGGAAGGAAATCGTCGGCCAGAACGAAATCTCCCCAATGACGCCGTCATACAGTTCAATCACCATCTGAACAACCCGGAACGTCAGATAGGAAATGCCCACAAACCCAAACAATCCCCCTCCCGACAACAGGCTGAATTTATAAGCCAGCAAAGGAGCCAGGGCAAGAATCAGCGCCAACCGGTAATGCAGCACCTTTCTTCCGTTTTTTTTCCTGAAAAACGCATATAGGTAAAGCAAACCCACGGACCACAGCAGATAAAACAGGAAATACGCCAATCCAACCGGGTTTCTGACATAAATGAGCAAAATCATGCCGACGGAAAGCCCAAAGGCATATCTGTGCAGCGGTTTTTGCAGATAACCTAAAACGAGAGCAGGAACCAGTGCCGCCGCAAGAATCGCAAAAAAGCTCCAGCCCTCATACAGACTCATTGATCCCCTCCCGCAAGACGTCGGCGGTCCACTTTACCGTTAGCCGTCCTTGGAAGTTCATCCGGAAAGAAGAAAAACTTCGGTATCATATATTCAGGGAGCAACGCGGCGAGCCCATGACGGATCTCCTTCCTCGCTTCGTCCTCTCCTCTTTCTTTCATACAATTTCCAAGCACCACATAAGCGGCCAGGCTTGTAATCTTCCCGCCTCTCCTGCGCGGAACAACTGCCGCAGACGAAACAAAGGGCAGCTTTATGATATTTCTCTCTATATCACCCAGCTCAATCCGGTACCCATGGAGCTTGATCTGATCATCCATCCTTCCGCAAAAATACAGAAGCCCATCCATCATATAGCCCTTATCACCGGTCTGATATCCTCTGGGTTCTCCATCCAGAAAAGCGCTGCGTATCGGCTGCGTCTGCCCGTAATATCCCGGGCTGACCGTATCGCCAAAAATGATAATCTCCCCTTCTTTTCCGTCCGGCAGAACCGATCCCGTTTCATCCCGAATCTCAATCCTGGTGCCGGGCTTTGGAGCTCCTACAGGAAGAGGCGCGTCCGCCGCCGCAAGCTCAGCGGTTACCTGAACAGAAGTGACTGCAACGGTCGACTCCGTCGGCCCATAGGTATTATATACCACAGCCTTCGGAAAATTCTTCAAAAGCTTTCTGGCGGTTTTATTGCCAAGTGTCTCTCCGCAAAACCAGAAGGTGTCCAGCTTCGGCATCAGCTCTTCACGAAAAGCAGGATCTGCCAGACACATTTCCGCGAAGGAAGGCGTCGAAACCCAGACGTTCACATTTGAAGAAGACAAAGACTCCATCAGCTTTCTGTAATCCGCCTGCACAGTTCTGTCAAGGCAAAAGAGCGTACCGCCGCAGGCAAGGCTGGTATACAGATCCATAACGGAAAGATCAAAAGAAAATGGTGCCTGATTTAAGAACACACGAGGCTCTTCGGAGCCTTCCGCGCCGGCAAACCCCGTCGACCAGTCAAGGAAATGCTCCAGGTTGGAACGCGTAATCTGTACGCCCTTCGGCACACCGGTACTGCCCGAAGTAAAAATCATGTAATAGTTGTCTTCTTTTCTGACCCACTGTCCTTCTTCATCAGCCGTACTTCGGGGAGGAAGCGCATTTAAGAAATCGTCGGTTATCGTAATCACCCGCATTTTTTCTTCCACGGGACAATCCTCCGTTTCCAGCAGCCATGTCCGGGGAAGCGCTGACAGGATCGCTTCAATCCGGTTAGCCGGAAGTGAAGAATCAATCGGACAATAAGCATGTCCGGACCGTGCACAAGCCAAAAAACAGATCAGCATTCCGGGACTCTTATGCCCGTAAACGGCAATCGGAGGTTTGGATAAATCATCTTCATGCTCCAGGATCCATCCCGCCAAAGCGCCGGAAAGCTCCCACAGCTTCCCGTAAGTCATCAATTGATCTCCACAGCGGAAAGCATTCCTGTCGGGAAAACGTTCCGCTGTATTCTTTATTACTTTTAGTATCTCCATTATAATTCCTGTCTTTCCAAATATTATGATGATTCAGGCGACAAAAGGTCATGCAAAAATGAGCTCGCTCATTTTTGCATGAGATTGGGTCGCCCACAGACACGAGGAAGTAGCCATTTTGCACTATTTATACTTGACTTTGCAAATCTTTCTGTGCAAAATGAGTGGATTCCGAGTGGCTGTAGGATCGCGAGAGCAGCTCCGCTGCGAAGCGATCCGTAGAATCAGGCTTTTGTCGATGCAATCATTATGATTACATCCGCAAAACCCTGATTCAACGAATCACTTCACAGCAAGTGAATTAATCCGCAAACCAGAAGGTTAAAAAAGGCTGCCAGAAGGTTACCGTGACGTGCAGCCAGTCTTCATTACAGGTATACATAAAAAAACCGCCCTCATTCATGTAGAAGCAGTTTTTTCCCTGGTCTGTATAAATGTAATTTCCATCGTTGGCACCAAGGCAGATTCCCACACAGCGAAAAGTATCAATCCGGTCCGCATGTTTCCAAAAAGCGACCGTACCTTCCCTGCAATATTTGATTCCCTCAAACCCCTGAGACCAATGATCCGCGATATAAGGTTCTCCGTCTTCATGCGGCGTATAAACCGCCGTATCATATGCGTCGCACAATGCCTGAGCATATTTCTGATCATATTCAAAAGCATACCAGACACTTACATTAATACCGACATCCGGGATAAACAGCCGTCCGGAGTCTCCCAGCGCCTGAGTGTTCCCGGACACTTCTCCCAGAATAACAGGATCAATGACCAGATCCAGCCAGTAACCATAATAATCTTTGTTTTCATTCCGGATAAAAGGACGACCGTCATCCGTTACCGGAATCGGTGTCGGAGTAGGCGTCGGAAGCGGAGTAACCGTCGGCGCAGGGGTAGGCGTAGGTGTAAGACGCTTTTTTTTACGGGATTTTTTCTTTTTCTGACCTGCCGTCTTCTTTGTTCCTGATGCACTATTCTTCTCTTCAGGAGTCGGAGTCGGCGAGATATTTGCCACATCCATTCTCACTTCTACCACAGCCATGACAGGTATACAAAAAAAGAAGGCGCACAAGATGAACAAAGCTAATGTCATCAGATTTTTACGCAATCTCTCACCCCCATGGTATTATTCTCAATTTGACGGCTTTATTATACACTTGAGGCAAAGACCTGTAAACAATGAAAAAAAGGAAAAAAAGGTGTTGACAAACCCCCTCCCCTCTGTTAGAATAGTCAACTGTGAGCGAGAGAGGAATTCTCCTCGGTTCATAAGCTGCTGTGGCTCAGTCGGTAGAGCGTCGCCTTGGTAAGGCGGAGGTCACGGGTCCGATTCCCGTCAGCAGCTTTTTTTGTTGCCTTTTTATATCAAAACCCATCGCCATCATCCAAAAGAAAATAATCACACTCACAACATACAACAACAGGCAGGAGACAGGGAATATCGCCCCGTCTCCTGCCTGTTGCCATATACATATAAGCCCGCCGCTTACTCCAGAAACTCCTTGGCATCCAGAACCTTTCCATCCCTCCAGATCATCTCCAGATCATAGAAAAGCCGGTTCTCCTCATCAAAAACATGCACGATCACATCTTCATAATCCATCAACACCCAGCTGGAATTACCGGTACCTTCAATCTGCTTCGGTTCATAGCCGGCCCTGCCCAGGGTTTCCTTCACACTGTCTACCATGGCTTCAAGCTGATTAGCGTTAGCCGCGCTGGCTATCACAAAATAATCCGCGATCACAGATACCTCATGGATATCGATTACCTTAATATCCTTACCCTTTTTGTCATCCAACGCCTGGCAGGCAAGCTTTGCCATCTGTGCTTCTCTGGTCATTTTTTTCCTCCTATTTCACCTCTTCGCCGCATAATGCAGGGAACGATAATAATTATAAGCTTTCAGAGACGTCAGGTCAACCTTTGACGGATCATCGCCCAAATATTCCATTGTCGATTTCAGGATTTCATACATACATTCATCCAGGTCCTGAAACGCAATCTTCCGTATTCTGTCGAGATCAGGGGCTTTATCCCGCATGGGCTCTATATAATCAGCGATATAGACAATCTTTTCCAATACTGTCATCTTTTCCTTGCCGGTGGTATGACTCGCGATCGCTGACAGAATCTTCTCATCCGTGATACCGTATTTTTCTTTTGCAATATATGAGCCAAGCTTCGCATGCAGAAGAAAGGGGTGATCTTTTTCAAAATCCGTTACCTGAATTCCCTCTCTCGCACAGATTTTCAGTTTTTTTGGATTGGGAATACACTTTGCGCAGTCATGAAGAAGTCCCGCGCACTGCGCATCCTGAAGATCATACCCGTGAACCATGGCAAGACAGGCACAGGTATACATTACTCCCATCGTATGCTCATATCTGTCTTCATCCAGATACTTTGCCAGCTTCTTTTTCATTTTCGGAAAATCATACTCAGCCAAAGGCGCTCACTCCTTTCCTGTCACAGATCTTATCCTGGTTTTTTCACGGCAGATCCTGATACAGCCTGTTCTCACGGATATACCGCACCACTGCGTCCGGGGTATAATATCTCAGGCTGTTTCCCCGGGCAGTCCACTCCCGCAGCATATGGCTGGATACATCGATATTCATCGTATCCAGCAGAACCATCCTGCCGCCGTATTTTTCAGTCAGACGATCCATTTCCCGCGTCAGCTGCGGACTCGGCAGATGATCTCTCGTCGCCACAACGACAATCGCGGCCCCCAGAATCCGTCCCGGTTTCATCCAGCTGTCAAATGAGAGAAGAGAATCCGCCCCGATGATAAAATAAAATTCTGTGTCCGGATATCTCTCCCGCAGTTTTTCCAACGTGCGGTAAGTATAGGTGAAACCATCTTCATTCATTTCCATCAGTGAGAGACGAAAATGCGGATTATCGCAGATAGCAAGTCTTACCATCTCGACTCTTTGTTCGTCCGCTGCCCCTCCTCCGCGCAATTGTTTATGAGGCGGGTTTCCCGCAGGCATATACCATACCTCGTCCAGGGAAAGCTGTTCATAGCTCTTTTCCCCAAGGATCAGATGACCCAGATGGATCGGATCAAACGTCCCTCCCATAATCCCGATTTTCTTTTTTTGCTCCATATGGCATGACCTCTGAATCCTTAATTCTTTTTCGGACGCGGCAATACTATTTTTTTCTTGTCATCCTTTCCTTCACGGTACAGGACGATTTTCTTTCCGATCACATGAACGACTGTCGAATGTGTCCGTTCGGCAATCATATCCGCAATACTTCCGGGATCTTCTTCGCAGTTCTTAAGCACGCCCAGCTTGATCAGCTCATTTGCTGTCAGCGCTTCTTCGGCGTTCCGGGTAACCTCAGGGGTCAGCCCATCCTTGCCGATCATCACGCATGGCTTCAGCTTCATGCCAAGGCTGATTAAATATGCTCTCTGTTTGCTAGTCAACGTCATAATCTGTCACCCATTCATCTATCTTTATCCGTTTACACGAAAACGGTTTTATGCTTTTTACACCATTCAAACGATCTGCAGAACCAGTCTCCCGGCGATGCAATCATCTGAAGTATTCAAAGTCAAAGCCATACATCCGGATCGTGTCTCCCTCGGAAACGCCTTCTGCCTCCAGGGCATCCAGGATACCGCCTTCTTTTAAGAAGCGTTGGAAGAAAGCAAAGCCCTTCTCCGAATCCAGATTGGTATAGCCAAGCATTTTCTCAATTTTCGGTCCTTCCACCACAAACAGGGACGGATCATTTTCATCTCTGACGACAGTAAACGGAAGATTCTCCGTAATAAGAGCTTCCTCCGGGAAATACTCCTGCTCAAAAATAACTTCTTTGACCGGGTTTTCCTTCAGCATCCTGCTGACATGATAAAGCAGAGGCTTCACCCCTTCTCCCGTAACAGCGGAAATCGGAAATACCTCTATTCCCCTGGGATTCATTTCAGCTTTGATCCGCTCCAGAAGCTCCTGTCTTTCCTGTTCATCCAGGCAGTCCACCTTGTTCACCGCGATCACCTGAGGCCTGGCCGCAATATCCGCATCGTACGCCAAAAGCTCCTGGTTGATCTTTTCTATGTCAGACAGAGGCTCCCTTCCTTCTTCCTGCGGCGCGGCGTCTACAACATGAATCAGGACTCTCGTGCGTTCGATATGCCTGAGAAACTCATACCCCAGGCCAATCCCGTCCGACGCTCCTTCGATCAATCCGGGAATATCGGCTATCACAAAACCGTCCTCCTCCAGCTCTGCCACTCCCAGATTCGGGCTGAGGGTTGTAAACGGATAATCTGCTATCTTTGGCCGGGCGTTTGTCACACGGGAAAGAAATGTGGATTTTCCGACATTCGGAAAGCCTACAAGTCCTACGTCCGCAATCATTTTCAGCTCCAGGATCACCTCCAGCTCTTTTGCGGGCTGACCCGGCTGGGCGTATTTTGGCGCCTGCATCGTCGAGGTGGCGTAATTCATATTTCCCTTGCCGCCCCGGCCGCCCCTCAGGATGATCTGCCTTCGATTGTCTCCTGACATGTCTGCAATTACTTTACCTGAGGCGGCATCCAGAATAACCGTCCCCGGCGGACATTTCAACACGATATCCTCGCCGTCTGCTCCGTGGCAGCGGCGCTTTCCGCCCTCCTGGCCGTCTCCTGCCTTATATCTCTTGTTATGGCGGTAATCCACGAGGGTATTCAGCCCTTCATCGACCAGAAAAATCACATCGCCGCCGCGTCCGCCGTCACCGCCGTCAGGTCCTCCATCAGGCACATATTTCTCACGGCGGAAACTCACATGACCGTCTCCGCCCTTTCCGGAGCGGATCATAATCTTCACTCGATCCGAAACCAAACAAGATTCCCCCTTTGCATGATAAATCAAACGCACTCTTTAGGATAGCCGCGAAAATAAAAGGAACAAGTCTCACAGGATAAATTACTGCAGGCGAGGCGGAGGAGGAAGTCGATGCGGGCATCGACGACCGACGACAACGAAGCATACAGTGATTCAGACGCGAGAATTGATCCATTTATTTACGTGGCAATCCTTATGTACCGTCAGGAAGAAAAATCGAGCCGTCCGCAGCCGACACGGCAATTTTCCCGGGGCGGCTCAGCGATAAAAGAGAGAAAGGGCTTCAAACCACGAAGATGATTTGCAGCCCTTGCGTTAAACAAAATATCTCAGAAGCATTATGCCTCTGCAGCAGTCTCAACCGGAACGACAGAAACCTGCTTCTTGTCACGTCCCTTGCGAGTATAGCGGACAATCCCGTCTGTCAATGCAAACAAAGTATAATCCTTGCCGCAGCCAACGTTTGTGCCCGGATGAATCCTGGTTCCGCGCTGTCTGTAAATGATATTTCCTGCCTTGGCAAACTGTCCGTCTGCTCTCTTGGCGCCAAGTCTCTTAGACTCGGAGTCACGTCCGTTCTTTGTAGAGCCAACGCCCTTTTTATGAGCGAAAAGCTGAAGGTTCATTCTTAACATGTCATCATACCTCCCTGACTTTTACCTTAATATATTTGCTTCCATACTCCTGCTCGATCGAGGACAGCCCAAGCATCAGAGAATCCAGCAAAAGGCACGCCTCCCTCGATAAAGGATCGGGAAAGGACAGGCGTACATATCCGTCCCGGCACTCGGTCTCGAAGGAGTCATCCGTAAATGCCTCAAGACTGTTCGCCGTCGTAATCACGAGAGCGGAAACCGCCGCGCATACGATGTCAAAACCACCGGGCCCGCTCCCCGCATGTCCGCTGGAGCAAAAGGAACAATAACCGCCGTCCTTTTTTTCAGCCACGACCGTGATCATATCATCACCTGGCCGGTATCCGGTCAGCCGTTGATCTTCTCGATATTAACCTTGGTATACAGCTGTCTGTGACCGTTTTTCTTGTGGTAGCCAGTCTTTCTCTTGTACTTGTAGACAATAACCTTCCTGCCTTTGCCGTTCTCTACGACAGTAGCGGTAACGGATGCTCCGGAAACAGCGTCGCCGACTTTCAGCTCATCGCCCTTGACTGCGAGTACTTCATCAAACGTGACGGTCTCACCGGCCTCTGCGCCGAGCTTCTCGACATAAATAACATCTCCCTCAGCTACTCTATACTGTTTCCCACCTGTTGCAATAATGGCGTACATCTATGGTACCTCCTAAAACATTACTCGCCGGATGCGGTGGCCTGCTGACCAGGTTCTTTTACCTCTCCGAGCGGCATACTGATATATATTAACAGGTTCCTCTGATTCCGTCAAGCTTTTTTTCGATTTTTCAGATTGCGTTCCATTCTGCCGCACTCAGGATCTGTGCATAGATTACCTTTACATCCGGCGTGTCTGAATCCGCCCGGGCTGCGTTATTGTCAGCCGCCGCAGTCATTCTTCCATCGATTCTTTGATTTTTTTGCGGATCCTCTGCAGGGCATTATCAATCGCTTTGGGTGGCTTGTTCAGGATTGCTCCGATTCTGACATAGCTTTCTCCCTTCAGGTAAAGCTCCAGAACACGGATCTCCATTTTGCTCAGACGCTGATTGATCGATTCGCGCAGCTGCCTTTCATTTTCCTGTGAAATCACGATCGATTCCGGATTATCCATGATAAATTCCGGTACCTTCATCAGATCTTCCGGGGCATCCGTTTCATCGCTGAGTGAAACATAGGAATTCAGGGGCATGTTTTTCTGCCGGTTGGAAGAATGGATTGCCGTGTAAATCTGCCTCTCGACACACATACGGGCAAAAGTCAGAAAGGAAGCCTCCCTGTCAGGCTGATAATCACGCACTGCCTTAAAAAGTCCGATCATTCCCTCCTGAATCAGATCATCCGTATCTCCTCCGATCAAAAACACAGCTCTTGCCTTTTGCCTGACCATCCCCTTATATTTTTCCATCAGGTAATCAGATACACCTTGATCTCCGTTTCTGAGCGAGCGAATCAGGTCTTCATCGCTCATTTTATCATATTCAGACACGGTTCACTCCCCCTAACGCGCGAAGCCTCTGCCGCACAATTTCATATGCCAGGACACCTGCCGCTACAGAAGCATTGAGGGATTCAATTTCCCCGCGCACCGGTATGCCGGCGCACAGATCACAGCTTTCCCGTACCAGACGGCTGACCCCGCTTCCCTCATTTCCGATCACCAGACCGATCGGGCCGGTCAGGGAAAGCTCATACATACTGGTTCCGCCCATATCCGCACAGACAAACCACAGACCCTGCTCCTTCAGCTCCTCAATCGTGCGGGACAGATTCGTCACCTTTGCCACTGGAGTATAGTTCACGGCGCCGGCGGACGTCTTGGCAACCACGCCGGTAAGCCCTGCGCTCCGCTGTTTCGGAATAATCACTCCATGAGCTCCCGCAACATTGGCCGTCCGCAAAATCGCTCCGAAGTTATGGGGATCCTCGATTCCGTCCAAAAGAATCAGGAAAGGATCCTCTCCCTTTTCTCTCGCCCTTGAGAGGATATCCTCCACCTCCGCATAATTATAAGCGGCAGCCTGGGCGATGACTCCCTGATGGCTCTTCGTCTCGCTCATCTGGTCCAGGCGTTCCTTCGGCACGAATTTCACGATGGTATCCTGCTTTTTTGCTTCCCTGAGGATTGTCTGTACAGGACCGTCCTGGCATCCTTTCTGGACATACAGCTTATCTACCGTTTTTCCGGAACGAAATGCTTCCAGAATCGCATTTCTCCCTTCCATCTGCTCTGCGCTCATTTTCCTTCTATTCCTTCCGCCACAAGTGTCATAATCCTGTCCGACTGTCCCTTCAGATACAGATATCCGATCAAAGCCTCCCAGCCTGTCGCGCTCCGGTAATCCGCAAGAGTCGCATGCTTCGCCCCGTTATTGACACCGGCGTTTTTCCCCCTCCGGTAAATATCCTGCTCCTCCTCGGTAAGCAATGGTCCGATGCGGTCCACAAGCCTTGCCTGTGCCCCGGCGCTTACATAACTGATCGCCATATGATGCAGCCGGTTAACCGGGCAGTTTCCCTTTGCGACGAGATAAGCCCGTATAATCTGTTCGTATACCGCGTCCCCAAGAAAGGCAAGGGTCAGAGGCGAGTAGGTCCTCAGATCCTGATCCTTCAGTCCAAAGCATTCCCGGATCTGGTCAATCCCGGTCAAGCCCTCTGCCATTTCACGCCCTCACGTGTATCCTTCAGAACGATGCCCATGCCAAGCAGCTGGTCTCTGATTTCATCAGCCCTTGCAAAATTCTTTGCCTTACGTGCCGCCTGGCGTTCTTCTATCAAAGCCTCCACGGTGTCATCCAGACTCTCTTCTTTTTTGTCGGTCACAAGCCCCAGCACATCGCAAAGCTTTTCAAGGCGGGACAGCAGTTCCTTCGCGAATGCCGCGCCGGTTCCTTCGCCTGCGTTGGTATTGGCAAACTTCACAAGCTCAAACACAGCCGCTACCGCATCTGCCGTATTAAAGTCATCATCCATGGCTTCTTCAAATTTCCTGACAAACTCATCCGCCTGGGAAAGAAGTTCTTCCTGTTCCGGCGTCAAAGGTCCGTCCTCTCCCGCGGCGATGCGGTCACGAAGCCGGGACGCGGCTTCCACGATGCGCTCAAGGGCATTCCGGGATGCTTCCATCAGATCCGCGCTGAAATTCAGCGGGCTCCGGTAATGCGCGCTCAGCATGAAGAAGCGAAGCACCTGCAGATCGTATTTCTCTGAAATTTCCCTTACGGTGCGGAAGTTTCCGAGAGACTTTGACATCTTATGATTATCGATATTCAAAAACGCATTATGCATCCAATATTTCGCAAAGGTTTTCCCGTTGCAGCACTCGCTCTGGGCAATCTCATTCTCATGATGCGGGAAGATCAGGTCTTCACCGCCTGCATGGATATCGATCTGCTCTCCGAGGTATTTTCTGGACATCACAGAGCATTCGATGTGCCAGCCCGGACGTCCCTGGCACCAGGGAGACTCCCAGTACGGCTCTCCTTCCTTTTTCGGCTTCCAGAGAACGAAATCCAGCGGATCTTCCTTCTGATCCTCGCCGGAAACCTTGATTTCACGAAAACCGGACTGAAGATCATCCAGATTCTTGTGGGAAAGCTTGCCGTATTCCTTATCCATCTTCACACGGAAATATACCGTCCCGTCCGCGGCAACATAAGCGAATCCCTTATCAATCAGCTGCGTAATCATTTCGATCATGCCGTCGATCTCCTGAGTCGCCTGCGGATGTACGGTGGCCGGCATCACATTCATCCCCGCCATATCCTTTTTGCATTCTTCAATATAGCGTTGGGATATTTCCTCACTTGTCACGCCCTCCAGCTGGGCCTGTCTGATAATCTTGTCATCCACATCCGTAAAGTTTGATACATAATTCACCTTGTAGCCCTTATACATCAGGTACCGGCGCACCGTATCAAAAATAATCATCGGTCTGGCATTGCCGATGTGGATCAGGTTATAAACGGTCGGTCCGCAGACATAGATGCTTACCTCCCCTTCCCTGAGGGGAATAAACTCTTCCTTCTGCTTCGACATCGTATTGAAAATTTTCATGGTTTCTCTCCTATAAAAAGACAGTACATCATCTGTCGTCACGATATTTATGATGATTCAGGTGTCCCAATCTCATACAAAAAGGGACTCTTTTCTTTTTGCATGAGATTGGGGCGCCAGCAGCTCCGCCGCAAAGCGATCCGCCGAATCCGGCTTACAGCAGCAGGCAGACCGCCTGTGCGGCAATTCCTTCGCCGCTTCCGGTAAAGCCCAGCCCTTCTTCGGTAGTCGCCTTCACGCTGACGCAGTCTGTCCCGATTTCCAGGGCAGCCGCAATATTTTCCCTCATCTGGGGCAGATAGGAAGCCAGCTTAGGTTTCTGGGCGATGATCGTCGTATCCACATTTCCTACCTGATATCCCTTTTCCCGAAGCAGCAATACCGTCTGCCGCAGAAGACTGATACTGGAGATCCCCTCATAGGCAGGGTCGCTGTCGGGAAAATGGCTTCCGATATCGCCCAGGGCTGCTGCGCCCAGCATGGCGTCCATTAAAGCGTGCAGCAGCACGTCCGCGTCCGAATGTCCCAAAAGCCCTTTTTCATATGGTATCTTCACGCCGCCAAGGATCAGATCCCGGTCTTTTGTCAGGCGGTGTACGTCATAGCCCGTTCCTATTCTCATTTTTCTTCGCTCCATTTTCCCCAGAAATCTTCTATTTTCCGCTTCACGTTCCCGCTGGTACAAAATACCCTGTCACTCCACTCCGCGGGGAAAAGCCCGGCATACTCAGGATAGCCGAATCTCTCATCCAGCAGCAGGATCACTCCTGCATCCTCTTTCGTGCGGATCACCCTCCCTGCCGCCTGGAGAACCTTATTCATGCCGGGAGAACGGTAGGCACCTCCAAAACCATCCTCGCCCACATCCTCATACCAGCTCCGCAGGACCTCCCGGGACGCACCGATCAAAGGCAGCCCGGTTCCGACGATCACCGCTCCGATCAGCCTTTCCCCGATCAGATCGATCCCTTCGGAAAAGATGCCCCCCATCACGGCAAAGCCCACTAAAGTCCCATGGCTCTGCCCGAACCGGCCAAGGTATTCTTCCCTCTTCTCCTCCGTCATATGCCGCTCCTGTACCAGAAGCTCTTCCGTTTCCTCCCGGAACGTTTCCTGATAGATCTGAAGGACCTCCTCCAGCAGCTGATAAGAAGGAAAGAAAGCCAGATAATTGCCTTTTCTGGATTTTGCCAGAGTGGAAATATAAGCGGCAATCCGCTGATACAGCTGCGGGCCGCGCATCGCATAGCGGGTGCTGACATCCCTTCCTACAAGGACCAGCCTTTTCTCAGAAGAAAACGGAGAGGGTACATAGAGACCATAGGCGTCCGTACGGGTACTTAAAAGACGCCGATAATAGGGGAGCGGGAAAAAGGTTGCGGAAAAAAACACCGCGCTCCGGCCCTTTTCGAGTCTCGCGGACAATCGGCGGGAAGGATCGACACAATAGATGTGAAAGAAAAAACGCCCGTCCGAAGTAAGGCTTACATATACCCGATCCTGTTCCGGTGATATTTCTTCCAGGGCATTCTGCAATGCGCGTACCTGGAAATAAAAATCAAGCAGCGCTTCCGCCAGATCTCGTTTCTCAGCATCTTCAAACAGCATGGAAAGCTCACCGAAAACAGTCGGAAGCAGGACGGGAAGCATTCCCATGGTTTCAAGAATCAGATACCTGCCTTCCGGCGTATCCGTTCCCTTCTCCTTCAGCTCCTTTTTTTGGGCAAGAAGAAAGCGGTCCAGTGAATGAAGGGCTCTCGCAAGGGACGGAACCTGATCCTTTACTGTTCTGTAAGCCAGCCGGACGTCCTCCTTACACAGACAGGCGCTGTACATTTCCCTCGCCCGTTCCGGAAGGTTATGAGCCTCATCGATCAGGAAAATATATTCCCCGTTCCCGCTTCCCTCTCCGAAGAAGCGTTTCAGGCTCACGTCCGGATCAAATACATAATTGTAATCGCAGATCAGGGCGTCGACCCATATGGCAAGGTCAAGACTCAGCTCATAGGGACAGACACGATGTTTTTCCGCCGTTTCCAGAATCAGCTCTCTTCCATATCTGTTCCCGGTCGTCCAGAGTTCAAACACGGTTTCGTTGATTCTGTCAAAGTGGCCGTCGGCATAAGGGCAGGCCTCGGGATAACAGTTCTGTTCCTCTGACGGACAAAGCTTTTCCTTCGCAGTCAGTGTCAGCACCTTCATCGAGAGCCCCTGATCTGCCAGGATCGCAAAGGCTTCCTCCGCCACCGTGCGGGTGATCGTCTTGGCGGTAAGGTAGAACAGCATATCCCCTTTTCCCTCGCCGATCGAACGAACGGCAGGGAAGATCGTAGACATGGTCTTACCCACGCCGGTAGGCGCCTGAATAAAAATCTGTTTCCGATCCTGTATCGCATGATAGGCGCTGCCCACCATCCGGCGCTGTCCTTCCCTGTATGGAAAGGGAAAATCCAGGTTCCCGGCTGAGGCATCTCTTTGTTTCCGCCATTTCAGCCGGAACGACAGCCACCGGTGATACTCCTTAGTCAGATCTGTGTACCAGGCAGCCAGACTGTCCTTTGTCATCGTCTCGGCAAATCGCCGCACCTTCTCTGTTTCCAGATGGACATAGGTCAGCTGTACGCCGATCTGATCCAGGCTTTCCTTTTCCGAAAGAAAAAAAGCATAGCAAAGAGCCTGTGCCCGGTGTACGCCGACAGGCTCTTCCATTTTCTCAAGATCGGCGTACACGCCTTTGATCTCATCAATCCATCTTTCGCCGTCTCTGGTAAAAACGCCGTCTGCCCTTCCCTCCACCGTCAGGGACAGATCGTCGAAATCCGTGGTATGGCGGAAGCTGACCTCTGCCGCATAGCCGCTTCCCATAGCCGCCTGCAGTTTTCGATGAAGCTGCGCGCCTTTCTGCATCGCATCCAGGTCGAAGGATCTGCCCCTCGCGTCAATGCTTCCGCTCCGCCTGATAAACTCTGCCAGGCTGCGGACCGAGATCCTGTAATTCGGCTCTTTAACAGCCTTTTTCTCTGCTTTCTTTCCCTTTTTTTGCTCTCCCACAGTCCTTTGGTCTCACTGTATCACAGCTTTGTCAGAACAAAAATGTTATAGATTGCCCGAACAGCCGTCTCAAAATCACGGTTTTCCACGCCGATGATTATGTTCAATTCACTGGAGCCCTGATCGATCATGCGTACATTGACATTCGCGTGGGCAAGAGCGGAAAAGATCCTGCCGGCGGTACCCCTGGTAGACTTCATGCCTCTGCCTACCACGGCGATCAGGGCAAGATCGGATTCCATCTCCACCACGTCCGGGTGTACCAGACGATGAAGGCCGGCTATAACCTGCTGTTCCTTTTCCTCAAATTCAGACTGATGAACATAGACCGTAAAGGTATCGATTCCGGAAGGCGTATGCTCAAAGCTGATCCCCTGATCCTCAAATACCTGAAGAACACGGCGGCCGAAACCGATCTCGGAGTTCATCATGGATTTTTCAATATTGATGGAACAGAAGCCTTTCTTTCCCGCGATGCCGGTAATCACAAAAGGAGACTTTTTGCAGGTACTTTCCACAATGAAGGTGCCCCGGTCCTGAGGACGGTTGGTGTTTCGGATATTAATCGGGATTCCCTCCTGACGGACAGGGAAAATGGCGTCTTCATGAAGCACCGTGGCTCCCATATAGGAAAGCTCACGCAGTTCACGGTAAGTCACCGTATCGATGACTTCCGGATTCTCCACAATCCTGGGATCCGTCACCATCACGCCGGAAACGTCCGTCCAGTTCTCATAGACGTCAGCGCGGATCGCCCTCGCGACAATCGAACCGGTAATGTCGGATCCGCCTCTGGAAAAGGTTTTGATCGCTCCGTTTTCCATACTTCCGTAAAAGCCGGGGATGACCGCCCGGTCACAGTCTTTGAGTCTTTCTCTCAGAAGACTGTCTGTCTGTGCCTGATCAAATGTGCCGTCCTGCGTAAAGCGGATGACATCCGCGGCGTCAATGAATGGGATGTCCATATATACAGCCATGATTTTTCCGTTCAGATACTCTCCCCGGGAAGCAGCATAATCTACGCCAATCCCGGCGGCAAAATTCTTGCGGATCTCTTCAAATTCCTCCTTCAGGGAAATGGAAAGGCCAAGGCCGTCGACAATCAGCTGGTACCTGTCCCGGATCGCAATCAGCTTCTCCTCAAAGAGGCCGCTGCCCTTAGCGCTGCGATAGCAGTCATACAGCATGTCCGTTACCTTGGTGTCCCCGTCAAAACGCTTTCCCGGAGCTGAAGGAATAATATATCTCCTGTCGGGATCACTTTTGATAATCCCGGCAACCTTTTGAAACTGCGCAGCATCCGCCAATGAGCTGCCGCCGAACTTGACTACTTTCTTCATTCAATTATGTCTCCTTGTTGGTGATTATATATTGCATTGCCAAAAGCCTGATTCCCTTTTTACATGACCTTCTGCCGCCTGAAGCATTGTATGATTATGAGATTTCCAGTACGGTAAGCTTTCCTTCGCTGACCCGAAACCGCACATTCTTTCCTGCAAAGCTCATCCCGTATATTCTGTCAGGATCCTCCTGATATCCGGGCCTCGGATCCTGGGCCAGAACATCAAAGAGCGCTTTTTGCGAAGAAGGAGGGAGTTTTTCCAGTTCCTTCACAGGAATCTCCACTTCCAGCAGCCGGTCATCCAGACGAGCGGTAAAGCCCGCTTTCGCATCCGGATAAGCATCCGCATAAGGGAGATACGGCTTGATGTCGTACACAGGAGTCCCGTTCATCAGATCCGCGCCTCCCACGATCAGGTAAGGCGCTTCCTTTCCCTCCGTCACGATCTCCTCAAGCGTCACGCAGGTAAGTCCCAGAGGATTCGGCCGAAAAGGCGAGCGGGTGGCAAAGACGCCAATGCGCTCATTGCCACCCAGCTTTGGCGGCCGGACAGTAGGCGACCATGTCTCCCTTTGTGCAAGGGAAAATTCCCACAACAGCCAGATATGGCTGTAGCCTTCCAATCCACGAAAGGCTTCTTTTACACGGTACTCCGGGAGAAAGATGAGCCTCGACTTTACCGAAGACACTCTTCCTCCCTGCCTGGGCACGCCGAATTTCTCTGTATAATCATTCTGAATGTGGGCGATCACCTTCATGGCCGGCCATCAGCATTGATTTTCCTGCTTTGTTCTGCGAAACTCTGCGTAAGCCTTCAGCTCCGGCTCACATAGCTTCACAGCCAGAGCCAGCACGCCGATATCATCCAGATGTCCTACGATCGGGACGTCATCCGAAATCAGGTCCTTGCCCTTAATAAAATACACAAAAGCACTGATGATGGTAGCGATCACCTTCGGGGAGATCTCTGTATATTCTTTTGAGATATACCCTTTTACCATAGAGATCATCAGCGGAATATCGGCAAGTGTATCACCGACATTCGGGATCCCGCGCAGTTTATCCTCAATCTGTTTCAACAGTTCATCTACCTGCGGCGTATTCGCCAGCATCTGCTGTGCGGAAGCAATACCGCTCTCAAGCACGTTCTTAGCCTGATCCAAACTGATAGCCTTATCCATTGTAACTCCTCCTTAATTTCATCTCCCGCTGATTATGCGGCTTTTTTTGTCACCATATTTTACTTTATCATGGTAGTAAATGCAAGGAAAAATGATTGCTTCCTTAATAAACCTGAATAAATCCCGCTGCTCAGGTAAACCTTCAGAGTTCAGACAGTATGATCCGAATCTCTGAGCTGTTGCGGCTGCAGACAAAATTCTTTTACGATTTCACATAAGACATCGGTGCACTGATCCATCTGCTGAACGCTTGCGTGTTCATACGGGCCGTGAAAAGCAAAGCCGCCGGTCGGCAGATTGGGGCAGGGAAGGCCTCTGAAGGACAACTGCGCGCCGTCCGTGCCTCCGCGGATCGGAACGGCTTTTGGCTCTATCCCGCATTTCTGCATGGCGTCCATGGCTTTCTGAACGACCTCATAGTGCTGGTCTATGATTTCCCTCATGTTTCGATATTGTTCTTTCATGCTGACCGCAACCGTTCCTTCCCCATACCTGGCATTCAGGAGCTTTTCGATATGAAGCAGACACAGCTTCCTTGCCTCAAACGTTGCGGCGTCATGATCCCGGATAATATATTTCAGGGATGCTTTTTCCACGTCTCCTTTCATCTCCATCAGATGGAAAAACCCTTCATACTCCTCGGTATCCCTGGGCGTATCTCCCGCAGGCAGCATGCTGTTAAACTCCATCGCAACGAGAGACGCGTTGATCATCGTGTCCTTGGCCGAGCCCGGATGAACGTTAAAACCCCGGAACCGGACGCTGGCGGAAGCGGCGTTAAAGTTTTCATATTCGATTTCGCCTGCCTCCCCGCCGTCAGCAGTATAGGCCATGACCGCACCCAGGCGTTTCAGATCCAGCAAAGCCGCCCCGTGACCGATTTCTTCATCCGGTGTAAAACATATGGCGACAGGACCGTGAGGAATATCCTCCGTCAGCAAGCGTTCCGCCATCGTAACGACCTCCGCAACTCCCGCCTTGTCATCTGCTCCCAGGACAGTCGTTCCGTCCGTCACAATCAGATCGTCCCCGACAAGCCGGGTCAGATGCGGGAAATTCTCAGGGCTCAAGGTACGCCCGCTCTCCCCTAAAACAATATCCCCTCCGTCATACTTTTCGATCAGCCTTGGCTGAACATTTTCTCCCGAAAAATCAGGAATCGTATCCAGGTGGGCAATAAAACCGATGCAGGGAACCGTTTCATATCCTTCGGCAGCAGGAATCCTCCCATATACGTAACAGTTTTCATCCACATACACTTCCTGTACTCCCAGCTCCTTCAATTCCTTTTCCAGATACCTGGCCAGATCAAACTGTCTCTGTGTAGAAGGAACCGTTTCGCTGGAATCATCGCTTGCCGTGTGTATTTTTACGTATGTCATTAATCTTTCATATGCCCGCATGTATCATTCCACCTCTTTTCTCTATTCTTTGATTGCATCGACAAAAGCCTGATTCTACGGAACGCTTTGAAGCGGAGCTGCTCTCGCCTCCTGTCTTCCGGGTCTCGCCTTCCGACCCGGCCGCTGCTAAACGCACATCACCTGCATGGCAGCAGCCTAAAGCCACTCGAAATCCGCTCGTTTTGCAGAAGGATCTGCAATATATAGTTTAAACAGTGCAAAATGGCTCCTTCCTCACAACCGTTCGCAGCCAGAGGCTTTTTTTCATTATCAGGCATGAATATCCGCGTAATCCATCGGAACTCCGCAGGTTTCTGCCTTACAATGATACAATCTGCCATCCCCTTCTCCGGTAAGCTGATCTCCGGATGTGGTGATGAACAGTTCATCCAGCTTTTCTCCATAGAAACAGCAGGACGTAACATGTTTCGCCGGCACATGAATCACAGCCTCCAGCTCTCCCGTCTCTGAGTTTCTGCATTCTACACGGTTTCCTCCCCAGATGGCTGTCCAGAGTCTGTCACGGCTGTCTATGCACATGCCGTCGGAAACGCCGTCTTCCACCGCAAAAAGCATTCTTCTGTCTGAAATATCCCCGGTTTCGGAGTCGTAATCATACACAAAAATGCCATGGCACAGAGAATCGGAAAAGAAAAACTTTGTTCTGTCACGATTCCATGCCATTCCGTTGGAAATCTTCGTATCCTTCTGCACACAGGTCACAGTTCCGCCGGCAAACCGAAAGAGATTTCCTCCGTCCTCATGTTCTTCAACGCATTTGGAAGAGCCAAAGAAAATCCGTCCGAAGGGATCCGCTTTCGCATCGTTGGAACGCTGCCACGGCTCATACAGGGAAGTAAGGTCGCAGACCATTTCCTTTTTGCCTTCCTCAAACTTCCAGAGACAGCTTTTCCCGGCAACCAGAAAACCGGATGAATCCTTCAGGGGAATCGCCGCCCCGATCGGTTCCTCAAAATCATAACAGTTCTGCTTTCCATCCATCAGCTCATACAGTCTTCCGGATGAAATATCCACCCACGAAAGCCTGCGATACCGTGGATCATAAAAGGGTGATTCACCCAGCCCGTACCGCTCTTGGGCAAAAGGGAGCGCTTCGTATTCTCTCATGGCATTTACCTCAATCTCAGGACTCATTCCCAGAATAATGGAATCCTTTTACGTTCTTCTGATCCGACTGTTTTCTTAAAAAATATGGTATGCGCACGAATTTACTGTGAAATCATGCCGCTTGCAGCGGCGTAAATTCGACGCAGTAAACGAATCAAAACGCAGGCTTTCTATTCGTTTACCATACGTACACAATGGTTCATTTTCAAAGATTATACTCCGTTGCCTCTCAGGTTTCAAGATTTCATCATTTCTTCCGGTTCTTTTAAGTAAATTTTAGGTCATGCCCGTATACTCTCTGAAGCAGATCAGAATACCTGATGAACACAGACGGATTTTGCTGCTTTGGCAGCCTAACTGCCGAAGCGGCAAAATCATCATCCGAAGACATTGCGTCAACGTACAAAACTTCGTTTCAGGAGGATGTGTGATGATTAGAAAAAAAGTAATCTATTGCCTGGCATGCGGGACATGCTGCGTCTTTCTTGCTTATGGGCTTCTGGTGCAGGCGCTCCGCGGAAGCGAGTCGGCTCAGGCAGCCGGTATCGACTGGGTGCTGGAAGCGCCTGCTTCCGCAGATGCTTCCATGGAACAGCAGGCTGCAGATGGGCAGACCGGTAAACTGCTCCCCGAAAGCAATTCGGATGAAACGGTTCCGGAAAGCATAGCGGATCAGACGATTCCGAAAGGCAGCGTGGATCAGGCGGTTCAAGAAAACACAGCGGATCAGACGATTCCGGAAAGCAACGTGGATCAGACGCTTCCGGAAAACACAGCAGATCAGATGATTCCGGAAGACAATGCGGATGAGACAATCTCTGAAAATGGCCTCAATGACCGGACACCAGACAGCGAAGCAGGAGCGCCGGATTCTTTCTATGCAGACGATGCGGGATACAGCCGACACGGAAAACAGCACGGCAGAAATGAAGGAAACGGCGGAAAGCATGGAAGGGGGTTTTAACATGAAAAAACTGGAAGAGGAAATCCGTTCCGTCCTGGAAAAAGCCCTTGGGGAAAACTGCAGATTCCCTGAAGCCGAATGGTTTCTCTATGAGCTTGCATGGTTTTTCAGTGAAGAACATTTAAAAACCGCCAGACCACGCCTGATTGTTCTCGGAGAAGATTTTCCCCAGGAGCTCGCTCTCGCGTTCTGTCCGGATTGCTGGTTTATCCTGGGAGGGAGCACACAGACAACGCACTGGTCAGACTCTCTGCTGCCAAGGGACACAGACCCTGTCAGCCGCTCTGCCTGTGGATGGCTTTTGAATCAGGAATTTCACTTAGCCGAAAAAGCGCTGGTTGTCATGATGCTCTCCTCCGACAACCGCAAAAAGCTTGCCGGCTTATTCAGGCGCAAGGGAATCAAAGTTGCGGCAGCGGATATGCCCCCTCAGTTTCAGTCAGCGGCGTCTCAAAAAGCCTGGACAGAGGAAATTCTGCGCATCGCCGGCCAGATACAGGACCATACCGGGATGAAGCTCACCACACAGCGCTTAAAAGCGGCCATCAAAGAAAAAGCTGTCATACGTGAGGCTGTTTCAGATTTCAAAACAGCTGTCTGGGAAAACCCCTCGTGTATGTCTCCTGCCCTGCGCGATATCATATTGGAAAGTGTATGGTATACAGAGGATAAAAAGGCCTGGGTTTCCCACCTGCGGGAACTGACACGGCAAATCAGATCTTCATCATCCCTCCCTATGGAAGAAGCCCGTTGTCCCTGGATCCTGCTGGCAGGTTCCCCTGTTATTTTTCCCAACGAAAAGCTGCCCCTTCTTCTTGAAGCTTCGGGTTTATTCCTGGCGGACAGGGCGGACGCCGTCATGCTGCAGTTCTATACCTCCGGCAGTGCCATGGCGGACAGGGTCGAGGACCTTGTCAGTGAAACAGCGGCGAAACGCCTGCCCTGGGAGGTTTCGGGAGCCTGGACGAATAACAACGGGCTGTTAAAAGCAATAGAAAACAGGCTGGAGCGGCTTCCCATCGACGGAATTGTGTACCATGTTTTAAAAGGACAGATCGAATATGATTTTGAACTGCCGAAAATCGAACGGCTGGCATCATTGTATCACATTCCTCTCATCCGCCTGGAAACCGACTATCAGCAGCAGGATGTGGAACAGCTTCGGATCCGTCTGGAAGCGTTTTCGGAAATGCTCCGACAGGCAAAACAGGGAAGCACGCCGAGGAAGGAACCGGAAATACTCCCAAAGCCGGTTCCGGAAAGGAAAAGGTTTGAACAATGAAAAAAATACCCGGAACATTATGGATCACCGCGCTGGTTTTGTTCGTCCTGGCGTTTTTTGCGGCGGATATTCCTTTTTATGTATTCCAGGCTCCATTGGAACGGGCTTCCCTTCATTCGTCCTATGACGGACTGCCTCTGACTTTCTCTTATGAAGGAGATAACCTGACTCTGCATGGTGCCTCTTCAGATGTGACGGTCTACGGCCTGACCTCAGAAGGAATCGCCCGGATTCCAGACGGGGAATCCTCCTCTTTCCCCGAAAGCAGCCTTGGCACTCTGGCTGCCGTCCGCGCCGGATACAGTCAGGATACGGATGGGGACGGAATAGAAGAAATCATCACGGAGGCGGCAAAAACAGACATGGAATTTACACAGGAGCATGTATCCGGAGGAAACGCCTTTCTGGATGAAAGAATTCCATTTGAAGTCTCGATGACGGATCGCAGCACGTTTCATTTCACCCTTCACTGCCTTCCCCTTGCAGACACCTCGATCACGGCAATCCTGCCGGATCAGAGGGAAATCAGCCTGACGACAGATAAAAACGGCAGTTCCGGTCTGCTGAAATTAAATGAATTCCGTCAGGGCGTAACCTTCGTGTACCGGCCGGATACGAGCCACACCTTCCGCTTTTTCTATCTCTGGGAGGACAACACCGTTTTCTCCCTGCGGTGGATGCAGGCCATGATGCCGTTTACCATGATCCTCTGCATCACGCTCCTTGCCATCCTTCTGGATGTTTTTCTTCGGAAACGTCTTTATGTCAGAAACAGCTATCCCGAAGCACAGGTGAAGGTATCTCATTTCGGCGAATCAAAGCCTCATCTGCATTTTGGCTTTGAAATGATCCGATGGATCGTGATGCTTGCAAGCTTTATCCTGCTGATCTGGGGAGGAAGGATCCTGGGCAGCACGTTTTCCTCCTTTCGCCTGCCCATCCTGGCATGTCCCTATAACATGGACCAGGGTGCCGGCGCGGGCTGTTATCTTTTCAGCCATGTCGAGGAACTGTTCGCCTCGGATGTGAAAGAAATCCTGTGGTTTGCAGGAAGCTTTGCCGTGTGCGCTTTCTTATTCGGCCGTCTGCTGTGCGGCTTCGTGTGTCCGCTCGGTTTCGTCCAGGATGTCATGCATGAGCTTCGGCAGCAATTCCACACGGAAGGAGTCGCCTTAAACGAAAAGCTCTATGCCTCCCTTCGTTTCATCAAATGGATCATGCTGCTGCTTTTCCTGGGCATCGGACTGATCGGCGGAAATTTCTGCGATTTCTGTCCTGCCATCACGCTATCCCCGGCGCTTGCCGGTTTCAAAACCAGCGTTTATTTCAGCGGATTCATGATGACAGCGGTACTCGTCAGCGGATTTTTTAAGCGAAGGTGCTTCTGCAATATCTGTCCCATGGGTTATCTCCTTGGTCTTCCTCATAAAATCTCTCTGGTCAGGCTGAAAAAAGACGCCATTGCCTGCACGGAATGCGGAGCCTGTTACGAGGTCTGCCCTATGGGGATCAAATCAATTTTTACAATCCGGGAAGGGAAAAACGAACAGGCAATCGATGTCACCACTGCCGACTGCATACTCTGCGGAGCCTGCATCCGCTGCTGTCCGGAAGATCACGCCTTATACATGACGGTATGCGGCAAGGAAATCTATACCGCGTCACGTATGCGGTTTCTCGAGAATAACACGGCTGCTTCGTCCAAAGCCTGATCTGGGGGATCGGAGCGCTTCAAAACGTAACCGCTCCCGCGGTTGACATCATGCGGTCTGACATAATGTGGTCAGACATAATGTTGTCAGACTTACAGTATGCGCACGAATGAACTGCATCAGGCTTTTGTCGATGCAATCATGAAATAAATATCAAGTAAGTAAGGAAGGAATGAAGGAACGAAATATGACGGAATATGACCAGAACAGAATCCTGTCCCGGCAGCAGGAACGCTTTGACAGAAAAGGAATTTCCCTGACCGCAAAAATGCTGCGGCAGATCAGGGAGCTGACCCATATGCCCGCTTCACTGGAACCTTTTTTGAATACCCTGGAACAGATCTTCGCTCTTCGCCGGGACGTACAGCGTCCCCGGGGCGTTCCCACGATAGGAACCTATTGTGTCATGGTTCCGCCGGAAATTATTTACGCCCAGGGAGCCATGCCGGTAAAGCTGTGCAGCGGCAGCTATACTGCCTTCGGCATCGGTGACGACAAGGCGCCCAGAGATGCCTGCCCACTGGTTAAGGCAGTTATGGGGTTTGAAGAAATAGATATTATGCCGGTATATCAGAACTGTGCCTTAATGGCCATCCCGGTCACCTGTGACTGTAAAAAGAAATTAGCCGGCTGGCTGCTGGAACGACGCCCCACCTCGATCCTTCACGTTCCATCAAACAGGGAATCTGACGCCGATATGGAACAGTTCACGGAAGAGCTTTACAGCTTCAGCCGCCAGCTGTCCCGAATCACCGGTATAGAGCTTACCTATTCGAATCTGGTCAAAGCCTGCCGTATGACCTCCGACGCACAGGTCCAGCTTTCCCGATTCATTTCGCTCCGCAGAAAGCATCCCCTGATCATCAAAGGCACTTTTTCCATGGCTGTCATGAACGCCATAAGCTATACCTGGCTGCCGGACTGGACCAGACAGCTCTCGGATTTAAATGATGAACTGGAAGTTCTCATTCAGAAAAAAGAAATGGCGGTAAAGGAAAACCAGCCCAGGATTCTGCTGACCGGTTCTCCTGTAGTATTTCCGAATTTCAAGCTTCCCTTGTTGATCGAAAGCATGGGCGGTCTGTTAGGCGCGGATGAAACCTGTATGGGTGAACGCGGCTTCTATGATCCTCCTGCGGTGGTTGATCAGACGATCGATGGAATGATGAGAGCCTTCTCCAACCGTTCCACCCGGCCCTGTACCTGCCCGACCTTTACGGACAATGACCGCCGCATCTACAGGATCCGGCAGCTGATCCGGGACTATCGGATCCAGGGCGTCGTTTACCATGTGCTGAGGGGCTGCCTTGTATATGATTATGAGTATGCCGCTCTGGAAGAGGAAATGGGAAAGCTGGGCATTCCGATCATCCGGGTGGAGACAGATTATAACGAAGAAGATGTAGAACAATTACGGATCCGGATTGAAGCTTTTATAGAGCTGATCAAGTATAAAATATGAAACGGGCTTTTGTCGATGCAGACATGATACAGAAAAAGAGATTGATTTTATTGCTGCGGAAGCTCAACTGCCGAAGCGGCAAAATCTTCATATGAAGACATCATATGAAGATTTTGAGGCAACGCACAAAACTTCGTTCCCAGGAGGATAATCATTATGAGCATATATGCAGGATTAGACGGCGGCTCTACATATCTGAAGGCTGCCTTGATCGACCATACAGGACATGTTGTGGATACCGGCGTCAGGGCTACGGGAATCAATAACAACGAGACGGCCAGGGTACTTCTGGAACAGCTCTGCCAAAGAAACGGCGTGAGCCATATCGATTATATCATGGCGACCGGTTACAGCAGGAAAATACTGGAAGCGGCGGATGACGATGTGAGTGAAATCACAGCCCACGCATACGGTGTGCGCATCACAGCGCCCGGTGACTTTCATCCCGGACTGATCGTGGATATCGGAGGCCAGGACAGCAAAGTCATTTACCTGGACAGCCAGTATCATGTCAGAAATTTCACCATGAATGATAAATGCGCCGCTGGAACCGGAAAGTTTATGGAGGTCATCGCTCAGATCCTGGAGACAACCATCGACCAGGTCGGTCCCATCTCTCTCACAAGCAAGGCGCCCTGTGACATAAACAGTACCTGTGTCGTTTTTGCCCAATCCGAGGTGATTTCCCTTGTCGCCAGAAAATATGACCGGCGGGATATCCTGGCCGGCATGCATGCGTCCATGGCCAGGAGAATTGTAAAAATGATCCGGAAAAGCGAGATGAACGGAGATATTCTGATGACCGGAGGCGGCGCGCTGAACATCGGCCTTCGCCAGGCTTTTGAAGACGAGTTGATGCGGGATGTTTTTGTCGCCTCTCACCCTCAGTTCAACGGGGCGATCGGTGCGGCATTCATCGCAAGCGAAAGGAGACGGGCCGCATGATGTTATCTCAGGCATTATTATCTGCCGCAGCAGCAGGAGTCGGCTGCGGTTCCGGCTGCGGTTCCGCGGCTTCCGCTTTTCTGGCAACCTATATTTTATCCGAAGGCAGGAGACTCCGGGATTCTTTCCTGCAGGTCGCCGTGTTTTATTTCGGCAAGATGCTGGCCATACTGTCTGTATGTATCAGCGGAGCAGCCATCGGCAAGGTTCTTGTCAATGACAGCGGCATTTTTTCCGGCATTCCATTGGGAAAGCTGGTAAGCGCCGTCATCCTCCTGGCCGGCCTCTGGCTGCTCCTGGACTGGGTCAAAGAGCGCAGAGGATGTTCCGGCTGTCATCACTGTCCATCCACGTCCAGGATTATGCCCACATTTTCCGTAGGACTGGCCTATGGCTTCTCTCCCTGCGCGCCTCTGATGATGGTGCTGGGATATTCCGTTCTTCTTTCGGTTCCGGAAGCACTGATCCTTGGAATCGTATTTTCCCTGGCTTCCTCCCTGATTCCCGCGCTTCTCACTCTGACGATCGCAGGCGTCCTGTCCGCCAATATCTCTGCTCAGCTGGGAAAATATCTTCCCTGGTTCCGGCTGGCAGTCTATATTTTTTATCTCATTGCCGGAATTACAGGAGTGCTATTTCTCTGATCTTCTGGTATACTGTTATGGGAGATTTCAATACGAAACAGCCTGTGAAAAAGGAATTTGTGAATTATGAAAATATTGTTTGCCGAAGACGATCGTGATTTAAGCAATGCAGTCAAAACGCTGCTGGAACGGAACGGATATCAGGTAGATGCGATCTGCGACGGGGAAGAAGCCCTCTCTTATGCCTTAGCCGACGCCTATGACGGCATCATTCTTGACTGGATGATGCCGGAAAAAGACGGCGTGACGGTATTAAAGCTGCTTCGTAAAAAGGGTCTTTCGATCCCCTGTCTGCTTCTCACTGCCCGGGATGCCGTAGAAGACAGGGTAACAGGTCTGGATGCAGGGGCGGATGATTATCTGCCAAAACCCTTCAATGCCAATGAGCTTCTCGCCAGGATTCGGGCGATGCTGCGCCGACGGGAATCATACGTCCCGGATATTGCCTCGTTTGAAGACCTTTCTTTAGACAAAGGGAAAAATGAACTCCGCTGCAAAGACAAACTGGTCCGCCTCACAGGAAAAAGCTACCTGCTCATGGAACTGTTCATCGAAAACCCGCGGATCATTTTTTCCGTGCAGCAGCTGATGGATAAGGTCTGGGGCTGGGACGCCGATGCGGAAAGCAGCGTTGTATGGGTAAATATCTCCACGCTGAGAAAAAAACTGACGGAACTGGATTCCGACACCGAAATCCGGATGCACCGAGGGACAGGATACTCCCTGGAAAAAAGAGATAGAATATGATCAAAAAACTTCAAAGGCGATTTATCTGCATCACCCTCATCGCCCTGACCGCCGCCATGGTTCTGGTCGTAAGCATCGTGAATATTATTAACTGGATCAGTGTGCGGCAGGAACTATACCGGACTCTGGATTTCATCGTGGAAAACAGCACATCCGAAAACTTCGCTGACGGCTCCGGAGCTTTTCCGCAGAACGATGATCGGCAGGGACGCGGCGGTGTTCAGAAAATTTATGATATCCGGGACGATACATATTTATCCGAAAATTTCCCGGAAATAAGTGAAAGCCAGGGATTCCGCTTTTCGGGAAAGAATAAGCACATGCGGAATCTTGTCAGTGAATCGAACTGGTTTTCCGCATTCTATGACAGCAGCGGTACCTGCCGGATGATCCGGCACAGCCAGATGACGGACTTTAATGAACAGACAGCAAGGGAGCTTGCAGAAAAAGCGCTCTCCGGCAAAAAAAATGTTTCTTTTTTACAGGATTATCTGTATAAGATCGTTATTCAGGACAGCGGAGAAACGGATGTGTTCTTTCTGAATTGTGAAACAAAAATTGCATCCGTGAGAACCCTCGCCCTTCTCTCGGCGTTATCCTGTCTGGGAGGAATCATCCTGGCCTGGATCTTTGTATCGCTCAGCAGCCGCAAAGCGGTAGAACCTACGATCCGGAATATGGAACAGCAGAAGCAGTTCATCACAAACGCCAGCCACGAATTAAAAACGCCTCTGACGGTAATCTCCACCAATATGGAGCTGCTGCAGATGGATCTGCCTGATAACCCCTGGATCCGTTCTACACAGAAGCAGACCGCGCAGATGCGGCATCTCGTAGATGAACTGGTTTATCTGTCCCGCATGGAGGAAGAATCCGCCCCCTTAGTGATGGAACGTCTGAATCTGTCAGAAATTCTTACAGAAACTGCCGAACCCTTTATCGCCATGGCGGAATACCAGGGTAAAGAAATGAAGCTGGATATTGACAATCCGCTGTCTGTAACAGGGGACCGGGCGTCGATACAAAGACTGATTTCAACGCTTTGCGATAACGCTGTCAAATATGCCGCGGGCAGTGAACCCATCTTACTCGCCGCAAAGGCTGAGGGGCGCCATACCGTCATAACCATTTCGAATGAAATAACCGAGCCCTTAACAAAAATGCAATGTGATCAATTGTTTCACCGCTTCTACAGAACCGATACATCACGCAGCAAGGAAAAACAGAAAGGCTTCGGGATTGGCCTCGCGATTGCGGCCGCCATTGTGGAAAAGCATGGGGGAAGCATCAACGCATCCATGCAGGATGGCAGCAGGATTGTGTTTACCTGTTTGCTCCCAATAAAATAGTCCCTGGCGCGTCTCTTGGTGTTTCTCTTACTGCTGCGACTTACAACAATGCAGCCCGGGCGGATTCAGACGCGCCAGATGTAAAGGTTATTTATGCACAGATCTTAAAGACGGGAACGCAAAAAAGGCAGTTCCATAACCGCCTCTTTTGTATTCCCGTCTTTCACTTATTTCTTGCCTTAGTCCCGCCGGCTGAAAACAACACGGTGATTCTTAAAACCGGATCGGAAGAAATGCGCATGCCACAGCCAGAAAAACCGCGGGCAGCATATTTGCTACTCTGATCTTTTTTCCCCATATCAGATTTATTCCCACGCAGAAAATCAGCACATTTCCAACCAGAGACAGATAGCCCATCGCCATATCCGTCATCAGCGGTTTCACAGCCACAGCAAGAAGTGTCAATGTTCCTTCCCATAAAAACACCGGAATCGCTGAAAAAATACAGCCTTTGCCAAGAGAACAGGTCATGACCATCACGATGATCAGATCCAGGATCGCTTTCGCTCCCAGAATCGTCCAATCTCCCGTAATCCCGTCCTGGATGGCTCCGATGATCGCCATTGCCCCGATACACACTGTCAAAGACGCCGTCAGAAAACCGTTGACAAAACCTGCTTCTTTTGTGTTGCCGGTCTTTACCTTTAACCACTCCCCAAACCGTTCAAATCCGGCTTCTATGTTAAGGATTTCCCCGATCAGTCCGCCCAGAGCCAGACAGGCCACCACAAGCATGGAACCTCCGTCCGGAAACAACTCATTATGAAGCATGTAATTCATCGCGCCGGAAATCCCGATAAACAACGTTCCCACACCGCAGGCCATTGTCAGGGTTTCCTGATGTCTCTCCTTCAGGAGCCTTCCAAAAAAGTGTCCGCACAGTCCTCCGGCCACGATTGCTCCTGTATTGATCACTGTTCCAATCATATTTCAGCAGATTACCTCTCTCTCCTCCCAAAATAAAATTCTGCAGACTGACTTATAGTATGCGCACGAATTTACTGCGGAATCATACCGCTTGCAGCAGAGTAAATCCGGCGCAGTAAACGAATCAGAATGCAGGCATTCTATTCGTTTACTATAATATCTTCGGAAGACAACTTATGCTGCTTCGGCAGTTGGACTGCCAAAGACAGAATCAGTCTCATATGCTTTTTCAGCATTTTGGCATGCTGACAATTATAGCAAAGACAAGACAAAATGTTAAGCTCTTGAAAACAAGTTTTTTCTTTGCTAAAATACAATTGTAAAATATTTCATCTGCAGCAGATACGGATTCCGGAAATTCAAACGTGAAATCGTTGGACGAACAGAATGATTATTTCGTTGTTTAGCAGATGAACAGGTTTCTATAATATGTTTGATGTTTAAAGGAAAGGATGTTTAAAGGGAAAGGGTAATGAATGCTATGAAAAAGGGATGGAATAAACGGATCATCTTGTGTATCCTGGCTTTTATCTTGTGTGTGCAGCCTGTACTCGCCATTACTTTGGATGACACAAAGCCTGTGGAGGCTCAGCTTTCCAAAGAAATGCTCAAGGCTCTCCGACAGAAAAGGGTCGAGCTTGTTGCAGGACGGACAGTCGCCGCCAGTATCATCAAGGATGTACAGACTCTGCAGTTCAATATCAAGGGAACGTCCTACAAATGGAACAGCTCCAACAAGAAAGTTGCTGTCGTGTCAAAGAAGGGAGTTGTCCGTCCCTTACAGAAAGGCACCACGAAGATTACCGCAAAAAAAGGCGGCAAAACCTACGCCTGCAAGCTTACGATTGAAGAACCGCAGCTGAACAAGACAAGAATCAGAATTCCCGTCGGCACAGTCACCAGCATACGTCTGACAGGGACAAACAAGGTCGTTCGCTACAGCTCGTCAAATCCCGATGTGGTGTATGTTTATTCTAACGGTTATATCCGAGCCAGGAAAAACGGCATCGCATATGTTTACGCTACCGTCGGAACGATGAAAACCTACACCTGCAAAGTCACCGTCGCGCCGGATCCGACGCCGATCCCGACGGTAACTCCGACACCGGTACCGGGAACTATTATTATCGTGGAGCCGGAGGTTATTCCCACTCAGGACAAATATACTTATGTATTAAATTCGAAGACCAAGAAGGTTCATATGCCAGACTGCAGGTATATAAGAACAGGAAGTCATTGGAAATATGTCAACTGGACTTTAGATTACATTATTTATCACGAAAACTACTCTTACTGCGGGCATTGTCATCCAGAAAAATACAGGTGAAGCATGACTGACCACATGCAATCTTTCTGTGTCCCAAATGGTTTCCTCATAGCTGCAGGCTGACAGATGCCGGAAGCAGATGGTTTGCAGCAGCCCGGGGTTACAATTTTCCGGACGGCGCTCCTGCCATTATAAACAAAGAGGCTGACGCATCACATGCGTCAGCCTCTTTGTTTTTTATTTGGAAAAAGGAACTATGCTCTGCCTTTGAGCATGCTTACAAAAATCAGCCGACTGCCTTTGACAAAGCATCATTTACGGCTTCTTTATAGCCATCCATGGTGACGGTAGCGCCGGTGATGACATCGATATCCAGACCCTGTTTCTCGATCGTCTGGGCGACATATTCCGGAAGAGCTACACCGCCGATACCCTCGGTCTCGGATTGGTTGACAATCTCAACATTCTCGATCTTGCCGTCCTTGATGGTGACCTTGACATCGATCTTGCCTCCGATGCCGTTGCCGGAGCCTTCATATTCGCCATCGATAAATGTGCCGGAGACATTCTCAGCGGCAGCATCCTCACCGCTTGCGGGGCGGGTGGTGCCTGCGGCATAAATCTCGCCTACGAAAGTGGTGACAGGCGTCTCTTCACTCTGGAACTCACCCTTTGCGCGTTTTGCGGCGTTGGTGCCGGAAATACGGCCATAGACCATGGTCTCGCCAAGGTTGCCGGAGCCGTTGTACATATCGCAGAAAATGGATCCCATCTCACCGGCTTCAAACAGGCCTTCGATCGGCATGCCATCCGTGTTGATAACCTGACCGAATTTATTCTTACGCGGACCGCCCTGCGTGTTGAAGTAGGTCGGGCCGATCTTGGTCGCATAGAACGGGCCGGTCCTTACCGGTACCATCGTATCGAAAGGACGTCCGTAATCGGCATCCTCGCCGGCATCATAGCGCTTGTTATATGCTTCCACAGCAGCAACGAAACGCTCGGTGCTGAAGTCCGGAGCATCCGTGCCGCCCTCGGACTGGCGAATTGCCTCAGCCAGATCCTCCAGAGTCTCGCCCATCAGGACTTCACCGGTAGCCAGCTCATCGACATATCCGTCGGAGAAAGCGCTGACCAGCTTATTTCCCGCTGCAAGCTGCTCGGAATCCTGTACAATGTAAGCCGGCAGAGGCATCGGAGTGGAGATCCAGCGGCCGCCGATATAGATACGGCCATGACGTGTAGCGCCGGACTCATCCATGAAACGATCGCCGCCGAGACCTACATAGATGCCGCTCTTCGCATTCGGGCCGCCAAACAGGCTGACGGTGTCAAGATGAGGACGCTTATGTGTCCAGGTGAAACCAGCGGAGTTGGACATATGCCAAAGATCAGCGCCAGCGCCTAAAGCCATCTTAATGCCGTCGCCATCGTTATACAGGCCGCCCTGCTGATGGACATAAGGCATCTGCAGATAGCTGCAGATCATTTCCTGATTATGTTCGAAGCCACCGCAGGCAAGGACAACGCCGCCGTTGGCTTTTACTCTGTGCTCGGTGCCTTCTTTATTGATGATAACACCGATGACACAGCCATCTGCGTCTGTGATCAGCTTCTTGCCAGGTGAAGCAAACCATACGTCGATGTCGCGTGCTTTCACAGCCTCCTGGCACAGATTATAATAACCGCGGTCGAAGCGGGTACCGGTAGCTGTCAGGCACAGGCAGTGCTTACTGGAAGGAATCTCCGGGAACTCTGCCCAGTTGTAATACCAGTAGTCCGTCTTTCCGATCTTATATGGGTCTGTCAGATTGCCGTCACTGCCGTCAGCCAGCTTCCAGTCTGTGTTGTTTGCTTCAAAGCCTGCTGAAGGATGCTCTGTCGGGGAAATGATCTCCGGATCGCCGCCCATAGGACCGGTCATCCAGTTATAGTTCTCCGCGCAGCCTTCGCAATATGCGCGGACGGCTTCCGGATCCCAGTTCTGGAACTTGCCCATCAGTGTGGTCAGATAATCATACAATCCGTCCGCGTCATCGGTCGCCATAACGAACTGACCGGAAACTGCCGTATTGCCGCCCTCAGCGCCCTCGGGAGCCTTCTCGGCAAGCAGAACCTTTACGCCCTGCTCATATGCAGCCACAGCAGCATTGGCGCCGGCGCCGCCATAGCCAAGGACTACAACGTCATATTCGTCATCCCATGCCGGTTCGGCTTCTTCTGCCCGGACAGCGACACGCGGCAGGTTCGCCAGCGCAACAGCACCGACTCCGGCAGCTGTGCCTTTCAGAAAGTCTTTTCTGGAAATATTTTTCATTTCAACCACCAATCCTTTCATATTATTTTTGTACATAATCGTCCATAGAATCATAATTCTATCATAGCACTTGCTATTCAGAATGTCAAATATTATTCATGATCCCATTAATTTTTAGTATATTTCAACAATTATTTACATATGCAATTTGTTTATGCATTTGTAAATAGATCTTTAATTCTTTGACAGTGACTACTTTACAAACGGCGCCACGGCCAATAAGGCAAAAGGAGACATATTTTGCCCACGGCTGCGTTTTTTTGCAGGCGTGGCTGCAGAATAGTCATCCGTGATCATTGAGTCAACCCGCAAAACTTCGTTTGGGGAAGAGGTGAAGCCTCCGCTCTACCCTCCCCGAACAGACCGTCGCCGACAGGTGACATCTTCCTTTGGACGGCTCTGGTATAAAAAAACTCCCCGGCGATTCCGGGGGTATACCCGAACCCGTCAGGGAGTCTCAAGTCTATTCTGTCTGATCCCGGTCTTAAAGGCACGGTTTCCTCCGTATCCAAACATCCGGGAAAAACAAGCTTTTTTCAGACTCGAAAAAGTCTCATGATCAGTACATCATGGTTTCTTCCGGGAATAAATCAGAGGATTATATCAGCAAAAGCCTGATTCCCGGAATCCGCTCATTTTTGCATGATCTTCTGCCGCCCGGATCATCAGATTCCGCCGCCGGAAGCGAGCTGCTGATAGGTAGCGAGATTATTCTCACCGAAGGCATTACCAAACTCAGCCTGCGGATCCAAAGAAGGAGGATCAACCAGGGATCCTGCTCCCTGTGTACCTGCAAAATCAGCCGGAAGTCCGTCCGAAGGAGCCGGGCCTGCATCGCTCACTGTGGAAAGAATGAAACCTGCAGGCGTGGACATATCAGGATCTGCCAGCGCGGCCTGTGCCTGAACAGTGGCAAACCCGGCAGGGATCGTCTCTGTCGGAGCCGGACCAGGATTATCCACTACGGAAAGAACGAAGTCTGCGGGCAAGGACGTATCCGGATCCGCCAGCGGAGCCTGCGTCTGTACAAATGCGAAATCCGCGGGGACTGTCTCTGACGGAGCAGGGCCTGGATTATTCATATTCGCTGCGGGAAGGATGAAGTCAGCCGGCATGGACATATCCGGTGCCACGAGCGTCTGAATCCGCGTGATAATAAAATCAGCCGGCATCGCCAGATTCGGGCTTGTCAGCGGCAAACGCGGGAATGCGATCGTTGCGGCTTCCTTCTCACCAATATATACCGCCTGTAAAGGCAGGGCAAAAGGGGTCGTATAAAGAGCCCCGGCCTGTGCCGTACGGATCACAGGTGAAAACAGTCCCACCATCAGAGCAAGACTCCCAGTAAGAGCAGCCTTCGCCAGGCGGCTTTTCCAGCAATTTCTTTTTTCTGTCATTTTCATTTCCATCATCCCTCCATTTTTTTAAGTTTTTGTCTGAATGCTTTTCTGTTTTCCGTGCTATCTGTCGAATACAGAAAAGACAATGCACGTGAAAACTGTTCAAAAAACCTTGCTGCAGCTTGTTTACACGAAAAAACTTAGTTTTTTATCACAAGTTAATCATAACATAGTCTTACAAATTTGTAAACAATAACTTGCGTTTCTGAAACGGTAAATGAAAACAAGCTTAAGAAATAAATAAATTATTGTTTTCTATGGAGAGAAAAAATATTTTCTGACGAATGAGATGCATTTCAGGATCTATCGAAATTATGCATGTTGGAAGAAACGCATCTGCCTGTATTTCAGGCCATCTCATACATAAAAGAACAACAGTCATCCGGGTTTTCCCGGAACACTTAGAAGAGGCACTGAGATGGGGCGCTGAGATGGGACACTGGAATTTATTATTTCCTGTTGAATAACACGCGTAATCACGTATATACAGATGTGAACAAACAAGAGTTCAAAAACAAAATCAGAAAATTTCAAAATTCAGATATAAAGGAGACAATAAAAATGAAGAATTTGACTGAACAGGAACTTTCAAACGTAGCAGGCGGAAATGATGGTCTTAATGTCAAATGGGTATCCGTAAAAGCAAATGTCGCGCCGGGCACTTATCTTGCATTAAGGACAGCCGCCGTTTATGATGACAGCAACATTATCTGCCGGATCCAGCCGGGTGAGATTTTCAGCATTGACGAGAACAGACGAAGCGGAAGTTATATCTGGGCTGCCGCTCATGGTCTGGAAGGATGGGCAAACGGCGATTTTATGAAATATTGCTGATCCCGCTGCCGAAAAACCGAAAACCATCCTTGAATTGTTTTACAAAAGTGGAGAAAAAGCTTCCTGTCTCATCGGGGGACAGGAAGCTTCTTTCTTTTAACTATTCTCTCATTCTACAGCAAAGCATCATGCCTGCAGGTCGTTATTTTATCAATTTTCATCCATTGTGCCGAGAACTTCTTCGATCGCGCTCTGAAGAATCTCATCGCCATTATCTTCTTCGTCATCCTCAACCTGTTTCTTAAAAAGGAAATCCCAGCCGCCGCGATAGAAAGAAAATGCTCCATCCTCCTGCAAAGCAGGATTAAACTGAACCGTACGATTCACCAGTTCCCAGCCATCATCGTAAAAAGCCGCCACGATCGCTTCAAGACGGGGATAAGACTCTATACAGAACCATTTCCCATTATAATGGTCGATGCTGTTGCCGTCATGCAGATTCACAAGTTTTACCAGTGTCTTCATACACATCACCTCCGGGAAGTCCGAATCAGATTCTGATCTCTTGCCAACGATGACAGTATACTCCCTTTGGCTTTTTCATGTCTTTAAACCGACAGTTTAACTGACCGCATCTTCTGTTGCTCTTGTTTTGCCAGCAGCCAGGCCATAACGTGTACAGACTGTTGAAATTTCCCTTGATGGATCAAAGCCTCAATCTCTTCTCCGGTAAGCAGCTTTACGTCCAGATACTCTGTCTCATCCAGATGCTGGCCGCTGATTTTCCTGCAGTTCTGTGCAAGATAAACATATGCATAATTGTCCGCGATGGTGGCGTTAGAGGGAATCGTAAGCAAGTGAGTCCATTCATCGGACGTATAACCTGTCTCCTCCTGAAGCTCACGTCTGGCGCAGGCAAGAGCGGTTTCCGCTTCTTCCCGGCTGCCATATTCCTTTCCGTCGTTCCTTTCAATTCCTCCTGCAGGAAATTCCGTCGTGACCTCCTTGATTCCCTGCCGGAACTGACGGACACAAAGATATTTCCCGTCTTCATCTGATGCAACGATTACCGTGTAGTCTCTCCTGCTGTAACTGTAGTACGGCTCAAAAACACGCCCGTCCGGGTAGCGATAGGCGGATCGCCTGAAATCGATCCACTCATCCTGAACGATGTGTTCTCTGCTTATTTCCTCCCATATCAGATCTTTATCTTCCATAAGGTTCTCCAACCAGTTCTTAATTTTTTTCAATAACAATCACATGATTACATCGACAAAAGCCTGATTCTACGGATTGCTTCGCAGCGGAGCTGTTGACACGATCCTGTATGCATGACCTTTTGTCCTCTGAATCATCACTTATCAAATACCAGGGTATCCAGTTTCTCAGCCAGTTTTGCCGTTTCTTCCAGATAGTGATGGATCCTTGCCTGATCCTCCGCTGTGATCATCCCTTTCCTGCGAAGCTTGCGGATCTTTCGAATATAGCACAGAATGGAGGCCTTTTCCTTCACTTCCCTGAGTTTGTCCTCATCGTCCGTATCCAGATAGTGTTTCAGAAAAAAAACGAAAAACTGACAGGCCGTTTCATAGGAAAAGCCCATAAACTTTTCGACTGCAGCCGGATCATCTTCTCCCAGTACCACATAAAAATAATAGATATCACTGATTTCTGCGATCGGATGCCCTGAGGCAATCCTGCCCATATCTATGAGAAGAGGCTCTCCTTTCTGCAAAAATACATTTCCTGTATGGAAATCACCGTGAACCAGCGTGTCTGCAGCCGAAATGGCGTCAATATATTTCCGGCATCTTTCGGCAAGCGCTTCATCTTCAAATCCAATTCCTTCATTGATATAGCAAAGCAATCTTTCCGAAACAGACGAAAACCCGTCTTCTTTCGAAACCGAAATGCTATGAATTTTAAGAGCCAGTTCGGCCATGATGGCGGCATACGCTTCCACCTGCTTCGGTCTTTTTGCAATGTGGTCAGAAACCGTTACGGAATCCAGCAATTCATACATGGCTCCATACTGATCTCCGACAGATACGATTCCAAACGAAATCGATGTGGGAATACCCAGAATAAAAGCCTTCCTGCTGAGATTAACTTCCTCCTCCACATCGCGATAGGTGTTATTTTGGTTGAATACCTTCACGACCAGTTCATCATCATAACGGTACACACAGCCCTTAGCTCCCCGTCCAAGGAGCTTGCAGCCATCCATGGAAACCTCTTTGTACTTCTTGTATCGGGCTTTGCTCGAATCAAAGGTCCCTGGCCAGATAAAATTAATATGCTTGATAAACTCCTTAAACGCCCCTGTTTTATTCAGCCGGAGCTCCACTATTTCCGCGACACTCTTGTAATACCAGCATTGGAAAACAGGATTTTTCTGGTTAAGTTTCTCCCACAGCTCTTCTCCGTATTCAGCATAAGCCCCTGCCAGGGATCGGATATTGGAAAGCTTATCCGCCAGCCACAGCATCTGAACGCCGATATCCTTGCTGTTCTTTAAAACCTGCAGGGATTCTGCTTTGCGCTGATTCCAGGAAGAAGCTCTGTCTTTCTCGGGATATTTATTTTCCGATTCAGAGTCAACCAGTTCCGCCACCCTTTTTCCGAAGCGTTTCTCAATCTCCTCCAAAGTACCGTCTGTATCTTCCACAACATCGTGCAGGATGCCGGCTGTTATGATCTCCTCATCGCTGGTCATCATGGACAGGATCTGCGCCACTTCAATCGGATGCAGAATATAGGGAGTTTCTGTAAATTTACGGATTTTTCCCTGGTGCAAGATCGTTGCCGTGATAATGGCTTCTTCCAACATCTTCATCATATCCACAATCCTCTATTGTTCAAAATCGATCCTGGGTAGATTTCGTTTGTGCCCACCGCTTATTTCGGATTGCCGCATAAGAAAATGGTAAACGAATGCCGCAGGCACTCAGCACCGTCGGTCATCGATGCTGCGGATGGCACCTTACAATGGAATAAGTATAACATGGCGTTTCAAGGATTTCTACCGAAAACTAAAAAAGTACGGCCGTAACCTTAGCATTTTTTCGTTCCTTCAAGCTTTCTTACCGCATCCGCAAGTGCCAGAAAATGCCCGGATTTGATGATTGCCAGACCCTGGGTTTCATCTCCGAGAACCACCAGCTGATCTCCGGCGGAAATATCAAACATTTTTCTCGCTTTTGCCGGAATGACAATCTGTCCTTTATCACCAACCGTCACCATTCCGAATAAATGCTTTCCTTTTGGGGGTAAGCCCAACCCCATGTTTTCTTCCGTCTCATAATTAGCAAGATCATCAAGCGAAACCCCGAACATTTCCGCCAGAAGCCGGCATTTGTCCAGGTCAGGAACCGTATCTCCTGCTTCCCACTTTGCGACGGCCTGCCTGGTTACGCCGATCTTTTCCGCTATATCCTCCTGTGTCATCTGTTTCATCTTGCGCAGCTGCACCAGGTTATCCTTAAACATTTCTTTTTTTCTCCTTCTTTATTCCAAGCACAGCCCATCTGAAGAACGGGATTCTGGAAATCATCTCATACAAACCGTAACCAAATGCAAAGCCTGCAGCCAGGCTCAATACATAACAGGCCGGCGCGGGCAGAAGACCCGGCTTTGCGAAAATCAAGGCGACAGAAGAGATCCCGAGATAATGGAAGACATACAGGCCGAAGCTTTTCCTGCTCATCCATTTTGTAAAGCCGTTGCTGAAATCGCCGAATCTTGCCATGCCGGAAAGCACGGCAAGAGAACCGAAATACGAGCATGCCGCAAATAAGGGATTTCTGTTGATTGGTTTGTCAGCATAGTTCAAGCCGCCGCAGACAATAAAATAATACACGGAAAAGATGACACACAGCGCAGCGCCTGTCAGGATCAGCGGGACCGCAAGCTTCTTCAATTTTTCCATCACTTCGTCATTAGAAAAAACATAGTATCCGAGGATGAAGAAAACAAAATAAAAGGCAAACCGATACACAGAAACGATCGGCGTGTTCAGGATCTGCCCCGCCCCCCAGGCCGGAAAGTAAAACAACGCGATCATCCAGACCGGAGTTTTGGCACCCAGCTTCAGAAGACTTCCTTTTTCGATTTTCCGGAGCAAAACAAGAATCATGCTGTACAGCCAGAGCAGATGGATAAACCACAGAACGCCGCTGCCCGACGCCACCATAATCAGAAAAATCACCGGTTTCGGAACGCCTGCCGCCGCAAGATCCGAAAAAGCCGTTCCCAGAGACATGGACACATAACCCTGGATGAACTGGAAGGCAAAAAGTCCTATCGTGGAAGGGACCAGCAGTTTCCGTGTCCTGCTCCGAATGAACTCCTTCTCCGAATGCCTGTCCAGGTATAATCCGGAGCTGATTCCGGCAACAAGAAACAATACCGGCATAAACCAGGGATAGACGAAATACTGATAGATATCCCAAGGCTGAACCTTTAAATCCGTAATCTTCCCGAGGCCTCCCAGTACCCCCTCGGCATTATACATATAGAAAACGTGATAGACCACCACAAGCACCACCGTGATCCATCTGATATTATCCAGATAGGAAAGTCTCCGTCTGTCCGTTTTGGCTCCGACCCCATCGTGTCCTGATTCATACATGTATAATTTTCTCATAAAATTCCCTCCTTTGCAATTATTTTTAACATCATTATAAATTTCGGATAGCTGGCTGTCCACCAACTAAACCTGACAATTTACGTTGAATCATGTTCGTTTTTGTTGCTTTCTTTCCTTGTTGCTTTTCGTGGGAATAATGTTAAAATAATGAGAAGAGAGTTCTGATCATGAAGATGCGGGAGGTTTTTTATGAAAACACTGATTAAAAATGCAAAAATCTATGATGGCAGCGGCGGCGAAGCTTTCATGGGTGATATCCTGATCTGCGGCGACCGGATCCAAAAAACAGCTCCTTCCATCGATGTTCCGGCAGATCAGGTCATTGATCTGCAGGGGAAGTCCGTCTCTTCCGGATTTATTGATGGGCACTCCCACAACGACTGGTTTGCCATCAAAAAGGATCCGCTGCCCTGCTTCGAGCCTTTTATCCGCCAGGGCATTACAACCTTTGTTGCCGGAAACTGCGGCGTGTCTGCCATCGGCTTTGAAAAAGACTGCCCGCACATCGACAAGCTCGGCGGTGGTCTGTTCAATTTTCAGGACACCACGGGCTGCTATGGAACGATTGACGAATTCTTTGCCGCTGTCGATGGGAATATGCCCTGCAACCTGCTGGAATTAGTCGGACACTGCTCTGCCCGCGCTGCCGCCGGAGGGAATGAAAACCGCAGGCTGACTGCCGACGAAGAAAAAGCCATGCTGGATATCATGGAGAAAGCCTTACAGCAGGGAGCGGCTGGTCTGTCTCTCGGTCTGATGTATGAACCGGGGCTTTACGCCGATGTGGAAGAACTCAGAAAAGTCGCCGCGCTCTGTGTGAAGTACAACAAACCCCTGACCGTACACCCCCGCGCAGAGTCCAAAGTCTCCATGGCTTATCCCCAGCTTTTCGGCCGCTCGCATCTTTTGCGGGCTTTTGACGAGCTGGTGGAGATTTCCCGGGGAACGCCGCTGAAGCTGCAATATTCCCATGCCATTTTTGTCGGCCGCAGCTCTTTTAAGGATAAGGACGAGCTTCTGAAACTCATGGATGAACTTCGCGCCTCCGGCACGGATGTCATGTTCGATATCTATAACGAATGCCTGGGCGTATCGGTCATCACCGTCATCCTTCCCGGCTGGTATCAGGGCATGAGCATCGAAGAACGAAAAAAACCTCTGAACAGGATCAAACTGGCCGCTCTGGTCAAGGCCAGCAGCACGCTGCTCGGTTTCGGCTTTAAGGACATCGTAATCGCCTACATCGGGCCCGGATATGAGCGTTACGAGGGCAAATCCGTTCACCAGATCGCCAAAGAGGAAGGCATCAGCGATCTGAACGCCTACCTGAAGCTCTGTGAGCTCAGCGGCTTCCGCGGGCGCGTCAACATGGGGCCGTATTCCACGCAGGAAATCATTCACGATTTCGAGCGCAATGAGCATTGTATCTATATGACCGACGCATGGCTGGAACCCCACGGTGTGCAGAACCCGGCGCTTTATGACTGCTATCCCAAGTTCCTGCGGGATTCCCTTCTCGGGACAGGAGATACCATGCCCAATACCATCCGCCGTATGACGGGAGCCATTGCTGACCGCTTTATGATTCCCGAGCGCGGATATCTTCGGGACGGTTACTACGCTGATCTGACCGTATTCGATGAGGAAGCCCTTCGGAACGGTACGCCGGACCGGGAAAAGCCCTTCGGCATCGATAAGGTATTCATAAACGGAACACTCGTTCTGGACGTGGATAGACTGGATCCGGATGCCCTCAAGACTGCAGGCAGGGCGATCAGGGTGCTCTGAAAAAGCAATTCCAAAACAGATTTCCTGTAATTCTTCTAAGAACTGTAAGAAGATCCCTCTCGCAGCATACCGGTCTGATTTTCCTCATTCGGCCTTGTTGTCAATTTCAATTGTAGATCCAAGGGTCACGGTCACACAGAGCATGGTATCTGAAGAAACAACACTACATTATCCGGGGAATGGTTTTATGAAAATGTATCATTTTATATATCTGCTGATTCTGGTTCTGGCAGTATGCGGCATCGTTCCGGGCAGGACGGCTGCCGCAGGCGGGCTTCTATTTACAACATCCGTCAGCCCGGTCATAGACCCGGACGGAGCCGACCCGTTTGTCCTGAAAACGGAGGATGGTTATCTGTATACAAAGACAACCGGATCTGACATCTGTCTTGGTATGACGGACTCCATATTAAAACTCGGCGCCTGCAGCGAACAGACCGTATACCGGCCTGAAGGAAAGCTGAAGGATCTCTGGGCGCCTGAAATCTGGAAGCTGGACGGCTGCTGGTATATCTATTTCGCGGCTGTGATCCCGGGAGAAGAAATGCATCACATGTATGTGCTGAAAAATACTTCGGAAATCCCGCTGGAGGGCGAATGGAGCTGCCTGCCCGTAACAGGCATGGACGATAAGTTTGCCATTGACGGAACCATTCTGGAGCTGGGAGAGAAAAGGTATTTTCTCTGGTCAGGCTGGGAGGGGTACGAGAACGTCCGTCAGGATCTGTATCTGGCCGAGATGGTTTCTCCGACCCAGGTGAAGGAAGAGAAGATCTGTCTGTCCGTTCCGGAATATCCGTGGGAAAAAATCGGGGAGCCGCTGGTGAATGAAGGCCCTGAGATCCTGGTCAAAGGAAATACTGTCAACCTTGTCTATTCTGCCAGCGGCAGCTGGACGGATGACTACTGTCTTGGGCTTCTGACGATGAAGGCAGATGATGATCCTAAATCTCCCGAGAGCTGGAGCAAACACGAAAACCCGATAATGGAAAAAACCGGAGATGTCTACGGACCCGGCCACAATTGTTTTACCGTCTCTCCTGACGGAACACAGGATCTGATCGTATATCACGCGGCAAGGTGGAAAGGCGCAGGCTGGACCCGAAACATACGTTTCGGATATGTGGCGTTTGATGATTCCGGCTCGATTGCGGAAATGCAGCCGGTTTCCGGGGAAGAGAAGCTGCCGGTGCCATCAGGAAGCGGCAGGATTCTGTCTGTTCCACTGGAAGAGGCCGTAATCTCCGATGACCTGACCTACGTTCCCTCCGACGGCCGCACAGACCCCGTCATAAAGGGCAAATGGAAGGGAAAAACGGATATGGAGCTCTGCATAAAAGCAGAGGAAGAAGCGGAGACTGTTCTTACCCTTTCCGTCCGCACCTTTAAAACGCGGGACAGGGATCTGTGTACCCTTGGCGCAAAAACTGATTCCGGAACCAGCGCCGCTTCTGTTTATGCAGCCCAATGCCCGCAGCCGGTTTCCTTTCCGGTCAGTCTGCATCCCGGAGACAATTCTATCCGGATTTATGACATCGCAGGACGGGCAGATCTGGAAATACTGCGCATGGAGCTGATGTACTGATCCGGAAAAAAAAACCTGAGCAAGCATCTACTGCTTCTCAGGTTTTCTTTTTTCAGTTCATCCCGTGTTCGGTTCATGGAGTCAGCAGACATCACACTGACCGCGCTGTGCGCTTTCATTCATGCTTCTGCTTCATAGATACGTTACAGTTTCGCTCAGTTCTTTTCTGCTGTCATGATTCGGAAGCGGTCCGGCGCCCTCGGCAGCGTAGCCCAGATCCATCAGCATCAGAACTTCCTCGTTCTCCGGCAGCCCAAGAGCCTCTGCCGTCTTCTCCGGATCAAGGAAATTGATCCAGCAGCTGTCCACGCCTTCATCTGCTGCAGCCAGAATCATGTGCGTCGCTACGATCGTTGCGTCCTCCACGCCGGAATCCCGCTTACCGCCCGGATAGGTGAACACGTTGTTTTTATCAAAGGCGACTGCCACAACTGTGGGAGCTCCGTAACGGCAGGGAGTAACCGTATCGATTTTTGCAAGTCCTTCCGCGGTCTGCACCACATACACATGCTGCTCCTGCAGATTCTTTGCCGTAGGCGCCAGACGCCCCGCACGAAGGATCGCTTCCAGTTTTTCTTTCTCCACCTGCCGGTCACAGTATTTCTTACAGGAATAACGTTTTTGAATGACTTCTTTGAATTCCATATGCTTACCTCACAATCTTTCCGGCAAACTCTGCCGCTGCTTTCAAATCTTCTTCATTTGGCCGTCCTTTATGAATACCTTTGAATTCGCCTTTGCAGTGAAACTCGCGCTCATCCATAGGAATGCCAACCTTATCTGCCTCTGCCTTGACCTTCTTGTAGGTGGAATTCAACATGCAGGCAGAACCAAAATTGACGATCTTTCCCACCATGTTTTTGTCCAGAGACCGGACGAAATCGCGAACCTCCGGATCAATGCTGAAAGCATAGTAGGAATTGCCCAGGAACAGAATGTCCACCGGTTCCGTAACCGGAGAACTGATGGGAAGCGCTTCTGTCCCGACAGCTTTGGCAACAGCCTCCGCAAGGCGCTTTGTATTCCCTGTTTTTGTATAGTACCTGACTGCCACTTTCATAATGTCTGTCCTCTCAATACTTTTTGAACTGAGTAACTCTTCCTTTTTCACATCCCACCCTGTTTCAATGATTTACCCATAAGGGTGGAACGCAAGACAGTATACAACAAAAAGCAGAGTTTTGCAATTACCGCATCGATGTTGGCTGGGTTGTTTCATCGTCCTCTATTTTCTGAATGTTCCTTCACTTCTTCTTTTTTCCGTTTTTGGCTGTGAAACAGGATCTTGCGAAAATCATCGGCAAGTTATAGGCAAGTAAAAATCATCCCCATATGGGCAAATATTTCATTGGATGGCGATTTTGTTGCTTCGGCTGTTGGAGTGCCGCAGCAACAAAACCGGCTGCTACATCTGTAAATTCTCCGGTAATTTCGTGACTCAGATTATGTATTTGCCGAAGAACATGGTATCTTCTCAAACAGTTCCCTGACCGCATACCAACCCGGCTCCTGTCTGGGATTTGTGGCGTAGAGATCTCTGACATAATGGATTCCGTTTTCTTTCAGTCTTGCCAGCGCATAATCCGACAGATGAAACACTTCTATTTCCGTATCCCACCATTTTCTTGCCGGTTTTATGATAATCTTTCTCTCCGGCTGTGTCGTTCCGGCAGTGCCTCCGCTTTTTTCGAATTCTTCTTTAAAACACTGAACACATTCCAATATTTCCTTTTCGCTCCGGCTTCCAAGATTTCTGATTTTCCGAAGGCCGTTTTCATCCTGTGCAATCAATGCCAGGATATCGCCGACGGTATCGCACCCGGCTCTCTTCAGGCAGTTGTAGGAACGCACGGAAAGATTCAGATCCGATATGGATACATTCATAAGTTCATGCCCCGCTCCCCTTGTTTCCTGTTCCTTCTTCCAGATGTTCATATTCCTGATGTCGTACATACTCGACGCCTCCATCCACATCCATCAGAGTAGACAATACCGTATGGCAGCCCAAACGGCGGACTCCGCGCTGACTCCGAAAGATCGTGTTTGCAAAATGTTCCAGACTTCTTGCGTTTGGGGAAAAACCGACTGCATGAATCCTGCATTCACCGGACACTCCATAGATCTGCCGGATCATCCTGCTTGATGCAAGGCATGCAACCATCTCTTCGTAATACTCCGGTACACATTCGATATCCAGGAAAAAGCGTGTTCCCTCCGGAACTTTGGTTGGATCGATCAATGTCTGAAATCCTTTAATAATGCCTTTCTCCTGCAATACGTCCATGCGGGTTTTGACAGAAACCCGTGAGATGCCTGCCCTGTCGCCAATCTCTTTGTACGTGAGCCTGGCGTTGTCCTTAATGATCTCAAGTATTTTGTTGTCGATCTCATCAATTCCTTCGATCTGCATAGGTTCCTCCCCTTATTAATTTTATGGCGTCGACTCCATGGAAACATTATAAAACAGAACCGGTCTGAAATACAATACCTCTGTTTTCATACCGCAATTTATATTTTACTATCTGTTGTTCATATAGAGTAAATCCTTCCTATTGTCCTGAATCATTTACATTTTGATATTATTATTCTGATTAATGTTTGTTTTCCTGTTCACCTGGCTTTTCTTCTGTAACTGCCCGGCGGCAGCCATCGGAAAAAGCTCCTCGCCGCCGGCATATTACCGCCAGGGAAGAGCTTCTTCGTTAAACACATACTTGTTGACGGATCCAGGACTAAAGGAGCGATCTGCGAGACTTTTTTCTCACAAATCTGTCAAACCCGAGGTTCAATCACAGTCTCTGGCTAAGAATAATCATAGACTGTTCCCGTTAATTTTTGATTTAAATATGACGATTGTGTCCTTGGAGACCGAAATCAGACTGATTTCAGGATTTCATCCTGGTTACGCCGGTTATAAACAACACGGAGAACGACAATCTTAGCTTCTGTTTCATCGATCAGGTAGTAAGCAATATAGTTCTTTACCAGAACACGCCGGATACCATCTCTTTTCAGATATGGATTATGGACTGGACGACCTGATTTCGGTGTCCTGCATATCTCTTCCAGTTTTTCGTCCAGTTCATCTGCAAAAGAGGAGGCTGCCTCGGGATTATGCAGTTCATTTGTGATATAGTCAAAAGCTTCTTCGACATCTTCTTCTGCGATTTCTGTCAGAGCATAGGAAAACCGTTCAGATGTCATACTTTTCCCTCAACTTCTTCAGTGATGATTTTCCATCGGTTACGTGCCCCTGTTCATAATCATCAATCCCACGATTGATTATGCGGGCTTCCTCCATAGACTGCATTGTCCTTTGGTAATAATCAATATCCATGACCACAAGACGACCATATCCGTTTTTGGTTACAAAAACAGGTCCGTTTTCTTCAGCACATTTCCGTTCTATCTCAACTGTATTCTTTAAATCTCTCATGGGAACAATCAGCATAATCACATCCTCCCAAAACGAAGTTCTGTATGTCGATTCAATGTCTTCGGATGAAAATTCAGTCGCTTCGGCAGTTGGGCTGCCGAAGCGACTAAACCAGCTACCAGTCGTGGCTAAATTATATATCAGATTCAGTACTTTTTCAAGACACAGGAAACACTATTTTCGGTTTTACTAATCGGAAGAGCTCTTATGACACCGCCGGCATATTATCGGCAGGAAAGAGTTTTTTTCGTTTTAACACATATTCGTCAGAGCATACTGTTTTCAAGTCGTTCTTCACCAATCCATGTCAGACAGCTTTCCATCTCCCATCCGGAACCTGCTCCCAGTCATGTGCTTTCATGCGCATATATTCCTCCTCGCTGATCTGCAGAATTGTCCCGTGTTTGAATCCGTATGGAAAACAAAACTCTGCGTCGCTTCGGACAAACTCTCCGCTTTTCAGGCTCGGCGCAAGGAAGGGGACATATCCCTGTCCTGCTCCGGCAACGCCATAATAGTCGAGGAACAGGCACCAACGCCCGTCCTCCAGACGGACAGCGGTCGGCGCTTCATACTTTCCCTCTTCGATCTGAAGCATGGACTCATCAAACCGGTGAATCCGGTGAAACGGTCCATGGACATGCTCTGCTTCCAAAAGCATAATCCGCCTAGGGTTCTCTTCCCCCTTTATGAACAGATAATATCTTCCGTCTTCCTCATACATGGCCGAGTCAATGATCGGTCCTTCCTCCATCTCATACAGAAGCTCCGGCGCGGAAAAATGCCTGAAATCCTTTGTCCTGCTGCAGTATATTCCCATATGAGGCTTACCGCAATAAGGCGAAGACCAATGAAGCACATACTCATCCGTCTCCCTGTCATAGATTACATCAGGAGCCCAGACGCACCCGAATCTTTCATCCGCTATCTGAATCAGTTCCTCTTCCCCCCAGTTAACCAGGTCTTCAGACTGCCAGTGTGCCAGAGCTTTGCTTCCATGTTCACGGATATTGTCCCAACTATGATTATATTTCCCGCGCATACCATAGGAAAGGGAAAGATCCGTCGCAAAGATGTGACAGATTCCCGTTTTCGGATCACGAAAGATTGTCATGTCCCGTACACCAAAGTCCCCATAATAAGCCCATAGAATCGGTCTTCCGTCATTCAGCGCTTCCCAGTGAAATCCGTCCCGGCTTACTGCAAAATAAACCTGCTCTCCTTCCGGAGATGTCGTTTCGCGGAAATGTACAAACAAGTAATTCTTATGAATGGAATCCATTTATTTCCTCCTTAACAATGATCATTGTGAACCGACATACCGTCCGGATGACGGTTTTGCTGCCTATCGCGCTTCGTGCCTCTATCATGTTTTTTGTATAGTATGCGCACGAACTTACTGCGGAATTATGCCGCTTTCAGCGGCGTAAATTCGGCACAGTAAACGAATCAAAATGCAAGCGTTTTATTCGTTTACTATATCTACTCAGGCCATTCTGATCAGGCATGTCTCTCCTTCAAAAGCAAAACCATATTTCAGGATCCGTTCTTCGGGGATTCCTCTTTGGATCAGGTCCACGGCATATTTCTTATCTTCAATCTGGCGCAGGGCATTTTTCGCTGTATCCTCCAGACTGTATTCCTCATGCTTTCCTTTAAGAACGAAAAGCCTTCTCCGAAATGGGGTGATTGAGTAAATATAACACTATTTCCTGCTGTTTTCTATTCTCGCAATTTTACTTTTTTAACAGATAACTGATCCGACAGAAGCTCAGTATGAGTTCTTGATTTTCACTCTGTTTTCACTTATAATCCACTTATTTTGAAGGTATGAATAGTAAAAAGAAAGCACACCCGCTGGAAGGAAGATGACTTTGTATCCACCAATCCATGAAAAACCGCCAGCTGTTTTTTCCTATGAACGGCTGAACATGCTGTGGGAACGATACCCGCAGTACCGTGAAATGTCCCCCTTCTCCAATCTTGATGCCCTTCTGGAAGAACACGAATCCTGGAAGAAGGATTTTGACGGACCCGGACTCAGAGAAGAATATATTTCCAATGATTATGACCGCTTCCTGGTTCAGCTCGCCTGGTCGGATCTGCCTTATCGATACGCTGCCAAAGAATTGATCGAGGCGTCTGAAAATATTTCCGAAAACCGGTATGTCGCGGCATTTATGGAGCAGTTCGCAGAATACGATACCGAAAGGAAAGCATGTTTTCTGTTTCCGGAAAGCTTTATCTCCCAGTTTTTCGTCATCACGGAGGTCTGTAAGAAAGCTGAATCCTTCCATCCGATCCGGAACCTTTTTCCGGATGAAGAGAAGGTTCATTATCTGGCTGTCTTTGACAAACAGGATATGGATACCGTTCTCCTGATGTACCACCTGCTCTACACGAATGCCTCAGAGGATCTCTACGGCGGATATTCTCTGTATGATTATTCCCTGCCATGGTATCAGCTTCACCTGCAGGAAAACGGGATCGTACTCCGATCCCCATACCTTCCGGACCGGATCGCCAGGTTCCAGGGAGCCCTGCCCTGGCATTTCAATCCATCCAAGACCGTTTATGTCCGCAGAAATATCAGACACATCCTCGAATGCGAATACTTTCCTTCTGAGCTGGATTTCTTCCTGAACCTTACCAGGATTATCATGCCTTTTTTTCAGTGGTGGTACACGGATCTTTCGCTGTATGAGGAAAAGGACGGATTCAGGACAGACTGGCGCCTGGAACGTACAAAAATCCGGACGAAGCTCACCGCGGAAGGAATCATCAAGCCCAAATGGAAACACGAGCTGAGTCTCTTCCATGCCGTCCGGAATCACTATCCCGATACGCTGTATCAGTACCGGCCGGACTGGCTGGGCAGACAAAGCCTGGATCTTTACATCCCGGGGATCCGAACCGCCATAGAGTATCAGGGCATCCAGCACTACCTGCCCGTTGGCTTCTTTGGCGGAGAAGAGGCCCTGTCGCAAAGACAGGAGCTGGACAGACAGAAAAAACAGCTCTGTGATGAAAACCAGGTACACCTCATTGAATGGCCTTATGATCTGGAACCCACAGACAGGAATGTGAGGGAAGTTCTCCAGAATATCAACGCATTAGTGGCATTCTGACAGATCCAGCATTATGCTTGTTATAAAAATATCGTTTTCCACCTTGTTTGTCTGAATACCGTTATATTTTGCAACAATACTGTTAACAATCTGAGTTCCCAGTCCGTGCATATGGGGATCTTTTTTTGTTGTTTTCTTCGAGATGGCACTTTCTTTCTGCCATTCTTCTATCCGGTTTTTTATGGTAACAGACAGGTAGGCCTTGACCATTTTCATCTCTACAATGATCTGTGGATTTCTGATCTGTTCGCTGGCTTCCAGCGCATTGTCCAGCAGATTGGAAAGCAGAGAACAGATCAGGTGATCCGGAACAGGCAGCGAATGCGGTACCTGAATATGGAACGTGATCGGGATATTTGCCCGTTGGGCCGCCGCATACTTTATGTTGATAACCTCATTCAGAATCTCATTACCCGTTTCAATCTGATTATCCAGTTCATATACAGATTGGTTAACGCTGTAAAAATATTGTCTCAGATCATCATACCGTTCCTGGCTCAGAAGATGATCCATGACAGCGATATGATTTTTCATGTCATGCCGGATCTGATGATACCCGGATACAATATCTGAAAGCTGCGTCATATATCGGTTCTGGTAATCCTGCTGATGGGCAATCAGTTCCAGACGCGTACGGCGTTGATATTCCCTGCTGCTTTGTGAAATCATATAGAAGATCAACAGTTGGAATATCAGGGAAAGAGAACCTGCAGCAGCGCTGATGCGCATATTTGTGCCTTTTGCCGAATAGAGCAGCATGGAATTAGCCATACTGACGACAGGGGCAAAAAACAGCACGGTGTAATATGAAACAGGGTAATCCGTTTCCGGATCGATTTTTGTAAACAGTAAAAAAATTATGATAAGTGCCAGAATACACAGAAAACATGCCTGTAAAGGAAGCTGAGCCAGTTTTTCAGGAAAAAAGCGTTCAAAGCTTCCGGAGATCAGACTCGCCGGTGATCTTGAAAGAATCAGGAAAGACACCAGATTCAGAGGAAGAACCAGCCGAAGTCGTATATCACCGTCACAGAACAAAACAGCATATCCGACCATAAAAAGAACGTGGATGGCTAAATAGATCCAGTAGGTTTCGATTAAACGGCCGCTCAGACAGAATTCCTGAAAGGCCATGGCGGAAAGATATCCCGTAAGGAACACGGCAGGAGCCAGATGGCGAAGCAGTTCGGGAATCAGGCTGTTAAGACGGCGTTTTAACATGATCCTTATGGTTAAAACGCACAATATGATTTCTCCGAGAATGCTGGCAAAATTTATCCAGTGATTGATTACTGTCATTGTGTCACCTTTATCGTCAGGAAAATAGTCTTTAGCTGTTTTCTACATAGTCAGGGCTCGGAATGTCTGGCGGATTGCTTCGGCACGGTAACGGCTGATCGGGATGACTGTTCCGTCATCCATCACGATCTGAGCAGGCCGTATGGACCGGATATATTTGTAATTGACCAGGTAGCTGCGGTGCACCCGAATGAATCCGGCAGCATTTAGCTGTTCTTCCAGATCTGTAATCTTATATCGGATCGCCTCACTGGTGGTCCCGTCCTGCAGCGTAATCTCCACATATTTATCCGTGCTTTTGATGTATTGTATCACATCGATTCCGTAGCGATAAAGCTTCCCGCCGGAATCCAATGTGAGCATCTGAACCTGGTCTTCCCGCTTCATATCTTTTAAAAGGCTTTCCACGCACTCCTCAATCCGGGAATGAAATTCGTCTTTTGGTAAAAAACGGAAAGCCCTGTTTTCAAATGTATCAAAAACCAGTTCTCGATGTATGGACAGGTAAATCAGATAAGCATCGGGGTTCACTTCCCGGATCTTTTTTCCAAGATTCAAACCGTTAACCATAGGCATATCGATATCGAGAAAATAAACATCCCAGGTATAGCCTGTATACAGCAAAGACAGCAGTTTTCCGCTGTCTGTGAAGCTATCGGCTGTATAAGATACTCCCCGCTGCTTCAGCAGATCTGCCAGATAATTTTCATAATATTTTACCGTATTAGGTTCATCGTCGCAAAACACGATTCGCAGCATGTATACCTCCAACAAAATCAGCGATGCCGGACAATGTTTTCATTTTTTGATTCCGTCGGCAAAAGCCTGATTCCGGGAATCACACATTATACAGGACCTTTTGCCTCCTTAATCATCATTATATCATAAAATGCAGGTCTCTGGTTCATGTAATTCACGACATGATTATGCCATTTACGTCGTCAGATTGCTGTTTACACCATGGTTGTTGAAGAGAGAAAAAGAGCATGGTATGGTTATCCCATCAGAGAAAACGACACGCTTTTTAGATCGGAGGAAACAAAATGAAGAGCAGAACCAGGCAAATAGGCGCAGCGGCCATATCAGTGGTTATGTCGGTTACAGGAATTCTCCCTCATATGACAGCCGTTGCTTCCGCAGAAGAAGCAGTTTCATTTCCGGCTGCATATACGGCTGATCTGGTAATCCCGGAAGATGATGAAGATGTTGTTAACGAAAAAGTAGAAGCCCTGGTAAAGACCATGACTGCGGAAGAGAAATTCTCTTTCCTTGGCGGTTCCGGAACCGGAATGGAAGGAAATGCCGGAGCGCTTCCCGGAGTTCCCAGACTGGGAGTTCCGGAAGTAAAAATGTATGACGGCCCTGCCGGACTTCTCTATACAGAAGATACAACCAATCCTCCCCAGGAGCAGATGCTTGCGGCAACCTGGGACGAAGAAATGGCAAGGCTTTACGGCGAGGTGGTCAGCGAGGAGAATAAGGAGATCGGCGGCGGAATGATGCTGAGCGCGCAGCTGGATATCCAGAGGGTTCCGCAGTTCGGCAGAACAAAAGACCAGATGGGCGAAGATCCGTATCTGCTCTCCTCCCTGGCGGATGACCTTACAGAAGGAATGCAGTCTCAAGGTGGGATTGCGGTACTGAAGCACTTCGCTGCTTTTGCCCAGAATGCAAACCCCGGTTCCAATACAAATGTCGAGGTTTCTGAACAGGCGCTCCACGAAATCTATCTGCCCGGTTTTGAGTCTGCCGTCAAAGACGGCAATGCACTGGGCATCATGTCATCTTACAATAAACTGCACGGCACATTTGCCTCTGCTAATACATATCTCCTGCAGGATGTGCTGCGTGATATGTGGAAATATAGGTACTACACCATTACCGACTGGGGCGGAAATGACGGATATACTCTCAATAAAGGAACCGAAATTGAGATGCCCATGCTTTCCAACAACAGCCAGGAGAGTATTGCACAGCTGGTAACTGACGGTTCTCTGACACAGGAAGAGGCTGATGCCCAGGTCGACGAAGCCCTTACAAGAATATTGAGAGCTTATGGCCATGCCGGGTATCTCACGCTGGTAGAAGTTGATGAGAATGGTATGGCAAAAGAGGAAGCCGGCCGTACAGATGTGATCAAAGTAGCGTCAGACCCGGATGCCTTGAAAGCACAGCACGCCAAAAGCGATGCCGCCGTACAGAAAATCGCCGAGGAAGGCGCCGTCCTGTTAAAAAATGAAAACGAAACACTGCCGTTGGATACAAAAGAAGGAAAAAAGGTTGCGGTGATTGGCATTACAGGCCTGAATCTGGCATCCGGAATTGGCGGAGAGCGCTCCTATGGTACGATTGCAAGCATGACAAGCCCATATGAAGCCTTGACTGATCTTCTCGGAAACGAAACGGTACAAGGCGCGGTCTATGAGGATATCATCGGGGAAGTGATCCCCGCCGAGAGTCTTTTCACATCAGCTGACGGGGATGAGAACGGCGTCCTCAGGACTTATGGTACCGCAGGTTCAGAAGGAACTCCGATCGTGATGCAGGGCCAGACCTTTTACATGGGTGCAGTTGATCCGGTCGAGATGGAAGGCCATGAGATGGGTGAAGCTGCCGCAACGGATGAATTAATTTCCTTTACAACCGGAACCATTGATGGCAAGCCTAATAAAACCTATGTAAACAGCGACGATGGTACAGCTTTCCCGGCAGGCGAGCATTGTGCCTATACCTGGGAAACCTATCTTGAGGCCGGCGAGGACGGCGAATACGCCCTGATTTATGAGAGCATGGGTGGTTCAGGAAACATGAAGGTATATGATACTGATGGAGAGACGGAACTCGGCAAGGTATCCGGTCCGACAGCCAATCAGGGAACCATGTATTATTCGAGCATCGTTCCAACCGAAACAGGCATGAACGTAGCTGCCGTCCAGGTATCTTTAAAAGCAGGGGAACGCTACCGCATAGTAATCACCAGTGCACAGAACGTCAGCAATAAAGATATGCAGGTGCAGCTTGCATGGATTACTCCGTCCATGAAAGAAGAGAACAAGGCAAATGCACTGAAAGCAGCACAGGAATGTGATACCGTTGTGGTTTTCGCTTATGCAAAGGTTTCTGATCCCGGGATGGAGCAGAGTCAGACAAGTCTGAAGCTGGACGAGTCTCAGGAAAAGATGATCCTTTCTGTTGCCGAAGCAGCGCACGAAGCAGGAAACAAAGTGGCAGTGGTTCTGAATAATGACTCCGCAGTCGTCATGGAAAACTGGATCGAAGAAGCAGACGCAATTCTGGAAATGTACTACCCCGGACAGCGCGGAGGCGCAGCAACAGCAAATCTTCTGACGGGTAAGGTTAATCCCAGCGGCAAACTGGCATTCACAATTCCGAAAAGGGACGAAGAAACCATTCTGACCTGTTCCGAGCAGGCGTGGACTGACTGGCTGACTGAAGACGAAGGCGGAAATACCACTACCTTCAGCGAAGGGATTATGACCGGCTATCGCTGGTATGATGAAAATGGAATTGAACCGGAATTTGACTTTGGTTACGGTCTTTCCTACACGACATTTGAATACTCGGATCTGGAAGTGAAAGCAGCTGCGTCGGATGGAGAACAGGTCGGATATGATGTGACCTTTACGGTAACAAATACAGGTGAAGTGACAGGCAGTGAAGTGGCACAGGTTTATCTTGGCGAAGCACAGGTTCCTGAAGGCATCCAGTCCGCTAAAGTACAGCTCGCAGGCTTTGAGAAAATAAAAGATCTTGAACCCGGTTCCAGCAGGGAAGTTACGATTCATGTAAATGAACGCTCGCTTTCCTATTGGAATGCAAATCAGGATGACCTTACAGAAAGGGAAGACGGAACAAAAGATAAATGGACTCTGGCACAGGGAAGCCGGACCATTTATGTCGGATCGGCGTCAGATCAGCTGATGCTCAGCGCAGAGGCAGATGTTCAGCCATAACCGGACGAAAAACCAGTTCCGATCATAAGATATTTCCCGAAAGCAAAACCCGCATCACAGGAAAACGAAGGATAACAGAAAGAAACCCGGCTTTTGAGCCGGGTTTCTTTCTATTCATTATGTTATCTGTCATCTGACAGTGATTGCACTTCGCTGAGGAAAGAGGACACAGCTCCACTTTCCTCTCCTCTGACAGGATCAAAAAAACATATTCGTCGGAAACGCTGTAATGGCTGATGTTAAAATTTCAATCACAGATTGATTCGGAACACGACCGGGTATTCCCCGTCTGTGTCTGTGACGCAGCAGATCCTGAGCCCATCCTGCCGATGGTCAAATACGGCTTTTTTCCTTTCTGACAGATATGTGATATCTTTGATTTCCGCGTTCAGGTTCCCCTGTTTTTTCGCAAAGCTTCTGATGAGATAGGTTCCGTCCGCAGATGGGCGTAAAGCGATCGCGTAGATACAGCCATTTCCTGCAAAGAATCGATAATCCGACGCCGTGAACGCTTTAACCTTCGCGTCCTGGAATCCGCCTTCCACAATGTCCGTGGGGCCCTCGCCGAAAATCCGATAAGGCTTTGTATCGAAAAGAGCCTCCCCGTTCTTCTCCAGCCACATTCCGATCTCCGATAAGATGTGCATCTCCTCTTCTGTAAATGTGCCGTCTTCTTTCGGGCCGATATTTAAGAGCATGGTACCGTTTTTGGAATTGATGTCAATCAGGTCGCAAAGAATATCTTTCGCTTCTTTATAGCGGTTATCAACCGTATGGCACCAGGAATTAAAGCACATTGCGGTATCGCTCTGCCATCGATAAGGCTTCTGCGACGCAAGCTGTCCTCTCTCAATATCCGGAACGGCAATTCCAAACGGGAAGGCATCATGCTTATAGTTGATTACAACCTGCCTTCCCCACTGCGCAGCCCTGTTGTAATAATATGCCGCAAGTTTTTTCAGATACGGACGCAGCTCCACACGCTGAATCCACCAGTCAAAATACAGGATTGCCGGCCGGAGACGGTCTATGATCTCACAGGTGCGGACGAGCCAGTCCTGCATGAATTCCTCTGATGGAGAACACGGTCCGTCAATCGCGTCAAAATCTTCCGGTCCTCTTTCAGATGGCCAGTAAAGATCCCCTCTCTTAAACGTGCCTTTGATATCGCTGTCAAAATCCCTTCCCCCTCCCAGGAAAAAATAATGTTCAATCCTGTGAGAAGATACCCCAAAGATCATTCCCTTCGCTTCCGCGCTTTTTTTCAGAAGACCGACAATATCTTTTCCCGGTCCCATATCCTTCGCATTGTAGGAAGACAATTCGCTTTCATACATCTGAAAACCGTCATGATGCTCTGCCACGGGAATCACATACTGTGCGCCGGACTTCTGAAAGATCTCCATCCATCTGTCGGCATCAAAATTTTCAGCATGAAACATCGGAATAAAATTTTTCAGTCCGAACTCTGAATGAGCTCCATATGTTTCAAGATGATGCTGATAAGCCCTGCTTCCCTTTATGTACATCATACGAGGGTACCATTCGCTGTCGAAAGCCGGAACAGAAAACAGACCGTAGTGAATAAAGATTCCGAATCTCAGTTTCCTGTACCACTCCGGTACTTCATATGCGGATAAAGACTTCCAATCATCCTGAAACGGGCCAAGGTCGATGACCTGTTGGATCCTGTCCAGCTTTTCTGTCAGATCATAGTTTTTCATAATACTTTCTTTCTCCTGTAATGCTCATTGCCGCTTCTTCACGCAGTATCCTGTCTCCGGCCTGATATCCTTTTACTGTTTTCACTGTTTTACCCGGCAGCTTAACGTCTGCCGATCCGCTCAACGTATGGTTTTTAATCATATCACATATCTATGGACATTTCTACTCTCCGCTCTGCAGATATTAAAAAGCGCTCCCGAAGGAGCGCCTGGCAATTGGTTTTGTATAGATCCGGGCCTGAGGCCCTTTTTCATTTTATCACGTCAGCAAAAGCTTCAACCGTTTCATCAGCTATACGGATTAAAGTTTACGTCAAGCTTGCGGCCGAATCTACTCTCATATTCCGCCTCAGAAATGACTTCTTTGCTTTGTTTGGTCATATGCGCGCCGTAAAGCGCTCCTCCCTCTGACTGTGCAATTACATGGATGCAGCCCAGCTCGTCTACCGTATAGTATTGTCCATCGTTGCCGGCTACCACAATACCACCAGAAATTTTTTCAACTTCTTCATTACTGATTTTTTCCATTTTTATACTCCTTTATTGAACCATAATGGTTTTTGTTTTTTGTTCTTTCATGATAATATACGCAGAAAGAAATAATTATCCACACAAAAATTTACAGAAGTACGGGCCAAATCACAGATCCATCGGATCGCGGATTATCTCCCGATTATGGTTTATCTTATTTTAATGGATTTTCTTAGAATAATAGTTTTTCCCATCATAATGGTTTTTTCTATTATAATGGTTTTATCTCATAATAATGCTTTTTCTGATTCCAATAGCTTTTCTCATGATAATGGATCATATGGAGATCACGGATCACCAATTGGAGCATCTGCAGAATACAATGAATATTCAGGTTTTTCACGATATGTCCCGGAAATAACAAATACAAATTATTCACATAGATGCAGTTTAGATCCTGATGTGTTATAATCATCTAAGCAGACTTAAATAACGTCTTCATGTGGAGATGGATTTTTTTCTTCGACAGCCCGATTGCCGAAGCAGCAAAATCGTCATCCGAAGACATTGAGTCAACACACAAAACTGCGTTATGGGAGGAGCAGTTATGAAGGAAGGAAAAGAGTCCCGGCTCAGAAGCGTAATCAAATTTATAGGAGCAAAAAGCGCGGATGCCGCGCTGCTCGTGTTTTTACTGACGATCGCGGCGACATGCGCAGGAGGATACAGGCTCTATGATGCCACAAAACAGAATATCAGACTCCAGGGAAAGGTGAATGCCGTTAAGGCTGCGAAGGAGTTTGACGGGTATCTTCTTGTGCGCAAAAGTACCGTGATCCTTTCGGGAAATGTCGTGGACGAAATGATCAGGCAGGGCAGGCCGAACAGCGAGATCCTGGAATACATGTCCTCCGAGTCCCTCAGCATAAAAAAATCCATCGACAAGGATTACACCGGCCTGTATGGCTGGATTAACGGTGAATATCTGGACGGAGACGGATGGGTGCCGGATGAAGATTATGTTCCCACAGAACGTCCATGGTACCTTGAAACCATCGGAGACGACAGCGCTATTACCTTCGTCAAGCCCTACCTTGACGCACAGACCAATACGATTCTGACTACAGTGGCAAGGAAGCTTTCCGACGGAAAGAGTGTCATCGCGCTTGACATCACGCTCGCGCGCATTCAGGAAATCACAGAAGAGATCGCGGAGCATACCGCGGGAAGCTATGGACTTGTATTGGACGACAAAGGTCAGGTCATTGCGCATTCCGATCCTCCCGGCGTAATCACCTTTACCATCGAAGAGACGAAGCAGAACGAAGGCAAAGCCACCCTTCGCTTTTCGATGAAGGATACCGGAATCGGCATGGACAGGGAATTCATCCCGAAGCTGTTTGAGGCTTTTTCCCAGGAAGACACTGACAATACCTCCCGATACGGCGGCAGCGGGCTCGGCATGGCGATCTCCAAACGCTTCATTGAGATGATGGGTGGTGACATCAAAGTTGAGAGCGAAAAGGGCGTTGGGTCCACCTTCCTTGTGACCGTCACGCTGGGACTGGTTTCCGCCTCGGATCTGCCGGCAAAGGATGCAGAAGTTCAGGAGGAGGACGTTTCCGATCTTGTCGGCCTGCATCTTCTGATCGCAGAGGATCAGGAATTGAATGCGGAGATTCTGGCTGATCTGGTTGAAATGGAGGGTATGTCCTCCGAATGGGCCGGAAACGGGCAGCAGGCGGTCGAAATGTTCAGGCAAAATGAGCCCGGGCACTTTGACATGATCCTGATGGATATGCGCATGCCCGTCATGGACGGGCTGACCGCGACGAGACAGATTCGCTCTCTCAGACGCCCGGACGCCGCTTCAATTCCAATCATCGCCTTTTCCGCTAACGCATTTGAAGAAGATGTGAACCAATGTCTCCGTGCAGGTATGAACGCACATTTCTCCAAGCCCGTGGATATCGGACTGCTTAAGAAATGTCTCATGAAATACAGGGAAATTTAGGATAGCCGCGAAAATAAATGGAACAAGTCTCAAAAGAAGGGTTTCCGTCACCAGGAGCGCAGCGCCTCCGGGGACGGAAACCCTTTGATTTCAGATTCTGCGGGATCTTCATCCTGCTCTCCGGATCAGGATATAGGGGACTCCCAGGAGACTCTCCTGTCAGCCCGGGATGATTTTAGCATTCACACATCGCTCGGTAATAAAGGTCCAGACAAAGTCATACGTTCCATCCGGAACATAAACCATCAGATATTGCAGGAAAGTATTCACCCATATCAGATTCTCTTTTCTTTTTCCTTTGACCGATCTTACTTTCAGGAACTCTGCATTATAAGAATTCGGTCTCATCGCCATACCGGTTCCCGAAATTACTCCCCCGGCATTTCCTCCCGCGGCACTCACTGCCGCTGAAGCAGCTGCTATCGTACTTGTAATCTGAGCCTGGTCTGTTGTCTGGGAAAATGTGAGTCCCTTATCGTTCATTTCATAAATCAGCATATAGCTGCCGTGAAAAAGCTTATTGATCAGCCAGAACGAAAACAGAACAATCACGATCACAGTGGCAAAGACAAGGCCCAAAATCCCAAGCAGCCAGAGAATATCACCCGATCCTCTCGTCAATACGAGCATGGTAATAACAATCAGCGCATAGATAAGCGCAATGATTTTCATCACAAATTTCATGATGGATAGATTTTGAAGCATTTTCATACAGTAAATCCAGTCATAAGTGCCATCCTCTTCCCGAAACACGACATTAAGTCCCAGTGCTCTTGCCTCTTCAGATGTCAATGACCCAAAATCGAGGCTATCGATGTTTTTGACTTCCATATCAGCTTATCCTCCGTTGTCTCATTTTATGTTTGCATCGGCAAAAGCCCGATTTTGCGAGTCGCTTCGAAGCAAAGCTTCCCCGCCCTTTACAAATCCCCGATTCAACCCGCTTTCACAAAATAAAGCGCCTGTCGAGTATGCCCGGCTCTATCAGAAGACTGTCTCTGCCGCTGCTTTTAACCAGGATGTTTTCAGCACTCACGCCGGCTATTGAAGAAATCCGGAAAGGTCGATCTGTGTCCACCCTGAACCGCCGATCACACGCAGCCAGAGCATATTTGTTTCCGGAACCATTGCCATCTGGAAAACAGTCAGTTCGTTCATCGCTCCGCCGTCCTTCACCGCAGTTTCAACGATCTCAAGCATTTTCCTGTCATCGATTTTTCCCCTGGCGGCTTCACACAGCGCAATCAGATTGCTGCGACGTGTCAGGCTTTCCCATGACGAAGCGTCAGAAGGCGTCGCAAAAAGCCATTCCGGGTTTACAAAATGATTGGTTGAAACCAGCAAGCCGTCCGGCAGATCAGATCCGCCGCGCTTTACGCCGACCGGGCACCATTCGTAAGAACGAGCTTCCTGCCTGTCCGCCACATTGATAATATAGGAAGAGCTGCAGTTTACTGTATTGAAAAACAGTTCCCAGTCTTCCAGATCATCTATCTCAAACAGCGCAGAGAACAGCATGGTGGTACCGGTAATCCTGCTGTCCGGCGACTTGATATTTGCAGATGGCTTTCCATTGTTCAGTTCCATGAAAATGCCTTTTTCGTTGAATCCATTCACCGCATAGATTTCCCCTGCGTATCCGATGGTCGCAGCCGCCAATGAGCCATCTGACGGGTGATAGACCGTGACAGCCACATCATCCTTCAGAAGTGCAAAGGCTTCGGAATAATCATAATTCCTGCCAAGAATCAGCGGTCCTTCTGCATATTCGCCCCAACAGAACACCGCGCTGCATTTCGGGAGACCGCCGATGCGTTCCACCGCATTCACAGCCTGAAGCTGTTCTACAGTCAGCCCGGAGGTTTCTGAAGCGCCTCTCATGAACTCACTGATCCGATAGGGGGTTTGCGCGGTCTGAACCGAGACGATACTCTCCGTTTTTTTCGCATTCCCCAGGCTGTACTCAATAATGGTTTCCACAAACAGGTAAAGCTCGGACAGTTCATCTTTCATCAGAAAACCATACTGGCGCCCCATCTCATACCAGGTGCCATACAGGCTGACGACACTGATTCCGTTCAGGCTCGTTTTTGAACCCTGTTCAAAAACCAGATCCGGATTGCCCGCAGCGAGAACCTGCCCGGAGTCTATGGCGCTCTCTTCCGCAGCTGAAATACAGGTCAGCGGCATCATGGCGCACATCAACAGACAGATTATGATGGTTCTCCAGTGTTTCATAACAAATCATCCCCTTAAACTTATTAGCCATCTCACGGTTTTCGGTCAGCATCCGCTTTCCATTCCCGATGAGCCTATGGTATCATCACAATACCATATTCCTGCCCGTTTTTCCACTACCGGAACACAAAATATATTTTCTGAAAAACCCTTTTGCCTATGGACTTCTGCCTCTCTTTCTTGTATTCTGTTTTTATAAACCTTCCAATACCATTCAGGTCTTCGGATAATTCTTTTCAGGATTATTTCGGTTACAGCAGCTTTGTTGCTCATCCCAGAAAAGGAGGACTTCCATATTATGGCAGAAAAGCGTCCGTTCCGTGCTTATGCCGGCTCAAATCCTTATATATTTATCAGCTACTCCCACAAGGATGCCGCCCTGGTTTATCCTCTCATTGAAGAGTTGTTCCTAAACGGTTACAATATCTGGTACGATCAGGGAATACCCAATAACGCGCTGCTGGACCTGGAGATCTCTCAGAAAATCAGGGACTGCGATTTGTTCCTGCTCTTTCTGTCTCCAAATTCCGTTCGTTCGGAATACGTCATCGGAAAGGAATTGCCGGCCGCCCAAAAGCGAGACAAATCCATCCTTTTCGTACGTCTTGACGAAGGGAATTACAGGAATGTCTGCGGGAATACCCCGGTTCTGTCCTGGGAAAATCTTTTGCCGAAGCTTCCTGCCGCCTGCCGGGAATGTGAGAAAAGAGACCCGGCTCCGATCGAGGTCGACCTTTCAGCGGGTATCGAACTGGTAAATGATGAGCTTACCGGTTTTTCCTACTTTATCAATAACGGAAAGATGCTGCTCACCGGCTTTTTCCTTACGGAAGAAATGGAAGAAGATTATGAGGAAACCGGTGAGCTGGATCTTATCGTTCCGGATCGTCATGCGGGGTTTCCTTTGTACGGGATTGCTCCCGGTGCCTTTGATAAAGATGAAGAAGATGCCGGCGTCATCACGTCGATTACGCTTCCGGACTATATGGAATCCCTGGGAGACGCGGCCTTTAACCAATCCAGCATCCGGCAGATCCATCTTCCTGCCATGCTGCAGTATATAGACATGGATTGTTTCGGTGAATGCTACGAGCTGAACAGAATCGATCTGCCATACGGGTTAAAGGATATCGCACGGGATGCTTTCTGGAACTGCGATTCCCTGGAAGAGCTCATCGTCCCGGAAACTGTGAAGCATATCGGCTCGGGAGCTTTTGACGGCTGCACCGGTCTCCGGTTTGCTGCCATTGCTCCGGGAACAACTGAACTCGATACGGATATTTTCGGAGACTTGGGATATTATGAAGAGGAGGACGACCCGGAACCGGATGAAGATACTTTCCGTATTCTTTGCGTCAAAGATTCCGCCGCGCACCGCTATGCGGTTGAAAACAGCTACTATTTCCAGCTGATCTCAGAAAAAGAGATGGAAACGCGTTTCCAGGCACCTCTGCGCCAAAAACACGAGGCGGCTATGGAGAGGATCCGAAAGCAAAACCAGGAGGCTGTCCTGAATGAAATGTTCTCTTCCGAGGGACCTTACGCCTGCCTGCTTGTGTCTGACAAGGACAGGGAAAAGCTGGACGAATTGCTCCTCCAGCTGGCAGAGGACGGATACCGCATTCGATTGTCGGAAGGCGTAAACACCGCGATCGCTGAAAACAGCAGCACGATGCTAATCATGCTTTCATCCGGCAATACAGAGGATGCGTCTTTGATCCAGGCGATCGCAAACGGCAGCAAGCCGGTTTTCCCGCTGATGCTGGATGATTCCCCCGTTCCTTCTGCCCTCGGCAGCCGTTTTATCCTGCATGTATCCGATCGCAGCAAGGAGGATCTTTTAAACGAGATAAGGGAACACCTGATCCTTCACGGCTGTAAAGGCAATCCCCGCAATGCGCAGTCCCAGACTTCCCTTTTTACCGACCCGCGTTTTGATTACCAAATTGATAACGATGGAGACCTTACTCTGACGGCCTGCAAAATCCGGGAGAGCGATATTGTCCTTCCCGACGAGCTCTTCGGGAAGCCCGTGACAAAGCTGGGTAATCGTCTTTTCACAAACCGGACCGATCTCGTCCGCATAAAAGCGGGCTCTCACGTCGAAAGCATCGGTGCCCTGGCTTTTGCAGGATGTACCTCGCTGAAGGAAGTTGTTCTTCCTCCCTCGGTAAAACGCATCCTGAGCGATGCATTTTCCCGCTGCCCTGCCGACCTGGTCATACGAACCGAGCCGGATACCTACGCAGCTGAATTCGCCGCTAAAGCAGGATTTACGGTAAAAAGAGAATGATTTTTCTGACGAGAGATCGAAATCAGCGAAGAACAGTGACCCATTCAATATCTGCCCAAAGAAAGAGGAGCATTTGCTATGGAGAAAATGAACAGCGAAACTTCCCGGCGGATCATCCCGGTAACCACAGGAGACATCATGCACATAATGGGTGGCTTTGGATTACAGATGGATTATACTGTCCGAATGTGCCTGCGCCTGATTGACAAGGTTGACGGGGACATTCTTCTCGAGGCGGTGGCGAAGACCCAGAAGCGGTTCCCGTTTCTTTCCCTTCGGCTGCGCAAAAATGACCAGACCTTCTGGTATGAAGATAACCAATCATCTGTGTCACGCTTCACACAAACCGCCGGATCAGTCTGAACAGTGAACAAACCAACTTTCATATCTGGGCGGTATGCTGGTGGGAAGATTTCCTTTATCTGGACATCTTCCATGGTATTACCGACGGCACAGGCATGTATATGGTTATAAATTATATTGAATATATTAAATTATAGCTGTTAATATGACTAAATATATGGTATAATAACCTCGTCAGGAGGTATCTGCCATGCGTTCCAAAGAGGTACTTAATCTTTTACGTGTTACCCGGCCTACGC